>JAIEQL010000007.1 GCA_019747735.1 Chthoniobacterales bacterium | reverse complement strand
TTACATCATTTGTTTTGATCGTTTCAAAACGTTATTAGTGGCTGCCTCGCATAGATTCGAACTATGACAAGCAGATTGACTCGCTCGCTCCCGCTCGTCTCGCCCCTAAAGGGGCTGCTGCTTGGCAGCAGTCTACCCAGCGCCCTCCCGGGCAGCTGTGTTCAGAGTCAGACTCTTCATCTGTTTACATCATTTGTTTTGATCGTTTCAAAACGTTATTAGTGGCTGCCTCGCATAGATTCGAACTATGACAAGCAGATTCAGAGTCTGCTGTGCTACCGTTACACCACGAGGCATTAGTTAAATTTTCACTCCTCCAAACTTAGGATAAACAAAACGTGCAGCAACACCATGAGTACGAGTTGTCCCTCGAACCTCAGTAATACCCTGCTCTGCTAAGTCATGAAGAGAAGCTTGCAGCAAAAGAGAACCAATACCACGATTGCGGTATTCGGTTAAAACCCAAGGGCCACTTGCCAGATGAGAGGCAGCTTCCTCATTACAATCCAAAATAGAAACTCCAATGATCCGTCCTCCATGGGCCACTACAAGACACGATGGTTCCTGTTGTTGAGTAAAAGCTCGCTGTGAGGCCTCTTCAATAGAAGCGCTTACTTGATCCACTGCATCATACCATTCGGTGCTCATTTTAAGACCAAGAAGGGCAACTTGAGTTGCTTTTTCTTTTTCTTCAAATCGTGCACGTCTGACAAAAAAAGACCCCTCTAAAACAGGAGGAATAGAGACGGTCTGCCAAACAAAGTGGCTTAAAAGCGTTGTAACAATCACAGGCAAATAAAAACGAGCCCACCAGGATAGGGGAGTTTTAGGTTAGGTCAAGGTGATTGATTTAGTCCTCAATCGCATCTACAAGTCGCTGTGTTCGAGTACTGGAGACAACGCCGGAATGCATGGCGTTGGGAAGAAAGGCAAATCCTATTTCTCGTTCTGGATCTGCAAAAGCCAAAGCACCCCCTGCCCCGGGATGCCCAAAAGAAGAGGGGTTACGACCCATGATGCCATGACTATTGTTCATCATCAGCCCTAGGGAAAAAACTGTTTCCGTGAAAAGCACACGATCTTTTCCTCGCACAAGAGGAGTTTTCATCCAACGCTGAGTTATCGGGGTAAACCACCTGTTCTTATCTTTCATGGCCACGAGGGAATAGAATTGCGCAAGTGCCTCCGCCGTGCTGATCGCTCCTGAAGAAATATTGGCAGCTCGGCGCATTGCTGGCTCATTCATGGTACGCGCAGAAAAAGAACCACCTGGCTCCAAAAAAGCACGCCGTGTTAAAGAATAAGGATCTGCATAAGCTGATCCAAACTCGCTTGGCGGGGGTGTCATCTTAGGTGGGATGGCATCCGCGGCTCTCGATAATTCTTTTTCTGGAAGGCCAAACCAAAGATCAAGTCCCAAGGGATCTGCAAAAACACGACGCCAGTAATTGGCGAGAGAGGATTCTTTACTTATGCGCCTGAATAATTCATCGACAAGAAATCCAAAAGTACGCGCCCCGTAGCCGTGAGTGCCATCGTAAATCCAGTTGGGAGCTTGTGCTGCGAGTGCTTGGGCAATGGCATCGTGATCTGTTAAGCCTAACCCTTCTTTTTCAAGAGCAGCAAGCCCCGCTTGATGGGAGAGGAGTTGCGCTATGGTGATGTTTTCTTTTCCTGCTTGTGCAAACTCCGGCCAAAACGTGGCGACTTTTTCTTCCGGCGTAGTTCCATTTTCTTGCATCGCATGAAGAAGGCAAGCGGCACCAACCCCCTTGCCTGCTGACCAAATCAGGGCCAACGTATCCTCTTTCCACTGCCTTGTGTGAGCTTCATCACACCATCCTTGATATAAGGCAATTACTTTTTTCCCTCGATGATACACAGCCAGAGCCGCTCCAACCTCGAGCCCTTCGTCAAAGTTTTTTTGAAAAGCTTCTGTAATTTTTTTTTGAAGATTAGTTAAAAACACACTGCTACTTTGCAGCATGAGCAACTGGGTGTACAGTTATTACTCCGTGAGAGCCTGGCCCATGATTGGAGCCGTGTCCGACATTAGAACCTGGGCCATGATTAGAACCTGGGCCATGAGCAGAGCCTGGGCCATGATTGGAACCGTGTCCGACATTAGAACCTGGGCCATGAG
This sequence comes from Chthoniobacterales bacterium, assembly GCA_019747735.1. Classification (GTDB taxonomy): domain Bacteria; phylum Verrucomicrobiota; class Verrucomicrobiia; order Chthoniobacterales; family UBA6821; genus CAIWMF01. The sequence goes on along the minus strand of JAIEQL010000007.1, from coordinate 80,978 downwards.
CAGAGCCTGGGCCATGATTGGAGCCTCGTCCCATATTAGAACCTGGTCCGATGTTAGAACCTACTCCGTGAGCAGAATCTGGACCAACATTTGAACCTGGACCAAAATTTGAAGCTGGTCCGACATTAGAACCTGGACCACGATTGGAATCACGTCCGAAATTAGAACCTGGCCCGAAGTTAGAACCCACTCCATGAGCTTTTACTGCTCGTAGTTCTATCACCTCTTTTTTAAGACCTTCTATTTGACCTTGTATTTCTGATTGTGTAGCGGTTCGTTCAGCTTCCATTTCTGATCTTAGAGTGGCTAGTTGAGCTCCTGTTTCTGCTGTTGTCTTTATAAGCATGCTCCCCACAACGCGAACCGCGATTGTTGCACCTATTAGAATAATGGATATCATGACCAAATATTCAACAAATGTAGCCCCACGCTCACTATTGTCTTTCGCTTTTATGAAGGGTTGAGGTAAAAAAGAAGAGCTAGAAACAGGCGAATTTTTTTTATGGTTTTTCATAATATTTGGTTTTTGTTGAGGTGCTTACATTAGGTTCCTGAAGAGAATAAAATCAGCTTAAGCAATGGTGACTTGATTGCAAAGATAAACATTTTGGATAGCATGGAGGAGCTTCACTCCTTCTTCCATGGGACGTTGAAAGGCTTTGCGGCCGGAGATGAGGCCTGTTCCTCCAGCACGCTTATTAATGACAGCTGTTCTCACAGCCTCTGCAAAATCATGTTCTCCCGAAGCGCCACCACTATTAATTAAGCCTGCGCGGCCCATGTAGCAGTTGGCCACTTGATAACGACAGAGATCAATAGGATGGTCGCTTGTCAGCTTGGTATAAATGCGCTCATCAAGTTTGCCATAGCTAGAGCTGCCTGTGTTGAGAGCTTTGTAGCCACCGTTGTTCTCAGGAAGTTTTTGTTTAATAATATCAGCCTCGATGGTGACCCCAAGGTGGTTGGCCTGGCCGGTGAGGTCTGCAGAGAGATGATAATCTTTATCCTTTTTAAAAGCAGGGTTACGGAGATAGCACCAGAGAACAGTAGCCAGTCCCAGTTGATGAGCATAACGGAAGGCTTCCGCAACTTCGACGATCTCACGACCTGCATCGTCAGAACCAAAGTAAATAGTGGCCCCTACTGCTGCAGCGCCCATTTCATAAGCTTCTTCGACTCCTGCGAACATAATTTCATGAAACTGATTGGGGTAAGTCAGAAGCTCATTGTGATTGAGTTTAACAAGAAAAGGAATGTGATGGGCATACTTGCGAGCAACACTTCCTAATACACCAAAGGTCGAAGCAACGGCGTTACAACCTCCCTCAATAGCGAGTTTGACAATATTTTCTGGATCAAAATAGATCGGGTTCTTCGCGAAACTAGCCCCTGCAGAGTGCTCCACACCTTGATCTACCGGCAAAATCGAAAGATATCCCGTCCCTCCCAAACGGCCATGAGCGTAGAGACGTTGAAGATTGGATAAAACACGAGCATTACGATCAGAAGGAGCAAAAAGACGATCTACCACATCAGGCCCAGGAAGATGAAGCAACTCTTTGGAAATGGTTGTGCAGTGATGTCCTAAAAGCGAGGTTGCTTCGTTACCAAGATAGTTTTCGATTGTGGTGATCATAGAAGTTGAAGAAAGGCTGTAGACGGTAGGCGATAGGCTGTCGGTTTCAATAAGGCCTTTGGCAAAATGTAAGAATTGCAAAAAAGCACGAAGGGAAAAATTAAACCACGAAACACGCAAAAGGGCACGCAAGAAAAATATTTTCGTGGTTTTTACAACTTCAACTTTTTCCTTCAACCAATTTTCTCAACCTTTTACCAACATTTTCGATCGGATGCCGCTCTGCCGTTTCTAAAAATTGAAGTCGTTCATTGCTCTTTTCTGCTCTCATCAAGGTTTGAGCAAACTTTCCTGACTGAACATCGCCAAGTGCTTCTTTCATTTTTTGCTTCATAAAAGCATCCATTATTTTTGGCCCTACGGTGAGAGCCCCATATTGAGCTGTCTCTGATATTGCCTCAAGCATCCCGCTGATTCCTCTTTCATGAATTAAATCAACCGTCAGTTTCAGCTCATGCAATGTTGAAAGATAGGCCATTTCCTCTTGGTATCCTGCCTCCACCAAAGTCTCAAAGCCTGATTGAATAAGGGCGTTCACGCCACCACAGAGAACAGCTTGCTCTCCAAACAAGTTTGTTTCGGTCTCTTCTTGAAAACTACTTTCAATGACTCCTGCCCGCGTACTTCCGATTCCTTTTGCCCAAGCCAGGGCTATTCTTTTCGCTTTTTTAGAAGGATCTTGAAAAAGAGCCATGGCTGTAAAAATTCCTTTTCCCTTGAGAAACTGCTGCCGCACGCTTGGGCCAGGGCCGCCTTTGGGAGAAAGCAAAATCACATTGATATCACTAGCAATAGCGATCGTCTTATAATGAAGGGCAAAGCCATGCAAAAAAAGAAGCGTCTTTCCCGAAGTAAGGTGTGGTTTGATCTCTGCCTCAAAAATGGCTGGGATTTTTAAATCAGGAAGCGCTAGCCCAATCACAGAAGCTTGAGCCACAGCTTCACCAGTGGTCACCACTTGGAATCCGAGTTGCTCCGCTTTTTTCCAGCTTTTGCTTTCAGGATAAAGTCCAATGAGCACTTCAACACCACTCTCTTTGAGGTTAAGAGCTTGGGCTTCTCCCTGAGATCCAAAGCCCAGAAGAGCACACCTCTCTCCGGCAAGATCATGGAGTGAAGCATCTTTTTCCGTATAAATTTTGGCTGGCATGTTGATCATTTACCACTGATGGCCTGGTATCATGCGTCGCATGAAATCATCAAAGCGAGGTACCGTAAAAGCCGTGTCTCCATGATTAGGACTCCAGAGCATGCCTTTCATGACAAGTTGATTTTTGATAGGGCCCAAGGAAGTCACATCTCGTTTTAACATTTTGGCAATATCACCTGACTTATGAGGCCCTGGACCAAGCTCTGCCATGGCTCTCAAATACTTTTTCTCAATCGGAGTAAGGCGATCTAATCTCACTCTGAAAAAACTTTCATCTAGTGCAGCAATCGTGACTTGGGAGGAATGCTCAACATCTTCTAATGTGATAGGAGAATGAGCAGCTGTGTCCCATGCATGTTTTCCCCATTCTTGTAAAAAGTAAGGATAGCCTTGAGTCTCATGAATAATTTTTAACAATGCATCATGAGTAATCTTAGCATGACTAGCGATGATCGGCTTGGTAATGGCATTTTGTGCATCACTCAGAGCGAGTGGTCCAATTGCAGGAAAATCAAATAAGCGTTCTGAATATGATTTTGCCTCTCCCATTTGCCCCCGCAATTGAGGAAGACCAGCTCCAATTAAAATGACTGGCAATTTTCGCTGAGCAGCTCGATGCAATGCTGTAATGAGCGCTGCAAGCTCCACCTCTTTTACATATTGCAGTTCATCAATAAAAATGACCAATGCTGTTTCTGCTTTTTTTGCAGCATGTCCAGCAGCTTCTAACAACGAATTGAGATCGTGTTCTAAGTCGCCATTATCGGCTAATCCAGGCTCAGCATCAAAATCAAGTCCAACTTCAATATCTTCGTATTTAATTTTGAGTGCCTTTGCAAATCCCGCTAAGGCTTTGAGCGCATGTTGTGCTAAATCTTTTGCTTTTTTATTTCGAGAGAGCTTTAACAACACCAAGCGCAATTCAGGCGCCAGCATTGCCGGCAGAGAGCGTCTTTCAGGAGCCTCGATATAGAGCGTTTGAATACCTGACTCTTCGGCATCATTTCTCATCTGGTCGAGTAAAACTGTTTTACCAACACCTCGAAGCCCAACAAGAATTGTGCTCTTGCTGGGAAACCCTCGACGGACTCTTTCAATAGCAACGCGAACAGACTCTTGAATTTGATCGCGCCCAGCCAACTCTGGAGGAGGAGTGCCAGCGCCCGGAGCAAACGGATTGATTTCAGGCTTCATAAAAACTAAATTAATTCAATTTTAAGGAGTTTACAAATTTTTTATAAACTTCCTAAACTAACTAAACTTCTTCAAATTCGACAAAACACTCCAGCCAAGTTCGCGCCATTCCCATCTAGCCCAACTCAGAACTCGAGCTAGGCAATGACCGTTCTTTTTGATAGTGTCGGCTGTTTACGCTCTTTTTCCATGAACAACCATCCTCACGACTGCGGCGTCATTGCTCGCTACCGAGAATACCTCAATGTCACTGACGCAACCCCTGTTGTTTCCTTAAGCGAAGGCTCTACTCCGCTGATTTATTCTCCAAAATTAAGCGCTCTTACTCGAGGAAATGTTTATCTCAAATACGAAGGGCTCAATCCCACTTGCTCTTTTAAAGACCGAGGTATGACACTTGCCATGTCAAAAGCCCTCGAACGAGGAGCCACCACTGTTCTTTGTGCCTCCACAGGCAACACCTCTGCCTCTGCCGCTGCTTATGCGGCTCGCGCTGGAATGAGCTGCGTGGTCATTTTGCCAGCAGGAAAGATTGCCACGGGAAAAATGGTTCAGGCTTACATCTATGGAGCTACCGTCATTTCTATCGAAGGCAATTTTGATGACGCCCTTCGCATTGTTCATGAGTTAGAAAAAACCGGGAAATTTGTCGTGGTCAATTCTACCAATCCCGATCGCCTCGAAGGCCAGAAAACAGCAGCCTTTGAGATCATTGAAGAGTTGAGAGAAGCTCCTGACCTTCATATTTTGCCCGTTGGAAATGCGGGTAACATCACGGCTTATTGGAAAGGATATCGCGAATTTCATGAAGGTGGCCGGAGCAGAATATTGCCAATGATGCTTGGAGTGCAGGCAGCAGGAGCAGCCCCTCTTTATCATGGCGCTCCCATGGATCATCCAGAAACCGTTGCTACTGCCATTCGTATTGGCCGTCCAGCGAGTTGGAGTACGGCTCTCGAAGCCGTCCAGCAATCTTCTGGTTCTTTTGATATTGTCACAGATAGCGAAATTTTGGCAGCTCAACAGTGGCTGGCCAAAAGCGAAGGAATCTTTGCCGAGCCTGCTAGCGTTACTCCCGTCGCTGCTCTTTTAAAATATTTTGATTCTAAAAATCCTTTTAAAACCAAGTCCTTACAAAACCTCATCCATTCGAATAGCGAAAGTCGGGCTACCTCAGAAAAAAATCCCTTTGTCGATAAAATCAAAGAGGGCATGAACATCGTTCTCACTCTCACTGGTCATGGGTTAAAAGACCCCGATACAGCTCGCCATGCTGTTTCGGAACCTTTACAAACGGAGGCAACAATGGAGGCTGTTCTTAAGGTTATAGGTAGTAAGTTATAGGTTACAGCACCCATAACGGATTAAAAAAATTTAAATTTATTTTGCGTTCTTTGTGCTCTTTTGCGGCTATTCTTTTGTTTTTCCTATCCCTTCCATACCTGTGAATTATTCTGTTTTGCCCATTATTGTTCAAAAATACGGCGGAACCTCCGTAGCTAATCCTGAGCGAATCAAGCAGGTAGCGCGTCGTCTCTTAGAAACACAGCAACAAGGATATTCTGTTGTCGCTGTGGTATCAGCCATGTCAGGAGTCACTGATTCGCTTATTCAACTTGCAAAAGAGGTTTCTCAAAAACCAGTGGGACGCGAAATAGATGTGCTCCTTGCTACAGGAGAGCAGACGACGATGGCACTCATGGCAATGGCTATCGAAGATTTGGGAGGTAAAGCCACTTCCCTCACCGGCGCTCAAGCAGGAATTGTGACCAATGCTTTTCATACGAAAGCTAAAATTCATCATATTCTGCCTGATCAAATTTCAGCAGAGCTTGCTGAAGGAAAGATTGTGATTGTCGCTGGCTTCCAGGGAGAGACAAGCGATGGAGAGATCACAACCCTTGGTCGTGGAGGCTCTGATCTCACTGCCATTGCCCTTGCTGCAGCTTTGCAGGCACAAGAATGCCACATCTTAACTGATGTCGAAGGCGTCTTCACCTGCGATCCAAGGGTTGTTCCTACAGCACAAAAAATAAAAGTTATCTCCTATGATGAAATGCTAGAAATGGCCAGCAGTGGTTCTAAGGTGATGCAATCCCGTTCGGTAGAATTTGCCAAAAAATTTAATGTCATTTTTGAAGTGCGTAGTAGTTTTAACAACCAACCAGGAACCATCGTGAAAGAAGAATCTCCAGACATGGAACAAGTAGTGGTACGCGGCATCAGTATCGAACGTAATCAAGCCAAAGTCACCATTACCAATGTCCCTGATCGTCCTGGCTGCGCGGCCCGTATTTTTACAGCGGTTGCGGAGGCTCAATTAGTCATTGATGTCATTGTTCAAGACGTCTCAGCCCATGGCGCCACCAATATTTCCTTCACGCTTAACCGTGATGAGTTAGAAAAAATGGGAAACCTCATGGACCAAGTCGCTCAAGAAATTGTAGCCGGCCCTGTCCACAAAGAGGGCGGAATTGCCAAGCTTAGTGTCGTTGGCATCGGTATGCGGACTCATTCCGGCGTGGCTGCTCGGCTTTTTGAAGCTTTAGCACAAGGAGGCATCAATATTCAAATGATCTCTACTTCCGAAATTAAAATAGCGGTTATTATTGAGGAATCAGCCGTTGAAAAAGCAGCTCAATTGGCTCATGTGGCTTTTGGGTTATAGACTGCAGCCGGCATTGCGTTTTTGAATAATTAATTTACAGGGATAGAAGAGATGAAGACAAGATGCAGTAAAGAGTGAAAGATTTCAACCCGACGCCAGCCTACAACCTACAGATCTTTACCTTATGAAACTCCTTATCATCACTACCATTCTTTCCACCTTTTTTCTATGTGCCTGCTCTAAAAAACAGAAGGGAAACGTCGTCAAAGTAGGGGTGGTAGCCGGCCGTGAAGCGGAGCTCATGGAAACAGTGACACAAGTTGCCAAAGAACAATTTGGACTTACAGTGGAAACGGTTGTTTTTTCGGATTATGTCACTCCCAACATTGCCCTTGCCGATGGATCTCTTGATGTGAATGTGTTTCAACATCTCCCTTACTTAAAAGCCATGATGAAAGACCGTGGCTATCCGCTCGTTCCAGTGGGCAACGCTTTTATTTACCCTCTTGCAGGTTATTCTCAAAAAATAAAGCAGCTCTCTGATTTAAAAGAGGGAGCAACCATTGCTCTTCCCAATGATCCGACCAATTTGGCACGTTCGTTGATGTTATTGCAGAAACAAGGACTCCTGGAACTGAAGCCAGAAGCTGATTGCACAGCCACTACAGCAGATGTGATCAGCAACCCCAAAAATTTAAAACTTCTAGAATTGGAAGCCCCTCAATTACCACGCTCCCTCCAAGATGTCGATCTAGCAGTTATTAATACGACCTATGCTTCTCAAATCAATTTATTCCCGCTGCGTGATGGACTTTTTGTGGAAGAAAAAGACTCCCCTTATGTCAACGTCATCGTTGCTCGAGAAAACAATTGCCATGAGAAAAAAATTCAAGACTTTGTGAAAGCTTATCAAAGTGATGATGTCTTTAAACGAGCGCAAGAGTTGTTCCAAGGCAATGTTGTGAAGGGATGGTGAGGGTTTTCATGGGTTTTGAGGTTATCACCTCTTGCTTTTCAAATAAGACCTGCAATGATTAGCTCATTGTTTTATTCACCATCAGCTCTTTTACTATTATGAGTCATCAAGAAATTTCTTCTCATCGTGCTTCCGATAAATTCGAAAGCAGCCAAGTCCATGCTAAAAAAGCATTCGATGCAACCACAACCGCCGCTAAGGAAGTTGCTGATACAGCTCAGTCTGCTTTTCGCGAAGGTAAAAAAGAACTCTCTGCAGCAGCAAAGGACCTTAGTCATGCAGCTCGGGCAACTTATTCCTCATTAGCAGAACAAACGGCTACCATTGGACAAGAGTATTGTGAAAAAGCTTGCGAGCTAGAAGCAGTAGTGACCGACTATGTGCGTGAAAAACCATTGCACTCCATAGGAATCGCTTTTGGTGTAGGACTGTTTTTTGGAATCCTGCTGAGCAAACGATAGGAGCTTCATGAATTTCTCATCGCCGCGCGGTGGTATCTCGGCTCAATTTTTAGGCTTAACGAAAGCTTTATTAGAGCATCTACTTGCTCTTTTTTCATTAGCCGCTTTAGAAACTAGAGAGCTGTTTATAAAAATTCTCTCGTCTCTTCTCCTTGTGATTGTGGCCTTATTCTTGCTGTTGATCGCTTATCTTTTCTTAACAGCAGCCTTGGTTGCCATTCTTATTTTACAATACCACCTCAGTTGGCCGATGACACTTGGCGCTGTAGCTCTTATTCATGCCGGAGCAGCTGCTTTCGTGATCTTTTTGCTACGTCGTTGCCAAACCTCTTACTCACCCCTGACAATGACACGCCTTGAAATTCAGCGTGATATTGAGTCTCTCATGAACAGCAGTTCTTAGAAAACTTCATGAAAACAGCTTTTGAACTTCATCATACTGTCCGCCAAACCCAGAAAGAACTTGCCTTTCATTATGTATCATTGAAAGAAGAGCTTAACATTCCTAAGCGATTACGCCATTCGATTCAAGATAAACCATGGCACTGGCTCTGTGGAGCGACACTAATGGGACTCTCCATTGTTTTTTTTAAGAAGCCATACCAACAATGGAAAAAAAAAGGTTCAACGACCTTTTCTTCTCACCAGCTTTCTTCAATAGAAGAAAATAAAAAAATCTCTTCTTTGGAAAAAAGCAGCATACTTATGACTGCTCTTTCCCTTCTCAGCAATAATGCCGTGAGAACAGGCCTTGTTTCGACGGCCCGCGTGGTATTTCCACTAGCGCAAGAGGCCCTCACTATTTATTTAGCCCACAGAGCAAAAAAGCTTTCTCAGAGAAGAAATGAAGTATCCTAGACTCTTCCTCCATGCCAGGAATACTGGCTTTTAGGTAACTATACCTTGCGCGCTCACTATTTGAGTTTTTCACTGGCTATTTTTGTCTCTAGCTTCGTTGTCAGAGCTTACGTTATGTACGCCACAAGGTATACCAACGTCATTAATTTTTCTTCTTAGTTAGGATGGGGGTCAGGCTATCAAATTTAAAAATTTTATTTTATGAAATTATGAAGCCTGACCCCATATCTCAAAAAAATTTATTTAATGACGTTGGTAGTTACCTTTTAGTCGACCTCAGCAATTCTAACTCTAAGTTTGCACTCGCAACACGAGAGGCTCTACTTGAAAAAAGAAGTATTCCGACAGCTTCTCTTTCGAAAAAAAACCTCGAGGAAATCACCCGTGAATGGGCTCCAAAATTCGTTATCATTGCTTCTGTCGTACCTGAAGCGACACAAATCCTCACTGATTTTTTTAAAGAAGCTACTATTCCGCTTTTTTCTATCAATGCCCAAAGTGATCTAGGGATCACCATGGACTATCCAACATCAGCATCTATTGGAGCTGATTGCCTTGCGAATATTGTGGCTGCCAGAAAATTTTATCCTTTCCCCTCGATTGTGATCGATCTTGGAACCGCTATTACTTTTGATGTGATCGATGCTCAAGGTGTTTACTTAGGAGTGATCATTGCACCAGGGCTCATGACCTCTGCTCAAGCGTTGCATGAGCATACCGCTTTGCTACCCAGGATAATGCCAGCTCCCATCAAACAGATTATTGGGAAAAACACCATCGATGCCATGCAGTCAGGACTTATTTTGGGAGCAAAAGGTCTCATTCGAGAAGTAACCACCCGTATTTCAAAAGAATATTTTTTAGGAAAACGACCGACAATCATTGCTACTGGAGGCGATGCCAAACTACTTGGAGAGGATCCTCCTTTATTTGATATTATTAATCCTGACCTGACGCTGGAAGGAATCAGAGAAATCGCTGGCCGTATTTTGAGCTTACTCTAAAACGCAGCCCTAGGAAAAAAGCGCAAGCTTATAGTGTGCCCTTCTCAATTTAATACACTATATATTCGGAAAAGCTCTAACTAGCAAACCGACTCCAAAATAACACCCTATTAGCAATAGCGAACTGTGGTGGTGGCTTTAGATCGGCAAGTTTTTCTTTATTTTCTCTTAGCAAAGCAATCATCGCATTCTTTTGCTGCGCATTAGCAATATTACGTACGATGTAGTTATTAAAAATAGGTTTTCCCGTAGCATCCCTATGTTCTTTAATTAATACTTTGTAAGTCTCCTTATTCCATAGAGTCACTATTTTACTAATACCATCTGATTTTTCTTTTTTTTCTTTTTTAAGTTGATGAATATGATTCTTTATAATCTCAAGACGAATGATACAGGCCTCTACTTCTTCTAAGAAAAGTCCTATTTTTAAAAGATTATTAGTCAGCTCTTCAATATTGAGAGAGACAATTTTTTCGGCTGTTGTTGCATCAATTAAAGGGGGAAGTTCTGTAAGAATTTCCCATTGGGCAAACAATTCGAGGACTTTTTGATCAAAGCCCCTAAACTTGGGAGGAAAGCAAAATTCATGATCAATAAGCTGAATAGGAGGTTTAAATAGATATTTATTATCACTTGATTTGTTGTCACTTGAACTTGTTATTTTATTTTTTTTAGTAATAATAAAATTACCATCACTGCGATCTATTTGCCCTATAATAAAATCGAATACTTGGGCATCTATCATCGCTTTTTGGAAATCAGGTTGAGAGAGATCTAATTGTAACGCAGCAAAGACTTCTTCTCTTCCCAAGATAATTCTTCCAGTCATTAAAAAGACCTTGGCTTTTTCTAAGCTAATAGGAACTTGATATTTCAAGATAAGCCCTCCTGCAATTTCTCTTGTAAAAGGAAACGAGGCTATCAAGTGATACGATTCTGAAAACTGCGGTCCTCCTATTATTTCTTGAGCAATTTGATGACGTACTTTGTGAAGAGTTGATTTATTAATAATTGCTTTTTTTTCTATCTCAAAAAGGTCTACCACTTTTTTTTCATAAAAAAAATCCCCCTCTACGAAATCTTGAAGTATCCCCCGCTTACCATCATGAAAAGTAATAGTTGTAGGTGGAACCAAATTTAATCCTAATAGCTGACTTACATAATAGGCAGCCATAGATCGTTCCAAAACTTTATCTCCATTAGGAATCCCCAATCCTATAGCTACAAAGAAATTTTTAGAGCAATGATCTGGTTTAAAAATTTTTAGTTTGTTTTCGTGTTCTACAAAATAGAAAGGGCGCCGGTTAAATTCCTTTCTTTTTGCTTCAATGGCCGCGCTCTTCTTTTCTGCGAGCCTATTTCCTGAGGACCTCTCTTCATAAAGCTGTTTAGCAGCCTCTTCAATGGCTTCCAACAAGAACACCAGCGCATAGAGCAGCCGTTGTTGAGAACGATACTCCGGAGAATGAGGAACAACTTCATTGCCCCCCTCTTCAATTTGTAAAAAAAAGTGACAAACCTTCTCTTCCAAATCATTGATAAAGTCGCTATTTTCCTGCCAAGAAGAACGATGTTTCCTACGATGGTATTCTGCTAACTCTGAAGAGAGTGTTTCTAGCGTTTTTTCCTCTGAGTAGTATTGAGTGCTCATGGACCTATTTCACAGTTTCAATTCTTAAAAACAAATTCTAAGCTATACTGCTTTACATGCCTCCTTTTGTCCACCTACATGTCCATAGCGAATATTCCCTTCTTGATGGTGCTATTCGCATTCAAGAACTAGTAGATAAAGCCGTGGCTTTTGGAATGCCAGCTGCGGCCCTCACCGACCATGGCAATCTTTTTGGAGCTATCGAGTTTTATCAAAAAGCAACAAAAGCAGGAATCAAGCCGATTATTGGATGCGAAGTCTATGTCGCCCCAGGTTCGATGCTGGAGAAAAAAAATAGCACTCCTGGGAAAGAGCTCTACTACCATTTGACCCTTCTGGCGACCAACACAGTTGGCTATCACAACTTGATAAAACTGGTTACCGCAGCTCATCTGGAAGGTTTTTATTACAAACCCCGCGTTGATAAAGCACTTTTGGCAAAACACGCCGAAGGGCTCATCGCTCTGAGCGGGTGCCTCCGAGGCGAGATCAACAGCGCTCTTTCGGCCGGCAACCCAGAAGAAGCACGTCGGGTGACAGAAGAATATGTCACCATTTTTGGAAAAGAAAATTTTTTCATCGAACTGAGTGACCATGGAATCGAAGCGCAACGCCGCAACCGCGCTCCCTTGATCCAATTAGCTCGCGACTTCGGACTCGACCTTGTCGCAACCAACGATGTTCATTTTTTGGAACGAGCTCATCATGAAGCTCACGATGTCATGATTTGTATTGGCACAGCCTCGATGGTGGCTGATGAAAAACGAATGCATTACTCTCCCGAACTTTATTTCAAATCAGGAGAAGAAATGGCCTCTCTCTTCGCTGATTGTCCTGAGGCTCTTAGCAACACACTCAAAATCGCAGAACGTTGCAATCTCACCATCGATTTTAATCAATCCAAATATCCTGACTACACCCCTCCCTCAGAAAAAACACGAGAAGGTTATCTTCGAGAGCTTTGTGAAAAAGGACTTCGAAACCGCTTTGGAGAAAATGCTGGAACAAATCAAGAATTGCGGCAGCGCCTCGATTATGAGCTATCAGTTTTAGAAAAAACTGGCTTCGTCAGTTACTTCCTCATCGTTTGGGATTTTATTCATTATGCCAAAACTCATGGCATTCCTGTCGGCCCAGGACGAGGTTCTGCGGTCGGTTCCCTTGTCTCTTATGTCCTCGAGATCACCGATCTTAATCCCTTAGAATACGGACTCATTTTTGAACGCTTCCTCAACCCTGATCGTATTAGCCCTCCCGATATTGATATTGATTTTTGTCAAAATCGCCGAGGTGAAGTCATCGATTATGTTCGAAAAAAATACGGGGAACGAGCTGTTTCTCAAATCATCACCTTTGGCACGATGGGAGCTAAGAGCGTGGTGCGTGATGTCGGTCGTGTCCTTAGTTGGAGCTATGGCGACGCCGACCGAATCGCTAAGATGATTCCCAATGAATTGAACATCACCCTGAAAAGCGCCGTTGAAAAAAATGCTGACCTGAAAAAAGCCGTCGCAGAAGAACCAGCTACGGCTCAGCTCTGGAATTACGCAACTTTTTTAGAAGGACTCACGCGCAACGCTGGCGTCCATGCGGCTGGCATTGTGATTGCTGATCGAGATCTCTCCGAGTATCTCCCACTAACTCGAGGTAACGATGGAGGGATTGTGAGCCAGTATTCTATGGCTCCCTTGACTGATCTAGGTCTGCTTAAAATGGACTTCCTAGGACTGACGACTCTTACCGTCATGGATGATGCAATCAAACTCATCCATAAAAAACATCCCGATTTCTCATTGTCAACAATTCCAATGAGTGATGCAGCAACTTTTGCCCTGCTCAATCGTGGTGAATCTGTTGGAGTTTTCCAGCTTGAATCTGGCGGTATGACCAATGTTGCAAAAAGAATGCAGATGGATCATTTCAGCAACTTGATTGCTTTGGTTGCGCTCTATCGTCCTGGCCCGATGCAGAACATTGATGAATACATCGAGCGTAAAAAAGGAAATAAAAAAATCACCCATGCCCACCCTCTTTTGGAAGAAATTTGCAAAGAAAGCTACGGCATCATCATTTATCAAGAGCAGGTACAACAGGCCGCTCACGCTCTTGCAGGCTACACCCTAGGGCAAGCTGATCTCTTGCGCAAAGCCATGGGAAAAAAAGATCCTGCCATCATGGCCAAAGAACGCCAGGTCTTTGTCGAAGGATGTAAAACGCTCAATAAGATTCCAGAAAAGCAGGCCAATGCGATTTTTGATTTCCTAGAAAAATTCGCTTCCTACGGTTTTAACAAAAGTCACAGCGCTGCCTATGCCCTGATTTCCTACCAGACAGCGTACCTCAAAGCCAACTATTCAGTGGAGTTCATGGCAGGTCTCTTAAGCAATGCCGTCAACAACACCGACAAAATCACCACCCTAGTTGCAGAATGTGCTCGCATGGAGATTGCTATTCTTCCTCCCGATATCAATATCAGCGGTCTTACCTTTTTGCCAGAGGAGCACGATGGAGAACGTGGGATTCGCTTTGGCCTGGCTGCCATTAAAAATGTCGGAGCGGCCGCAATGACCTCAGCCATTGCAGAACGAGAAGCGCATGGGTCCTTTGCTTCTCTCGAAGATTTTTGTTCGCGACTTGATTCTCGCAGCGTGAATAAAAAAATCCTTGAGAGCCTTGTCAAATGTGGTGCTTTTGATTTTGACCATCGCCATCGTGCTGAACTTTTTGAGGCCATCGAACCTGCCATTGCTGCTGCAAGCTCAATCCAACGTGATCGCGCTTCAGGACAAACCTCTTTTTTTGATGATATTGCTTTTTTTACACCACTTCACAAATCTTCCTCTACCGCTGGAAACACCATTCCACCTTGGTCTCGAGCTACCCAACTTTCTTATGAAAAAGAACTTTTGGGATTTTACGTCACCGGACATCCACTCGATGATTACAAGGGAACGTTGGAGAAAGAAAAATATACTCCTCTAGCAACCTTGCAAGCGTCTACAGAGCCACTCCGAGAGCGCGTCGCTGGCCTTATCTCTTCTGTTGAAAAAAAATTCACCAAAAAAGAGGGAAAGCCCTTTGCCATATTAGTCCTTGAAGATTTTACAGGAAACATCGAGCTCACTCTCTGGAATGAAGCCTTTGTCGCGCACGAATCCTTATTACAACCCGGAACAGCTATCTCCTGCCTTTTACGCCTTACGCCACGGGAGGGAACCGTACGCGCCACCGCTACTGAGCTCAAACCACTACCTCCTCAACTCTCCAAAAAGCCTGTTAGAATCAGCCTAGACAGAGAGAAGCTCACCCTTGAAAATCTCTCTACCCTCCATGCGATCATCAAAAAGCATACAGGTAGGCGCCCTCTCATTCTTGAAATAAAAGATCAAGCCCATCGTTTGATCGCTCTTCAAACAGGAAGTGCTTATGACATCGATGACGAACGAGCACTTAAAAAAGAGTTGCAGTCATTTTTGTTTTAACCCGTGAAAGCAACTCCCAAAATCGCTGGTATTTTAGCGCCCCTTTTTGCCTTACGAAGAAAAAATGACCTTGGTATTGGGGACACTGCTGCTTTGATAGAGTTGCTAAAATGGGCCTCTCAACACGGCTTTGGGGCGATCCAACTTCTTCCTATTAATGAAGTAGGAAAAAAAAATAGTCCTTATGACGCTCTCAGTGCCTTTGCTCTTGAGCCATCAACACTCACCACTGATCCCAGCTGGATTCCTGATCTTTTACTTAAAGAGTACCACTCTATTTTATCCTCTTGCGATCTTGGATCTCTGCAATCAAACAAAGTGAACTATCCTATCGTTAAGGATTTAAAACGAGCATTGCTTGCTGCTGCATGGAGAGAGTTCCACAAAAAAAAACCGATCACACGATGGCGCCAGTTTCTTAAATTTGAAAAAGAAGAAGCTTATTGGCTTGATGATTATACGCTCTATCGTGCGCTCTTAGAGCATAATGATGATCAAGAGAATTTTTCAAAGTGGCCCACCCCAACTCGTCAAGCTTCTACGGCTTACGCTTGGGTGAAGAACCTACCACCAAAAGAGCATCAGCACCTTGAGCAGCGTCGTCGTTTTTTTTCCTACGTGCAATGGATTGCCAAGAGTCAATGGAAAAAAGTTTTTCGGAAAGCAACGACTCTTGGAATGATATTAGTTGGTGATATCCCTATTGGCATCCACCGGGCTAGTGCCGATGTTTTTTCTAAGCCAGTATTGTTTGATCTTCATGCTTTTGGGGGAGCTCCTGCTGAAAAAGTTTTTTCTGCAGACCCTTTTACGAAAAAATGGGGACAAAACTGGGGCATTCCACTCCATCAATGGAACACGATGGCTCAGGATGATTTTGAGTGGTGTCGCCATCGCTTACGCTATGCCCGCTCTTTTTTTCACTCCTTGCGCATCGATCATGTACTTGGTTTGTTTCGTATCTACACCTTTCCTTGGCCTCCAAATCAAAATTTTCAGTTTACAACCTTGACTCCAAGAGAAGCAAAAAAACGAACAGCGGGAGTGCTCCCTCATTTTAAAGATTATGCTGACGATACTCCTCCCCATAGAAAGTACAATGAGCAACGAGGAGAGAGGCTATTGTGCCTTTTTCTTGAAGAAGTAGGACCAGGAGGGCTTGTTGCTGAAGATTTAGGAGCAACCCCCTCTTATGTGCCTACCGTGTTATCTCGCCTTAATATTCCGGGATTTAAAATACCTCATTGGTTCAGAGATGTTGATGGAAGAATGGTTCCAAGAAACAAGTACCCTTATTGCTCTCTTGCTACTTATGCCACTCATGATCATCCACCTCTTCGAACCCAATGGGAGGATTGGCAACGAGCAGCTCAAAAAAAAGGAGCCGCCGCTACTACTGCACGCAAAACACTTCATGAACTTCTTCAATTTGCTAATCTACCTCACCTAGATCTCTTCACTCCTTATGAAGGAAAAGTGCACCAAGGATTACTGCAAGCTCTCTACGAGAGCAGTTCTTGGTTGGCGATAGTGATGATCACCGATCTTTTTGCAAGCACCCAACAATTTAATAAGCCTGGTTCCTCCAATGCCAACAATTGGAGAGAAAGAATCCATTTTCCTATTCATTTATGGAATCAAAAGTACAAATTCATCTTGATGACCTCAGACAAAGCATTGAAAAATTGTCAACGTTTTAAAAACTAGAGCTAAAATTTATTTCTAGATTACTGTTGCTAGCATTAGACTTTTGTTGTAACATGCCGCGCCTCCCATTTGGGTACTGTGGTCCTGTGATATAGGAGCCAATTTTTATAATTTTCAACATTTATGCCAAACCTTACTAAACGTGATCTTGTGGTAGCTATTAGCAATGAAACAGGGCTTATCCAGGCTGATGTTTTTTCGGTAATTCAAAAAACTCTTGATCACATTACAAAAGCTCTTGTAGAAGGTCAAAATGTTGAACTGAGAAATTTTGGTGTTTTTGAAGTGCGCTTAACTCGCCCTCGTGTAGGACGCAATCCTAATCGTCCTGAGGTTGATGTAACTATTCCTGCGCGAGCCACTGTAAAATTCAAAGCAGGAAAAGTCATGCGTCAGCGTGTTCTTCTAAGAACAGAAGCATTGAAAAATTCTTCCAACTCTTAAGAAAAACTTATTTTAGCGACATTTCTTTTTCCACGATTCTTTTCTAAAGAGTGACTAGCTCTACTTGGATACGCCTTCGTGGTGTTCGGCAAAACAATCTTCAAGGCTTCGATCTTGATCTGCCAACACAATCGCTCATTGTTGTTACTGGCCCAAGCGGCAGTGGCAAGTCCAGTCTTGCCTTTGATACTATCTATGCTGAAGGGCAGCGCCGCTATGTAGAAACCTTTAGTCCTTACACTCGACAATTTCTCGAGCGGATGGATAAGCCACGAGTGACCTCTATTGAGGGAATTCCTCCTGCTATTGCTATTGAACAAAACAATAGCGTCAAAACAACTCGTTCTACTGTTGGCACCATTACGGAGATTAATGATTACCTTAAGCTCTTGATGGCTAAAGGATCTAAGGCGTTCTGCCCCCAATGCCATCATCCCATTCAAACAGAATCAGCTGAGTCTATTGCAAAAAAAATCTCAAAGATTTTTCCTAAGGAGCAGTTCCTTATTGTCTTTCCAGTCACAACAGGAATGCTGGAAGAAGAAGAGGAGGAGGTTTTTACCTTTGAAGAAAACACAGCATCATCAACTCCTCAAGAAAAGGGACCTCCCAAGGAAAGAACTCCCAGCGACTTTTTCAATTTTTTACGAGAACAAGGCTATCTTCGCATTTGGATTGATGGAAAGATTCACCGCACTGATGAGCCACCTACCTTTCAGAATCTTCCTCCAACAGTTTTCGTGATCCAAGATCGCCTTCAAATTGATCCTCACTCTTTGAGTCGTCTTATTGAATCCATCGAGACGGCTCTTCGTCTTGGCAAAGATCGTATTTCTTTTATTTCGGCAACAACGGGAGCGGTTCACCCTTTCTCTTCTGGATGGCATTGTGCTCATTGCGATATTAATATTAGACCACCAACTCCAGGTCTTTTTAGCTTTAATAATCCTTTGGGCGCTTGTCCTGTCTGTCGCGGTTTTGGTCGTGTCATCGGGTTTGACTATAATAGAGTCATTCCCAATCGTTCTTTGAGTATTATTGATGGAGCTATTAAGCCATTTCAAAGCGGTCAAGCACGAGAATACCAACAACATCTTTTAAGAGTTTGTGTTCTTCAAGGAATTGATGTGCACCACCCCTTTGAAAATCTTTCTCCCAAACAACAAGAATTTATTATTAAAGGAGAAGCCAATGCACCCATTACCCATCCTATAAAAAGTGATGCTCCTTGGTGTGGCATAGAAGGCTTCTTTAGGGGTCTTGAGCGCCAAACTTACAAGATGCCTATCCGCGTCTTTCTAAGCCGCTACCGCTCTTACAAGCCTTGCGAAAGCTGCCATGGAGGGCGCTTTCAGCCTGATACGCTCAATTATTATCTTCCCCTTCCTTCTAAGCCACTCACTCTACCAGAAATCACAGCACTCCCGGCCAGTACTCTTATCCCGTTATTAAAAACATTACCCGTCTCCCCTGATGATTCCGGCATGCAGATGCTATGCGATCAAATTATTTCACGCTTAGGGTATCTTGATACCGTTGGGCTAGGATACCTTTCTCTCGACCGTCCAACACGCTCTCTCTCTGGCGGAGAAATTGCCCGTGTTAATTTGACCACCTGCCTGGGCGCTTCTCTGGTCAACACTCTCTTTGTCATGGATGAGCCAAGCGTAGGCCTTCATCCTCGAGATGTTGCTCGCTTACTCGATGTCATGCACTCTCTACGTGATAAGGGAAACACGTTACTTGTAGTAGAGCATGAAGAAGCCATCATGCGCGCAGCAGATCACATTGTTGATCTAGGCCCTGGTCGTGGCAACAGTGGTGGATCCTTGATGTATTCAGGATCTTTAGGCCATCTTGCTTCTTGTAAAAAGTCTCTGACCTCTTCTTACCTACGCGGAGAAAAATCGATTCCTACTCCAAAAAAAGCGACCAAACCCAAGGAGTGGATTACGATGGAAGGGATTACCCATCACAACATGCGTAATCTCAATGTCAAAATTCCACTAGGCGTTTTCTGTTGTGTCACCGGTGTTTCTGGCTCTGGAAAAAGCTCGCTGATTCGTGATGTCCTCTATCGTCACTTAACTTCTGCCACCCTTGAAGAAGATGATGCCATGGGTTTCTGCCGTTCGATTAAAGGAGGAGAATACTTGAGCGACATTGTGATGGTCGATCAATCTTCTCTAGCAAAAACGCCTCGTTCAACTCCGGCGGTCTATATGGGAGTGTTTGATACCATCCGAGATATTTTTGGAATGACCAAAGAGGCTATTGAGACAGGATTAACCCCATCAGCTTTTTCTTTTAACTCAGGCCTTGGTCGCTGCGATCGTTGTGCTGGTCTTGGATTTGAAAAAATTGAGATGCAGTTCTTGAGTGATCTTTTTCTGCGCTGTCCTGAATGCGATGGGCGCCGCTATCAGCAACGTGTTTTAAATATCCTCTATCGTGAAAAATCGATCCACGACGTTCTAGAAATGACAGCGCAGGAAGCGATTGACTTTTTTAAAGATGAAAGCAAAGCAAAGTCGATCCTCGCTCCTTTACAACTACTCACAGAGGTTGGACTTGATTATCTAAAATTAGGTCAACCAATTAATTTGCTGAGCGGAGGCGAATCACAACGCTTAAAATTAGCAGCACGGCTTTCTGCCCAAGAACCAGGAGAAGCTCTTTTAATTTTTGATGAACCAACCACAGGTCTTCACATTGATGACATTGCTGTTCTTCTCAAAGTCTTTCACCGCCTCGTCCAAGAAGGAAATAGCCTCATTGTTATTGAGCATCACCTCGATGTGATTAAATCAGCAGACTGGATCATTGATATTGGTCCAGAGCCTGGGGAGGCAGGTGGCAAGCTTGTCGTGGCTGGGACGCCACAACAGGTAGCCAAACATCCTACCTCTCACACAGGACGCTATCTCCGTGAAGTGCTCGCAGGTCGCTCCCCACTGAGCATCACACAAACTCCCTCAGTGAGAAAGAGCAGCGATAAAGCCATCACTATTCATGGGGCTCGTGAACATAATTTAAAAAATATCAACCTCTCAATTCCTCGCAATGAGATCGTTGTTATCACAGGTTTGAGTGGCTCTGGAAAATCGACGCTTGCTTTTGATATTCTTTTTGCAGAAGGGCAGCGCCGTTTTTTAGACAGCATGTCTCCCTATGCTCGTCAGTTTGTACAACAACTGGAAAAACCTGACGTCGATCAGATCGACGGCCTTCCTCCCAGTGTTGCTATTGAGCAACGCATTACCCGTGGCGGTGGCAAATCCACCGTAGCAACGGTGACAGAAATTCATCAGTTCCTCCGCTTACTCTATGCAAAATTAGGAACCCAATATTGTCCTGACTGTCATGTCCCTGTTGAAAAAAATTCCCTAACCGCTATTGCAGATCGAGTAGAACAACTCGTTGTCCAAGGACCTGTCGAGATTTTTGCACCACTGGTACGTGGACGAAAAGGATTACACACAGAAGTTGCCAGATGGGCTATTGCTCAAGGCTTCACGACCTTACTTGTCGATGGAGTGATTGTGGCTGCTGAAGACTTCAAACCACTCAAACGCTTTCAGGAACATACGATCGATGTGCTGGTAGAAACTCTCGCTCAAGGAGAAATCAAAGGAATTTTAAAAACAGTACAACGCTCTCTTGAGGTTGGAAAAGGAGCGGCTAAACTTCGTCAGGAAAATCCTAATAAAAAAGCGAAAGAAAAATTTGTGACACAGCTTTTGAGCATGGAAATGAATTGTCCGCAATGCTCTCGTTCCTTTGAGGAATTAGATCCACGATTTTTCTCTTTTAACTCACCACATGGCTGGTGCGAACAGTGTCGTGGCTTCGGAGAGACATGGATAGAAAAAACTTCTCGTGAATTTGATTCACAACTTGAAGCCGAGCTTGTTGAGGAAAAATCATTCGATCATCGTGAAGAAGGAGAAACACGTCTTTGTCCTGCTTGCCACGGAAAACGCCTTAATCCCACAGCCTCCACCGTACAGATCAACAATTTATCACTTCCTGAACTCACGGCTCACTCAGCTGCTGATGTTTTCTCTATCATCAAAACATGGGACTTTACAGGCCGTGATCAACTCATCGCCCGGGATATTATTCCTGAAGTCTCACAGCGACTCTCATTCCTTTCACGGGTTGGCCTTGATTACCTCCAGCTCGATCGTTCGGTGAAAACATTAAGTGGTGGAGAATCACAGCGTATCCGTCTTGCTGCTCAATTAGGATCAAACCTTAGAGGGGTACTCTATGTCTTAGACGAACCAACGATTGGCCTTCATCCCCGTGATAACAATCGTCTTTTGGATGCCCTCGAAGAATTGGCAGCTCATGGCAACTCTCTTGTCATTGTAGAACATGACGAAGAAACAATGCGCCGTGCTCATTCTATCATCGATCTAGGGCCACGCGCTGGCTCCAAAGGGGGAGAGATCGTGGCTCAAGGGAGTATTAAAGACATCATGAAGAGCCCTGTTTCTTTAACTGGGAAATTTTTACTTCATCCCCCTGCTCATCCCTTGAAAGGCTCGCGACGTCCTTTAAAAGAAGTCCCTGAGTGGTTAGAGCTCAAAGGAGCAACTAAGCATAACTTACATAACATAGACATCGCTTTTCCATTACAACGCCTTACTGCTATTTCAGGAATTAGTGGCTCAGGCAAAAGCACTCTCCTGAGAGGCATTCTTTTACCTGCAGTAGAAGCGGCGCTTGCTCTTAAGCGCAAAAAAACAGGAGCTGAATGCTGGACCTCTTTAAGTGGTACTTCCTCACTAGCTCAAGTGATTGAGGTCGATCAATCCCCTATTGGCAAAACCTCTCGCTCCACACCAGCTACTTATTTAAAAATTTTTGACATCATTCGTAATCTTTATGCAGAGCTTCCACTAGCTCGTTTGAGAGGTTACACAGCAAGCCGATTTTCCTTTAACAATCATGGCGGACGCTGCCAGACCTGTGAGGGACAAGGTCTCATCAAACTTGAAATGAGTTTTCTCCCTACTTCCTATATGCCCTGTGAAGACTGCTATGGAACACGCTTTAATAGACAGACGCTAGAAGTTAGGTACGACGGAAAATCAATTAGCGATGTCCTCAAAATGACAGTAGAACAAGCAGCAGAATTTTTTACTGCTCATCCGAAAATTCGCCGTCCATTACAGCTCCTAGTAGAAACAGGCCTGGGTTATCTTCAACTAGGACAACCAAGCCCAACCTTGAGTGGTGGTGAGGCTCAGCGAATTAAATTGGTATCCCAGCTTTCTCGTGGTGGAAATGCAGAAACAGTCAAAACAAAGAAAAACACCCTCTACATACTTGAAGAACCTACCATCGGTCTCCATGCAGCTGATGTCGCGCTTCTGCTTGATGTCTTGCACCGCCTCGTCGATGAAGGCAACACGGTTATTGTCGTCGAGCATCACCTAGACCTAATCGCAGAGGCTGATTATGTCATCGATGTTGGTCCTGAAGCCGGTCATGAAGGTGGCAAAATTGTGGCCACAGGAACGCCAGAAGAAGTCGCTGAAAACAAAGAGAGCCGCACCGCTCCTTTCTTAAAAGAGATCCTGTATCATTCAAAAACAAAAGATTCAGAAACAACAAAAAAGAGCAAGCCCACTAAGGCCGCTGCTAAGAAATCTAGGGTTAAAAAATAACCTCTACGCCCCTTGTTTTTTTCCTTGAAATATAGACACCTAAAGTCTATATTTCAAGGATGATTCTCCGACCACAGCTTTTAGAGCTTGTTCAAAAATCGCTGAAACGAAGTCGTATTGTAGCTTTGCTAGGGCCTCGGCAAGTTGGTAAGACAACCTTAGCTCGTGAGATTGCCGCCAAAAAAGGAGGAGTTATTTTTGATCTTGAAGACCTCACTGATCAAGCGCGCCTCTCGCTTCCCAAGCAGACACTAGAAGCCTTTCAAGGATTAATTGTCCTGGATGAAATTCAGCTACGTCCAGATCTTTTACCAATCTTAAGGGTTTTGGCTGATCGCACCAAGAACCCTGCTCGCTTTTTAATTTTAGGAAGTGCTTCCCCCGAACTAATTCGCAATGCTTCTGAAAGTCTTGCCGGTCGCATCGAGTTTATTGATGTTAGTGGATTTCAACTTGAAGAAGTTGGAGTGAAGCATCAGTCAAAACTTTGGCTTCGTGGTGGATTTCCGCTTTCCTGGTTAGCAAAAAAAGATGCTGACAGCCTCGCTTGGCGCCTTGGATTTATAAGAACATTTTTAGAACGCGATGTTCGTGCCTTTGGTTTAGAAACTTCACCAGCATCTCTTCGGCGCCTTTGGCAGATGCTTGCTCATAATCATGGTGGCATTTGGAATGCTTCTGAATTTGGACGTTCCCTAGGAGAATCGTACAAAACAACACGACGTCATCTCGACATTCTGAGTGGTCTTTTCATGGTGCGTATTCTTCCTCCATGGTTTGAGAACGTAGGAAAAAGAATCGTGCGTCAACCCAAAGTCTATATTCGTGATAGTGGACTGCTCCATGCATTGCTTGATATTGGCACGTCAAACATCTTGAATGGCCATCCAAAATGCGGCGCTTCTTGGGAAGGTTTTTGTATCGAACAACTGCTTAGCATAGTGGGAGATCGCAATGCTTATTTTTGGTCCACACACGCGGGCGCAGAGCTCGATCTTTTTGTCATCAACGATGGCAAACGTTATGGTTTT
The DNA here is from genome assembly GCA_019747735.1 of Chthoniobacterales bacterium. Classification (GTDB taxonomy): domain Bacteria; phylum Verrucomicrobiota; class Verrucomicrobiia; order Chthoniobacterales; family UBA6821; genus CAIWMF01. The sequence continues at coordinate 57,098 of JAIEQL010000007.1, read as the reverse complement.
GAGATTAAACATACGGAAACTCCTAGGGTGACAAAATCAATGATCATGGCAATGGAAACGCTACGTCTGGATCGCCTCGATGTTATTTATCCTGGAAAGGAAACCTTCTTGTTAGGAGAGAAGATAGTGGCCAAGCCATTGCAAGTGGCTCTAGAGGAAAATTAGCAAACTGCGGGACCGACCTCTTTCGTGTCGTTACGAATGTTAGTTTTTCATAAAAATATTTTTAAGATTTTTTGACGCTACTGCCTAAATTAGCATTGATAGTCTCCTGGCTTCCCTCCTCCGGGGGAATGACGCCTGGGATATAGTGATTGTTAGCTCTGAAATACACACACTATTTTTAATGAAGCTATAGAGTTTTATTGCTTTTCAATTGATGACACGTTCTTTTTTTCAAAAAAACTTGACTCCACTAAAAATTCCCTGCTACTTAGTCAAGCTCTTTTTATTCCGTTGAAATGAAGTTCTAGTTTTTTCTAGCTTTTCTCACCTGCTTCCTTTTTTAAGCAGCCCTCTTTGCAAGCCCGATTACGGCTTATTTCTTCCTGCCAATCATTTTTTGGCACCTCTCGTTTTCACTTGACCATTTCACGGAGTTTTTTATGCATCACCTTCCCAAAAAAGTATTCCCTTTTATTTTTTATTTTGTTGGCCAGCAGTGGATTAAAGTTCTTATTGCTATCATTGCTGCTGCATCGTGGGGAATCTATAGCGCTCTTTTTCCCTACTTTTTAAAGAGCCTGATTAATGTTCTCTCATCTCAGTCGGCAACTGTTTCTCAAATTCATACTACTAGCATCAAAATAGCAGGCATGATTATTGGCTTATGGATTGTTGTCCATTTCTTTCACGTTCTCCAAGGATTTGTCTTTCGAGTGCATTTTTGTGCAGATTTTCGAGCATCTATTCGTGAAGCTCTTTTCCAATATGTACAGACTCACTCCACCTCTTACTTTGCGACTCACTTTTCAGGGACTGTTGCTAGCAAAATGTCAGATATTCCGACCAATTGTGAAATGATGGTCAGTATGCTGTGTGTCGAATTTACCACAGCTTTTGTCATGGCTCTGACGATATTCATCAGCATGTGGATGAGTCGCCCACTCTTTGCACTTCTGTTGCTCATCTGGCTTTTTCTACATTTTGCAATCACTTTTCTCTTTCTTAAGAAAGCAAACCCACTCTTAAAAAGGCATGCTAACGCTGTAACAAGACTTTCTGGAAAGCTCGTAGATGTCTTTAGCAATATCCAAAATGTCAAACTCTTTGCTCGTGAAAAAGAAGAGAAAGCGTTTTTTCATCAAGCTCAAGAACAAGAAGTCAATGCATCAAAGCAGGCTTACAGCCACTTAGAATGGACCCAAGTTGCATTTAGTATCAACCACACCTTTCTCATTACAGGAATGCTTTTTTTGCTAATGTATGGTTGGCAACATCACTGGGTTAGTCTTGGAGATTTCGCACAAATAATGATGCAGTCATTCTATCTCTCAGGGTGGGTATGGTTCGTCAGTGACCAAATAAAATTTTTCATTAGGAATGCTGCTACAGTAAACTCCGCTCTCTCCTTAGTTCAAAAGCCTCATGATATTTTGGACACTCCAGGAGCTTCAATTCTTTCAGTGCCCCATGGAGAAATCAATTTTGACAATGTGATTTTTTCTTACCCTGGAAACCATCCTGTTTTTAACAACCTCAACGTCACTATTCGAGCTGGAGAAAAAGTAGGTCTTGTCGGCTTATCAGGCGCAGGAAAAACAACTTTTATGAATCTTCTATTGCGCTTATACGATCTCGATGCTGGAAAAATTCTCATCGATGGAGAATCGATTGCTCAAGTCACCCAAGAATCACTCCACGCTAACATCGCTGTCATCCCTCAAGATTCTTCGCTGTTTCATCGTACCTTCATGGAGAACATTCGCTACGGTCGACTGGAGGCAACCGATGCAGAAGTCATCGAAGCCTCACAACAAGCTCATTGCCACGAGTTCATTGAACAACTCCATAATCAATATGAATCGCTCGTAGGAGAACGTGGTATCAAGCTCTCTGGCGGCCAACGTCAGCGCATCGCTATTGCAAGAGCCTTCTTAAAGAACGCTCCCATTTTAATGCTAGATGAAGCGACCTCCTCGCTTGATTCTTCCACCGAGAAAAAAATTCAAGAAAGCCTCGCTCTCCTCATGAACAACCGCACCACGATTGTTATCGCTCATCGTCTCTCTACCATTGCAGCGATGGACCGCATTCTAGTTTTTCATGAAGGTAACATTGTCGAGGATGGCACTATTGCTGAGCTGCTTAAGAAGGAAGGACATTTTGCAAAACTCTGGAGGATGCAATCCAAACAGATGATTGCTTGATCCGAGTGAATATTTTTTCTTATGAACATTGAAACTGATCGACTCTTGCTACGAGGCTGGAAAAAAGAAGATGCCCAGGCCTATTATCAAATGAACCAAGATCCAAAAGTCTTAGAGTTTTTACCTGGTCCCCTCTCACGAGAACAAGTGGAGCAGTTCATCACTGATAAAAATCAGACGCTACAGGAAACAGGATATACTTTATGGGCTGTTGAGGAAAAAGCAACAAAGGCTCTTCTTGGTTTTATCGGGCTGCAGGAAGTATTGCCTCCTTTTCCCATTTTAGGAATAGAAGTTGGATGGCGCCTCGACTCTCAATATTGGGGGAGAGGTTATGCACCCGAAGGAGCACAAGCAGTGCTCACTTACGGATTTCAAACATTAGGCTTCCAAGAAATTTTCTCTTATACTTCCGCTCTGAATAAGCGTTCCCAACGGGTGATGGAAAAAATTGGAATGACTTATTTACCAGAAGGCGATTTTGCTCATCCTAAACTTCCAGAAGATCACCTTCTCTCAAAGCATGTCATTTATGGCATCAAAAAAGGGGTCAGTCCGGGTATCCCGGGATACCCGGACTGACCCCTTTTTTATAGGAATCTTCCAACTTCACCTCCCTCGCGAGGAAGAGAAAGCACTCAATAAGAAAAATCCTGTTGCAATACAAATACAGGAGTCTGCGATATTAAAAGGAGGCCAGTAATAACCGAGTATTTCAAAACCGAGGAAATCAACCACGTGCCCCCGCCAAAGCCGATCACAGAGATTTCCCAAGATGCCACTCATGATCAAAATCCAGCCAACTTGCATTGAAGTAGAGGCAAAATGACGGCGTTGCCAAAAAAGAAATAAGAACGCTCCCAACGAAACGCCGATAAAAAAACGGTTGCTATCATGCAGCATTCCAAAAGCAGCTCCTGTGTTATACAGGTGCGTGAGATAAAAAAACTTGGGAATCAGTGCTAGCGTTCCATAAAGAGGAATCGCGTAACAAACAAGCAGCTTGGTGAGCTGATCACAAGCAAGAAGGAGGAAAATCAGTGGGATAAAATAGAGTGGAGAGGTCATAAAAGTTAAAGGTAAAAGTTGAAGTGCCACTACGAAGTTAGCCGCATCCCTGCGAAGGCAGGGATCCAGTTAGGAAAATGAGTTTTGATAACAATCTTTAGCATTTATTTTTCAGCACCCTTTGCAACTCGTAGCCTAAATCACCTCCGCGCACCGAGCACAAAGCGTTGAATGTTCACTATGAATCCCCACATCCTCACGATGGCGCCAGCAGCGCTCACATTTTTCAGCAGCATTTTTTTCAATAACGATTTTTTCTGGGCCTTCCACAATCTCCAGATGGCTCAAAATAAAGAGCTCTTCAACTTCGGCCAGTTGCTCAGGAGTAGCCACGTTCTTTACAAGATCGTGATCAGGAGTTGTCACACGCACAATCGCTTCCAGTGGGTTGGCAATGACACTATCGCGTTGGGCTTGTTCTAAGGCTTGAGAAACCTGAGCACGTAAAGCAAAGAGTTTTTCATAATGCTCTAAGAGGCTTGTTGCCACAGGAGCGGCCTCAGGAAAAAGTTCCAAATGAACGGAACTCCCTGGACGGAAATAGCTCCAAGCCTCTTCTGAGGTAAAGACTAAGATCGGCGCTAGGAGTTTCACGATGGTTTCAAAAATGCGAGCCATCGTAGCCTGCGTAGCACGACGTCTTGGCGAGGAAGGTTCATCGCAGTAAAGACGATCCTTAGTCGCATCGATGTAATGACTACTCAAATCGACGGTGCAAAACTGAGTGATCGTATGATAGACGCGTTGGAAGGCCAATTCGTCGTAAGCTTTCCTGCAAACATTCACGACTTCTTGCAAGCGCCCTAAAATCCACTCATCCACGCCAGTGAGTTTTGGCGCTGGTTGAGAAGCCGGATCATAATCATGAATATTTCCCAGTAAGATCCTAAGTGTGTTGCGCAAACGCCGATAGGAATCGGTCACACGGGCAAAAATTTCTTCAGAAAAAGGCACCTCATCGGTAAATTGAATACTACTGGCCCAAAGCCTTATAATATCTGCCCCGTAGGTCTTAATGAAATGAGTAGCCTCTGTTGGTTTTTGATATCCAGCAGCACCTTGATTTGATTTTGAAATTTTTTGACGCGTATCGACATCGACCACAAAACCATGAGTGAGGACGGTTTTGTAGGGAGCCACTTTATTGAGGGCTACCGATGTCATCAGCGAAGATTGAAACCACCCACGATGTTGATCAGTGGCTTCAAGATAAAGATCTGCAGGAAAGTGCAAATCAGGTCGTGTTCGCAAAACCGCTTCATGGCTCACTCCGCTTTCAATCCAGACATCGAGAATGTCAAGTGAGGACCGATGCAAGGAGCCCTCTGGCTTTCGGAGGCGCTGACACCAAGTAGCGTCATCCCAAGTGAACCAACTATTGGACCCTTCTTTTTCAAAAATATCCGCAATCTTTGCAATAAGCACTGGATCAAGTATCGGCTTTTTGTCCGAATCATAGAAAACAGGGAGCGGCACTCCCCAAGAACGTTGGCGCGAAATGCACCAATCAAGACGATCGACTCCAGCGCTAATACGGCTCTTACCCCATCCAGGAATCCAAGAAACTGCGTCCACGGCCTTGAGTGCAGCTTCACGGAGTTTGCTAACATTGATAAAAAATTGTTCCACCGCACGAAAGAGGATCGGTGTTTTGGAACGCCAGCAATGAGGATAGCTATGGCGATATTCGCGGTTTCCAAGAAGCAACCTTTTTTTATCTAGCAGCTCAATAATCAGAGGGTTGGCTTGAAACACATTCATGCCAACGAGCGCTGGCACACCACACTCTTGGGTGAGGCACCCAGCATCATCAACAGGAGATAAAATTGGCAATCCTTTTTTAAGACCTAAAGCATAATCATCTTCTCCATGACCAGGAGCAATGTGAACGAGTCCAGTACCTGTATCGAGGGTGACAAAATCACCACAAAAGAGCGTAGCTGTTCGTGGTAAAAAAGGATGCTGTACTACTTTTTCTTCTAGTTCACGACCAAAAAAAGTGGGACCAAGAGCAATTTTTTCTAAATCACATGCTTCGCAAACGCTCTCTACAAGAGCCTCTGCGACTAAGTAGTTTCCTTCTAAAGCAGGATTGCTACGGCTTTTGGCGTGAAGCACCACATAAGTTGCCTCTGCTTGTACTGCGATGGCAACATTGGCAGGCAGAGTCCAAGGCGTCGTGGTCCAAATCAAAGCTGATACACCATCAGAAATAGCTAGCTGATCTTTTGCAAAAGGAAAAGCAACATAGATTGCTGGCGAAGTTTTTTCTTGATACTCAATCTCAGCCTCTGCCAGAGCCGTTTGGGCACCAGTGCTCCAATGGACTGGTTTTTTATTTTGATAGACAAGTCCTTCTTCCACCATCCGTCCAAAAGAACGGATCACAGTAGCTTCATAAGCAGGATCGAGGGTGAGGTACGGATTATCCCACTCTCCAAAAACCCCAAGACGACGAAACTCCTCGCGCTGGATGTCAATAAACTTGCGTGCATACGCCTCAGACTGCTCGCGCACTTGTACTGGCGTGAGACCAGCAGAGGTTTTGACCACTCTATATTCAATCGGCAACCCGTGACAATCCCACCCAGGGACATAGGGCGCTTGAAAACCAGACATGGTTTTGGATTTTATCACTAAATCCTTCAATACCTTGTTTAGAGCTGTCCCCATATGGACATGCCCATTAGCAAAAGGAGGACCATCATGCAACACATAGCGAGAAGCACCCCTCCGAGCTTGCTGAATCTGCGTGTAGAGATTTTCTTTTTCCCAATGAGCAAGCAACTGGGGCTCTCGCGTAGCAAGGCCTGCCCTCATGGGAAAAGCTGTTTTAGGTAGAAGAACGGTATCTCGATAGCGGCTCATAAGGAAGGTGTAGGCTAGAGGCTGGAGGCTGTAGGGGCAAGCGAGAAGCTCTAATGCACGCGAACAAATTAAAATGCTATTTTTTCAATGTTTCTCGCTCCGTGCAAAAAACGAAGAACCTCTGCCCTTTTTAAGCCATAATCCACATAATAAAAAATGAGATAAGAAGGATGAACAAGATAGCGAATATCTTGCCGTCGCCTTACGGCAACTCCCATTTCTGGAGCAACTTTAAACAGTTCTATTTTACTAAGAAGCGCTTTTTTTAAACGAATTGCTGCGGGAGGATTAGAATAAGAAATATAAGTGACTATTTGATCGAGGTCCTGGATAGCTTGGGGAGCAAAACCTAAAGAGTATCCCATTTTTTTTGCAATTGAGCTTTTACAACCTCGAAAGGGACACTTCCTTCACGTTTTAAAGACTCTAACCCTTCATCAATTGCGGCTAGGAGTTCGGGCGTTTCTTCAATCAACACTGCCTCTGCCTGCTCTTCCAGAAAGCGATCGTATGCAAAGGGCTTTTGCTTTTTTATTTTTTGAGAGGGAGATAGTAATGTGGTCATGCTTTGGGCTATAGCATTGAGAAACAAGCATGTCAATAAAAAGGTTCACTCGAGCAATAAAGTTGTCAGTACTGGCGTCACAGAGAAAAACGCCAAAAAATAGCTTCACAATAATTTGAGCCTCTTTTTTAGACTGATTAACGATCTAAATTTACTGAGAACTGACAACTGAGAACTATGCCTATCTCCAGAAAGAGATGAGCAATTACCTTCACTCATCAGAGCGTCTCATCTAACCATCCTAACAACTCCGCAATAGTCTCCTCCGTCTCATCTCCCATATTGGAAATGCGAAATGTTTTTCCCTTGAGAGGGCCATAACCCCCATCAATGACGCAGTGATGCTTTTCTTTAAGGCGTGCAATCCAAGCAGCAACGTCCACCTCCCGATTGTTTTTCACACACGTTAGGCTTAACGAGCGATATCCTTCTGGTGCAAAAAAATCAAAGCCGCGCTCCTTCACCCATGCGTGCACAAGCTGATTGGTAGCGGCGTGGCGCTCATAGCGCTTGGCAATACCTTCCTCAAAGATGTCATCTAGCTTGGAAGCCAGGGCATAAATATGAGAAATCGAAGGTGTGCTAGGAGTCATGTTGCTTTCATGGTTTTTTTGAAACTCAAGAAAATCAAAATAGTATCCCCTTCCCTTCACTTCGGCAGCACGAGCCATCGCTTTTTCTGAAACTGAGAAAAGAGCCATCCCCGGAGGAAGTGCCAGTGCCTTTTGGCAGCCAGTGAGCATCACATCTATCCCAAGCTCCTCCATCGGAATGGGCATGGTAGAAAAAGAAGAGACCGTATCGACCACAAACAGAACATCGGGAAATTGCCTCATCACCTCCGCAAGCTCTTGTAATGGGCTTAAGACACCGGTCGAAGTTTCGTTATGAATAAGAGTGACCAGATCAATCCCACCTTGCTCCAAACGCGCCTTTAACACAGCGGGCTGGATCGGCTCTCCCCAAGGGACTTGGAGCTTCTCAGCCTCGTAGCCACAACGCTGGGCCACATCAAACCATTTGTCCGAAAAGGCACCATTCATGCAGTTGAGGACCTTCCCTTTTACTAAATTACGCAAGGCACCTTCCATCACGCCCCATGCAGAAGAGGTAGAAATATAAACGGGTCGTATCGTTCCAAAAAGCTCTTGGAGCCTAGGTTGGCAGGTCGCGTAAAGTTTTTGAAAATCTTGGCTTCTATGTCCAATAAGTGGTGTGGAAAAAGCAGCCCATGTTTTTGGTGAAACATGAACAGGGCCGGGAATAAAAAGTTTGATGGGAACATTCATAAGGAAAAGTGAAGTGTAAAGAGTGAAGAGCATGCTTCGCGAAGCAAAAAAGTTCCAAGTCTCTTCGCGCTACCATGAGCCTTCACCATAAGGATCTTTTTCAAAATAGGACAAAAAAAATAGCAGCACTCCGAGGAGCGCTGCTATCAAATTTTTAGAGAAATAAAAAACTATCTCCGAAAAATACTATTGATTAGTGAATGATAAGAGTGCTCTTCAGTTCTCCTCGTGTGGAAAAAGGCACGTGGCGGCTGCTTTTCTCAGTCTTTGTACTTAGAGTAATAGGTTCTCCCATAATTTTCATATGTATGTTTTTCGAATTCTGAAGCTCCTGATCAAATTTGCTTATTTTTTCCATAAGCTCCATCCTGGCTTTTTCCAAAGCAAGAATATCCACATCAAGAGACTTATCTGGAGGAAGAATGGTAATGGTGTATTGAATTGTCTCCACTACAGAAGGATTACTCAATTTTGTATGCTTAAAGACAAGCGTTGTGGTTTCTGGTTCTTCAATAGGAGAGTAATTGTTATACACGAAATCAAAGTCATATGTATGATGAAGAGAAAAAACTTCTGCTTTCCGCTGCAATCTCAGCTTGCCATCTCCGTTAGTCGTAATAGGTACTAGCTCTTTTGAATCATAAGAAGCAGTATGAGTGTCTACAAATTCCCAGATTTCATCAAAATCAGAACCCTCGCTCACCGCAAGAGAAATTGATATTCCTTGATTTTGAGGAACGGCAATAAGAGTCCCTGCATCACGTTCAGTAAAACTTTGGTAGAGGCATAGACTATTTTTCTGTTGTAATTGAGGTGTCTCTTCTTGAGTAAAAAGAGGCTGTTGGGCGGGCTCTCCAAAGGCAGCGCTCACGATAGCGAACATTGCACAAAGGCAAGTTAATAATTTTATTTTAGTCATATTGTTTGTTTATGGTTCGGGTTAAGGGGTGATAAAGCAAGCTCCTAATTTTTATCATAATAATTAAAAAAAACACAAAGAAAAAAGCACCTCACTCGCAATTTTGTTCAAATTATTTTTTGAAAAAGCTAGATAGGCTGAAGGTTGAAAAGTTTGAGTTGCTTTAGCTTCGCTTTATTTTAATTTTTTTTGCCAAAGATAAGTACCTTCAACCACGAACTGCGAACCACCGTCAAGTGCCTCTTCACTCTTTATCTTTTACTTTTTTTCCAATTTTATTCTTGCTTAATGACGAATTAAGCCTTATTTTAGAACTTAATTTAGCATTTTTGAAGAATTATGAAAAGCTCTACTGACGATCTTATTTTACAAGAACTTGGTCACAAAATCACTTCTCTTCGCCTTCAAAAAAATTGGACACAGCGCGACCTAAGCGTGCAGGCAGGAGTTTCCAAAAGCACCTTAGAGCGCCTTGAGCGTGGTTCTTCCATACAGCTTGCAGGCTTCATGAGAATTTTAAGAAGCTTAGAACTACTCGAGGCTTTCCGATCTCTTTTTCCAGCGGAAACAATAAGCCCTATGACACAAGTTCAACTTCAGCGCCAGCAACGCCAGCGGGCCTCAAGATCAAAAGCAAAAATACCTCAACCTTGGAATTGGAAAGAATAGTTTATGAGTGTTGACATAGCAGAAGTAAAAACGTTGGCCTAGAGCGACTTTTTTCTATTTCTGTGCCTTGATGATCAATAAAGGAGGCCTGATTTTATGAACGGCAAAGGCAGGTCTTTCTTCAATAAGTTCATCAGTAGGCATGGGTTCTAAAATAGAACAAAGTGAAAATTGATGCTGCAGTAACGTGTTGATGGTGGTTGAGAGCGTACGATGGTATTTTTGCACGTTGTCGATAAACCATGTTTGATGAAAGCGTCCTTCATCGCGATAATTGTAGAGAGGAAAAACCTCCGTATTCTCTTTATCTTTTAAAGAACGGCATAGCGGATTAGCCGTACAAATGGGATGCTCCACAGAAAATATCAAATAGCCATTCGGCTTGAGCCAGTGAGCTACTTTTTTAACGATAGCTGCATAATCTTCCACATAGTGAAGTGCCACAGAAGAGACCACCAAGTCAAATTGATTGGAAGAAAAAGAAGCGGTTTCTATAGGGCAGCATTGATAGGTAATAAGATTATTGGAATGCAGCCGCTTCGCTTCAGCAATCATCTTCTGAGAAGGATCGAGGCCTATGACCTCCTTAATTTTTTGAGTGGATAAAAAATAACAGAAATTACCAAAACCACACCCAATGTCTAAGACGCTCGCCCCTTCAAGATTGGGCAACAGGGATCGAATAGCTTTCTGCTCAATCTCATCATTAAAACCTTGGTTATTTTGCCGCAGCTTTTTATACCCTGAAAAAAAATCAGGATCATCATAGATATTTTGAATGGAGGGCTGTTTCATGATTTTTTAACATAGCTGTCCAAAAACAATTTTTTAATTTGAAATAAGAAATGCTTTTTATTGCTACGATCGCTGCCCACTTGCTCTCCTACTTCTGTTATTGATTCTTATTTTGGACAAGAGTGACTAATGATAAATTTCACGCCGATGTCCTACTCTCACTACTAAGATGATCAACTCATGATTTTGGATTTCACAAATCACCCTATAATCTCTAACTCGATAACGCCACAACCCAGAAAGCTTGCCACTAAGCGGCTTACCAAAGCGACAAGGGTCTTCGGCTGTTGCTAAGCGGGTTTTTAAATAATGAGAAATCTCTATTTCTACAGATCTGCCAACTTTAGAAAGTTGCTTCTGTGCATGAGAAGAAATAACAATACGCCATTTCACAGATTACGTTCCTTCATCCATTCTTCTAATGTTTTCCACTTACTACGATCCTCTGCTAAAGCCTCTTTTACCTCTATGTAATCTTGAGCCTCTTCGAGAAAGTCTTCAATAGAAGCATGCAAGAGCTGCAGATCGCTTTTTGAATATTTTGGAATTTCTTCAATGACTTCAAGGACGCTCATGCTGCGAGAATAGAAAAAAGAGAAAATGTAATCAAGTTAGGAAAGGAATAAATAAAATAATTAGGGTACTGCCAGATTGGGGTTCGAATATGGACAAAAAATAATTTAATAATTGCCATTGCAGCTTATCGAATATGTAAAATCTCAAAGATTTGAAATTTGATTATCTTAACTTTGATTTAAAATCAGTCCATATTCGAACCCTGACCCCATTTTTCCATTTTTCATTTTCGATCAACTAACTTCTTTTTTGAAAGTAAATCGATTGATGATACTTTGTTTCAGATAAATAATTTTGCATGACACCCACCCTTCCTCTCTCAGCTCTATTTTTAATTGCCGGAAATGGCACTTATCCTTTCCTGATTGCCAAAGAAGCACGAGCTGCTGGTGTAAAAAAAATTAGTATTGCCGCTTTTGAAGGGGAAACGAATCCTGAGCTTGCTAATCACGTTGATGAAATCGTTTGGATGCGCGTTGGGCAAATAGGACGCCTCTTACAGGCAGCTCGCAAGAGTGGCGCCGCCCATGGAATCATGGCGGGACAGATTGCTCCTAAAAATCTTTTTAATCTGCGCCCCGATTTGAAAGCATTGTTCCTGCTAGCGACTTTAAAAGAACGTAACGCCGAAACGCTCTTCTCCACCATCGCAGCAGAGCTTTCAAAAAACGGAGTGACACTGTTGCCTGCAACTACTTTTTTAGAAAAGAACCTTGCCTCGCCAGGGCTGATCGCCGGTCCTAAACCAAGCTCTCGAGCCCTCGAGGAGATTGCTTTTGGGTGGCGCATTGCCAAAGAAGTCAGTCGTCTCGATATTGGTCAAACGGTCATCGTCAAACGCGGCACGGTGCTGGCTGTGGAAGGATTTGAAGGCACTGATGAAACCATCAAACGCGGAGGCGCCTTGGGACAAGGAAAGTCATGTATGGTGAAGGTTTCCAAACCGCATCACGATATGCGTTTTGATGTTCCTGTGATTGGAAAGAAAACATTAGAAGTCGCTTCCCAAGCGGGAATCAGACTCATTGCCATGGAAGCTGGACGAACATTACTTTTAGAAAAAGAGGCCTTAAAATCACTAGCTGCAGAGCACAGCATGACTCTTTGGGGAATTGATGAAAAATAATATTCTTGCCCTCATTTTTTTCTTAGTGGTTTTTTTAGCATCAGCGCCTGCTCAAGAAACCAACTCCCAAGCAGCATTGACTCCAACGGTCTCTACTGCTTCTAACAATGATCTTGCTGCTCATGCTGCCTCTGAAGACTTGCCACAAATCTCAACTTCTATCTTACGCACCCAACTACAACAAGAAACTGATCCCAAAAAACGTCCAGCGATTGCCTTGAGGCTTGCAGAAATTCTCTTAACAGAAGGCAAACCTGAAGAGGCGCTCACCCTCTTAAATTCAAGTGATCTTACCCCTCAAGAAACGGACAAGCTCGATGAGATGGTTGTATTTTGGAAAGCTCAAGCGCTGCTTGCGCAAGGAGCTTCAGCAGAAGCGCAAAAACTCTTTGAACAAATCCTCAACGCACCTCGATTGCCACAGGTCTGCCGTGATGCCACTCACATCGCCCTAGCACGTATTGCTCGAGATCATAAGGAATATGATCAAGCCCTGAAAGAACTGGAGCCTCTCTCTACGACTTCATCCATGGGAGCCGTAGCACTACAAGAACGGGTAGCCCTACTACTAGCTCTTCATCGCACAGGAGAAGCCGAAGAACTCTTGCAACAAAAACCGGAACTGCTCAAAGAACCACGCCTCGCTTATCTCTTTGCTCTTGCTGCTTGGGCTAGAGGTGATGCCTCAGAGGCCCTACAACGATGGAGCTCTCTTCCTTTGAAAAACGACTGGGTCTCCTCAGCAACTCTCTCGGGAATGATTGCTTGCGATATTGCTCTTCATCAACCTGCACAAGCCCAACCATTGTTAGAAAAGTATCTTCAAGAAAATCCTAAGTCGCCTCGCATCCCTGAATTAATGGCTCAATACGAGCAACTCTTACTTTTGCAAAATAGCAATGACGTGAGCTCGCTTTCTAGATGGAGCCAGGATACCTCGCAACCTTTGCGTGCTTCTTACGCCTTTCTTCCTTACACACGGATGATGCGACGGTTAGGCCATCGTGATCAGGCAGATCAACTGCTTCTTTTTTTTCTAGCTACTTATCCTCATCACCCACTTGCTGAAGAAGCGTCGTTAGAATTAGCTGAAAATAAATTATCAGAAGGAGACCCTAACAGTGCTCTTACTTATCTTCATGATCACACCAATCTTACTCCCGCTATGCAGGCACAATATGCTTTTGAGCACGGCCTAGCTGAAATTGCATTGAACCACCTCCAAGCAGCGGAACACGACTTTACACAAGCCGCCTCTCTTGATTCCTATCTCGCTGCAGATGCCCTCTACAATCAAGGGCTCGTGCATATGATGGCAACCTCATCAGAAACAGTCCCTCTTAGCTTTCCCAACACGGCTACCGACAAACAAGAGAATGCAAGCACTACCGAAAAAGCAGAATACACTGCTATTCTCGATAGTGACAAAGGCACCCGCAACAGTGCGGCTCAAGTCATTCAAGCAGCACACCTTTTTTTAAAAACCCATCCGAATTCCCCTTTTACCAATGAGGTGCGCATGAAACTAGGAGAAGCATTATTAACTTCTGGTAATGTTAGAGAGGCACGCGTGGAGCTTGAAACGGTGGGCAAAGCCGAATCCTCTTCAGAATTAGGCCGTCAAGCATTACTCCTGGCTGCTCAAGCAGCCTCTCGCAGTATGGACTCCAAGTCGATCGACGATGCTCTCATGCTTCTTGAAGAAGTCGCTCAAAGTAGCAAGGCAGGCTCCGACCTCTGGCAAGCACGTCTGGAGCAAGCGGCTTTAAAAAATGCTCAAGCTTTACCTTTTGATGCTATCGCTATTGATGATCAGATTTTAGCCTCAGAGGAAGCGCCTCTTGAAATAAAAAGAACAGCCCAAATGGCCAAGGGAGATACGCTCAGCGGGCTCGGAGCCAAGGATCCTGCAAACTATCAAGCAGCTATTGCTGTCTGGCGCCAACTAGCCGAAACACCTGATACCCCTGCTTACTGGCGCAATCAAGCACTCTGCAAAATAGGACTCATCGAAGAAAAACTAAAAGACAATGATGCTGCTCTAGCGGCTTATTATGAGGCGATGAAGAGCAATACCTCGCAAGAACCAGAGCCACTATGGCACGACAAGGCCGCTTTTGAGGCAGCTCGTTTATTAGAACAACAGCAACAATGGAGTGAAGCGATTCGGCTCTATCAGCAAATTGCTGCTGAAAATGGGCCTCGTGCAGCTGAAGCCCAAGCAAGAATTAGCAAGTTGCGCCTAGATAATTTCCTTTGGGAAAAGTGAAGAAAGTTTGAGTGCTACCAGTTTGAGTTTGAGTCCTCTTCGCGCTTCGCGCATTTTTAAAAATAAAACGTGAAGCGCCTATTTATAGTCAAACTGATAACTCAAACTTTTATGAATGATTGATGTGCTTCCTAACTAAAATCTAAAGATGTGGTAAGAATACAATCACCACCACCGCCGCCATCCCTAACGCTGCAAGAAGCACTCCTCCAGCAGCCACATCTTTAGCTTTTCCGAGGCGCTCTCGCTTTTCTTCACTAATCTCATCAGCCAATAATTCAATGGCGGTATTCAGTGCTTCGGCCATCCAAACAAGGCTCATCGGGATAATGAGGGCGATCCATTCGTGAAGCGTCAGATGACAGTGAATACCGAGCACACCGAGAATAAACATAAAGACTAAATAGATCACGGGATTGCGCTCCGTCTTCATTAAAAAAAGAACCCCTTCAATGGCATAAACAAAGTTCACCAAGCTCATCCATTTTTTGTGCTTTCCCATTGGTAGTTCGTTTTTTCTTTGTGCCTTTGGTCTCATTGTTCTAAAAGTAGAGCAGTAATTTAACCATACTCACTCTTCGCATTCATTCTTTTTATGTCACAAAAACTCTCCCTCTCCGTTGGCGATGCAGCACCTAATTTCACCCTCTCTACAACAACAGCAGAAGGTCCAAAAAAAATAACCCTCAGTGAAAGCTATCAAAAAGGATCAGTTCTTCTCCTTTTTGTTCCTATGGCCTTTACCCCTGTTTGCACGAAAGAATTCTGCACGGTTACTTCGGAACTCTCTCTTTATGCCAATTTGAACACTACTGTGTATGGCATTAGTGGGGACAATCCTTTTGCTCAAGAAGCTTGGGCAGCAAAAGAAAAAATCAAGGTCCCCTTGCTCAGTGATTACGAGCATCACGTTGCCACGGCCTATGGAATCGCTTACGAAAGCTTTCTTCCCGAGATTGGCCTTGGCATGAGCGGGGTGCCCAAACGCTCTGCTTTCCTTATCGACCGCGCAGGGATCATTCAATATGCAGAGGTCAATGATGATCCCAAACAGCTCCCCAACTTTGAAAAAATCAAAGCGAAGTTGGCTGAGCTGAAATAGAAAAACTATTAACAGGGATAGAAGCGATTGAAGGGATGAAGAAGTGGGATCACTGTTCAAAATAAGGATAAGAAATAGCCACAAAAGAACACAAAGAAAAAAAGGGAAGGAAACTTTTTAAGAAAATTCATTTTTTTCTGCCATCCCTTCAATCGCTTCTATCCCTGTGAATTTCTTCGCTTAAAGATTACGTTGGTAGTTACGAATTTTCATTCTAAATAACCTTAATCCACCACTACCCATGACCGATCCTTTCGACGTTCTTTCCACCTTTGAAATCACTCCTGGTAAAAAAGGGTTTTTCTATTCGTTACCAGAACTCGAGAAGCAAGGTGCAGGGCCGATTTCACGGCTTCCTTTTAGTATTCGGGTCGTGCTTGAGTCGGTCTTAAGAAATTGTGATGGTCGCAAAATCACTCAGCAAGATGTCATGGACTTGGCGAAATGGAATGCCAAAAAAACAGCAGCAAAGGAGGTTCCTTTTGTCGTTGCGCGTATCGTATTGCAAGATTTTACGGGCGTTCCACTCCTTGTCGACTTGGCTGCCATGCGTAGCACAGTGTTACGACTAGGTGGCAATCCTTCGATTGTAGAACCGTTGGTGCCAGTTGATCTGGTGGTCGATCACTCTGTGCAGGTTGATTACTACGGAAGAGCCGATGCTATCGACCTCAACTTAGAAATGGAATTTCAGCGCAACCGAGAGCGTTATGAATTTCTCAAATGGGGACAACAAGCTTTTAAAACCTTTCGTATTGTCCCTCCAGGAATTGGGATCGTGCACCAAGTCAATTTAGAATATTTGGCAAAAGGAGTCCTTCACCAGTCCCTCTCACAAGGAGAACTCTATTATCCTGACACCGTGCTGGGAACAGACTCTCACACAACGATGGTCAATGGGCTGGGTATTGTTGGATGGGGAGTTGGCGGTATTGAGGCAGAAGCAGGCATGCTCGGCCAACCTGTTTATTTCCTAACCCCTGAGGTTGTCGGAGTCCATCTCACAGGAGAACTCGCAGAAGGGGTCACTGCCACAGACCTTGCGCTGCACATGACCCACTTTTTACGAGCTGCCAAGGTAGTGAACAAATTTGTTGAGTTCTATGGCCAAGGGGCAGCAAAGTTAACCTCTCCCGATCGCGCCACCATTGCCAACATGGCCCCTGAATATGGAGCCACAATGGGCATTTTTCCTGTCGATCAAGAATCCGTTGCTTATTTCAAGGCAACAGGACGCAGTACAGAAGAGTGCGCCGTTTTTGAAAATTATTTTAAAGCACAAGGACTTTTTGGCATGCCACAAGCTGGTGACATTGATTACAGCGTGGATCTTTCCCTCGATCTTGGCAGCGTCAAACCAAGTGTGGCTGGGCCTAAGCGACCACAAGATCAAATTGAACTCTCTCAATTAAAACCAACATTGGAGACACTCTTTGAAAAAAATGTTTCTGAAGGTGGTTACGGCAAGAGCAAGAAACTGCTCAAAGAGCGGTTCTCTCTTTCTTCTGGAGCCTCACTACTTCCGCATGATGAACAGGAAATGATCTTAGATCGCCCCACCCCGGATCCTGTTAAACAAATGCCAGAATCTCCTTTCCATGAAAATGGATTAGAAATTCATCATGGGAGCGTTCTCATTGCCGCCATTACCAGCTGTACAAATACTAGCAATCCTAGCGTTATGTTAGCTGCTGGGCTACTCGCTAAAAAAGCCGTAGAATATGGCTTAAGAGTCAATCCCACTGTCAAAACCTCTCTGGCTCCAGGATCTCGAGTAGTGACTCACTATCTTCAAAAAACAGGATTGCAATCCTACTTGGATCAACTCGGTTTTGAAACCGTAGGTTATGGCTGCACAACATGTATTGGCAACTCTGGGCCACTTCATCCTTCAATAGAAAAAGCCATCCAAGAACATGATTTGGTTGCTGCTGCAGTCCTCTCGGGAAATCGTAATTTTGAGGCACGTATTCATCCTGCCATTAAGGCCAACTTCTTGATGTCGCCACCACTTGTTGTTGCCTTCGCCTTAGCAGGACGTGTGAATATCGACCTGGCAACAGAACCAGTTGGTTTTGGAAAAAATAAACAACCCGTTTTTTTCCGCGATCTCTGGCCTAGTCTCGCTGAAATTCGAGCAACGCTACAGGATGCCCTTTCACCAGCAGTTTTTCAGCAATACTACTCTGACTTTGCTGCACACAATCCTGCCTGGAATGAGATTCCCTCAACCTCAGGAGCTACCTATCTCTGGAACGAAAAGAGCACTTACATTCAGGAGCCACCTTTTTTCGAACACTTCTCAATGAAGCCTGAGCCTATTCCAGAAATTACAAACGCACGTGCGTTAGCAATCTTTGGAGACTCCGTGACTACAGACCATATTTCTCCGGCTGGTGCTATCAAGCAGCAAGGACCTGCTGGTCTTTTCTTAAAAGAGCAAGGCGTCAAGGCAGAAGATTTTAACAGCTATGGAAGCCGTCGCGGCAATGATCGTGTGATGACGCGTGGTACTTTTGCAAACGTTCGCATCAAAAACCTCATACTACCAGGGGTGGAAGGAGGCGAAACACTTCATCAACCAGAAGAGACACGCATGAGCATTTATGATGCTGCGCTGCGTTATGCCGCAGAAAAAACTCCTCTCCTGGTGATTGCAGGGCAAGAGTATGGAACAGGGAGCAGCCGTGATTGGGCTGCTAAAGGGACACGACTCCTTGGCGTCCGGGCAGTCATTGCCAGTAGCTATGAGCGAATTCATCGCTCCAACCTGATTGGCATGGGGGTCTTGCCACTACAGTTTTTAGAAGGAATTTCTGCGCAATCCCTCAACCTTAATGGGACAGAAACTTACGATCTCTTAGGACTCTCTGAAAAACTCCAACCTCGCCAGGAAGCAATCCTGCGCATCACTAGAAAAAATAGACCTCTTGTAGAATTCGCTGCTGGCGATGCAGTGCCAGAAGCCTCCAGCGCACAGCAACTAAGTGTACATAAGGTACTCGAGGGAGTGAGCACTGGAGCGACGACGCAATGCGCGTCAGCAGTAGAGTTATGCACGAGGGCTAATGGGCAAAGCGAGGAGATTCCGGTTCTAGTCCGCATCGATACTCCTATTGAAATTGAGTATTACAAACACGGAGGAATCTTGCCTTTTATTTTGAGGCAGTTGCTTACTGCGTAATAATCGCTCTTGCAAAACTTAGGAAGTTATGCTGCTAATTTCAAAATCCCTTCTACTTGTTCCAGTGAAAGTTTGGCAAGCTTAGCAATTTCAGCTATTGGCAAACCCAACTGATGCATGTTGAGAACAACTTCAGCCTTGCCTTCAGCCTTCCCCTCACTGAAAGAAGATTCCAACGTGCTTCGAGACACTCTCATATCGCCAATGTAACGATCATAAGCGGCCCGTTCTTCCTCAGAAAGATTGAGAAGAGTCAGCTGTTGTGAGGCTTCACGAATGCCTTGGGCTTTGAACTCAGGCTTCACTTCTGATTCCTTCAAAGCATAAATCCATTCATCAAGCGTATCACGCACATGGAGATCAAATCCGCTGACTTTGAGTACGTAATATTCTGGGAACACATGAGAGAGCTGATTGACATTAGCTGGATAATGCTCTTTTTCTTTTTCACTCAACTGAAGCAAGTCTTTTTTGTGAATACCCTTAAAATGAGTAGTGCCATGGTAGATGTAATCTTCTCCCTGGCCTAAGTCGAAGTAGACAATATTGACAGAAATGACCCGTGGGATCACGCCATAGGAATCCCCTTCTTTGAGATACTCCACCACCACTTT
Organism: Chthoniobacterales bacterium; assembly: GCA_019747735.1. Lineage (GTDB taxonomy): Bacteria > Verrucomicrobiota > Verrucomicrobiia > Chthoniobacterales > UBA6821 > CAIWMF01. The sequence goes on along the minus strand of JAIEQL010000007.1, from coordinate 37,685 downwards.
GGAAACTCCATATAACATGCGTGAAAGGAAGTCCCACTGGCGTTCACACTGCACTTCAATAATCACCCGCTCTCCATTTCCTAGCTTGGCAAAAACATCAACACGATTTGATTTATCCTTAGAATGGCTTTTATTCGATTCGCTTTCTAGCAGTGACTCGATCTTCACAGTGGTGTGAAGCAGCTCCGATAAGAATCCTTCCAGAATGGGAAAATTAGCCTCTCGTCTCAAGAGCGTCTTAATGGCCCAATCAAACTGAACGAGCTTTTTCGCTTGGGGTTTCATAGGACCCAGTACGCTACTAAATACTGTCAAGGGATGTCAAATCGAATAGGAAAGATATCCCTTCCTAGCTAAAACCTCGGAATAGCACGTCCGCCCAAGATCGCAGCCCCCTCTTCCGGCATCACCAGAGGAAGGCCACCTCGATGAATGTTGACTAAAATACCCACCATGAATAGGCATGCAGCCAGATTAGACCCGCCATAGCTGATAAAGGGGAGTGGCATGCCTTTGTTAGGTAGCAATGAAATTGTCATCCCTATATTGACGATGGCTTGGAGAGAAATAAGAAAAACAAGTCCGATAGCCAAGAGTTTTCCAAAGATATCGCGAGCATTAGCAGCAATGAGTCCCCCGCAAAAAAGAATGAGGAGGTAACAAAAAATCACTCCCCATGTGGCTCTCAGACCAAGCTCTTCTCCAATCATCGGAAAAATAAAATCGGTATGGGCATAGGGAAGATAGAGCATCTTTTGGCGCCCCTCCCCGAGGCCCAGTCCCTCGATACCACCAGACCCGAAGGCAATCAAGGCTTGCCATTGCTGGAGTCCTTTTCCCAACTTATCTGACTCAGGATGCAAAAAGGTCATCAAACGAGCAGCTCGTTCTGGAATGAGATGGATGATCGCTATCAATCCGGCAATACCTCCACCCAGAATCGGAAAAAGATAAAGACCACGTGTGCCTCCCACAAACATAATGGCAAGAGCCATTGTGCCAATCAGGGCCGTTGTGCCAAGGTCCACTTCCGCGCCAATAAGAGCCATGGGAAGAAAAATAATGGCAAGAGGAATAACAAGCGTTTGTAAAAAAGAACCACTCTTGACCTGCTCACGAGAAAACCACCACGCCATAAAAAAAACCGAAGCAATTTTTCCGAGTTCACTGGGTTGAAAAACCACCACGCGCAAATTCAACCAACGCCACGAGCCATTAATCCGCATACCCAGATGAGGCACAAAACAACAGGCTAACAAAAAGAGAGCCGCTCCAAACCAGATCCCCCACGTTTTTCTCCAAAAATGGTAATCAGTGAGAGAAGTTGCCACACAAGCAACCATGCCGATTCCCAGCCAAAGCACTTGCCGTTTCACAAAATAATAAATGTCGCCATGACTATCTTGGGCAAAGGCGCTGGTACTAAAAAGCATCACCGTACCAAGCGCAATGAGAGCAACTACAGAAAGAAGCAAGAGATAAACGGCGTTACGTTGCATGAAAACGAGAATCTGATGCTAGTTAGCAGTAACGACTCTAGCCAGAGTGTTTCGTTTTCTTCTTAGCCACTTTGTGAAGCGATGTTGCAGCTTTATGGGAAGCTGTCGATGAAGCTTGATGAGAGGGTGATCCCGGAACCTTGTGAGAGGCTGTTGGCAGAGGAGCAGGGATCTGCAATTTCTGACCAATTTGAATTTTGCGGGGATCAGTAATGTTGTTGATCTTCATGAGGCTGTCATAGCTCACATGAAATTTCTTTGCAATTTTGTAAGGATTATCCCCTTTGACAACCGTATACTCAGTTGTTGCCGCCGTGGGAGTGGCTTCGGGAGTAGTAGGAGCAACAACTGCTGGAATCGCAGAAGAAGATGAGGGTGGTGGCGTTGGTGGAATCCCTGAACCACCAGGAGTTTGAGCAAGGGGTGGCATCGTGGTTGCAGGAGGTGCAGAGGGTGTATTGGCAGGCATCTCCATTGGCGCAGCATGAAGCAGCCCTGCTGTTGCGCTAGGTGAATGAGAGGAAATTCCCTTTTTTTCCGCTCCCTGTGCACTCAATGGAGCCGCTTCTGAAGAGCCAGCAACAGAGGATTCCAGAGCATTCTCTGTTTTTATTTTTACCGTAGAGAGAGCGTGATGAGCTTTCACTTTATTAAAAGCAAACAACCCTCCTACAGCAATGATATGAAGCGCTAAGACAACAAGAAAAGCGTGTGAGAGTTTCATGTTAGGTTCTTGTCCATAATCTTCAAAAGCGGAACCATCAGCAGCAGCTGCTTTGGCACGAAGACGGTGGATACGACGTTGAGATGATGGTAATTTCATAGAATTAGTTGGTGAACAGCTTTTTTAAAACACTCTCCACGCTCTTGATAGTCGGTAAACATATCATACGAGGACGTTCCAGGGGAGAGCAAAATAGTATCGCCAGCAACAGCAGAAGCCGCTGCCAACGCCACGGCTTCTTCCAAGCTCGGAGCCTTACTCGCAGCCATTCCAGGCCACTCAGCAAGAATAAGATCGCTCCGCTCACCAATGATAATAGCCTTTTTGACGCGCGCTTTTACCAAAGGAAAAATAGACTCAAAAGAAGAACCTTTATTTTTACCTCCTGCAATTAAAATGATAGGGCTTGTCTTTTCAATGGCACTAATGGCTTTTTCCATCGCATCGAGTGTCGTTGCCTTGGAATCATTAATCCAAGTGATACCGCAATGAGTTGCCACTAATTCACAGCGATGCGGAGGAGGAGTATAGTTTTTCACTGCCTCGACCATCAGCTTCAGGTCACACTTCAGAGCCACTCCGACAGCAAAAGCAGCCATAAGATTTTCGACATTATGCAATCCGCGCAAACGAGTCTCTTGAAGATTGAGCAATGGTTTTTCGTGATAAAAGAGTTGATTGTTTTTAAATGAAAAATCAGCACCTAGTTCGTAGGCACTAAAAGTTAAACAGGAGGCCAAGAGCGGCACACAGTAACGATCAAAATTTTTGGGAACGACGGCAATATCCCCTGCCTGTTGATTTTTAAAAATTCTTAACTTTGCTCGTGCATACTCTTCCATACTGGTATAGCGGTCGAGATGGTTTGGCGATAGATTAAGCCATACAGCAATTTTGGGATGAAATTTTTCTATTGTTTCCAATTGAAAGGAACTGATCTCAAGCACAAAAATGTCATAGTCATGAGCCTTAGAAACCGCTTCTGAAAAGCAAAGGCCTATATTTCCACAAGCCAGTGCGCGGACTCCGGCTCCTTGAAGCATTTTTGTGGTTAGTTCTGTCGTGGTTGTTTTCCCATTGCTCCCAGTAATGGCCACAATGGGAAGCGAGCAAAGCGAATAAGCCAATTCTACTTCTCCTAGCAAAGGAATTCCTTTGTCAGTTATATTGCGCACAAGGGGTGCACTTTTTTCAATACCTGGACTAAGCACGGCAAGATCATAAAACAAATCACTCTGCTCAGTTGCAGCCCCAAGAAACACGTTGATCCCTTCTGCGCGTAGCGCCTGTGCACGCTGGTGAAGCAACTCGCTTGTCCCACTATCAACGACGGTAACAGTGGCTCCCACCTTCTTTAAAAGGCGCGCTGCACCCAGGCCACTACAACCAAGGCCTAGGACAAGAATATTTTTTCCTTCGTAACTCATCGTAATTTTAAAGTAGCAAGTCCTATGATTCCAAAAATGATGGCCATAATCCAAAAACGTACCGTCACACTCGACTCCTTCCAACCACTCAATTCAAAATGATGATGGAGTGGGGACATTTTAAAAATGCGGCGTCCGGTAAGTTTAAAACTGGCTACTTGTAAAATCACTGAAAGCGCCTCAGCCACAAAAATCCCTCCTACCAAAATGAGCACAACTTCTTGTTTGCAGCTAATTGCTAAGACACCCAGCATTCCACCAATGGCCAAAGAGCCCGTATCTCCCATAAAGACCCGTGCTGGATGACAATTCCACCAGAGAAATCCCATTGCTCCTCCGGCCAGGGCCATACTTACTACTGCAAGCTCACCAGAATAGGAATTATGAGGAACTTCCAAATAAATCGCAACTTTGAGGTTTCCTGCCACATAGGTAAAGATTGCATAAGCAATGGCTGCCATCACCGTACAGCCAGCAGCCAAGCCATCAAGCCCATCGGTGATGTTGACAGCATTTGATGTCCCTACGATGACAAAGAGATAAAAGAAAAAAGTAGCTATTCCCAAATGGGCTATGAGTGGCTCTTTTAAAAAAGGAACATAGAGGGCTTCTGCTTGTGTAGAAAAAGAGGGAATGAGCAAAAAGAAAAAGGTGACAATAACTGCCAAGCAGGTCTGCAACAGAAATTTCAAACGACTACTGATTCCATCCGATTTTTTCTTAGTGACTTTGAGGTAGTCATCAAAAAAACCTAATACACTCAAATAAGCCCCTGTAAAAAGGGTAATCCAGACAAAGGGGTTCGTGGGGCGAGCCCAAAACAAGCTGGCAAGAATCACCGAACCGATGAGCAAAATTCCTCCCATCGTCGGTGTTCCCTCCTTGCTCTCATGGAGTGTATGAAGTAGGTGTACCTCTTGGGCAGTGCGAATAGGTTGACCAATTTTGAGAACAATGAGGCGCCGGATGACCTTTTTTCCAAAAAGAAGTGGCAATAAAAAAGCCGTAAGCCCAGCTCCCATTGCACGAAAAGAGATGTACTGAAAAACATGAAAGGCCTTTGCAAGAGTGCTTCCATGGAGCCATTCACTAAGTTGAAAAAGATAATAGAGCATAAAATGAAGGCTAGAGGCTAGAGGCAGCGAGGCTTAGGTGGAGCTGAAATAAGTTTAGAAACTACTTCTTTGAGATTCGCAGAGAGACTGCCTTTAACTAAAACAAGATCTCCATCATGAAGGAGTGTGTTGAGAAGGTCAGAGGCTTCTTGGTTATTATTAACTTGGTAAATCTTCTTTAAACCATCTTTGTGTGCGGCTTCTACCAGAGATACTGTTTCACTGCCTATGGTTATGAGAATATCTAATGCCTTAGCAGCCATACCACCCACACGAGTATATCCTTCGTGTTCATAATGGCCCAATTCTCTCATACACCCCAAAACACCAATACGTCGCCCTGGGCAAGACATAGTACTAACAGTTAGAAGCGCTGCTTCCATCGAGTCAGGATTCGCATTGTAGCTATCGTCAACCAAGGTAACGCCCCCCACTTGGTGAATGGCAAGACGACTTTTAGAAGGAGTTATTTTTTCTAACGCCTGAATTCCTCTCTCCAATGGGACACCACAGCAGAGTCCAGCAGCCAGTGCTAATAAAGCATTATGGATCATATGCCTTCCAAAAACTGGTAAAAAGGCCTTGTAAGAGGAAGCTTCATAATGAACTTCAAACTCACTTCCTGTAGGCGTTACAACAATTTTTTCTGCATGAAGAACACCACAGTTAATTCCCACAGAAATAATAGGAGCAGAAGTCCTCATAGAAAGCTGCGTAAAAAAAGGATCTCCTGCTGGTAAGATAGCAACGCCATTTTTAGAAAGCACCGCAAGCAAATCTCCCTTTTCTACTGCAATGGCCTGGCGAGAACCTAAAAGACCAATGTGTGCTACACCTATATTAGTGATGATGGCAATATCAGGAGCAGCCAACTTTGCTAAAGGAGCTATTTCGTGGCGATGATTCATTCCTATTTCCCAAACAGCTATTTGATCAGAAGGAGAGGCAGCCAAGATAGAAAGAGGCAGTCCGATATTGTTATTAAAGTTCCCTTGGGTGCTTGTCGTAGAAAAGAGCGTTCGAAGCACGGTTGCTGTGAAATCTTTGGTTGTTGTTTTTCCATTACTTCCTGTCAAAGCAATGACCCGTAAGGAGAGTTGTCCGCGCCACTTATGAGCTAAAGAATGTAAAGCCTCCAACGAATGAGCAGCTCGTATTATTCCAAATTTTGTTGGCAAATTTTCTGGGATTTCTCCATCAATAATAGCTCCCACAGCCCCTTTTTGAGCGGCTTCTAAGAGAAAATCATTTCCATCAAAACGTTCTCCTTTCATAGCAATATAGAGATTTCCTGGCTTCAATGTACGCGTATCGTGAGAAACTCCACTCACAAGCAACGTAGGATCACCGGCTATTAGCTTTGCTTGACTCCAGATGGCAATTTGAGAAAGAGGAATGTTGTTCATAGAAGGTTAGAGAGGGTCATCTATTATCCTAAAAACGTGAATGGAAATGGGAAATATGGTGTAAGGACTTGATCTAAAAAAGATTTTTGAGGTCGAGTATATTGCGTCAGATTTTCTGTTTCCATTCACGTTTTTAGGATTATTGTTGGTTTGTTTATCTGAGAAAAATGAAACTAGGCATGATGAAAGTTTGAGTATTTCTAGTTTGAGTTTGAGTCACCTTCGCGCTTGGTCGCTTTAAAAAATAAAGCCCGAAGCATCTATTAAACTGAAACTGCTAGCACTCAAACTTTCATCACTTTAGAATCAATAAACTCTGTTCAAAAAAATATTCATTAAAAATTTAGTACCATTTCCTTCATAGCGCGCTGAGCGACTTGTACATCATCAAAGGGCAAACAGAGGCCAGCAACCTCTTGATACGTTTCATGCCCTTTTCCAGCAATGACAATAAAATCCCCTGGCAAGGCTTCTTTTACAGCGCTTCTAATGGCCTCTTCACGATCAACAATACTTCTGTAGCGCTTGTGACGAAAGCCTTGTTCAACCTCTGCAATAATAGCCTGAGGATCTTCGTTTCGTGGATTGTCAGTGGTGACAATGATTTGATCAGCATACTGCTCCACAGCCGCAGCCATTAAAGGACGTTTGGCACGATCGCGATCTCCTCCACAACCAAAAAGAACGACGAGGCGTTCGGGGTTCAATTGCTTAAGTGAGCTAAGCACATTTTCAAGAGCATCTGGAGTGTGAGCATAATCGACAAAAACTTGAAAATTTCTTTTACCAGAAAGCCGTTGAAGTCGTCCTGGAACTTGGGGAGCACTCTCCAAAGCCTTGATAACACGGCGCAACTCAAGCCCCATCGAGGCAGCTGCAGCAAGGGCTCCTAGCACATTGTAAACATTAAAAAGCCCAATGAATGGAGAGCGGACTAAATAGTCTCTCCCACGTGCCGTGAGACAAAAGGTCGTGCCCGTAGGACTAAAATGAATAGCACTAGCCCGAAAATCAGCATGATTTGATTGACCAAAGGTCGTGACTTTTAATCGCGAAGAAAAGCGATCTATCAGCTGGCGCCCATAGCGATCATCAACATTGATCACAGCACGTCCTTTCTTTTTTTCTTGGCAAGCGAGCATCTCAAACAAATAGGCTTTGGCTTCGAAATAAGCCTCCATGGTCCCATGATAATCGAGATGGTCTTGCGTGAGGTTGGTAAAAACAGCCACATCAAATTCGATACCATCAACACGTTGTTGCACGATGGCATGACTTGCAACTTCCATAGCAACTGCCTTAAAACCACCATCACGCATCTCTGCCAACATCTGTTGAATAGGAATTGATTCAGGTGTTGTCCGAAAAGCTTCTTCTCTCCTGCCTGGAAAAATACATTCTACTGTTCCAATGAGACCACAAGCCCTTCCTACCGCATCACAAAGATGGCGCACAAGATAGGTTGTCGTCGTTTTTCCATTAGTTCCTGTCACACCGCAAAGAGAAAGTCTAGTGCTGGGATCCTCATAAAATGTAGCTGCTACGACTGCCATTGCTTTTCTGGCATGGGCAACGCGAATGATGGGCACAGTAAGAGTGAGATCTTCTTGTTGCGTTACCACAGCCACAGCACCTCGATTCACAGCCTCTTGAGCAAAAGCAGCACCATCATGATGAAGACCTGGCAAAGCAAAAAAGAGCGATTCTTCCGTTACTTCACGAGAGTCAAAGCAAAGATGATTCACATTAAGCTGCGCAAGTGTTCCTTGTGGATCTTTAATAGAAAGGATCCGCAGAGAGGCAAGTAGTTGTTTTAAAAGCATAAAAAAAGTAAAGAGTGAAAAGTATGCTACGAGATCATCAGGACACAAGTTGCAGGATAACAGGCAAAAAGCATCTTGTACCCTTTGACAATTTTTTAAAATCAGCTAACTGATTCGCTGTAACCTGCAGCCTGAAAATCTGTTTTTTCACTTTGTGGATGGAATTAAGTCGAGATAACGAGCCGAAGCTTCTCCAATTTTTGAAAAAATGGGAGCGGCAACCAACCCTCCAAAATTAGCACTACTTCCCAAACGAGCATCATCCACGACGACTAACCCAATAAGGCGTGGATTCTCCGCCGGGAAATATCCTGCAAAAGAAACAATATAGTGATTTTCGAGATATCCTCCATGAGGGTTAATTTTTTGAGCAGTCCCTGTTTTTCCAGCAACGGCATAGCCATCAATTTTAGCCTGCATCGCTGTTCCTCGTGCGACCACTCCTGCAAGAGCATTACTAATGTCGCTAGCAACTTTGGGAGTGACTACTTCTCGTTTGATACAAGCGTCATCATTGCTACCTGCTTTATTAGAAGACAACTTCAATTGAGGTGCCATGAGCTTTCCTCCATTGGCAATGGTCCCCATCGCCATCATCACTTGAATAGGGGTCGCTGCTACAGCATGTCCCATTGCCATGCGTGTAATGGTTAACTTATCCCAACGCGAGGGAGGATTGACTAATCCTGAAATTTCTCCAGGGAGTGAAATGTTGGTTCGTTCTCCAAAACCAAAACGACGCACATAATCATAATATTTTTCTCCTCCTACTTTAAGGGCAATCTTTGCCGCGCCGATATTGGAAGAATGGACCAATACATCACTCACAGAAAGCTCTCCAAAATAATCACCATGAGCATCGTGCAGAATTTTTCCACCATATAAAAAAGAACCACGCTCACAAAAAACTACCGAGTCCTTGGTCATGATTCCTTCATTGAGCGCGCAGGAAGTGACCACAATTTTAAATACAGAGCCAGGTTCGTACATATCGGTAATAGCTCGATTGCGCATCTGTTCAGGTGTTGCCTCACCATAATGATTGGGATCATAATTAGGGCGGCTTGCCATCGCTAAAATTTCCCCAGTTTTTGGATCGGCTAAAATAGCTGTTGCGCCCGCGGGCTTATAAGTCTCTACGGCACTGTCGAGTTGCTTTTCCAAAATAGCTTGCAACCCCATATCAATAGTCAAGGTGATATTGGCTCCATCTTCCGCCGGCTCTTCTTGACCTCGGTAGAGGACAATTTCAAGGCCTTTGCGGTCATGTTCAATATGACGATAGCCGTTGCGCCCTGACAATTCTTTGTCAAAGACATGTTCTATGCCATCAACTCCATGTCCCGTGTGGTCCACAAAACCAAGGACATGACAGAGCATCTTACCATTAGGATAAGCACGTTCTGAACCAGGCTGTAGATAGAGTCCAGAGAGCTTTGCTTGTTCCAAGGCCTTCATCATTGCTGTGGCATCAAGCTCTGACATTCCAGAACAGATGACAATGTAGGGCCGCTTGGTGGTGAGTTTGGCGGTCAATTCTTTTTCAGGGATATTTAAAAAAGAAGCCGCTACATGAGCAAGTGCCGCTGGATTTTTGATGTGCGTCCCATCTGCATAAACAGTACGCACTGGGACATTCACTGCTAGCGCCTCTCCATGCCGATCAAAAATAGTTCCCCGTTGTGCAAAAATAGGCTGCTTGAAACCATGTTTCTCGGCAGCAAGGTGCAAAAATTTTTCATGATCAGCTACTTGAATATTAACTAAACGCAGTGCAAAAAAAGTAAAGAGAAGCGCCATCAAAAAGCAGACTAAGCCAATGCGAGTACCAATTTTTTTCACAAGGTAGGATTATTGGGCCATTACCTTTTTAGTGAGGGCTGCTGTTTGCAATGTGTGCTGCTCTCCTCGAATAGGAATAGGATTCATTCGAGCAATAGCTGTCTCTGGAATGGGAACTAAATCAACATAGTGTTCCTCAACACGACGCTGAAGGGCTCCACGAGAGGTTAAAGAGGTTATCTTAGCAACCAAAGCCTCTTCATGGGCATGAAGTTCTCTCGTTTTTTGTTCTACCATGCGCAGTTGCTCACCAAGGGCATGTTGCTGATTCTTAAGATAGACAAAAAACAAACCAACCAGGCCCATCATAAAAACAAGCATCAGCCACTGCACTAACAAGGGAACTTCAATACCATTATTGGCGCGACGGTGATTAGCATGAAAAGAATGCTGATAATAATGACTCATGTTTTAAAGACGTTCTGCCCAACGCAGTCGGGCGCTACGCGCACGAGGATTGGTTGCTATTTCCTCGGCACTAGGACGTAGAGACCAATTTTTAGAAAGGAGAAAAAGACGCTCTGGATTGGGACGTGGAGCCGGCCAGGTAGGATCATCAATTTCTAAAGCAGCATGTTTTTTGAAAAATTTTTTAACCAAACGATCTTCCAAAGAATGAAAGGTGATCACCCCCAAACGTCCCCCTGGCTTAAGGAGATTAGCAAAACGAGGCAATGCTGATTGCAAAGAAGTTATTTCCTCATTCACAGCAATACGCAATGCTTGAAAAATGCGAGTAGCTGGATGGCGTGGACCTGAAGGAACTCCCGCGGCAATGAGGGAAGCAAGCTGAATCGTTGTGGTAATGGGACCCCGGGCACGTTCACGCACAATGCGTGTAGCCATCATCATGGCACGAGGTTCCTCTCCATATTCACGAAAGATTTTGACCAATTCACTTAACTCAGCGCTATTGACAATCGAAGCCGCTGTTGACAACGACCTCCCCATCCGCATGTCCAGAGGACCTTCTCGTTGAAAAGAAAATCCTCTCTCAGCGGTATCGAGTTGATAGGAGGAAACCCCCAAATCAAGCAAGATACCATCAACTTGAGTTATTCCTGTTGCAGCAAGAAGCGTGTTGACTTCTGCATAATTTCCTTCAAAACAACGAAAGCGTTCTCCAAAACGCTCTAGACGAGCACTTGCATGTGATAAAGCCTCGGGGTCGCGATCAAAACCGATCACCGTGGCCCCTGCTTCTAATAATAACTCCGCATGTCCACCACCACCAAGCGTGCCATCAACAATGACGGCACCAGGGCAAGGTCGCAAGGCGTCAACAACTTCTTGAGCTAACACCGAGCGATGCGAAAAAGTTTTTTCCTCTTTTTTATTCTCTGTTGTCACCTTTTGACGATGAGAAAAAGCAGCTGGAAGTAGATCCATGAAGGTCATTCGTAGTGAAAAATATTTTTAGAGGCCAATGAGAGAAGCAATATTGCTGAAGGAAGCATGCTCGTCCTTAGAAACAGCTTTCCAACGCTGGGAATTCCAAACTTCAAAACGACTCCGTCCTCCCACTAAGACAACTTCAGAGCGGAGTTGAAGCACCTTGCATTGTTCCTCGGAAAAAAGAATGCGTCCTTGATTATCAGCACTCACCATGCGCGCTTGGCTATAAAATTGCCGAATAGCTTTACGACGCTCTGCAGGGGCGGCACCGCTTTGGTGAATCCTCTCTTCGATGGAATTAAACTCCTCCGAAGGCATCACAATAAGGCATTCTTCAACAGGATTAGGAATGGCATGAAATTCATTAGTACCTTTCCCAAGCCACGCTGCAGGGATCGTGACACGATGCTTCCCATCGATCACACGTTCAAACGTGCCAGCATAAATAATAGGCTTTAAAGGAGAAGAAGTCATGAGAGGAGAAAAACACTGAGGAAAAAATGATAAAACCATTTTTCCCCACAACACCCCACTTTCTCCCACTTATTCACACCAGCGTCAATCCTAAAAATAGCCTTAGTTCAGATCGTTTATCATCCTTGAGATAACCAATAGATGAGTTAATCTTTGCCTTGGTAAAAATGAGTTCTTCTCATGTTATTCACATTTTTCCTCATTGAGACTTAATCTATCTATCATTTTGAAAAAAAAGAACGGCTTCACCCTCTTAGAAATTCTTATCGCCCTTGCCGTTGTTGCCATCTTGATGGTTGCTGCCGCCCCTTACATGGCTGATGCCTGGCATCACACAGAAGTAGACCGGATTCAAGATTCGATCGCTACCTTGGTTGAAAAAACACATTCAGAAGCACTTACTACTGGTGAAACAAAATTTATTTCTCTCTCCGATTCCCATCTTCTTCCGGAAGGCTGGCAGCTTCAAATAAGGCGCTTTAACGATAAAAAATTTCGCCCCCCCACAGCTAATGAACTCTGGCAATTTAATAGTGAAGGAATATGTGATCCCCTCAGTTTGCAAATTTCAGGAAAAGGAGCATCTTTTACCATGAAGTTTGATCCTATAACTGCTCAAGTCGCCCGTGATGAGTAAGAGTCTGTCCAAATGCTACTGCTGCGGCGTAGAGCTACATTACTGTGGTGCTCGCCTCGTGCCTTGCTCTCCTCCGCAGCAGCGCATTTTGATCAGACTCTCCTATCCTATAAAATAAATTTTTGACATGGCTCATTTAACTACGAACCACAAATTACAACCTTCTCCCCGCGGAGGCGGGGAGACGAACTACCATGGCTTTGCGAGAGCACGAGGTTTTACTTTGTTCGAAGTTCTAGTAGCCCTCACTGTTTTTTCTTTCGCTGTGGGAGGGTTGGTGATTGCCTTAGAATCAGTGGCAGAAGCCTGTATTGAAGCCCGTGAACGAGCACTTTCCCGCCTGGAACTAGAATCACGCCTTGCTTACAACATGGTCGATCCTCCACTAGAAGGAGACCGCACTATTAAAACTAGCAGCGGCATCGCTATCACTGAATCCCTCACCCCACTTACCCTCAACAACGCTAACAATCAAGAGGTAGTGGGCATTTCTCGCCTGACAATTACTGCTCAAAATAAAAAAACAAAAGACTCTGCTGAAATTCTTATTTATCGTCCATGAGAAATGTCGCTATCAACTGCAACGACAATGGTCGTTCCAAGCATTCCGCCTTCACACTACTAGAAATCGTCCTTGCCATGACTATTCTAGCCTTGTTGGCAGGAGCGCTCTACTCCATTTCCACAGCTGCTATTGAGTCTACTAAAGAAGCACTTATCGAGCAATTTACGATGCGGCGTCTCGAAGGTTTTTTGCACCTCACACGTGATGCCCTTCTCAATCTCCCTGCTAATGGATCTATTTATTTAAACACCGACAATGCTTCCAACAACAATGGAGTTCCTGATCTCTATTTTCAAAATGCTACAGGCTTATTTGGTTTTGCCAGCCTTGCTGGTGGAACGCTGATCCTTTCACCACGAGCTGCCAACGACAAAACACGTTCTTTTTCCATCTTGAGAGTTCCTAAAAATATTCAAGGTTCCGAATTAGCTACGCTATATGAAGGGGACACTTGGGTAACTCTTCTACCAAAAATAAAAAGACCTCATTGGAGTTTTTTTAAAAACGGCACATGGTCTGATGAGTGGCCTCAAGGAGCTGGAAGACCTCAGTTAGTCCGCCTTGAAATGGAAGTTGTTGGAATGAGAAGCATGGTGGAGGCGATTTTTTATGTTCCGGCTCTTGTTAAAAATTCTTTTTCTTCCTTCATGCCAATAAGGCCACCTAACGTCACGAATTCTAACTCTCAGTCAGACCCAAAGTTTAATAAAGCTCCAGCCCCAGCGGGCCTTAAAATGCCTGCACGATGAAACAAAAGTTTTCAGTTCTCACTCTTCGGTTAACTCGTCATCGCAACACGATGACTTCAAGCATTTGGACATTTAAAAAAATCTGTCGCTTCAAAATGAAAGAGTCTGGCCCAAATGCGCTGCTCAGGATGCAGAGCAAGAAGCAAGAAGCGCAGTACCGCAGTGTATATGGAAATACTCGAGGACACGAGCATCACAGCGACGCCACTCTGCGCCTCAGCAGTAGCATTTGGACAGACTCTAGAGCCTTCGCCCTTCCCATGGTTCTTTGGGTTATTGCTTTCCTAGCGGGTCTTCTTCTCTTGACGGTAAAAACCGTCAATAACTGGGTAGAAGAAGAGTCACACGCTGAACGAGTCTTCCGTGCGCGTCAAATGGCTCTCAGCGGGATTGCCATGGGAATGAATACCAACATCAAACCAGGCGACCCACTTTTAGTGAAAGGTGATCCTACGAGTAAAGAAGGAGAAAGTTTTGTGGTCCAACTCAACAATGAAACAGCATTCATCAATCCTAATATTTGGCTCGCACAATCAGATCGCATTATCTTTCAAAGGCTCTTTACAGCTTGGGGAGTTTCAGAAAAAGACCAAGAAACTGCTATCGATGGACTCTATGACTGGCAAAGCCCTACCATGTTGCGTTCAACTCATGGCGCCAAAAGCGGCGATTATGAGGCCATTGGATTAGATGGCTATCCACCCAATGCTCCTTTTGTTAATACTCAAGAGATGGCCATGGTGATGGGTTTTGCTCCCGTCATGAAAGCAAAGCCTCAATGGAAAAGATATTTCTCAACTTTTAATCCTGGCAAAATTAATATTATGTTTTGCAGTCCAGATATGCTGATTGATCTCGTTGGCCTCACCCCAGAACAAGTGGAGACTTTTATTAAGTTGTGCGATCAGCCTGATACTATTTCTGGAAAAAGAGTTCCTTTTAGTAGTATTGACGATGCCATTAAACTGATTGGCCCTAATCAACTTCAACAAAGCATTCTTAAAAATTATTTTGATATCACAGGAAACGTACGTCGTATTGATAGCTCTGGCTCTTGTTATGGGGTCACTCATCGCATCATTGTCGTCATGTCTGTGGGTGGAAATAACAGTATGTTAAGCTGGCAAGAACAATAACTACCAGGTCATTGCATGACATTGGTAGTGTTTAGGAGTTGAGAAGTTGAGGAGTTTAGGTTGAAACAGAAGAACAAATTGAATTAATAAAAATAAATTATGTATCCATGCTCAATAGGGTTTGAACTTCAGAGCTAACCTTTTCTTTATTCCTAAACCTCTAGACTCCTAAACCCCTAAACATCTGCCAACGGCACGTTGTCAGATACCAAGAACAATGAATAAGTTCTCTTTTTCCATCTCCTCTTTACTTGAAAAAATAGAGGCGTTAGCTCGAATGCTTCCCCTCGATCAAGCAAAAGAATGGGCAGAACAGTTGCTCCCTGCTTCTTCTGCAGATGATCTCCTTGTATTGCGTCCAGCGTCTGAAAAAGGAGAATGGCAGCTTTGGAAAATACCTTCTAGAAAATCGACCCAAGAAAAAAAGGAAGAGACATTAGCGCCACTTCTTCTTGAAGCACAAGCCTCCTCCCTCACTATTCCTTCACCAAAAGCAAATCTTGTGGTTGGTGTTCCGACAAATGACCTGATCATCCATCCGCTTTGGATTGCCTCAGAAGGCAACCTTCACGAACTGGCAATGCTGGAACTCTCCAGCAAACATCTGCTCCGGCGAGACATGACGGAGGGATTAAAAATAATTCCCTTATGCCAAAAAGAAGGACGCACACTCGTTGTGGCGCTGGCCTCTACAGCCACCCCATCGGCTTCGACTGTTCCTTACTTGGAATACGCAACTCATTTTGAAGCTGCTGCAAGGTTCTTGTTTGCTGAGGGAGCAGAGCTCTTTCTCTGGCGAGAGCTTGGCGAAATTTGTTTTGGTTTTCTACGAGAAGATCAGTTGGTTTGGTTTTCAGGAAGTGGCGAAACAGAGGTCACCCAATCACTTCTTGGGCTGATCAAAAGAATGGCCTTTCAATTTCAAGCAGAAGCTATTCTTGAAAAAATCCCTCAAAAAGTACGTCTCTTTGGTCCTTTTTCCGAAGAAGCACGCCTCTTCTTGAAAGGCTCTTTCCAAGAAGTTTTGGAAGATCAAGCGGATGCTTCTCTGCCAGCACCCATACTCCCCACCCCACCCCTTGACCTTCCCTCACCACAAGCACGTCACGCTCGCTTGTTAGAAGAAAAAAGAAAACAGGTAAAAAAAATTATCGCTCTAGCATTCTTAGTTTATTTTTTCTTTCTTTTTTTGGGAGGGGCCAATCTCTTGGTGAAAGAAGGTATTTTGCGCCACCTCACTCATCAACTTGCAGGCAACCAGCCGGCTATTGAAAAAGCGACTCAAACAATTCTTACTTGGCACGAGTTTCGAGGTGCTTTTGATCCGAGAGTTTATGTTCTCGATTTGTTAGCTACCATTGCTAGCAAAATGAAAGGAGAAAAAATTCGTCTTATTACGCTCGCAGGAGCTGATGGAAAACTGCAAATTACTGGAGAAGCTTCTGATGTGTCCCAAGCTTATCATTTTATCGAATCTATTAAAGCCGCTCCTGAGCTTCAAGAATACCAGTGGGTCAGTGAGCAACCTAAATTAGCAGGAAAAAACAATGTTCGTTTTGAACTAGAAGGATCTTTACCCAATGCGAAAACTAGCCCCGAATGAAAAAACTCTTTTTCTAGTACTCTGTGGAGCTGTTTTTTTAGCTCTGAATCTTTTGAGTCTAAGAGTATTTTTGAACATCCATCGCGAACTTGGGTCTAAGATAGCAGGAGCACGTTCAAAAATAGCAGAAGCCAAAAACATCATTACTCTTGGAGAGGCCTTGCAGCCAGCCAAAGACTGGCTCACCGCCCATCCTCTTCCCCTCTGGAATAACGATCAGGCAAGTGCTCAACTCTTAAAATGTGAACGAAGTGAAGCAGAAAAAAATGGATTGAAAATTCTTGAAGAAAACTTACTACCTCCTCGTGCTTCTGCTATTGCCGACTCTGTCAGCGTTCAAATGAAACTTTCAGGACCCTTCGAAGGGTTGGTCAAATTACTTTTTGAGTTACAGTCCCCAACAGGATGGCGTGCCATTAATAAATTTATAATTAAGAGTGATACAGAACCGACAAAAGTCGTCATTGATTTGGAGTTAAAACAATTTTTTAGAGCCATTCCCGTTGACACACCTCCTCCTTCGTCATGATGCCTTCCTGGATTCAACGCTCTTTATTTTTTCTTGTGTCTTTGTTCCTTGCATGGAATGGCGTTCATGCCATTTCCCAAGAATCAAAAAATTATAACACACCAACTTTTTCTGCTCCATGGACAAAACCGCGCCAGCTCTCGAGCTTTCAAGTACTTTTACAACACTCTCCTTTTTCTTTATCCTCCATAGAAGAATCTTCGCCACTCTCAGAGCGCTATGCCATTACCGGAATTATTAACCTCAATGGAGAAGATAAAATTTTTATTTTTGACCGTAACGATCAAAGCCATGAACTAGTCAGCAAAACACCTAATGAAAAAGCAATGGCTCTCATTGCCGTTATTCCTCAAGAAGATCCTAACAAACTAAAAGCTACCGTTTCTATTGGAGGAGAAACAGGAACACTCTCTGAGCTAGAGGTGACTCCCAACAAGCCTGGAATGGGGCCTCCTTCTCATTTTCCGCCCCCTAATAATAAAGGTCCTTACCCTCCTGGTATTAATCCCTCTACTCATAAAGGTAATTTTTATCCACCATCTCCTAATTATCCATCACCTGCTCATTATTCTGGAAATTCTTATTCAACATCCCCTCATTACTCTCCAACTCCACCTCATTCTAATGATCGTCGGACTATCACCCGGCCTCCTATGCCCAATCCCCCAGGAGCTCATAATGTGCCACCCAGTGATATAGATGATCTTGATTAGAATATACCTCACTCTTTTTTTCCCATGAATCGTTTTTTGTTTATCACCATCTTCTTCTTTTTATCATTTCCTCTTATCGCCCAAGAGGAGAAAGCTTCTGCTATAAAATCAGCCTTGGAAGAAATTTCCAAGAAAACGGAAACAGCGACACCAACGGAAACAGCGATATCAACGCCAACGACTTCACCCTCACTATCACCCTCCTCAACACCTTCTCCTGATTTATCATCAACACCAACTCTAGCGATATCCTCAACAAATCAACCCTCCAATCCTTCTTCTGCTACTGCTCCCATAGCAGCACCTTCTGAAAAACCCAAGAAAACATCGAAGAGTGACGCTGACAAACAAGCAGAATTCACTTCAACTTCATCTTCTAACCTCCACTCATCTCCCATAGCACTTCCTCCTATTGCTGCAACACTCCCAACCCTCAAAGGAAAAGGATCTACTACAGAACTTATCTCCTCACAATCTAGTGTTGTGCCCTCCCCTTCCTCGAATGTTCCTAATGACAAAATAAAAATCCAATTTCCACATACTTCGATTCAAGAAATTCTCTCTCTTTATGAAACGCTGACAGGCAAACGAATTATTCGTGACTCCAATCTCTCTGGTCCTGAGCTCTCGATTATGATTGCTGATCCTATTTCTAAAAAAGATGCCGTCAGCATTCTGGAAAGCTCCATGCTTCTGAATGGTTATACCTTGGTTCCTTCAGATGAAAAAACGATCAAGATCCTTGGCCCAAATCGTCCTCCTCGCACAGAAGGTGTCCCTCTCTACCTGGAAGAATCAGCTCTTCCAGTTGACGGGGATAAACTTGTTAGTTTTTATCAACCACTTCATTTTTTGACACCTAATGAAGCGATCAATATTTTGCAAGGGGTCGTTCAATTTAATCCCTTTGGATCGATTGTTGCTGTTCCTAATAAAAGCGCTCTTGTCATGACCGACAAGACTCCCATCGTGCGCAAAGCGCTTGCTATCCTCCAAGTCATCGATCACGAGCCTTCCCAAATCATCACCGAGTTTATTCAACTTCAGCGTGCTGATGCTGAAAAAACAGTCGATACCTTATATCAGATCTTTGGAAAAGAGAGCAGTAGCATTCCCGGTAGCAGTAAGGCTGCCAGCAGTGGCAGCTCAGGAGCTCCTGGCGGCCCTGGTGGCCCAGGAAGCCTTGGAAAACAAGGACAACCAGCGGTGACTCAATCTTCCTCAGAAAGCACTGAAGAAGAGCGCGTGGTCAGTGGCAAAGTACAATTTGTCGCCGATAAAAGAACTAACCGCATTCTTCTTGTGACCCGTGCTGAAAACTACCGCTACGTGCGAGAACTCATTGACAAACTCGATCAAGCTCAGCAACCAGAAGAGCCACTCGTAAGACCACTCAACTATATGTCGGTCACCGATGTTTTTCCTGTGCTTATTCAGATGCTCAAAAATAAAGATGACGATTCCTCGACAAACAATATTACAGCCACCCCACAAGCGACCTCTGCAAACGGCTCTAAAAATAGCAATGGCATCATGGGAGGAGGGCTTGGTGGCTCTTCTGGTTCGATGGATGGCTCTTCTGGAAGCTCCTCCTCAGGAGGCATGTCAGGTTCTGGAGGAGGAAATACCGCCGATCGTTTAAATGAGTCCACTCCACAAGCTCCTCCTCAATCTGCCATCATTGGCGCGACCAGTCTGGTAGCTGATCCGACAGCGAATAGTATTATTGTTTACGGTCCTCCAGAGAGCAAAGCCAAGGCACGTCAAATTATCGACCTTCTCGATCAACGTCCCAAGCAAGTTTATCTGGCTGCGGTTATTGGCCAAATGAAGCTAGGCAACGGAATGGATTATGGAGCTGCTTACCTTTTCCATTACAAAGGATTCAACACGCTTCTCAGTGGTGATGGCTCCCAATTAATTCCACCAGGAGGTGGAGCAGCGGGTATTCCCACAACAGCCGCTAACGCTCTTGCTCAGGGAGCAGGAGGACTCACCCTCTTTGGAGCTATCAGTGGTTCTGTCGATGCGTATGCTAATTTTTTAGAGACCACCGGCAAGTTTCGTACCATTGCACGTCCCGTCGTGTATACAAGCAACAACCGTAAAGCCACGATCTTTTCAGGCCAACGGATTCCCTATCAATCTTCAACACTCAGTAGTGTTGTTGCTGGATCTCCAACCCCAAATCCAAATCAATCAGCCAATTCTCTGACGGCTAACATCTCCTATCAAGATGTACTTTTAAAATTGGAAGTGATCCCACTGATTAATTCCGATAAAGAAGTTAACCTCATTATTTCTCAACAGAACCAATCTGTTGATGTAGCCGCTACCGCTGCGTTAACCCAACAAAAGGTCAATGCTCCTGTTGTTAATACTCAAGAACTCAATACCAGCGTTCGTATTCCCAGTGGCTCCACCATTGTACTTGGAGGACTCATCCAAGACGAAAAAGAAGATAATAAGTCTGGCATCCCTTATCTTAGTGCACTTCCGGTAATCGGACCTTTGCTCGGAGGACATACCAAGCAAAATAGAAATAGAACAGAACTTGTGGTGATGATTCAGCCAATAGTCATTGATTCGAATGAAACAATGCAAAAAGTAAGTGAAGAAGAAGGAGGCAAATCGGAACTTGGAAAAAAAGCAAAGAACCTCAAATACCAATTGGAACCACCACCCATGCCTAAGCCTAAAAAGAAGGGCATTTTAGGGTTGTTTGGCCCGCCCAAGCCACAGAATTTTTAGAGCTCTTGTCACTAATTAAAAAAACAATTCAATTCGGCTAACTTCATTGAAAGAGAGAGTATATTTTTGGAAACCAACAGTCGCTACATCTTAATCGTCATTCCAGCGGACGCTGGAATCCAGAAGGCCATCAATAAGGAACGTAACGAAGCTAGGTCTCTCAATGCTCTCTCATCTCGCATCCTCGCGAAGGCGAGGACCCAGATCAACAAAACTCGCGT
The DNA here is from genome assembly GCA_019747735.1 of Chthoniobacterales bacterium. Taxonomy (GTDB): domain Bacteria; phylum Verrucomicrobiota; class Verrucomicrobiia; order Chthoniobacterales; family UBA6821; genus CAIWMF01. The sequence continues at coordinate 17,076 of JAIEQL010000007.1, read as the reverse complement.
TCGCGAGGATGACGATTGAGTGTAGTGATTATTCATTTTGAAAACACACCATTATTTTGTAGTGAAAATATCATGAGCGGCTTAATTGATGATCTTCCCCCCATCCGCCTAGGCATCTTCGGCGATCCGATCGCGCATTCCCTCTCTCCACTTTTTCAAAATGCAGCCTTGCAAGCAGCCAAGATTAACTGTCGCTATGAGGCCTTCAAAGTCACTACCCAAGAGCTTCCCGAGGCACTAGCAGCTTTAAGAAAGAGTAACTTTTTAGGCATTAACCTCACCATGCCTCATAAACAGAAGGCACTAGACCTGCTTGATGAGGTCACCCCCCACGCACGGCTTCTTGACTCCATCAATACGATTGTTGTTTCCAACCAAAAACTTATTGGCCACAACACCGATGGCCCTGGATTTATAAGAGCACTCCAAAGGGGTCAGTTCCGTTATTCGGATATTTTTGGGTCAGTCCGGTTATTTTTGGATCAGCCTGAAAAATACCTAGAGTGGCACCACAATATCCGAATAACGGAACTGACCCCTTTGCGCATTTTAATTTTAGGAGCCAATGGTGGCACAGGTCGTGCTCTTGCGGCCCAATGTGCCTTGGAAGGGTGCAAGGCTCTTTATCTAGCAAGTCGTACGCCATGTTCTCCTCACGCTTTTTTCCCACCTGAACTCCTCCAAACTCTCTCTCCCTCGCTCAAAATAGAATCCTTATCCCTTCAACAAAAAAAACTCGCTGAGGTAATGCCTCACATTGATCTTATCATCAACGCCACGCCCCTTGGCATGAAGGAGGAGGACCCGCTGCTCATCCCTTCTTCTTTTTTTCGTAAGGAACAGTTTCTTTATGATGTGATTTATACTTCGACTAACACACCCCTCATGAAAGCCGCATTGCAAGGTGGCGCCAGGGCTTGCAATGGTTTATCGATGCTTCTACATCAAGGGGCTCTTGCCTTTGAGCTTTGGCTGAACCAAGTGCCATCACTGGAGGTCATGCGGTAGGCGCTGAACGCTTCGCGCTAAGTTTGAGTTTAAATCTAATTTGCCTTTGGCAAAAAAACTAAGTCTCAACGCTTCAACTTCAACTTTTAACTTCAACTTACTTACAAAGTGGTTGAAGCTCTTCACTCAAACTTCCAACTCAAACTTTTATGATCGACCGCTATAGTTTACCTGAAATGAGCTCCCTCTGGTCGGAGCAACGAAAACTTGAAATCTGGCTTGAAATCGAAGTCTTAGCCTGCGAAGCCATGGCTGAACTCGGCATTATTCCTAGCGAAGATGCAAAACTCATTCGTCAAAAAGCCTCTTTTTCGCGAGAAGCGATTGAGGAAATTGAAAAAAGAACCCATCATGATGTCATCGCTTTTTTAGAAAATGTAGCGAGTTATGTCGGCGAACCCGCTCGCTGGATTCATCGAGGTCTCACCTCCTCTGATCTGCTCGACACGACGCTAGCAGTTCAGATGACATCTGCGATTGATTTGCTTTTAAAAAAAACAACTGCTCTCCAAGAAGCCATTGCACTGCGCGCACAGGAGCATGAGCTTACACCGATGATCGGACGAAGCCATGGCATTCATGCCGAACCAATCACTTTTGGCCTCAAGCTTGGGGTCATGTACGATGAATTTCAACGAGCTAAGGAACGCCTGCAGGAAACACGCAAACGCGTTGCTGTAGGGATGCTCAGTGGAGCCGTTGGCACCCATGCTCATCTTGACCCCAAAGTGGAGTGTTATGTTTGCAACAAACTGGGACTTCAAGCTGCAGCTCTCTCAACACAAATTTTGCAACGCGACCGTCATGCTGAGTTTGTCACCACTCTTGCGCTAGTGGGCTGTAGTGTGGATCGCTGGGCTACTGAGTTCCGTCATCTTCAAAGGACAGAAGTGCTCGAAGTTGAAGAAAAATTTAATGAAGGGCAAAAAGGAAGTTCTGCGATGCCTCACAAACGCAATCCAATCACCGGTGAACGTCTCTGCGGTTTAGCGCGTGTACTCAGAGGCAATGCCCAAGCCGCTATGGAGAATGTGGCTCTCTGGCATGAACGCGACATCAGCCACAGCAGTGTGGAAAGGATTATTTTACCTGATTCTTGCACGCTCTTAGACTACATGCTTCACCTCCTGACTAACCTAGTAAGCGGCCTCCAGGTCTACCCAGAAAACATGGCCCGCAACATGAATATCACTCAAGGACTTTATGGGAGCCAAGCTGTCTTACTAGAACTCACTGATCGTGGATTGGCTCGCCAAACAGCCTACGAAGCGGTTCAACGAGCTGCAATGCGTACTTGGAAAGAAAAAATTCCTTTTATCACAGCTCTTGCAGAAGAACCAACGATCACTACTCATTGTTCTTATGCTGACTTAGAAGTACTCTGTGCCCCTACAAAGCATTTTGCGCATGTGAAAACAAAACTCGAAGCTGTGGGGATTTTGAGGCAGTAAAGAGTAAAAGGTAAAAGAGTTTTCGGTTCCCAGCTCTAAGTTGTTCCGGCCTTTGCGGGAATGAGGCTTTCGCCTTCGGCAAAAGTTTAAAAATTTGCTCCTGCTGTTATTCATTACTCTTCACCCTTTACTCTTTACTCTTTTACCCTTTACTCTTGCCCTTCTTTTTGTTATGGGGGCAATTCATCTTTTAAGTGATCTTCTGGCAAGCCAGGTAGCAGCAGGCGAAGTGGTTGAACGCCCAGCCTCAGTCCTTAAGGAACTAGTGGAAAATAGCATTGATGCAGGAGCTACACGCATCGAAGTCTCTTTTGAAGAAGGGGGAATGAGACGCCTCTGTGTCACCGATAATGGATGTGGCATGGATCGCTCGGATGCTCTTCTTTGCTTGGAGCGACATGCTACGAGCAAAATAAAAACGTTAGAGGATTTGATAAAAGTAGAAACATTAGGCTTTCGTGGAGAAGCTATTCCTAGCATTGCCAGTGTTTCTCGTTTCTCAATGACTACTCATCCTAGCTCGACTAGTCATCAAGAGGCTGTAGCCGGCACAGCAATCGTGATTGAGGGAGGAAAAATCACCAAAGTTGCTGATAGTGGTTGTGCTGTTGGCACACGCATAGAAGTAAGAGATCTTTTTTTTAACGTTCCTGCGCGCAAAAAATTTTTAAAAACAGAGCAGACGGAAACAGCCCATTTACTCCAGCAATTGCAAGTCTTAGCCATTGCCCATCCAAAAATCGCTTTTACCTGCTTTCGAGAAGATCGTGAGTTTTTTCGCTTAGCAGCTACAGATTCTCTTGCGGTGCGGCTACGCGATCTGTATGGCACTTCTTTTTTAGAAAGAATGCAGGAAGTGCCGCGCAAAGAAAGTGAGGGAGTGACTCTCTTTGGTTTTTTTGCACGTCCAGGAGAGGGTCGTGCGGATCGCTCTCATCAATTTCTTTTTGTCAATGGGCGCATGGTCCGCAGCCCTTTTTTATCCCAAGTCTTAAGAAAAGCATGTGATGGAATTTTGGCAAAAGGATTGCAGCCACCTGCCGTGCTCTTTATTGAAGCTGATCCTGCAACAATCGACTGTAACGTTCATCCCGCAAAGCGTGAAGTCCGCTTCCAAGAGCCAGGAAAAATCAGAGTGGCATTGTTGAATGCGATCGCTCCAATCGTGGGAACCTTTTCAGCACCGACTTCCAAACCGTTTTTTTTACAAGAGATAGCCCGTCCCTACACACTTCCAAGAAAAGCAAGTTCTTTTGAAACCGCTACTTTAGGGCTTTCCGAAGCACCCCTTGTTGAAGAAAAAGGCTTAGAGAAAAAGGGGTCAGTCCCGGGATCCCGGGATCCCGGGACTGACCCCTTTTTGAAATTTAGGTATGTAGGGGCTATTGCAGGAGGTTACTGGATTTTTGAAGAGGGTGATGGTTTTGTCTTACTCCTTGTCAGGGCAGCTTTGGAGCGGATTACCTACGATCGACTCCTCCGCACTCTAGCCCAAGGAATACTCGAGCGACAGCAGCTACTGATACCCGAAGTGGTGGAGGTCTCTCCCGCCGAGGCAGCTTGGGTAATGGCTCACCGTACTTTTTTGGAGAAAGCTGGTTTGGAGGTCGATCTTTTTGGAGAAGGACCTCATGCCAACAAAAGTTTGAAGATTGATACAGTGCCAGTCTTGTTAAAAGAGGTGGCGCCTTCAGAATTGCTTCATCAGCTTTTAGGGGATCTTCAAAAAGAAAAACCTGAAGAGACCCTAGGACAAGGAAACAAGAGCCTAGAAGAGGCACTAGCCCGCTCCGTGAGCGCCATGACCGCCCAACGAGAACGGCTCTCAGAAGATGCCACGACAGCAATGATGCTGGTAGGGGATTTGCTCCGCTGTGACTTGCCTTATGCTACTCCAACAGGCAAGCCGACAATGATTCAGTTTTCGGAAGCTGAGTTACAGCGGAAGTTTCGTGGGTGAGGAGTTTTAGAGGGTGTCTTGAAAAGACTAAAATTGCGCATTACGGCGTCGCTCCAGTGCTCGCGTCCTCGAGTATGTCCATATACACTACGGGTCTGTGCGCTTCGTTCCTGGTACTGCATCAATTTTATTTATTTTCAAGAAACCCTCTTAGTTTTCATTAGTAAGGAAACTATTTTTCTTCATCTTCGTCATGAATAACACTTGAAAAGACTGGATACTGATATGAGTAATTTGCTGAAGGCTTCCCGGATTTTAAAAAAGGCTGAAATGTCATGACGCTTTCCTCCTCCTCATTATCACGCAACCGCATGTAACTTCCCCGTTCAGGATGTTGTTCCAGTCGTGATGATGATTGTTTTAGGACAGAAGAAACTACACTCCATGCATCACTGAAGAAACTAGAATGCGTTGATTGATTTAAATAACTTCTATCGATGTTCTCTTTCTCTTCCTGTATCGAATGATCCTCACTATATCGATGGGTGGAAATCAGATTAATGTTTTCACTACTTCTGGAAGGAGAAACCAGAGACCGTGAAGGTTCTCCCCCTTCTGGCTGGCGCTCTGGTATTAAAAAATTCCTTGCCACTGGAGTCTGAGTCCCAGCAAGAGAGTGCGAGACCGATCTTACTCCATCTTGGAACAGGCCTACGATAGGAGATACAATGACACCCCTTTCCCAACTATCTTTCCAATCATTGAAAGCACGTATCGTTAGCGGAGCTCCTCTCCATTTTCTAGATAAAAATCGCTTGAGAAAAGCATCTTTAGTATTTGCTCCTACTTCCTGCTCAATGACAAAAGCGATCTCTTGAATAGCGCGCCTATGAGCTTCCCTTTCTTCTCCACCTCTAGTGATCGCTTTGTGGGCAATAGAGATAAAATCCAAGGGCACTTCCTTTGTAGTATAATATTTTTTCCCCGCATGACTAATCGGCCAAGATTCATTCCATTCCTCTTTTATACCATTGAAGGTTTCACTATAAGTAAGAGCTTTTATCTCAGAAGAGATCATCCCTTCTCTAGAAAAATCATGAGGGGCTTGGTAATAGCGTGATTGATCTAATTGCTTAAGATAAGCTAAAATTTCTTTTGCTCCCAAAAAAGGAGTCGGTACTACATCTCGATAATTTTTTTTAATATCCTTTACGATGGGATTATTTTTCCCATATTCGTCAACAAGACGGTCAATTAAGATTGCGGTAAAAATTGCTCTGCTACCGGCATCTCCATCCCCAAAACCTGGTTGGATCTCTTGATTTTCTGTAACGATAAAATGGCTGGCATTGGGATATAGCTCTATAGCGTTTTTAATATCTTGCAAGCTAGCAGATTGGTTATTTGCACTTGGCGCTTTCTGATACACGGCCACTTTCTTTGCTTCCTCTATTTTTATTTCTTCTGTCGTAGAAACATCAGGGTAATTGGGAATAACCTCTTTCATTTCTCTAATTATTTCTTGCTTGCTATTAAGTCCTATGGAATCACGAGTTGAATCTAACTCATCCTTCTTTAGCTCTTCTCCCTCTATCATGGCAGCAAGTGGTAACGGCATCAGGAGGAGGATAGTTAGCAATAAAAAAAGGGAAGTTTTTTTCATAAATAAAAGGAAAGATTAATTCCAACAAAGAAAGCCCGCCGAAACTAACACAGAGGATATACCTTGCTCGAATGAATTTTTAGGAATTGTACTGGTTCCTTTTCTTCCTATTTTACTCTCTCTCTTAGAATCGCTATCTTTGTCGACTATGACTTCTCAAGAAAAAGTACTCGTTGTGCCTCGCTCTCTTTTTGATCAGCTTGGCTCTTTCCAAGGCCTCAAAACAGGAGCCGCTGAGGTGGAATCCTACCTCGCCTCTTTTTTAGATCCTCTTCATCACTCCTTCGTTCCTCGTGCCCTAGCAGAGGAAGATGCGACGCTCAAGCAAATTATTCCCTACATTATCTTAACTTGTGGGAAGCGCCATCTTCACTATCGACGTGGTAGCGGTTCTGGAGAAAAACGTCTTTTAAAAAAACGCTCCCTCGGTATTGGCGGACACATTAATGATGAGGATGGCATTGGTACTGCCTTTGATGCAACAGCCTATCAGCAGGGTCTATTGCGGGAACTTGAAGAAGAGTTGCTCTTGCCTGCTTCTTTTCGCCTACATCACATTAAACCACTGGCCTTGCTCAATGATGATTCCAACCCCGTTGGCGCGGTCCATCTTGGGATGGTGCACCAATGCATTTTAGAATCTGATGAGGTCACGGCTAGGGAAGAGGCGATTGCTGAGCTTGGGTTTTTAACACATCAAGAATTGAAAAAATGCTGCGATGAGTTTGAAACCTGGTCACAGATCATTATTCAGTCAAAATTGTTATCTGATGAATAAGTGTCAACAGTGTTGATATCATTTCAAAACCCATTGAGCATCGAGGAAAAGCCTAGGAAAATGAAAAGAATTTACTTCAACTTTCAACTTTAGCTCATCACTGCAGCTCGCCTAACATGCTCGCCAGTGGCAAAAACAAAGCTATCACAATGCTTCCCACAAAGATCGCAAGAAGAAGCAGAAGCAGTGGCTCACTGATAGAAAGAAGCCTTTCGATTCCCTCGTCGACTTCCTCTTCATAAATGGAGGCGATTTTAAGCAATATGGCAGAGAGCTGAGCGGTTTCCTCCCCAATAGCAATCATACTGGTGACCATGGAAGGAAATAAAAAACTGGCTCTCATGGGAAGGGAGATAGAACCGCCTTCTTCGAGGCTTTGAGCTATGTTGATCATAGCACGATGCATTCTGCTACTGGTGGTCATCTCACCTGCAATTTGTAAGGCCTGGAGAATAGGAACCCCATGTTCAAGCAAAGCTCCCAAAACGCCTAACACATGAGCCATTTCTTTTTTTTTCAGCACTCTTCCCAGAAGCGGTATTCGGGCTAGCAGTCTCATTGGAAATATTTTTTTCTGCTGAAAATGCCATGCCACTTTCCCAAGAAAAAAAAGAAGCACACCTCCTATCAGTAGCCATAACGCATGATCTGTTATTGCATGACTCCACTGCAAAAGCAGTTGTGTGGCAGGAGGGAGTGTTTTGCCATGAAATAATTCGATAAAAATCGTTTCAAATTTGGGAATAACAAAAGTAAGTAATAGCGTTACAATCACTACTGTCATGATGAGAATAACCATCGGATAAATGGTGATAGAAAAAATCTTCCGTTCTATTTTTTCTGCCTTTTCCTCCAGAAGCATCAGCCGCTGAAAAGCCATAGCCATCATACCTGCTTCTTCTCCAGCTCGAATCATTCCAATGCTCAGTTGAGGAAAGAGTGCTGAATGTTGCTTCATCGCTTCGCTTAAGCTGTTTCCATCCTTCAGAGAAGCAATCAGCTCCTGCGCTATTTTTTTTAAAAAAAAATCCGTTTCTTCTTTTTCCAATAGCTGAAGACTTTTCAGGAGTGGCACTCCTGCATTGAGGAGAGTGGCCATTTGACGAATGAAAAGTAACCTTTTTTTACGAGAGACTCTCATAGGATAGAAATCAAGCGTGAGTTATTTTTAAAAAAAAGCCGTAGGAGTTGAACGGCAAAGAGTGGATTAAAAATCACTGCGAAGCGACTCTTTACTCTTCACCCTTTACCATTTACTCTTCATCCTTATGTCTTTTTTCTCTATTGATGGAGTCTTACTTATCGACAAAGCTAGCCAAATGACCTCACACGACGTGGTGGCAATAGTGCGTCGTGTTCTGGGATTAAAAAAAGTTGGTCATTGTGGCACGCTGGATCCCTTAGCAACAGGACTGCTGATGCTGACTCTAGGGCGTGGGACCAAGATTCAAGATCTGCTCATGAGCGAAGACAAAGAATATGTCGGAACCATGAAGCTCGGAGAAGAGACCGACTCTCAAGATGCTGATGGAAAAATCATCGCCACACATCCTGTTCCCAATCTCGATCCGGCAATGCTAGAAGCTGCTTTTGCCAAATACGATGGTGATTTTTATCAGATGCCACCGATGGTCTCAGCCATTAAAAAAGAAGGAGTCCCTCTTTACAAGCTGGCACGACAAGGAAAAACAGTTGAGAGAACACCTCGTTTTGTACGTGTTTATCGACATCAGATTTTAAAACAAAATCCTGACACAATCGATTTTTGCGTGCTCTGCAGTAAAGGTTTTTATGTACGCACTTATGCCCATGATATTGGAAACGACTTAGGTTGTGGCGCTCATTTACAATCACTACGACGCACTAAGTCGGGCCGTTTTTCGGTCGAGAATGCCTTTCCTGCAGCCTTATTAAAAGAGACGCCGCGGGATGTCTTACTTTCAAAAGTACTAACGCTACCTCAAGTGTCACGGTTGAGAGGAGCTTAATCATCGATGGCTTCATAATAAGTTGAAGTCGAAGCTTCGCTTCGCAAAGCCTCATTTTCCTCTATTTCTTTTTTTAGGACAATCCTTCTCACGGCTTAGGGGTCAGCTTAGCTTAGGGGTCAGTCCGTCATATCGTCACATTTGAACTTAAGGTTTTTTTTACATGGTCCCAAATATGACAATATGACGGACCGACCCCTAAGGTTCATGGTCCCAAATGTGACAATATGACGGACTGACCCCTAAGGTTTGAAAAGCTCCTTCAGCTGCTGAGGATCATCCGTGATAATGCCATCAACGCCCCATTTCATGAGCTTCTTTATCATAGTGGGATCAAAAGCCACACCTGTTTTTTCTGGGTTATTCCAAACAACAACTTTCAATCCTAAGCGATGTGCTTCCTCAAGATCTTTTTTTGTCAGCATGAGATCCTCAGGCTCATAACAAGAGCCTCCCAAAGCTTTGATCATTTGAGGAAGAGAGTCATGATAATCCTTTAACAAATGGCCATCACTCCACAAACCAGCTTTTTTGGGATTTGGATCTAACATCCGAGGCAAACTCTGCTCTTCCACGAGAAAAGCCAACTTCACCTTCGGATTAAGTTTGTGCAATAGCAGCAAGGGCTTCCAATCAAAAGATTGGATTTCGACCCGCTCTGAGAGTTGATTTTTTCTTAAAAAAGCATCGAGCTTCGTTGCAAATTCCTCCGGAGAGACGGTCCAATCAGGATGGTTGGGATTATTTTTAATTTCGATTTGGAAAAAGGCTTGGTTGTGCGTGAGCTGCTCTACTTCATCCACAACCTGTTGTAGTGTTGGGATAGGAGTTCCTGGAATCGCTTTTTGGTTAGGAAAAAGAAGGGTGTAGGGAGCTTTTGGATTCAACATTCCCGCGTCATATTCTTGGAGCTCTTGCAACGTGAGATTGCGGACAAGATAAGGTTGGATATTTTTTTCAAGACCTCCAGGAGCTTTAGAAAGTTGTTTATAAAGTTCTTGTTTGCTCGTCGCCAAAAAACTTCCCTCTTTGCTTAAAATATCGGGATTAAGCCAGAGATCATGATCCACGACAAGCACACTATCCTTTGTGATGCCAATATCCATATCGACCCAATCGATCCCAAGCGCCAATACCTCTCGGTAAGCAGGTAAGGTATTTTCTGGAAAAAGACTCCGACCTCCACGATGAGCATAAATTTCTATATAGCGTGGAAGCAGCTTAGAATGAGGCTCTCCAGGAAGAATTGAGTTGGAGGCAAAAACTATGCTGGAGCAAAAAAGAGCAAGGAAAGCAACAAAAATAGTCATTTGTTTTTTGAAGAAATTTTCACTTCATGTAATCCTTGCTTAGGATAAAAACAATTAACAGGAGAAAAACTTGTTCTTGCGAAGGAGAGAATCTATTTCGCTCACTCATTACAGCTCAACTATCTTCTTAAAATAAAGACTTCACCCTATTCACTGATGACACTTCCTCCACACATTTCCAATACCTGGCTTTGGCAGCAAGGAACCCTACAACCTTGCTTGGAAGGTGTACCACTAAGCGATCGTGGCTTTCGTTATGGGCAACATCTTTTTGAAACAATCGCAGTACGCCATGGACATACTCTTTTTGTAGAAGAGCATCTCCAACGATTTTTCCAAGCAGCAGAGCGCTTTCACTTTCCCATCGATCCCCCATGTCATCAAGAGTTGCGCTCTTTTTTAAAAACAGCACTCCCTTCTGATGATGGTTTGATGCGACTCTTTATCACTGCTGGAGATGGGGCTCCCACAGCACCCATCGTAGCTCCACGGCTTTTTGTTTTTTGGGAATCCATTAACTTTCCAACATTAGAAAAAGTGGAACAAGGAGTAGCATTAGTTTCACTCAACCATCCCACTGGAAATAGCTATTGGGGCGTCAAAAACGGTAATTATTGGGAGCACGTCTGCGCCTTGAAAGATGCTCATCGCGCAGGAGCAGAGGAAGGATTAATCTTCGATGCCAACGGATTGTTGATTTCAGCAAGCATGGCGAATGTGCTGGTCTGGTTTCAAAACGATGCTCAACCAGAGCTTGTCACCCCTCCTCTTTCTTCTGGTGCCCGCGATGGAGTCATACGTCATTGGGTGCAAAAAAAATATCCATATCTTATCGAACGCGACATCCATCGTGACGACCTTCAAAGTGCCGTCGCTATTGCCATTACTAATTCGCGTCTTGGGGTGTTGCCAGTTACCATGCTTGATGAGAGAAGGCTTCCCTTCTTTTCATTAGCATTGGAATTGGCTCAGGAATATTTGAAGTGACTTCATTGATGACACGCTCTAACTCCACCTTTTGTAATCTCCTTAAAAAAGCTGCTGCTTCTTCTGGTCTAGCAGCCTGTGTTGCAGCGTTAGCTTCTTCAAAAAAAAGATCTCAATCCTACGCACTCACTCAGGTTACCCAAGCCGCATGGTCCTTTCTAACAGCCTCTGTTCTTGCCTCACAAAAAACACCACGCGCTGTTTGGATCATTTGTCCTGACATCAAAAGCCAAGAGCATCACTTTCAAGAACTCCACTCTTGGCTTCCAGAAATTCTTTTTTTTCCAGAGCTAAGCATGACAGAGAAAGGATTGGGATTGCCTGATCCCGAAGTCCTCTCAGAACGTCTTGCCGTCTTAGGAAAATTAAATAAGAAAAAAAACCAGACGGTCCTCTTGACCGCTCACGAACTCAGTGAACAAGTTCCTACTAAAAAAGATCTGACACAAAATTTTTGGTCTATTGCCGTTGGACATAAAGCATCTCCTACGCAACTTGTGGAGCAGCTCTATGAAGCCGGCTTTGCCAGAACATCCCAAGTTGCTTTACGTGGGGAGTTAGCCTTACGCGGTGGCATTCTTGATCTCTTTCCCTGGCAAAGTGAGCACCCATGCCGCTTGGAATTTGACGAAGAGTCGATCATCTCCATCAGAACCTTTGATCCTGACACGCAACTCTCGCTTCAAGAAATCACTCAGTGTGCCATCCAACATCTCGCCAAAGAAAAAAAAACAGTTCCCTTCTCCGATTATATCTCCCCTGAAGATCTCCTTATCATCCTGGGAGATCGTTTTGAAAAGGAAGAAGAAGTGTTATTAGAAAAAATAGAGGCTCAAAAAATAAGGATCCTTGAAGGAGCATGGCATCAAGCTCCCTCTTGCTATCAACTCTTTTCAATACCGTGCCATCCCATTCCCTTTGCAGAATTTGGCACCGGCGACTTTGTCATGCAAGAAGCACGACGCGGAGCATTTTTTGAACAGCTTCAACAATGGCATGATGCACACTATGATCTTTTTCTTTTTAGCAGCACGGAAGGAGAGGAAGAGCGTTTTGCAGAACTCTTAAAAGAAGCAAAACGGGACACCAAACTTGTTTCTATGGCTCTTGGCGCGCTTGCCAAAGGATTTTCTTTTCCAGAAGCCAAGCTCATTTTGCTTTCTGATATAGAAATTTTTGGTCGCTCTCTGCGCCAACGCTGGCGTCGCTTTCAAGAACGCCAAGAACAACAACGGGCAAGCTGTTCTGCACTTGATTTTACAGAATTTCTCGAAGGAGATTTTGTCGTCCATCTTGATTACGGAATTGCTCACTATCGAGGAGTTCAAGAGCTTCCAAGCTTAGAAGGAAGCTCTTCTGAGGTTTTGGTATTGGAGTTTGAAGAAGAATCTAAACTCTTCGTTCCCCTTGATCAGGCTTGGAAAGTCTCTCGCTATGTCGGCGTCGGCAAAGCGGTACCTACCATCTCCTCACTTCACAATGATCAATGGAAAAAGAAGAAAGCTACTGCAGAAAAATCAATTTTTCTCTACGCAGGAAAGTTACTAAAACTTCAAGCCGAGCGAGAAACTCAGCTAGGATACGCTTTTGGCCCTGATACCACTTGGCAACGGGAATTAGAAAACTCTTTTCCTTATCCCGAAACACTGGATCAACTGCGTGCTATTGCAGAAATCAAAAAAGATATGGAAGCCCCCCAACCGATGGATCGCTTGTTGTGTGGCGATGTTGGTTTTGGAAAAACAGAAGTTGCTTTGCGCGCTGCTTTCAAAGCTCTCATGGATGAGAAACAAGTTGTCTTTTTAGCGCCAACAACCGTTCTCGCTCAGCAGCATTATCAAACATTGAGAGAGCGGATGAGTGCTTATCCCTTGCGCATTGAGCTCATGAGTCGCTATCGCAGTGCGACAGAACAGCGCGTCATTGTCCAAGGACTTGCCGATGGCTCTGTCGATTTGGTCATAGGCACCCATCGTCTTTTTTCTCCTGATATTATTTTTAAAAACTTAGGTCTCGTTATTGTCGATGAAGAGCAACGTTTTGGAGTAAAGCACAAAGAAGCGTTCAAAGAACGATTTCGCCTAATTGACATGCTCACTCTTTCAGCAACGCCCATTCCACGGACACTCTATTTATCGCTGATGGGAGCAAGGACAATGTCTCTTCTTGAAACCCCTCCTTCGCATCGGCAGGCCGTAGAAACAATCATCAGCGCTTATGATGAGCGTCTCATTCGTGATGTGGCTAAGAGAGAACTACAACGGGGTGGACAAGTTTATTTTTTACACAACCGCGTAGAGAGCATCGAAAAAGTAGCAACGCGTTTAAAGGAACTGTTGCCAGAAGCCCGTATTGCTTGGGGGCATGGGCAGATGGAGGAAAAAATGCTCGAAGAAATCATGAGTCAGTTTGTGGCAGGGAAGATCGATATTCTCGTTGCTACCACGATTATTGAAAGTGGTCTGGATATTCCCAACGCCAACACCATCATCATCGATCGCGCTGATCGCTTTGGGTTAGCCGATCTCTATCAACTGCGGGGTCGTGTGGGAAGGAGCCAGCAAAAGGCTTATGCCTATCTCCTCTTGCCACGCAGCCTCATGCTCGAAGGAGAAGCTCGACTGCGTGTTCAAGCCATTAAGCAATACTCAGAATTGGGAGCTGGTTTTAAGATTGCCATGCGCGATTTAGAAATTCGTGGCGCTGGCAACCTTCTAGGGACAGCTCAGAGTGGTCATATCACGGCTGTTGGCTTTGATTTTTACTGTAAAATGTTGCATGCGGCTGTGGCACAACTCCGAGGAGAAACTCCTAATACGACAGCCGCAGCTCATGATGTAGGGCTCCTTTTAGATTTTGTCAGCTTCTCTTCTTCCTCTTGGAATCAGGCTTGCAGGGATCATGAGAAAAAAGAGAAGGAAACAAAAAAGAAATTTGTACCATCAGTCCTACCGGCTTTTATTCCCGAACACTATTTGCCAGAAGCCTCTCTTCGCATAGAGGCTTATCGCCAGCTAGCAGCAGCCCCAGATCAAGCGGCGCTTGAACAATTGGCAACATCGTGGCGCGATCGCTTTGGCCCTCCCCCACTCCCAGTACAACATCTCTTATTAATAGAAACAATCCGTCGCACCGCGGCAGAACATCATATTACCAAAGTCGAAACACGCGGCCCCAAGCTCATGCTAACACGGGGCGGCGACTACATACTCCTAGGACATCAATTTCCTCGACTCACCTCGCTAAAACCAGAAGCCAAGCTGCGAGAGGTTTTAGAGCTCCTTCAAAAAAATAACAAATCGGCCTAATCTCATTTTTCTTATTTTCCTAGTGAGTGATAAGCCTCCAAAGCTCTCTCTCGTGAGAGCTGGAGATCAACAATAGGAATGGGATAAGTTTTTCCCAACAGAATCCCTGCTCCCTCTAAAATAGATTTGGAAGCTAGCCAAGGGGTAAAAAGAAATTTTTTAGGAAGCTGACTCAGCTCGGGGATATAGTGCCTTATATAAATTCCTTCAGGGTCAAATTTTTCGGCCTGCAGGACTGGATTAAAAATTCTAAAATAAGGTGCTGCATCAACACCACATCCTGCAACCCATTGCCAATTGCAACTGTTGCTAGCAAGATCTGCATCAACAAGAGTATCCCAAAACCAAGCAGCACCATCACGCCAATCTATCAGCATATTTTTCGTTAAAAAGGAAGCTACAATCATCCGAACTCTATTATGCATGGTTCCTGTTTGCCAAAGTTCTCGCATACCTGCATCAATAATAGGATAACCGGTCTTGCCTTGTTGCCAGGCCTTCAAAAGCACCTCATTGTGGCACCATGGAAAGCCGTCAAATTTTGGTTGAACGTTTTTCCAAGTAAGCTTGGGAAAATGGAACAATTGATGATAAAAAAATTCACGCCATGCCAACTCTCGAAGAAAAGCATCCCCATCTTTTTTAAGAAACTTGGTTGTTTCTTGTTGAACGGAATGCCACACCTGATGTGGCGAAATCTCTCCAAAATGAAGATAAGCGGAGAGCCTTGAAGTAGATGGTATTGCTGGAAAGTCTCTATTCTTGTGATAAAGAGGTAATCTTGTTTTCAAAAAATGACTCAATTCATACTGAGCAGGTGATTCGCCAATCGCCCAAAGAGAATCCATTTTAGTATACCAAGAAGTTTTTGATAAGAGTGGGAGCGAATCGATATCAAGAGGATTATTCGTATCTTTCAATAGCACCATTGTGGTTGGTGCAGGCAGGGGCGCTCGGGGAGCATGATTCTGCAAAATAGCTTCCCCATAAAAAGGAGTAAAACGCTGATATGCTTGCCGATTTGTTGTTAAAATTTGGCCCGGCTCCCATAATAAAGAGGCGTTGAAATACTGAAACTTAATTTTGTGTTGTTGCAATAGTAGGCTAACAGCATCTTCTTGTTCACGCTGGTAGGGTTCATAACATCGGCTCCAATAGATAGCTTCTACATTGTGCAGATGGAGCAGTTTTTTAAAAACTTCTTGGCTGCATCCATGATAAATATTTAGTTTTTCCTGCAGTGAGCGATCTAAACTTTTGAGAGAATGATAAAGCCACCATCGGCTGGCTGAGCCCATTTTAAAAAGCTCAACACTCTCTTGATCAAAAATATAAATAGGCATGACCTTCCCTTCAGAAACGGCTTGAGAAAAACCAGGGTTATCAGAAAGCCTTAAATCATTTCGAAACCAAAAAATGATAACTCTATTATTATTGTTCATAAAATGGGGTCAAAAATGGGGTCAGGGTTTGATTCTTGATCAATTTTTTTCTTAAAATTCAACTTCTTGAGCCTTTGCATATCGGATGAGTTGTGGAGATAATTTTTTACTCAGTTTTTTCGTATTACTTTTTTTTAATAGACGACTCACATTACAAGCACTTTTCATTCTTAATTGCTCGGCTAACCAGCCATTGGAAACAGTTGTCTTTTTTCTCAAGAGCAGCGCGAGAAAAATTTTGTTCGGATCTGAACCATTAAGTTTAAGAAGATTGTGTCTACTCAATTTTGCTTCTTTCAGTCCCTTCTCCAACCATGCTTGTGCTTGTTGGAGCCCATGTGTTTTATGTTCCTGCGAGGAACGATAAGCAGAAGCTCGCTGCTTACTCAAAACATTTTCTGACAGCGATAATATTCTTTCCATGAAGTTTTGACTACCCCAATACCAACCCCGCCTAAGATTACTGCGTCTCTTATCGATATCAAAATTTTCCTGAGGCAGTCCGCAAGAGCACGTCTCTTCTTCTAGCGCACGTTGTTCCAAACGTTCTACCATACCCCTCCGCCCTTGGGCTGTATCTGAAAATCCTAAAGCTTTTAAACCTGCTGAACAAGCCATCCATTTTTTGCGCTTATTTGCTGGTAATGCATACTCACTACTCAAACTACTCCAACGGTAATCAAGAAGACTTGTCTCTTGTTTCTTTAAATCTAGCAGACCTGCTCGGACTGGATTGAGATGAATGTAGTCGAGCATCGTTTCATAATAGCAACGGTTATCACCTTCTATTAAAATGGCTTTATAGCGATCTCCAAAAATCCGCCCCCATTCTTTATGCTTTACATTGAAGCGTCGGGTATAGGTGTTTTGAAGCCACTTCATCCCCTCAACAAGATTTGCTTCGGGTGTCTGGATTAAAAGGTGATAATGATTTCCCATTAAAACCCAAGCATGTACACGCCATCCTGTTTTTTCACAAACCTCGCCTAATGTTACTAAAAAGTAATTACAATCATTGTCATCTAAAAAAACCATCTCACGATGATTGCCTCTCGCCATAACATGATAGTATGCACCTTCATATTCAATTCGTATGCTTCGAGCCATCTTTTGGTTCTATCACCTTCTAATAATTTATCAAGAATCAAACCCTGACCCCATTTTCTGTTTTTTCACAAACCTCGCCTAATGTTACTAAAAAGTAATTACAATCATTGTCATCTAAAAAAACCATCTCACGA
>JAIEQL010000040.1 GCA_019747735.1 Chthoniobacterales bacterium | reverse complement strand
GAGTATGTCCCTATACACTGCGGGTCTGTGCGCTTCGCTCCTGGTACTGCATCAATTTTATTCATTTTCAAGACACCATCTTAGCCTTTTTTCAACTCGCTCTCTATTTTTTCATAAACGGTTTGGGCAAGTTTTACTCGCGCATACCATTTATAATTGGCAGCGATAATGGTCCAAGGAGCCAGTTTTGTTGATGTCTTTTCAAACATCACAGTAGCCGCCTCATTGTGCTCTTTCCATTTACGTCGGTTTCGCCAATCCTCCTCATTAATTTTCCAATGCTTGAAAGGTTCTGCTGCTCGTGCTTTGAAGCGCCGTAACTGCTCCTCTTTGGTAATCATCATAAATGCCTTCACTATGATAGTGCCATTATTAATCAAGGTGCGCTCAAACTCATTAATTTCTTGGTAAGCCTGCTTCCATTCTCGCCCTGTTGCAAACCCCTCTACACGCTCTACAAGAACGCGCCCATACCAAGAGCGATCAAAAATAACCAACTCTCCTTTTGCCGGAATTTTATTCCAAAAGCGCCACATATAATGATGTCGATACTCTTCCTGCGTGGGCTTCACAATCGAATAAACACGCACCAAGCGGGGATCTAAACATTCTACAAGTCGCTTAATCGCTCCCCCTTTTCCAGCAGCATCAGGACCTTCTATGACAATAGCGACCGAACGATTGCTCTCTTTCAAGCGAAGCTGGAGCTGCAGTAGGTTCAGTTGATATTTTTTCAGCTCTTTTAAAAAAACTTCTTTGCTAATGGATTTATTTTGATCAAGAGCATCGAGATCGATTTGTTTTTTTTTCGCCATAAAAAGCAATGAAAGTGAAAAGATTGAAATTAAAATACCGAGACTGCGTTTTTTTTAAAAAATTTTCCGCAGGCAAGTATATTTAACTGACAACTGAGAACTGACAACTGAGAACTAGCATTGTTGATTTATTCAATAATGCTATTAGAGATACGGATTATTGAGAGCCTCAACACCAATACTTGTTTCTGGACCATGTCCAGGAAAAACAACTGTTTGATAAGGCAAAGAAAAAAGCTTCTTACGAATGCCTGTTAGCAAAAGCTCTCGATCACCTCCAGGAAAATCCCATCGTCCCACACCGCTGGCAAACAAAACATCTCCCCCAAAGAGCATCTCATTTTCTTTGTCATAAAGGCAGATGCTTCCAGGACAATGACCAGGGACTTCAAAAATATCAAAACTTCTACCAAGAAGCATTTTGTTTTTTCCCTCGGCAAGGTATTGAGTCGCTTTCACCGGCTCTATCTCGATTTGAAGACCATAACGTTTAAAAAGACCTCGATCAGCAAGCAGTGCCTCTGTCACGGAATGCATCGCCACAGCGCATTGTTGGTTGCGTACTATTTTTGCAGCATCCATAACGTGATCAAAATGCCCATGCGTTAGTACTAGTAAACTAATAGGGATATCAGCAAAATGAGCGGCCGCTCCTTCTGGCGCATCAATAAGCAGGTTCCCCTCAGGCAAGGAAACTAAGTAGGCATGAGTGCTCACCGGGCCTCCGGTAAAGCAAGTAATTGTTGGTGCTGGTGTCATGGCGAAAAGTTACGTGCGTTCGTTATTCTGAAATATACTAAAACTCACATTTGCTTTTCTTGCGAAGCTCTGCAAGATTTCCTTTTTTATATACTCATCACAAATGCAATTTAGTTTTTTTTTCCAGCACTCATTGATTCTTTGTCTTGCTCTTTTATTTTTAAGCCAGACGCCTTCTTTTGGTACGCCGACAAATAACAGCACAAACAGTATCCCTCCCGCTGTGTCTCCTGCACCAGTTGTTACCACACCTGCCAGCAAGAAGATTCCTTCAAAAGCAATGGGGCCCACTGCAGCTACCGTGGGGCGCATTTTAGAACAAGGCCATTTCTTACGTCTCCCACTCAACGATCCTAACCTACCTCATGATGCTGATGCACTGCCTGAAAGCATGCCTCACCGCGTCTTAAAAAATTATTTACAGCTTTTGGACTACAGCCATCTTTATTTTACTCAAGTTGACATCCATGAATTTGAAGAAAAATATGGTGATACCATCAGCACCGATCTTTTACGTGGTGACTTAACAAGTGCCAAAGTGATTTATGAACGCTTTCGCCAACGCGTGGAAGAGCGCATCGCAAAAAACAAGCTTCTCATAGCAGCGAAGCATTCATTTTCTAGCAACCATGTTGTAGAACTTAATCGTCAAAAAGCCCCCTGGCCCAAGGACAACGCCGAGGCTGATCAACTCTGGAGTGACCGTGTCGAAGCAGAATTACTCCAAGAACACTTAAGCAAACACCCGACCGACACTCCTGAAAAAATTGTTGCTCATCGTTATGATCAGACACTCAAAGCACTCCATGAGCAGACAGAAGAAGATGTTTTAAGAACATTTCTCATAGCACTCGCAGAGAGTTATGATCCTCACTCTGAATACATGAGTGCTTCGGACATGGAAAATTTTAATATCCAAATGAAACTCTCTCTCGTTGGGATCGGTGCGATGCTCCGCACTGATGATGGTTACACGCGCATTGTAGAAATCATGCCAGGAGGGCCAGCTGATCGTGAAGGAACTTTGAAAGCTAATGATCGCATTACTGCGATAGCCCAGGAAAATGGGCCATTTGAGGATGTCATTGATTTAAGAATCGATAAGGTTGTTGAAAAAATTCGCGGTAAAAAAGGAACAAAAGTCCGCCTAAAAGTCATTCCTGCCGAAGCAACTGATCCCTCTAAGCAAGTCGTCATTGAAATTGTTCGAGATGAAGTGAAGCTCAAAGAATCGGAAGCAAAAGCAGAAGTGATCGATTTAAAAAACAAAGATAACAAAGTTGAAAAATATGGATGGCTAACGATCCCTGGATTCTATTCTGAGATGGGGAGTCATGGCTCTCCTGATGCTAAAAGCACTACCAAAGACGTGCGCAGGCTATTAACACGTCTCAAAAAAGAAAACATCCAAGGACTTATTATTGATCTGCGACGCAATGGAGGTGGCTCCCTCGAGGAAGCCATCAATTTAACAGGACTGTTCATCGGTCCTGGCCCCGTGGTTCAAGCAAAAGATTCTAATGGCAACGTCACCCTCTCTTCCGATACTGAGCCAGCCCCCTTTTATACCGGGCCTCTAATTGTACTGGTTAATAGACTCAGTGCTTCCGCTAGTGAAATCTTTGCCGGGGCACTGCAAGATTACAATCGAGCAATTATTGTGGGCGATGAACGCACCTTTGGAAAAGGAACCGTTCAGACCGTCTTGAATGTAGGAAAATTTATGCCTCTTTTTCAAGACTCAGAAGAAGCAGGATCGTTGAAGTTAACTATCCAGAAATTCTATCGAGTTTCGGGAAGTTCCACACAACACCGAGGAGTCCTCTCTGATATCGTCCTTCCCTCCATGACAGATACTCCTGAGATCGGTGAAAACATGCTTCCCAATCCTCTCATTTACGATGAGGTCGATCCTCAACCATTTCCCAAACTCCCTAAAAACGCCCTCTTTCTTGAAAAGTTAAAAGAAGATTCTGCCCAGCGAGTAAAAAAAGATCTCGAGTTTCGCTACATTACAGAAAACATGCAGCGTTTGAAGGATAAAATAAAAAAGAACAACCTTTCCCTCAATGAACAAATTCGCAAACAAGAGCTCGCCGATGAGAAAAAAAGAATCGCTCAACATCGTGCCGAGCGTTCTGTAGCCAAGCAACCTCCTCTATTAGAATATGAGCTCACACTGGATACAGTTGACAAGCCAACACTCCCTAAGGTCACTGCTAAAAAGAAAAAAAATAAAAAGGAGATTGCTGATAAAAAAGAGGTAGATCCTGAAAGCGACCTTGATTCTACGGGAGAAACCGACGATGATCCTTCCATTGATCCTGTCAAACGAGAAGCACTCGCTATCGTCCAAGAACTCACCAGCTTGAGCTCCTCAACACAGACGGCAACTGTTCTCAACAAATAAACCCTTTTCCTATGAACCCTGATTTCTCTTCCAATTCATCACCAGAATCTTCCTTCGAAGAAAAAACGCCCAAAATTAATTTACCACCAAAACCAGCTTTAGTGAGCAATCTTCCTTCAAAACCTTATGAAGCCTCGCCCTTAGAAGAAGAAATACCTCCCATGATTCCATTTGATGGGGCAGAAGCCGTAGAAGATTCAAAAAAAAGTTCTTCTTTTTCCGTCAGCTTTCCCGTAGTCCTCATCGCCTTTATTGCAGGTTTGTTAGCATTTCTCTTACAACTTTGGATACTATTTTAATTCATAAAACTTCAACTTTTAACTGCCGCTAACTTCTATATTTAACAACTCCTTATGGCATCTCAACACCTCCTCACACTCACTGACTCATCTTTTGCAGAAACTGTCGCTAAAGCCCCTGTGCTGCTTGTCGATTTTTGGGCACCTTGGTGCGGTCCTTGTAAAATGCTTGGTCCTATTATCGATGAAATTGCTGAAGAACTCGCAGGAAAAGTCACCGTCGCAAAAGTCAATGTCGACGACGCTCCAGCTATCGCGGCAGAACACCGTATTTCAGCCATTCCAACACTCATGATCTTCCGTAATGGACAGCTTGTAGAACGCTCAACTGGCCTGGCTTCGAAAGCAGCGCTGTTGGCGAAATTACAATAAGAAAAAATATTCACAGGAATAAAAGCGATGAAAGGAATGGCAAAAAGAAAAAATTAGAGAGGATTTAAATTTAAGGAAGAGTTTTAATTATTGAGTTCAAACTCAAACTGATTGCACCTAACATTCTTCATCTCTTTCATCGCTTCTATCCCTGTGAATCCTCCTCAATGTCTTTGTTAGAATTGCAGTCTGGCAACTACTTCATGCCCGCTGAATGGGCCTCTCACGAAGCCACTTGGATCTCGTGGCCTCATCCTGATGGCGTTAGCTTTCCAGGAAGTTACACTGCAGTCCTTCCTACCTTTGTTGCTATGGCCTCTGCCATTGGTGCTGCAGAACCTCTTAGAATCAATGTCCGCAATAATGAGCAAGAAGCAGCCATCAACAAATTGCTTTCTCCTCACATTCCAAAAGAACATCTCGAGTTTTATCACATTCCAACTCAAGAGCCATGGTGTCGTGATCATGGACCGATTTTTGTCCTCCCAAAAATCGCAGGACCTCCTCTTCTTCTCGATTGGGACTACAATGCTTGGGGAGAAAAATATCTTCCTTTTGATCTCGATAATGCAGTCCCTTCTAAGATTGCAGCTCAACTCAAGCTTCCCTCATTTCGGCCAGGAATAGTCTTAGAAGGAGGGTCCATCGACGTCAATGGAGCGGGAGCGTTACTCACCACTGAGTCGTGTCTTCTCAACAAAAATCGCAATCCTTCTCTATCTCGCCATGAAATTGAAGCGTGCTTAAAAAAATTTCTAGGGGTCACTCAGATCCTTTGGCTTGGTGATGGGATTGAGGGGGATGATACCGATGGGCATATTGATGACATCACTCGTTTTGTAGCCGAAGAGATTATTGTCACGGTGATGGAAAAAAATCCTACAGACCCCAATCACCTCATCTTAAAGAAAAATAGAGAGCGTTTAGCAGCCATGCAGTTAGAGAACGGTCGCTCTTTACAAGTTGTCGAACTTCCGATGCCTCCACGTTTGGAGCGCAACGGACAGAGGCTTCCAGCCAGTCATGCCAATTTTTACATCACCAATCATTCCGTTCTCATTCCAACTTTTGGAGGAGCTTCTGATGCCATTGCTTGCGCTATTTTAGGAAATCTCTTTCCTAGCCGCACTATGATTCCCATTGATTGTCGCGAACTCATTTGGGGACTGGGGGCTTTCCATTGCCTAACTCAGCAGCAACCAGCGGCATTGTTGAATAAATCTACAATGTAGTTGTCGGTTGTCAGTTTACTCAAACTGTAAGCTCAACCAGTGGCTAAACGTTTAACTCCCAGCAAAGGCTAGCCCGGCCACTTGCCGCTCCAAAAACTCGCGAGCCAGCGCCCTATAAGCCAAGGCTCCAGAGCTTTTAGAATCATACTCTAATATTGTTTGAGTAAAACTAGGGGCCTCACTAATACGAATAGAACGAGGGATGACTGTTTTAAAAACAACTTCCTGAAAATGATCACGCACATCTTTCATCACAGCGCTACTCAAATTAGTCCTGCCATCAAACATCGTCATGAGTAACCCACTCAATGCTAAAGTAGGATTGATCCCTTCCTCACGGAGTTGATCTATGACGCCGATGAGCTTTCCAAGGCCCTCCAAGGCATAATACTCACATTGAATGGGAATAAGAACCTCATCAGCTGCCGTGAGAGCATTGGACATTAAGATTCCCAACGAAGGAGGAGAGTCCAAGAAAATCCAATCAAAGTGCTTACTTGTTTTTAGCTTGTCTAACATCATCTTCAGTTGAATTAAATGCTGAGGCTTACGGGCAATTTCAATTTCGGCACCAGCAAGATCGAGATTTCCTGGAATTAAAAAGAGATTGGGCAAACGTGTTGGCATCACAAGATCAGCCATGGGGATTTCATCAATCAAAGCACGATAGAGCCCCTCTTTTTCTTGATCAGCCATCCCAAGAGCACTTGAAGCATTGGCCTGAGGATCGAGATCCAGCAACAAGACAGAGTTCCCTAGCTCTGCAATCGCGGCAGCGAGATTGACAGCAGTCGTGGTCTTCCCAACCCCTCCTTTTTGATTAGCAACGGCAATAACTTTGGTAGGCATAGGATCAAAGAGTAGTTGATGACTCACTCTTGTCCAAAATAAAGTTAACAACTGAAATAAGAGAGGCTTATTTGTGCTATAGATCAGCGCCTGTTTAAGAGTTGGAGAGTTTAAAAGTTTAAGAAAAGGGGTCAGAAAAGGGGTCAGTTCCGTTATTCGGATAATTTGGTGCCAGTTTAGTTATAGCCGAACTGGCACCAAATTATCCGAATAACGGAACTGACCCCAAAACTTCTCGTTCTCATTCCTATTGTCGCTGAATTACTGGCGAAGATAGCGATAGATTATCTGATGACGATGGAAAAATAGAATCGGCATCAAATTTCAAGTGCTTGAAATAGTATAGCCTCCGCTTAAACTCTCTCCTTAATGGAATTCCTCGCTCTTCTCGCATCGACTTTTTTTTATTTTTTTAGTTGCTGCTCAACATGGCTCACCTTCCGCAAAGGACAGTTTCACCCTGGCCGCTTTGATCTCACAGCCATTACGCTCGGCGTCTTATGTCAAAGCTACTTTCTCTTACTACGAGGTCAAATAGAACAGGCGTGTCCCATCGGAACGCTTCCTGAAATATTAATTTTTCTCAGTTGGGCCATAGGATTGTTTTATATTGTCATTGGCTCAACCTATCGCGTCTCCCTCATGGGTGCCTTCACTGCCCCATTAATCCTAGCATTACAAACCACAGCTCTTTTTTTACCACGCTCTCTAGTCTCTTCAAAAATTTCTTCTAATCCTTGGATTGAAACTCATGCCGCTATGTCCCTTATCGCTTTTGGCTCATTTGGCCTGGCTTGCGTGGCAGGCCTCATGTTTCTAATCCAAAAAAGACAGCTCAAATCACAACACCCCTCTCCTCTTTTTCACCACTTACCTTCGATCCTGCTCTTAGAAAAAGTAACCCTACGCCTACTGTGGTTGGGTTTTATTTTCCTAAGCATCAGCTTTGCAGCTGGCTTTATAGCTGCCCCCTTAGTTGTTGATCTCAAATTTTATATTTCTCTCTTAGTCTGGGGGGCTTATTTTTTAACGCTCTTAGGGCATCAATATCATTATCTCGCGATGAATCGCTTAGCTTTTTTGGCCATTTTTATTTTTCTATTTGCGCTGCTTATTCTTCCAGGAATGCGCCTATTTTCTCATCTATTAAATTGATGAACATCTTCTGCGCCGGCCTCAATCATCGGACTACTTCTCTCGATATCAGAGAACGTCTTGCTTTAGGAACTAGCGAGATGGAACAACTACTCAAACGTTTTCATCACAACGATGCGATCTCCGGAGCGGTCATGCTTTCTACCTGCAATCGGGTAGAACTCTACGCAGCAACTCTCTGCCCCCTGCGGACATTGAGAGAGTTTCAAGTTCTGCTACAAGAACGCTCTGGGATTGAACCGCTCCTTTATCATCATGTCACTCCAGCGGCAGTACGCCATCTTTTCCGCGTAGCAAGTGGCTTGGACTCGATGGTCTTGGGAGAAACTGAAATTTTTGGCCAAGTCAAAAAAGCCTACTCTTTTGCTTCTCAATGTGGCGTTACCACACGCCCTTTACATCGACTATTTCAACATGCCTTTCGAGTGGCTAAGCATGTTCGTACAGAAACACAAATCACTCGTGGCGCTTCCTCCGTCGGTTCGGTAGCTGTGGAGCTCGCAGAAAAAATTTTTGGGGAGCTTGCACAATGCCGTGTCATGATTTTAGGAGCAGGTGATATCAGTGAACGCACTGCACGGAGCCTTCAATCACGAGGAGTACGGAGTATTATCGTCTCTAATCGCCATTATGAAAAAGCCGTTACGTTAGCTGAAGAGATCGGTGGCATGGCTTTGCATTTTGACCACTGGGAAAAAACAATAGTGGATGTCGATATTATCATCGGGGCTACAGGAGCACCTCATGCTATTCTTACGGTTGAAAAATTAAAGCCTCTGCTCAAACAACGCCATGGTCGCCCTCTTTTTATCATTGACCTGGCTGTCCCTCGCGATGCAGAACCAGCGATTAACCAACTCGAAGATGTCTTTCTTTATGACATCGACAATCTTCAACAAATTGCTGCTGAATCACTCACTATCCGTCGCCAAGAAGTCGTCCGCTGTGAATCACTCATCGAAGAACATGTTGGCAAATTTTTAGGATGGCTGCATGCGAAATAGAAGAATTATTCACAGAACACAGGCCCTCGGGAGTCTGCTGGGTATTAGACAAGCTGTACTGGCTGATTTATCAGGCGTGAGGATTCATTCCATTAGCGACATCGAATCAGGAAAGGGAAACCCTACTTTGGACATCGCTGACAAACATCGCTGACAAATTACTTGAACATTGTTGCTGACCGCGCCAAGGCGATCAATTAGCAATGCGTGTAACATATTTCAACCATGTCAAATTTTCACAACCTCCAACCTCCAGCCTCTAGCCCGAGTTCCCCAGTTACGAATGGCGATCTTTCGTAATACCTTGGCCATTCATCTTTTCAAATCACTTATGTATGAAACATACACCTCATGCTTTTAAAAACCACCTTAAGACCGAGTCTTTACAAAATATCATTCACCTCAACTGCGGAACTCGGGCTAGCCTCGAACCTATCCGCATAGGCACCCGTGGAAGCGCTCTAGCACTGGCTCAAACAACTCTAGTCAAAAACTTACTCTGCAACGCCCATCCCAATCTTTGTGTTGAGGAAAAAATCATCACTACCATTGGTGATGCTAACCCATCAATGCCTCTTCACAAGCCAGTTGCAGAAGCAAGTGGTCTTTTTACACGCCAACTAGAAGACGCCCTCTTAGATCACAGTATTGATGCTGCTGTCCATAGTCTCAAAGATCTTCCTGTAACAACACCAGCTGGCTTAACCCTAGCTGCGATCTTGCCACGCGCGAGCACAAGCGATCTTCTTATAACACCTCAGCCAGGAGGCATTGCGGGATTGCCTTCCAAAGCATTCCTGGGAACAAGTAGTCCACGTCGCACCGAAATCTTGCGCAAAAAGCGAGAGGATCTTCGTTTTACTTCGATACGTGGCAATGTCCCAACGCGCTTGCGCAAATTAGCAATGAATCAGCGCGAACATCCACTCGATGGCATTGTGCTCGCACGTGCAGGCCTGGAGCGGCTTGGATATGATTTAAAAATCACAAACGGCCAAGGAGAATTTCTTTTTGATCAAACAATACTCTATGTCACTGAGTTTAGTACGATGCTTCCAGCTCCTGGACAAGGAGCCATTGCAATCGAGACACGTCATGAACAGGAGATCATCAACCTCCTGGCTCCCTTACACGATGAAAAAACAGCCCAATGCGTGACGGCAGAACGCCTATTGCTTCACTACCTCGGAGGTGGCTGCCACATGGCTCTGGGAGCTTTGGCAACCATAGATGAAACGTCACATCGCTTTCATCTAAAGGGAATTTATTTTCCTTATGCCGGAGCTACTCCCCGCCAAGGCGAAGCCACTGGCAGAACACCAGAGGAAGCAGCGTTACTGGTAGCAACACAGTTGGGAGACAAGTTGGCAGCATGTTAACCCGAATAAAGAGGGCTTTTTTTTGACTTAAATATCAAATTTATTAGCATAATAGCGATTATTTGATATATTTGTCATCATGAAAAGTCTCCAAGAATTAGGGGAAGCCGTAGCCCTACGAAGAAAGTCATTAGGCTACCGGCAAGGAATGGTGGCCAAGCAGAGTGGCATTGCCCCAGAAACACTCTCCCGCTTTGAACACGGATCCTGTGCTGAATTTGGTTCAAGAAAACTACTGTCACTTTTAGCAGTATTAAAAATGGAAATTCAATTTATCGAGAAAGGTCACTCCGGCTCCCTTGATGAATTACGCAAAGAAAGATCAGCATGAAATTAGGAGTGTATATTTCAGGCAGGCTTGTTGCCATTTTAGAAGAGCTGGGTGATTTCAAAAGTGTTTTGACTTATCAAAACAATGTCACAGCTGATGATTTCGTCTCATTGACCATGCCTGTGCGTACAGAATCATGGTTATGGAATGATTCCCTTCATCCCATTTTCCGAATGAATTTTCCTGAGGACTATTGTGCATGCAAGTGGCTAGCAAAGTTCTTCTCACTGCACATACTGAAATTTCTCAAGATGGCCGAGCTCTTGTCGTCAAACGATTTGATGTTGATGAAGATGCTTGGCCTCTGTTTTTAGAATTGCTCCTAGACAACAAAATTTTATTACTCACTGTGAAATCTTAGTAACTGAAATCTTAGTAACTTTACCTTCAACTTTTACCTTCAACTTTTACCTTCAACTTTTGCTATGAAAAAAAAGAAACTGAATTCTCAAGGAGTTTGCTACCTCGTCGGCGCAGGCCCAGGTGATCCAGGTCTTATCACTGTTCGCGGGTTGGAGCTTTTGAAACAAGCAGAAGTCGTCCTCTACGATTACCTTTGTAATGCTCAATTATTACAGCATCTCCCAGCAGAAGCTCAAAAAATTTACGTGGGCAAGAGCGCAGGAAAGCATGCACTCCCTCAAGAAGAAATCAATGAAACCCTTGTCAAATGGACTGCTACGGGCAAGCGTGTAGTACGCTTAAAAGGGGGCGATCCTTTTCTTTTTGGGCGTGGGGGCGAAGAAGCTGAGGCCTTGGCTGTAGCGGGACTTCGTTTTGAAATTGTCCCTGGCATCACCTCTGCCATTGGAGGATTGGCTTATGCAGGGATTCCAGTCACTCATCGCAACAGCAACTCGCAACTCACCATTTTTACTGGTCACGAAGACCCTTCAAAACAAACTTCTTCTATTGACTATGCAGCGTTAGCCACAACCCCCGGCACTAAAGTGATGCTCATGGGGGTAGAACGTCTCGAGGCCATCACAACAACTTTCATGGCTGCAGGAATGCCAACCACAACACCTGTAGCCCTTGTCAGATGGGCTACTACAGGACGTCATGAAACACTCACCGGCACTCTCCAAACAATCGCAAGGTTAGCTCATGAAAAAAACTTTCAAGCTCCCGCCATTACTGTTTTTGGCGAAGTCGTTGCCTTACGTGAGCAATTAAATTGGTTCGAAACGCGTCCTCTTTTTGGGCGCCGCATCGCCGTCACACGGACACGCAAACAAGGCAGCAAGCTCGTGAAAACACTACGAGCATTAGGTGCTGACGCGTATGAGTTGCCAACGATTCGCATTGAGCCGCTGCAAAAAAAAGAAGAACTAGCAGCGCTCACCGAAGTGGTCACCCACGCTCACGAGTACGATTGGATTGTTTTTACAAGTCCCAACGGAGTGACCTCGTTTTTTGAAGCCTTTTTTAAAATACACGCTGACGCCCGTGAATTAGGCGCCCTTCGCATTGCAGCTATTGGACCAGGGACAGCAGAAAAAATTAGAGAATATCATTTTGCTGTCGACTTGATGCCACCAGAGTTTGTTGCAGAATCCTTGCTGGCAGAGCTCAAAAAAATGAAAATTGAAAACCTCCGCATCCTTTTACCAAGAGCCAGTGGGGCTCGTGCTTTCTTAGCAAGCTCATTAGAAGAGGCAGGGGCTATTGTCGATGATATCCCCGTTTATCATACCGTGCTTGAAACCGAAGATATCACCGGTGGACTTCAACGCTTTTGTGCAGAGGGAGCCGATCTCATTACCTTTACGAGCGGTTCGACAGCAGAACATTTTCAAGCACTTTTAAAACAACAAAAAGTGAATCTTCCTTCAGCAACAACACTAGCCAGCATTGGCCCCATCACCTCTTCAGTAATGCGTAATCTAGGAATGAAAGTCGACCTGGAAGCCTCTCAGCATGACATTCCTGGGTTAGTGGAAGCGATTGTAAAATTCTATGAAAAAAATTAGCTCTCTTCTTTTTTGCGGAATTTTTTTAGCTGCTGCACTGCAAGCAGCTTCTCCTTCTTCACAATGGCATGTCACCAAAGAAACAACTCTTGGGACACTTCCTGGCAATGCATCTTTACGCTCAGTAACACTTGAGCAATGTGATCAAAAGGGCCTTTGCCAGCAGGCAACTGTTAAAGCTCTTCTTTTTTCTGCAGCTTTTTTTCATCTGCAACTCCTGGATGTTCCTGCACGCAATCAAAAACTATCTCAAGTCATGGAGTCGGCCGGATGCGTTGCAGGAATCAATGCGAGTTATTTTCACCCCAATGGCACTCCGCTTGGGCTTGTCATGACCCATGGAAAAGTTATCCACCCTCAGGAACGAGCCAAGCTACTAAGCGGCTTGCTCCTGGAGACTCGGGATAATATCTTCTTGCTCCGTCCGACGGAAAAATTCCCTAAGAACATTAAAGAGGCAGTGCAAGCAGGTCCTTTTCTTGTGGACCATGCCGCCGTTGTCAATGGCTTAGAAACCACGCACACGGCATGGCGTACTTTTATCGCAACGGATGAGCACGGAAATTGTCTCATGGGCACCATCTCTCCAGTCACGCTGGCTGAAGCCTCTCAAGTCCTACTCGCCGTAGCTCCCTCTTTTTTCAAAACCACAAAAATGAAACGGGCTCTTAACCTTGATGGAGGCTCCTCGACTGCTCTCTGGGTACGTCTAGAGCCAACTCCTTTTTCACAAGAAGAGCGAGGCTATGTGCGAAATTTTTTGGGACTCCGCCAAAAAAATTGAAGCTGTACCACACAACACCTTTCCCTTTATCATTGCCCCTCTATGAGCGATTCTCATCATCCTTCTCCTGCAATCATCATCCGAGATTTAGTCAAAAATTATGGCGCTCGACGTGCCCTTGATCATCTCAATCTAGAAATTTTTTGTGGCGAGATTTTTTGCATGCTTGGTCCCAATGGTGGCGGCAAGAGCACGCTCTTTCGCATCTTAAGCACCTTGCTCCAACCCGATGAGGGAAGTGCTGAAATCATGGGATACAATGTTGTTACGGCTTCCTCTCAAGTCAGAACAAGTCTGGGAGTGGTGTTTCAATCACCTAGTCTCGATGCCAAGCTCACTGTGCGCGAAAATTTACGCTGTGGTGGTGCTCTTTATGGATTGAAAGGAAAAGAACTCGAAAATCGACTGATATATGCTGCTGCCGCTCTCCAAATCATCGAGCGCCTCCAAGATCGCGTTGAAAATCTCTCTGGTGGGTTGCAACGACGTGTTGAGATTGCCAAATGCCTTCTCATCCGCCCTCAAGTACTGCTTTTAGATGAACCTTCAACTGGCCTTGATCCTGCAGCACGTCTTGACTTGTGGGCCGCTTTAGAAAAACTCCGTGCCGAGCAAAAGGTCACCATTCTTTGCACCACTCACATTATGGAAGAGGCTGCACGAGCCGATCGCGTGGGTATTCTTAGCTCTGGCAAGCTTGTGGCTCTTGGAACGCCCAAGGAACTGACAACTGCTCTCCATGGTGATGTCTTAAGCCTCTCTACCGATCAAGGAGCTGATCAATTAGCGCAAAAAATTAATGAGCGCTACAATCTTGCCGCTGTGGTGGTCGAGGGAGAAGTCAGACTGGAACATCCCCAGGCCTATGAGCTCGCAGCCCGCTTGTCAGCTGAATTTCCAGGTGCCATCACTGCATTGCGCATTGCTCGCCCAACCTTAGCCGATGTCTTTATTGCGCGCACAGGGCGTATGTTTGGCAATGAGGAAGTGGAACCAACTTCCATAAAACACAGTAGCTCGTAGAAAAATTTCGAGCAAGCGGGTCAGTCCCCCAATTTGCGACTGCGTCTGCAAATTGACTGGTACTGACCCCATTGCTCATAACTATACTTTTGTAAATGAACCAACAATCTGATACCCGCAACCTGCAATCTGTGACCTGCGACCTGCTGCCGCATAGCGGTGGCCTCCTCTGGATTCCGGTCCATGCGTTATGGTGGCGGGATGTGGTGCGATTCCTACGGCAGCGCAACCGCATTGTAAGTGCTCTGGCAACGCCTCTTATTTTTTGGTTGCTCGTTGGTTTTGGATTTAATCCTTCCTTTCACAATCCAGAAATGGGGGCCAGTGGCACTTACCTCACCTATTTTTTCCCAGGAACGATTACCCTCATCATGCTCTTTACTGCTATTTTTTCTACCGTCTCGGTCATTGAAGATCGACGCGAAGGGTTTCTTCAAGGTGCTCTTGTCGCTCCTATTTCTGCCGCAACGATTCCCCTGGGGAAATTTTTAGGAGGAATGACCTTAGCCGTATTGCAAGCATTCTTCTTTTGCCTCTTAGCTCCTCTTGCCGGTATTCCCATTGGATGGTGGCAAATCGTCCTCCTCTTTCCTGCTTTCATTTTAGTTGGCTTTAGCATGACTGGGCTTGGATTTCTGGTGGCCTGGCCCATGGATTCCACCCAAGGATTCCATGCTGTCATGATGACTTTTCTCATGCCGCTTTGGATGATGTCGGGAGCCTTGTTTCCTATGCCAGCAGGAAGCGGTTGGCTCTATTGGGTCGGGCTGCTCAATCCTGTGAGTTACTCCGTCTCTGCCATTCGCGATGCACTGACTCTAGGAACGACCACTACGTTTTCTCACTATTTGCTTTCGCTTGTTATCACAGCGCTCTTTGGCTTGTTCACCTTTAGCCTCAGTGTTTATCTAGTCGCGCGGCCCAAGAAAAATAACTAAGGATCATCATTAATGAATTCTAATTAATCACACACCTTTATGCCTAAAAAAGCCCCTTCCCCATCAATCTCAAAGCCACTCACTTCTAATACAAAAGGTCTTACCTTACTTGGAGCAGGGTCACTCCCTCAAGTTGACGTTCCTTCAACAGCATTGCTGGAAACCTTTGTCAGCCCAGCACCAAAGCGTCGTTTTGAAATTTGCTTTCGCACAAGCGAGTTTACTTCTATGTGTCCTATCACAGGACAACCTGATTATGCCACAATCACTATTCGTTACGTCCCCAAAGAACGTTGCGTTGAAAGCAAAGCGCTGAAGCTCTATCTTGGCTCTTTCCGCAATCAAGGAGTTTTTGCCGAGAGCATTGTCAATCGGATGCTTGATGATCTTGTGGAGGTCCTTTCTCCACGCAGCATCACCGTTACCGGAGACTTTACTCCACGAGGCGGCATTGGCCTTTGTGTAGAAGCCAGTTATCCAGAAAAAATTCACAAGGATGGAAGCGATAAAAAAAATAAATGAAGCTCATTGTTCTATTAAGCGGCGGGCTTGATTCGACTACCCTCCTCTATGAAATGGAGCGAGACCATGAAGTTGTTGCTGCCTTAAGTTTTGATTATGGCGCTAAACATAATCACCGAGAGCTTCCTATGGCTGCTTATCATTGCAACAAACTCGGAATCTCGCACCTCACCATTCCGATGGCATTCATCAATGACTATTTTTCCTCTGACCTTTTAAAATCAGGAGGAGCGATTCCTGAAGGACACTATGCAGCGGAGAATATGAAATCCACGGTGGTGCCAGCTCGTAATGCCATCATGCTTTCTATTGCTGCAGGCTTTGCAGAGAGCCATGGGGCGGAGGGAGTGGCCTATGGCCCTCATACCGGAGATCATTTTATCTACCGTGATTGCCGTGAGGAATTTTTAAAACCAATGGCTGAAGCCCTGCGTGAAGGAACTGATGCTGCTATCCAACTGTTGCGTCCTTTTGTGAAGATGAACAAGGGCGAAATTGTGCAACGTGGTATTGAGTTAGGCATGGATTATTCAAAAACCTGGTCGTGTTACAAAGGAGAAGAAGTGCATTGCGGCCGCTGTGGGACATGTGTGGAGCGACGTGAGGCATTCTCACTTGCCGGAGTAGAAGATCCGACAGTTTATCAAAATAGTTGAAGTGCTGAGGAATTTTCTAAGCTTGCAAAATCATTCAGGTCAAGAAGCCCTTCTCTGCGAGTCAAATCAACCTCTTACTGGCTCTGCACTCAGCGAAGCAACAGAAAAGAAAGCCACTATTACGAAGGAGAGAAAGGATACACTATTGATCGGAGTTTAAAAAACTACCGAAGAGATGCATAAAATCAAGGGATGCAGGCTCCTTTTTTTTAGCAAAAAAAATTAAAATTTGGCTTTTTTTCCTTTACGCACCTCACTAGGATCAACGACCACTTTTTCAAGTTAACGCATTTTAACACCTTAACCTGAATGTTCATTACCCTCCCAGCAAGTGATGAAGTATTCGGTTTAATCCATTACAACTTTATTTTTTCTCATAAGCAAAAATAGGAAAGGGTAACTATGCGACTGGAAAAAAAGGTTAAACAGCTTCTGCTCTTATTCTTTTTAAATAGCCTAATCTTCGCCGCGGCACTTGAGGGCACAGAACCGACCCTTCCTTTCCATTCGTGTGACTCCAAAGAGGATATTCAAAAAATCATTTGTTTTTTAACATCTGATGTTGATCAAGCAGGAGTCACTTACATGGGCACAGCTGGAGCTCTTAGTGGATTGCCGCTGCCGCTGAGTTACTACTGCACTGCAGATTATTGGTCTCAGTATGCAGAAAATCTCTATGTTCCAAAAGGAGGGCTTGATCCAACGCAAGCACGCGATCAAATGAAATTAGATAGCGTTTCAGAGCAAGTTTTAGAGCGAGTTAACATTCATAGCGGCTGTAATATTTATGATGCAGCAACGTGGCAAATCGCCCTGAGCCTAGCAGCTGTCCATGACTATGTAGTAGACGCTAATGGAGAGAATTTATTTTCTCTTGCAAGAAATGAAAATAAATTATTGGCCGCTGGGTATGATGGTAATTCTTCAGAAATTTCGTTAGGAAAAAACAGGGCCACTTATAATACAGAAGGAAAATTTTGTTACAATGAACATATTATTAATGATGTCAGTCAGGCCTATTATTTCAGACAGGTTCCCCGTTCTTATGAAAACTCTGATCCTCTAAATGAATCTCCTACCCCTGTTCCTTGGCGCGATTGGAATCCCATCACAGGAGAAAATGCATGGGCTTTTTTACTTGGTCCTCTCCACGCAGCATTACTTGAAAGTCAGTCAACAAAAAAACCTGTTTCTTTTGATTCTCCAGCGATTCAAAGCGCCCTAAGCATGTTACCAACATTTCAAAAAATGCAGTCAGAAACAGGCGCCATTTATTATGCTCCAGCAAGTCTTGTTCAAAACAACGATCCTAAGAAAGCATCGATTACCCCTTACACTGTTTCCATCGAAAACAATATTTCGGCACTAGCAGGACTCCTTGTTTTTAAAAAAGTGCTAACGTTACTAACCCAACAACAATTAAGCAGCACGCTTCTAAATGATCTGGAGAAAAAGAGAAATGTAGGGAATATTTTTACTACGGTTGTCAATGACATTGAGAAAAAAAGAAAAATTGAGAACGCGCTGGCTATCATTAAAATTATGATTCACGGCGGAGATTGTTTTTGTAAAGAGCACAAAACACATCACACAGAAGGATTGTTGTCTTTTTTAATAAACGATGCATGGGATGTTCATCCATTAGGGCTGGAACATGGTGAATTTTTCTTATCAGGAGAAGCCAATAATCCCACAGCAAATAAGCCATGGAAATCAATTCGAGATCTTCATCCTGATACTTGCGAATTACGAGCTGTTGACGTCAACACATGGGGATTGGCTGTACTAGGGCAGCCTCTCATTGATAAGGCTCATGGATTTGGAGCTGCTTATTATCTTTGGGAAAATGTAAAAATTTGGGGTGCTTATCAAGTGAATGGAGAGCTTTGGGGTGTTGGCTATTCGAACCGGGATCTTGATGGTTATGGAAACGTCCATCCAGAGGACCATACCGGAATTTTATCTGCTGAGTGGACTGCAGGCGCTATCAATATGGTGCGGGCACTTATCACTCAATATGG
Organism: Chthoniobacterales bacterium; assembly: GCA_019747735.1. Taxonomy (GTDB): domain Bacteria; phylum Verrucomicrobiota; class Verrucomicrobiia; order Chthoniobacterales; family UBA6821; genus CAIWMF01. The sequence goes on along the minus strand of JAIEQL010000040.1, from coordinate 61,176 downwards.
GAATGTCATTACCTCTAACACCCCCTCAGAAGAGAATCAGAATAAGGCACGTGAATTTGTTGCTAGCCTCCAAAAAGATCATGATAGCATGGCTCAACACCTCCAGAGCTTGCGCACCGATCAGTATCCTGGAGAAACTCAATTTGATTCCGTAAGACCACAGGATTATTCTTCCTTAGTTTTTATTCCTACTACTAAATTGGCTTATCTCTACGCCAGCAAACGCTACTTACTTCCGTTTCATTGGTATGCGAATCCTTTACCAAGCACGGTTTCTACCTCTTGGGCTGTCATGTTGCACTACAATTATAATCCCTTTTCGATGAAGGGAGACTACTCACCGAACTTTTCAGAAGATGGCGAATGTTTGATGGAGTAGAGTCGGACTCATAGCTGTCCAAAACAATCTACAATGTTATTCCGGAGTAATAACAGCCCGATAAAGACCGGCGACTCGAGTAATATCACGGCGTACAGGAACACCAATGACATCGCTTATCATTTGGCGCTCGAGAGCTTCAACTTCAGGATAATCGGTCAAAAGATTTTGATAAAGATCATGACTTTCTATGATTTTCCAAGGAGTTCCCTCTTCAAATTGGCTCATTGATCCATCAGCTTCACGCAGGAGTGAAAGCGCACGAGCGCGCTCCATGACACTCTCTTTTTTAATACGCTCTTGATAATTTGTGGCCAGAGAACGAAAGTGGAGCATTAAGAGCTTTAAGGGGGCTGTTGGACCAAAGAGCGTTTTTGAGACTTGGAGCAAGGAAGAAACCAGTTGATAATTTTCTTCTGCAAAAAGCTCATGCGCTTTTTCTGTCAAACGGTAATACATGAGAGGACGTCCACGCATTCCTGGCTGGCGCCATGTTTCTAGATACCCTTGTTGATGCATTTCAATACAATGCGCTTTAATGCCCATGTAGCTCATCGACAGAGAGAGGGCAATATCTGCTACGGCCATTCCATTAGCTGATCGTTTTAAAAGCTCTAAGATGGAAAGGCGCTGACTTTTTCCAATTTCATGAACAATACGTCGTTTCATCATAATGGTAATATCGATTTTGTATCGATCCCTAGGCGTTGAGCTTCTTTTTCTAGCTCTGTCGCTAAGGAGCGAAATTCTAATTGTTGGAGAGTTGAGATTAAGGAAGGATAGTCCGGGACAATTTCACAATTCTCTAGTGGCACAGGAAGAGGTAAGTCACGATCAAGTTCAATCATGAGACGGTTTTGCCTCAATTGTTGACAAGAAGACTCTACCTTTTCCTTAATTTTTAACGGAAGGTCTCTAGCAGAGAGCAACTCTTCCAAAGAGCCATAGCGTTGAAGCCATGTTGCTGCTGTTTTTTTTCCAACCCCAGTAAGACCTCGAATATTATCAGCAGCGTCACCTGTAAGCGCCAATAAGTCCAGTAACTGTGGAGGAGAAACGCCCCATTTTTCTTTGACTTCCGCAACTCCAAGCAATGCATAAGAATAATTTTCTTTGGCTTGCTGAGCAAGTTGAGGTTTATCTGCAATGGTAGCATCAGCTTTTGTTAAATCAGCCTTTGCTACAGAGTAAATCACGACATCATCACTAACAAGCTGCATGATATCTTTATCATTGGTAGCAATGACGCATTTTATCTTCTTTGTAAGAGCATCTGTAACATAGGAAGCAATGAGATCATCGGCTTCTGTATTGGGAGCAGAAACATTTGTAATTCCAAATTGAGAGACCAATAAACGCAGTGGTGCTTGTTGTGCTTGCAACTCATTAGGCATCTCTTCTCGATGTTGCTTATATTCAGGTTGGAGCGTTGTGCGCCGCTCTGGTAATCCCTCATCCCAGACAACAACAGCTAAATCAGGCTTGATATCAACCAGCATCTTGCGCAGAGCCCTAATAAATCCATAAATAGCATTGGTTGGCTCTCCTCGAGAATTGCTCAATTCACCAATAGCGAAGAAAGATCGATAGAGATAATAATGACCATCTACTAAGAGCAACTTCATAAGGAGGGCTGATTGTATAGTTCCTTCTAAAATTCTCAATAGAAAACGTAACTATTTTACCATTAATATCACAATCTATATTACTGTTCGCAAGTGGAGGATTTTTGAAAATGGTACTACCCATTACCCATTATTCATCACTCATTACCCAGCCAGAGTCTCTTCAATCCACCGCTGATAAGCCTCACCAACAAAAAGAGGCTCCAGCACAATCAGCTCAGCAATTTTATAAGGATGAAGAAGAGTGAGGCGATTTTGACAAGAGACTAATAAGTCTTGAGAAGTTTTAATCCAAACAACAACCTCTTCTGCTTCTTCAATTTTACCTTGCCAATGATAAATAGAATGAGCTTGAGGAAGGATGGTACCACATACTGCCAACTTCTCTTTAAGAAGAGTCTGAAGCACAGAGGTTGCCACTTCTTGGTCGCTAAAAGTAGTGATAATAATTTTTAGTAAGGATGGCATAATATACCTTTCTCAAAAAATCCATTTTTTGAAAGACATTTTCCTAGCTTGGCAAAGAGGAAAAAAACTGCTACTTTTTAGAAATGCCTCAAAAAACGACTACCAAAAACACAAAGAAAACAACATCTCACAAAAAAAATGTTGTGAGCAAAAAGACTCTTTCCAAGCCTCTTACAAAAAAAGAGCACACTGTTAATGATCGCCTCGCAAAAGAAGCTATCAAGTTGATTGACACTGCTTCGGATTTCTTACGTAAGAGCGTTAAGCAATCTCATCGAACTACTGATAAAGCACGCGATACTTTTCACAAAGAAGCTCATGCTCTATTGGGAAAAGCCTCTCGGCATCTTGAGGATCTTTTAGAATCAAGCACCTCAGCACTGCGTAAAGCAATTAACAAAGTTTAGCTAAGGCGTGCTCCCATGGGAGGCATTTCAAAGACGTCGTTAGCATTGCAGGTATCACCTCAAAAATCCTGGAAAATATCCAAGGATTGCTTTGAACAACGGGTCCCAACTAATTCATAGACTCAGCCATGAATTAGCTGAGACTGAATCCATTGCTCATGACTCGCTTGCTCTAAAGCCATCTTTTTTTCTGAAAAGTTGAGATGATACCCTTACAGCTAGTCAGCAATAAAAACAAGAAGCCCTCACCCTCACTCCGTGATGAGCTTTATCACAGGGCTCCGATTGATCTTAGCAGAGAAGAAGTGCCGATTAAAAATATACTTCTTATAGGTGCCTGTTTTTCAAACGCGCTTGCATTACAATTTAAAAGGAAAGTTTTTACAGCCAGTAAAGAGGCCTCTGTTGATCATATAGTCACCCACCACATTGCGCCCCTTCCCAGTTCACCTCCAAAAGCGATTGATGAATATTCTTTTCAGATAGTGCAGATCCCGCTCAGGGTTATTATGAACGAGAGCTCTTATTTGCATCTAGATTATCACGACATCAAGGGACACAGGGAAGCTTTTGAAGAATCAGTAAAACTCCTAGAGTTATTTTTTGATTATCTTCTTCAATATAATACAGAACATCACCTCACGACTTTTGTTACCAATTTTTTCCTTCCTCAACAAAACTTAATGGGCCGCTTTCTCCCTGCTTACGATTTAAGAAATATCTCTTATTACATAGATCAGCTCAACAAAAGGCTTTCGGAGTTAGTTCATGCAAGATCAAATGTCTACTTTATCGATGCCAATGAAATAGCGGCTTCACTAGGGCGTCGCTATATTCAAGATGATATTTTTCACGTCGCCAGTCATGGAGCCCTCGTAAGTGATAGTGATTTTCGGCACGACCAAAAAAGATTACATCCCCCTAAAAGATATTCCCAAGGGTACACTTTAAGAGCCGACAGCTTCATTGATGCCCTCTGGCATGAAATCGCCGCTCACTACAAGACCCTCCGTCAACAAGATGCCATCAAAATAGTCATTTGCGATCTTGACGATACGCTCTGGCGAGGAGTTTTTGCCGAAGAGGGAATGCTAGGGCCAGGGCTAGAAGGATGGCCTTTAGGAGTGATGGAGGCTCTTCTGTTTCTAAAAAAAAGAGGGATTCTCCTTGCCATTGCTAGCAACAATGAGGAGGAGCTGATTCTTAAAGAATGGCAAACTCTTTTTCAAAATTATTTAAGGCCAGAAGATTTTGTCGTCAAAAAAATTAACAGAAGAGATAAGTGCGACAACATTCAAGAAATCTTACAAGAAGTACATCTTCTTCCTGGCAACGCTCTTTTTCTTGATGATAATCCTGTGGAACGAGAGAAGGTGCAACGAGCTTTTCCAGAAATTAGAACATTGGGAGCGGATCTTTATCATATCAAAAGAGTGTTACTTTGGGCCCCAGAGCTACAAGCGCCCCACATTTCCCAAGAATCCTCTCAACGCACTCAATCTATTCAAGCGCAACGTGAACATGCACAGAAAGCGAGTTTCACAACGCGAGAGGAATTTTTAGAATCACTTCAACTCCGTATTGAAATCATGAAAATTGATCATACGGCACACCCTCATTTTGCTCGTGCTTTTGAATTGTTGAACAAAACAAATCAATTTAACACCACTGGCAAACGATGGACCCCGGAAGAATGTACTGATTTTTTTAAGAAAAAAGGGTTTTTCTATGTGTTCCAAGTAGCAGATAAATTCACTACCTATGGCTTAGTAGGTGTGGTTCTTATTCAGGATCATCATTTGTTACAGTTTGTCATGAGCTGCCGTGTCCTTGGACTAGATATCGAGAAGTCAGTACTCACGCGCATCATCCACCATCTCAATGGCGCTGTGATTACTGCTGAGGTCATAGAAACTCCTGCCAATTTTATCTGCCGAGATTTTTTTGGGCAGATGGGATTTACGAAAAAAGGAAGTTTTTGGCATTATGAAAAAGATAAACTTTCTCCTATAGGCAGCAAGTGAAGCTGACTCCCTTCCTTTTGAAAGCGATTCTGTGCTGCAGTGTGATTTATTTTAATCGCAGGAAAAGTATCATAATGTACGCCTATGATTTCTTTGCATCCTAGCCACTGAGCACCTTGCAGAGCCTCTTTGGCGTTCATGGTAAAATTACCCCCGATGCAAAGGACTGCAAACGCTAATGCTCCCTTGCTTGCTAACAATTTCATGTCAGAAAAAAGAGCCGTATCACCGCTGTAATAAAAAAAGCCTTCCTCTGTTTTGATTAAAAAACCGCCAGCAACCCCTCCATAAGAACCATCTGGCATACTGCTAGAATGAACTGCTGGGGTAAGCGTGACCTTTCCAAAATCAAACTCCCAAGAGCCACCGATGTTCATGCTGTGATTTTTCTCGAACCCCTTAGCACGAAACCATTCGACAACCTCATAACATCCCACAATAACGGCTTCACTTTGACTGGCAATACGCTCTACATCGGCAACATGATCATAATGCCCATGGGATAAAAAAATGTAATCGGGTTTTAGTTGAGTGATATCAACACCAGAAGCAAGTGGATTGGGCGTGATAAAAGGATCAAAAAGAAGCTTCTTTCCCGCAACATCGATTTGAAAACAAGAGTGACCGTAGTAAGTGAAGTTCATGCCATATTATAGTCAAATTACTTAGAAATCACACAAAATTGACTTGATCTTTTCAGGAAAAGACCGCGTTCTCATTACTCCCGTTATAAGATATAGCGCTCGCTCTTCGGCCTTGCCTTTTCTAAAAATCTCTGCGTTCTTTCATGTACTTTCTAAGTAATTTGAATATAGAGCGTTTCCGCGCAGATACAATTTTTAGAAATAATTTCCTAATCACACAACTATAGTGGATTGAATTGAAAAGGGCGCGTTAGAAGCGCTGAGATTTTTTTCTTAGGACAAGGCTTTAAGATCGAAGCGCTATCTAAAGATAACGTAAGGGCTTAAAACTCAGTCCTAGGAAAAAAGCGCAAGCTTATAGTGTACCCTTCTCAATTTAATACACTATAGTGCCGCCCAAACACGATGCACATCATCGTGATCTTCCAGAGCTTGAAGAAAAGCCCCCACCTCTCCACGTTGATTCTCGTCGAGCACTGGAAAGTTTTTTGCCAAGTAACCAATTTCACTCGTAACGACTTTCCATCCCTGTTCTAGAAGCCATTGGGAAACGGCGTGAGTCGTCGTGCGATCTGTGATGAAACGGGCTCCGGTGACCTCTAAAGGGATATCATCATTTTGATCATGAGTGAGTCGTTCCACTTCATTTGCTCCCGCTTCGATGGCGGCTTCTTCAAGATCGGCTTTGAGATTAGTCGTATAAGCCTCCACTAAACCAACGTGGTCAAAAAGAAATTTATTGCTTCCAGGATTCCCGAGCTGAGCATCGCGGAAAAGAACACGAATCTCAGGAGCCGTTCGATTGTTGTTATCGGTGAAGACTTCCACGATCACAGGAACTTTGTGAGGTGCGTATCCTTCAAAAAGAATATGCTCGAGCGTTGCCTTCTCGCCGCCAACACCAGCTCCTTTGCTGATGGCACGTTCAATAACATCACGTGAAACACTCTCTTTTTTTGCTTTTTCAATCGCAGCTGCTAGGCGTGCATTGGCCGCAGGATCAGCTCCCCCTTGACGTGCAGCAATAGTAATTTCACGAACAAATTTGCCCGTTGTCTTTGATTTTCTAAGTGAAGAAACCTCACGTTTTGCTAAGAGCCATTGGCGTCCCATGGAAAAAAGTTTAAGTTGAAAGTTTAAGTTAATTAGTGGCTGCTTCGCAGCAAATAAAGATCTCTAAATTGAAAAACAAAATTAAGCTACTCAGAAAATCTGTTGCTTCAACTTCAACTTTTTTAAGCAAAGCTTAGTTCCATAGCTGGATTCCTATGTCGTTCTCGCGAAGGCGAGAACCAGCAGGGATGCCGCTAACTTCACAGTGGCACACTTTCAACTCAGTTTAATGGATATTGTTGTACAATGCCCATTATGCTGTTGGCGTCGTGCTCGAACGCTTCCTCGCAGTTGCATCAAGAATTTTTTTGCGAAGACGCAAACTAAGTGGCGTCACTTCCACATACTCATCGTTGGCGATATACTCAAGGGAGCGCTCCAGGCTCATTTTAAGGGGTGGCGTCAGTGAGATTCCTTTGCCATCGCCGGTGCTACGCATGTTAGAAAGTTTTTTGGCCTTACAAGGATTGACAGGCATGTCATCAGGGCGTGCGTTTTCACCAATGACCATACCGATATAAACTTCTTCTTGAGGCCCAATGAAAAGACGGCCCCGTTCTTGAATTGTATCCAGGGCATAAGCCATACTGATTCCATTTTCCATCGAGATGAGAACACCATTGTTTCGCGTGGGAATCTCTCCTTTGTAAGGAGCATATTCTTTGAAAATATGTGACATGATGCCATGTCCTTTCGTGGCATTGACGAGATCTGTTTCAAAACCGATCAATCCTCGTGTCGGAACAATAGCTTCAACAGTGACACTGTGTGCTTGGTGCTCCATCGAGATAATGTCTGCTTTACGAGAAGCTAAGCTTTGTAAAATATCGCCAAGATTATCTTTGGGAACATCGATGTAAACGCTCTCGAGTGGCTCAATGAGGGTACCATGCTCATCCCGTTTAAAAATAACCTCAGGTCGTGAAACCAAGAGTTCAAAGCCTTCGCGGCGCATCTGCTCGACAATGACGGCAATTTGCATCTCACCACGGGCTTTGATTTGAAAATGGCCAGCAATATCAGTATCGCTCACTTCGATAGAAACATTGGTGCGAGTCTCGCGAATGAGACGCTCACTGATTTGGCGAGCAGTGAGAAGTTTTCCTTCTTTTCCTGCCAGAGGTCCATCATTGATACAAATTTTCATCGTGATGGTGGGAGGATCAATATCGACAAAGGCTAATGCAGGACGCTCTTCATTGTCCGTCAATGTTTCTCCAATGAAAACATCTTCAAACCCTGCAAGACCGATAATATCCCCTTCAGAGGCTTCCTTAAGTTCAATCTTGGCCAATCCTTGGTGACCAAAAAGGGCCGTGATGTTTTTCTTTTCGCGTTTGCCATCTTTATGAATACAAACAATGTTATCACCTACTTTGACTTGTCCACTAATAATGCGGCCATAGGCAATACGTCCTAGATAGTCACTCCAATCGAGGTTGGAGACGAGCATTTGGAAGTAGGAAACATCTGCTTTTTTAGGGCACGGAATATGTTTAACGACCGCTTCATAGAGAGGCTCCATAGTGCCGCTCTCCTGATCAATTTCATTCTTAGCATACCCTTGTTTGGCGCTGGCATAGACAACTGGAAAATCAAGCTGCTCATCGTTAGCGCCGAGTTCTAAAAAGAGTTCAAAAATCATGTCAAGCACTTTATGCGGACGTGCATTTTCGCGATCGATTTTGTTGATGACCACAATGGGCTTAGCCCCATTCTCAAGTGCTTTTTTCAAGACAAATTTTGTCTGAGCCTGTGGCCCATCATGAGCATCGACGACCAAGAGCACGCCATCAACCATTTTCATAATCCGTTCTACTTCGCCACCAAAGTCAGCGTGGCCGGGAGTATCAACGATATTGATGTGATAATCTTTCCAGTGAAAAGCAGCATTCTTAGCCTTAATCGTAATCCCCTTTTCTCGCTCTAGATCCATGGAATCCATGATGCGCTCTTCCGAAGCCTTTGCTTCATTAGCTCGAAAAGTACCTGCCTGCTTAAGCAGCTGATCAACGAGTGTTGTTTTGCCATGATCAACGTGAGCAATAATAGCGATGTTGCGAATAGATTCCAGAGTAGATGCCATAAAATTAAAGGGGTGACACTATCTACGTGTTCAACCCCAATGTCAAATCTTCAATTGAGAAAGGTATGTTTAAATTACCAGGGCACTCCGTTTCTCTTCTAATTCTTCCCATCGGAGATAGCTTTTTGCAATGCGGTCTTCAAGAGCATGGAGTTGAGCTTGAATTTCTGAGAATTTTTTTGCGTCTCCTCGATAGAGCTCAGGATCACAAAGCATCTCTGAAAGCGATTCTTTCTCCCTCTCCCATTGCTCGATAAGCAGCGGCAACTCTTCCAGTTCACGTTGTTCCCGCTTAAGAAAAGCAATGGGACGTGATGGGCGTTCTGACTTTTGTTCAATGCGAGTGATCGGTGGAGTCACAACAACTTTTGGAGTGGGACGCCGTGCTACCCAATCATCGTATCCTCCACAGTATTCACCGATTTTTCCCTCTCCCTCAAAAACAAGCGTGCTTGTCACCACACTATTGAGAAAGGCGCGGTCGTGAGAGACAAGAAGAAGAGTCCCTTGATAATCGAGCAACAACTCTTCCAGCAGCTCTAATGTTTCCGCATCGAGATCGTTGGTCGGTTCATCCATGACAAGGACATTTGCTGGCTGAAGAAAAAGTTTGGCAAGCAGCAGTCGATTGCGTTCTCCTCCTGAAAGCATTTTAGCTTGCATGCGAATCCGATCGCGAGGGAACAAAAAATCTTCGAGATAGCTATGAATATGGCGTGATCGTCCTTGAAAGAGCACTGTATCAGCATCGCCGGCGACATTGGCAGCCACGCTCTTTTCTCCATCGATCTTCCCTCGCAGTTGATCAAAATAAACAACTTCTAGTTTTGTTCCAAGATGCACCGAGCCAGAAGTGGGAGCTATTTCTCCAAGCAGCAGTTTGAGTAAGGTCGTCTTACCGCTACCATTGGCACCGATGATTCCAATCTTATCACCACGCCAAATCGTCGTTGTCAAATGTTGGATAATAGGCGTGTCATCATAATAAAAGCAGACATCTTTCGCCTCGATGACTTTTTGACCGGAGAGATTTCCTGTTTGCAATGCGATCTTCGCTTTTCCCTCGCGCTCACGGCGTTCTCCTCGCTCTCGTCGCAACTGTTGGAGCGCTCGAACCCGTCCTTCGTTCCGAGTTCTGCGTGCCCTCACCCCTTGTCTTATCCAGAGCTCTTCTTGAGCCAGCTTCTTGTCAAAAGCAGCCCACTCTTTTTCTTCCGCATGAAGAGAAGCAGCTTTGCGTTCCAAATAAGTTGGGTAGTCACAATTCCAACTCGTAAGACGCCCACGATCTAATTCGACAATGCGTGTTGCTAGTTTTTTCAAAAAAGCGCGATCATGAGTGACAAAAAAAAGTGTAATCGAGGTTGTTAATAAAAATTCTTCCAGCCAAATGATCGTCTCGAGATCAAGATGATTGGTCGGTTCATCCAGAAGAAGAAGATCTGGTTTTCCTGCAAGAGCACGCGCTAAAAGCGCGCGACGCTTTAATCCTCCGGAAAGCGAGGTGAAAGCTGTATCAGCAGGTAGATTCATCGTCTCTGCTAAAGCCTCGAGGCGAACATCGCTCTCCCACTGCTCTTCATGACCGTTCAAAGGCAATCCTGAGTGCATCACCTCCATGACAGAACCAGTAATATTTTCTGGAATCTCTTGACTCAGGTAAGTTACAACAGTTCCGGGAGCACGAAAAACTTCTCCCTCTCCGGGAGTCTCTTCGCCCGTCATCAGACGCATGAGGCTTGTCTTCCCAGTTCCATTACGACCGACAAGACAGATTCGCTCACCAGGCTCTATTTGAAGATCGGCGTGATCGAGAAGGGGCAAGGATCCGTAAGCCAGTGTTACCTGATAAAGTTGGAAGAGAGGCATAGTAGAGTGGCACTAAGTTAAGGAGAATTTCAACCGATTTACTTTCAAAAAAATTTTAGTAATGCTGAAGAGAAGAAAGTTTGAGTGTTAGCAGTTTGAGTCAGCTTCGCTGCTAAAGCACATTGATGAACTTAATCATGAAGCGCCTAACCCAACCTTATAAATAAGTTAATGAGCATTCAAACAAATGAGACTTACTCCTAATATCACTAAAAATGCACCTACGGTCGTTATCACATTGAGTTCTACCTCTTGAAAAAAAATCCAAGTAAATAAAATGACAAACAAAGGGTAAGAAATCTCAACTAGCGAAGCTAACGTGGCATTTTTTTCTCCAATGGCTAAGTAAGTCATGATTCCCCCAAGAGAGGCTCCTACAATAGAAAAGAAGAACCAACCAGTATTAGAGCCAAGCTCATGAAGTTGGGAACAGAGCGTTCCTATTTTTCCACGAACAATCAGCAGAATCAGTGTCATCAGAAACCCCACCAAGGAATAAAAAAAATAAAATACCAATGGTGGCATTCCCATGCGAAGAATAGGCCCGCAGGCTGCATAACTAGCTCCCCAGAGCATCGCTGCCAAGAGCGCATAAACCATCCATTTTTCAAGTAGCATTATGAGATGTTAATTCATCATACACTCTCAAATCACTCTTTTTTTGAGTACTGCTGTTTTTAAGCTTATGAAGTTATGTGCAAAAATTGGTTGTGAAATTATACTTGATTTTCGATCAGACAACACTCCAGCCTCTAGCCTCCAGCCTATCTTTATTCATGCCCCATCCCTTATTACTCATCTTACCTACCCCTATCGGAAATCTCGGTGACCTTTCGCACCGCGTAGAATCAGCGTTAGCGGAGTCTGATCTTGTCATTGCTGAAGATACACGCCGCGCGGAGCAGTTACTCAATCATTTAGGATTGCAAAAAAGAACACTCAGCTTTCAAGAGCATAACGAAGAGCAGCGCCTCCCTCAAATTGTCAGCGGGCTAAACCAAGGAAAAAAAACTGTTCTCATCACTGATGCCGGTATGCCTTCCATCAGTGACCCCGGATATCGCTTGGTGCGTGCTTGCTTAGAAAACAAAATTCCCTACAGCGTCATTCCTGGCCCTTCTGCGGTAACAACCGCCCTGGTTGCCAGTGGCTTACCTCCCGTTCCTTTTTATTTTGGGGGATTTCTTTCCAACTCAGGATCGAAGCGACGTGCCGAAATCAAGGCTGCTTGCCAGCGCGGCATTACTTCTCTCTATTTTGAATCGCCTCATCGGCTCTTAGCATGTCTTAAAGATTGTGAGCTTCTCATGCCCATGGCACGACTCTGCGTGGCTCGCGAGCTCAGCAAAAAATTTGAAGAATACGTTCATGGCACGCCTACTGAAGTGTTGGCTCATTTTTCTGAAAAAGGAGTAAAAGGAGAAATCACTTTAGTCTTTCATCCTCATCCCGAAGAGCAGGAATCTCATTCTTCCGAAAAAACACCCATCTTGCGAAACTTAGCATAGCGCTCTTCTAATAGAGCTGGGAGTTTCGTGTTTGTAAGTTCCTCGAGAGCTGATTCTATGGCACTCTTGAGAGCAGCAGCTGTTTTATTAAGATCGTGATGAGCTCCTCCCATTGGTTCTTCAATGATACCATCAATGAGCTCAAGCTGTTTCATATCATGAGCTGTTAACTTGAGCGCAGCCGCTGCTTCTGGAGCATGTTTGCGATGTTTCCAAAGAATGGCAGCACATCCCTCCGGACTAATCACGGAGTAGTAGGCGTTTTCCATCATCAAGAGGCGATCCGCAACCCCTATTCCCAAAGCGCCACCTGAGCCCCCTTCCCCAATCACAATAGAAACAATCGGTGTTTTTAAAATCATCATCTCTCGCAAATTCACAGCAATGGCTTCTGCAATGTGGCGTTCTTCCGCCCCAATCCCCGGGAAGGCACCTGGAGTATCAATCAGAGTGATGACAGGAAGCGAAAATTTTTCTGCCAGACGCATTAACCGAAGTGCCTTGCGGTATCCCTCTGGATGAGCACACCCAAAATTGCGCAATACATTTTCTTTCACATCACGTCCCTTTTGCTGAGCAATCACGACGCAGTGGTATTTTCCTAGACGCGCAATGCCTGCAGGCATCGCCTTGTCATCGCCATAGTAGCGATCTCCATGGAGCTCGACAAAATCGCTAAAGCAGCGCTCTACATAATCGAGAGCATAAGGACGTGCAGGATGGCGCGCGATGAGGACGCGCTGCCATGGTGTTAAATTTTTGTAGAGATCTTCACGCATAAGGACGATTTTTTCCTGAATGCTGGCAATGCGTTTTGTATCTTCAGGAGTCCGTGAAATGAGCTCTGCGAGGCGTTTCTCTAACTCAAGTAACGGTTGTTCAAAATCGAGAGGTTGTGGAGTCATGAAAATAAGTTGAAGGTAAAAGTTGTTGATTCATTCAATAACGCTCAGCGAATCATCACAGGCGTACCTTGAGAAACAAATAGAAAAACTTCCCTCATGTCCGTGGGAGCGAGGACAAATCCTGGTGGCATGGCTTCACTAGAGGCAGCAGCAGTGGTGGATGAGAGAGAAGTAGCAGCAGTGGTTGTCGGTGGTTTAGGAGTAGCAGTCACAATGTTACCTGCAGAACGAAGGAGAATCATCTGCTGGCTCTCTGGATATTTTTTATCTCCAAAAGCAGTTCGTTTGTTTCCATTCATCGCGATCCTATCGACAATGACTGTTTCTAGAGGCTTCTCAGAGCTTCCCCCAGGAGGGATAGAGAGCAATGAGTAACTTTTAAAAAAAGCTCCTTTGTTACGTAGCAAGAGCAGACCTTCTTGACGATCGATCTCCATGCTTATTTGGAGCTGAGGAATAAGAAGTGTTTCTCCAATTTGAAGATTGATGCCAGAGAGCCCATTGATTTTTTGAATCAGCTCCGCATTCGATTTTTTCTTACGCGCAATGCGGTCTAGAGAATCTCCTTTGATGACAGTATAAACTTCCTTATCTGCTGCTGAAGAGGGAGAAGAGAGCTGCTCCATATTTATTTTTCCTAAAGCATCTAGCACTTCCTTTTTTTTGGCTGAGTTAGGATAAGTCTGTAGCCATGATTGCCAGGCCTGCTGTGCCTCCAACAACTTTCCCTCCTGCTGTAAGGCCACCGCACTTTCAAAATCTCTTAAGGAAGGATCAGCAACTGGCAAGGAAGTTGTGGGAGCATTACTTTTTTTCCTGCATAAAAAAGAACAGGAAAGAGATTTGCCATAAGGCTTCCAAAAAACCTGGTAAGCAAAAAACCCTACTGATCCAAAAAGGCAAAAACCAACGATGAAGAGAAGAGCAATTTTGAAAATGCGCATATTTTTAAAAAAAAGAAACTAACAGAGATGGAAGCGATAGAAGGGATAAAGAAGTTTGAGTCATTTCTGTCCAAAATCAATGTAAGAAATAGCCACAAAAGAACTCAAAGGAACTCAAAGAAAAAGGCACATTATTTTTTTAAAGTTAGCTAATTATTCCGCTGACACCGCTGACATTTTTTTGTTTGGCATCTTTGCGTTTCTTTGTGTTCTTTTGTGGCTATTCATTTTTTTCTGCCATCCCTTCTATCGCTTCCATCCCTGTGAATAGTTCTTCTGTTTTTTATCATTCTTGGACAAAACTCTAAATAAAGCCCCTCTTTTTCCATTCAGCTAGATTGCCCTGAGTAGAGCGCTGAATCAAGTCCATCGTAAATTTAATCAGACACGCCTCCCACGCATCGTCAATCCCTTCGATTAAGGTGACCATACGATCTTCGCCTTGCTCAATTTCCTCCTTGAGGCGATATAATACTTTTTCTTTTGGCTCTTGAAGGAGAGTTTCAGAAACATCTGTTTTCTTAAAAATAAAACCGTAACGCAGGATCTTAAAATGCTCTGAATGCGATTCTAAAAACTCCAAGAATTGATGGGCCTTTTCACCAAATCCTTCCAAAAGAAATTGCTCAATATGCTGAGGGCTCATGATACGGGGACGCTCTGCAGAAATTCTTCCAGCGCGAATGCGAACCGCTCCTACTTCATCCATAGGCTCTGTCACAAGGTGAAATTGAAAAGAGGTTTGACCAAAAGTTTCAATAAAACTCGAAGGAGGAACGATGACTCGTGTGTTTTCGAGTGCATAATGAAAATTATCGGAAGGAATCATGGTTGAGAAAACTGGTGTGAAGAGCAAGTAACGGCAAGGAAAAAGTTAGATGTTCTTTCAAAATTTAGAGACTGGTAATGTAAGCGTTAAAGCTCTAAATTTTTCTGCATGCCGTTTTTTACTCACTCCCAATTCGACAATCATGAACAAGTTTCCTTTTTTAGCTGCCCAGTAACAGGGTTAAGAGCCATCGTTGCAATTCATAATAGCAACTTGGGACCTGCTTTAGGGGGATGCCGTATGTGGCCTTATAAAAATGATGAAGAGGCACTCTATGATGTCCTTCGTCTTTCCAAAGGGATGACCTACAAAGCCGCTCTAGCAGACGTTCCTCTCGGTGGAGGAAAATCGGTCATCATTGGTCATTCTAAAACTCAGCAACGCGCTGACATGATGCGAAGCATGGCAAAGTGCGTCCAATCTTTTAAGGGAAATTACATCGTTGCAGAAGATGTGGGAACAAGCGTGGAGGATATGAACATCATGAGTGAATCGTGTGATTACGTCACAGGCCTTTTTCATGACAACAAAGGTTCAGGAGATCCCTCCCCAACCACTGCTTATGGTGTCTTCATTGGTATTAAGGCAGCCGTAAAACACCGCCTTCACCGCGAAGAGCTACGTGGCCTCAAAGTCTCTGTGCAAGGGCTTGGTCATGTTGGATATCATCTTTGCAAGCTGTTGCATGACCAAGGAGTTCACTTGTATGTCACCGATAAAGATAATCACAAAATTGAGCAAGCTGTAGAAAACTTTGGAGCCATCGCTGTTGACCCTGATGCCATCTACGATGCCGAGACGGACGTTTTTGCTCCTTGCGCCTTAGGAGCGGTCATTAATGACAAAACCATTCAACGCCTTAAAGTTTCCATCATTGCTGGAGCCGCTAATAATCAGCTCAAAGAAGCTTATCATGGGGTTTTATTAAGTGATGCCAATATTCTTTACGCTCCCGACTATGTGATCAATGCAGGTGGTCTTATTCGCGTCTATTACGAATATGCTACACGTGATGGCACCCCCTTTTCCGAAAATCATGTTTTAAAACATACAGAAAAAATCGCAGAAAAACTTGCTCTTGTTTTTTCTTATGCAGAGAAACATCAGATAGCAACTGCTTCTGCAGCTGATTTACTAGCAGAAGAAGTGTTTAACAAACAGCCATGATGGAGGAAGGAGAGGTTTCTATTTTGGATGTGGCTTTTGGTGGCAAAGGCGTAGGGAGGATTGATGGAATGGTTTGCTTCACCAAAGGCGTTATCGATGGCGAAAAGGTTAGGGTACGTGTGCGCAAAAAACGGAAGCAATTTCTAGAAGCAGACCTTCTGGAGGTCCTGAAACCTTCTCCTCATAGGCAAGAATCACCCTGCCCTTATTTTTTAAAATGTGGAGGATGTGCTTACCAACATATTGATTATGCGCATCAAGTGCAGATCAAAGAAAAGCAACTGCGCGATGCCCTCCAACGCATTGCTGGAATTCCTCAACCTCCAGTAGCCACCATCATTCCTTCACCAGAACCATTCCATTATCGCAACCGGATTACGGTTCATGTTCGTGATGGAGAAGTTGGTTTTTTTCGCGAACAAGAAAAAGTAATAGTCCCAATCGACGCTTGTTTACTAGCTTCGCAGGAGGTCAATCAAGCACTCAGCAAGCTTCGCGCAGCAAGAGTGCGTGATGGTGATTATCTTCTCGCAGAAAAAAAGCGCTACGGAGGATTTCGCCAGGTCAATAATAGTGTTGCTGGGCTTTTACTAGAAGAAGTCTGCCGAGAAGCAGGTGAAGGTGCATCACTCATTGATGCTTACTGTGGGGCAGGTTTTTTTGCCCATGCGCTAGCATCTCGCTTTCAAAAGGTGATTGGCATTGAGCGTTCAGAAGGTTCTGTTGCTCTGGCCCGAAAAGAAGCCTCTCCTCACGAAGAATTTTTGGAAGGAAGTGTGGAAGAAATGCTGCCACAAGCCCTTGTTACGGTCTCTGAAGGTCCATGCACGCTAATCCTTGACCCTCCTTCAGAAGGAGTTTCTCAACTTGTTGTGCAGGCCATCCTTCAAGCTCCACCGACAAAACTTATTTATGTTTCTTGCAACCCAGCAACGTTAGCACGAGATATCAAGCGCCTTTCAAGCTCTTATCATCTTACAAAATCAGTGCCACTGGATATGTTTCCTCAAACAGCCGAAATTGAATCGGTGAATGTACTTAGCTGCATTGTTGAATAAATCAATAATGAAGTTGCCTGTTGTCGGTTCTCAGTTGTCAGTTAACTCTCCACCCTTTCATGTTCATTAACCTCTCTTGTTATCATTTTCTAGTTCTTGAAAATCTCCCTCAACTTCGAGAGCAACTTCGTAACCTCTGCCATGCATTAAACCTCAAAGGAACTATTTTACTAGCTCCAGAAGGGATTAACTTTTTTGTGGCTGGCAGGAGAGAAGCCACTGATCAGTTGATGACAGAGTTGAGAACGATCTTAGAACTTCCTCACTTAACAGCCAAAGAAAGTGAAAGTGATAAGCAACCCTTTCGCCGAATGCTTGTAAAAGTTAAACAAGAGATCATTGCTTTTGGCGTCGAGGGCATCAACCCTGCACGTCATACTTCTCCCTATCTCAAGCCACAGACATTAAAAACCTGGCTGGATGAAGGAAAGCCTCTCGTTCTTTTGGATACCCGCAATGATTACGAGGTACGCATGGGAACATTTAAAAATGCAGTTCCAGCTAAAATTCGTCATTTCAGAAACTTTCCAGAGGCTATCAAAAAATTACCTCCAGAATGGAAAAATCAAACTATGGTGACTTTTTGCACAGGAGGAATTCGCTGTGAAAAAGCGGCTCCTTTTTTAGAACGAGAAGGATTTCAACAGGTGTTTCAACTCGAAGGAGGAATACTCAATTATTTCAAAGAATGTGGAGGAGCTCATTATCAAGGCGAATGCTTTGTCTTTGATCAACGCGTTGGTGTTAATCCGCAGCTAGAAGAAACAACTTCTGTCATGTGCTTTGCGTGCCAGATGCCTTTAACACTCGAAGAGCAACAACATCCTCATTTCAAAATCGAGGAAAGTTGCCCTCACTGTTTTGGGCAAGAAAAACCTGCAAAGCCTCCAAAAACGAGGCGTAAGAGGCGAAATGAAGAAAGAATACCTTCACAAGAGCAGAAGCGATAGAAGGGAGCGCCTTCCTTTACATAGAGCCCGTCCAACTAGCATGCACATCCTTTTTTATCGAGTTTTTAGAGCGATGTTGTTAAAAATTACTACTATAAACTCAACTTAAAACCATCATGACAAAACTACTCGTTCTCTACTACTCCATGTACGGTCACATCGAAACTATGTCCGAGGCTGTGGCCGAAGGCGCCCGTTCTGTCGACGGGGTCGAGGTAACCATAAAACGTGTTCCCGAGCTGATGTCAGAGGAGATTGCCAAGAGGCATGGAGTTAAGACCGAGCAAAAGGCATTGATCGCATCTCCAGCAGAACTTGCCCACTATGATGCCTTTCTCTTCGGAACACCTACGCGCTTCGGCAACATGGCCGCCCAGATGCGGAATTTTTTTGATCAGACTGGGGGCCTCTGGGTCAAAGGGGAACTTGTTGGCAAGGTTGCTGGTGTCTTCACCAGCACCGGAACCGGTGGAGGCAATGAGTCGACTATCCTGAGCTTTCTGCCGACGTTGATTCATCACGGGATGATCTTTACTGGGGTTCCTTATTCCTGTCCTGAATTAAACGATCTCAGTGAGGTCAAGGGGGGAAGTCCCTACGGAGCTGGTACCATTGCTGGAGCGGACGGTTCCCGACAACCAAGCGCGAAGGAGTTGGCGATTGCTCGCTTTCAAGGCCGACATGTTGCCGAGATTGCTATTAAAATTCATGGAAAAGAACCGGCTTGAAGCTTTCAGTGATGGTGTAATCGCCATCATCATTACTATCATGGTGCTCGAAATGAAGGTCCCACACGGTACTGAGTGCTCAGATTTGAGACCACTCTTACCTGTTTTTCTAAGCTATATCTTGAGTTTTCTTTATGTCGGTGTCTATTGGAACAATCATCATCATCTCATTAAGGCTTGCCGCCGAGTCACTGGTGGTATTCTCTGGGCGAACCTCCATCTCCTTTTCTGGCTCTCCCTCTTTCCTTTTGTTACAGGGTGGGTAGGTCAGAATCATTTTACTAAACTTCCTTATGCAATCTATGGGGGTGTTCTTTTTCTGGCGGCTCAAGCTTACTTCATCCTTCAGAATCTCATCGTGAGAGACCAGGGGGGACGTGAATCAACATTAGGCCAGGCCTTAGGCAACGATTGGAAGGGAAAGGCCTCTCTGTTTCTTTACCTTGTTGGAATCGGTCTCTCGTTTATTAATCCTCGAATTGCCGGAGGAGTCTATGTGCTGGTGGCATTGTTTTGGCTTATACCTGATACCCGCATTGAAAAAGTCATTACTGCACTACCACTGAATTCCCTTCTTTGAGTAGAGTAGGCAGAGAAGATACGGATTGAGAGGCATAAAGCTAATGACCGTTTTCCCTCCACTCCTCATCGAACTGTAGAGGGTGTCTTGAAAAGACTAAAATTGCGCATTACGGCGTCGCTCCAGTGCTCGCTCCATCGAGTATTGGCTATACACTCCCTCGCTGTACGCCTCAGCTCCTGGCACTGCATCGACTACAAAAATTTTTAATGATGCCCTAAAATGGCTGTGGTTTTATTTAACATGCTCTAAGAGATATGGTTTCTTCTTTTTTAAAAAAATTCTTTTTTTGCTGCAGTTTTTTCCTAATGGCCTTTCACCAGGTTGGTTCTGCACGAGAAGATATTAAATATGTTACAAGTCTCGTGACCCTTGATGACTATTGTCATTTTCTTAACAAGGTAGCCACTACTGATCTTTATCATCTTTACGATCCTGAAATGCAATATGCCCTTCCAATGATCAAGCGATATGGACATCCTGGGGCCTATCATTATTCTATTTTAGGAGGTACCACTGCTGCTATTACTTATGTTAATAAAATATCGCAAGCTCGGTTTTGTAATTGGAAGGAAAATGGAGGAGGAGATGCTAACACAGAAACTGGTGTTTATGACCTAACTTCCATAACTAATGGAGGTGATGCTCTTGCTTTTCAATTCTTACCAACACCCAATGCTCACTATCGCCTAAGTAGTAATAATGCATTAAGTAATGTTGATCCAATGCTTGGCTTAGGGAGTAGTGGAGCCAACTTTGTAATAGATTGTGTGGATAGCAGTGATGCTATGATCGAAAATAAGGGTATTCCTTTTTCGATAGGCAATTCTTTATCAACAATAGAAAGTCCAGAAAACAATAGAGCTATCATTCCTTTACTAGGAGGAAGTCCACTTCTGATGGATTCACCTGATAACTCATCTACATCTGGAAATGATGCTCTACCAGTCATAATAAAAAATACAAAACCAATTAAAATTGAATTAGCGACTATTGATGATCCTGGCAATCAACATGACCAGCTCCAGTGGGGTGGTTTGGGTTCTGTATCTAATGTTTTTCAGATCGGCGTTACTGATGTTACTGCCCAGCAGTACTGTGCTTTTTTAAAAGCAGTGGCTACCAATAATGATCGTTATGAACTGTATGATACCAACATGGGGTCTGATAGTAATATTGCCTGTATCACTCGCATTGGAGAGACCAATCCTTATGATTATGAAGTGATACCAGGACGAGAAAAGTTTCCAATTACCTATATTTCAGGAGTCCGAGCTGCTTCTTTTTGTAACTGGATAGAAAATGGACAACCACTTGGAGAAGAGGGGCCTGGGACAACACAAACGGGAGCTTTTGATATTATTTATACAACTAATGATATTTATAAGACTATTACTAATCCTCCTATCAAGAGTTTTAATGGGACTCTTAGTGAAGGAACTGTAACAACAATTAAAACAGGAAGAGCTATCTCTATCACTGTGATAGCCAATGTTGGTGCACGATGGTCTCTTCCCACAGAAAGCCAGTGGTATAAGGCTGCATACTATCAAAAAGCAACAGTAGATTGGGATGGTTTTCCAGGTACTAATCAATGTTATTATAAGTATGGAACAGGAACTGACGAGCTACCAACAAATAGTATAGAACTGGCAACAAGAAACAATAATGATGCTAACTTTTGTTTAGATGGTCATTATACTCAGAGTAATGCACCTTACATAACTCCTGTAGGATTTTTTAAAAAAACGAAAAGCCCTTTTGGTCTCTATGATATGTCTGGGAACGTGGATCAATGGACTTTGTTTCGTAATGCTACCATTGAGATTGAAGGTAGTGTTAAGCCGAGATGGGACTTTGCTCTGCGAGGTGGTTCGTGGAAATCAGAGATAAAGAGTAGTGACAGTGGCGAGAGTCTTGATGGTAATATTAATCCTATTACCGGAGAAATAGGTATTACTTCGATGCGAAGGATTATTCCTATAGGTACCAAAACCAATACCATTGGATTCCGTTTGGTCTACAATGTTCCACCACCACCAGAATCACCTGCTCATAAGGTAGAGTATGGAGTGCTAAGACTAGGTGCTCGTTTTTGGGATGGCCTTAAGCAAACTTGGAACGATTTGTCACCATCCTATTTTGCTGAGAATGCAAGTACTGCCAGTATGAATATCTTAAATTGGACTTTTGGTCTTATCATTCCGGAGGCTATACAACGATACCTAAAAACGTGGATTGGTGTGAGGGCAACGCCAACCACAGCTTCCTTACTAGAAGAAGCCGTCGTGGAGGAAGGAGCTGCTGCTACCCCTGCTATCGAAGCTGCTATCGAAGCTACTGCTGAAGCTGCTCTACTATTGCCACCTCCTCTTGATATTCTTATCCCTGGCGGATTAATTGTAGGAGGCCTTGTTTGTGCTTATTACGGAAAAGATATTGAGAATGCTATGGCTGGTTTTGGTATTACCATAGATGGTCTTCTAAATCTTTTTTGGAGATTCCGATAATCCTAAAAACGTGAACGGATCATGATAATCTTTTGCAATATACTTGGCCCCAATAATTTTTTCCAACCGCAAGCTTATGTATAAAAAGGAGCGCCACAGCAAGCTATGGCTTAAGGTACGCCGCACCGGTTGAAAAAACCTATTGGAACCAACTCCTTACAAAATATTATTCATGCCCATTCACGTTTTAAGGATAATTCATTTTTGTCCCTATTCGAACAACATTTTCACTAATACCCTAATTATTTAAATCTTCTGGAGGTGGTGCACATTTCACCTCATTAGATGTTATATGCGAAGGACAAGAAAACAAACTTTTGATTCCATTATAGAGATCAAGAAGGGGTGTATCAGTAGTTATATTATTTTTTTCTCTTATCTCTTTTATCTCATCTTTTTTTTCTTTTATCTCTTTACTAAGATTGACTATTCTGCTTTTTATGTGCTTATTATGTTGCTCTAAGCTTTCCTGATTAGAGAGTTCGCAAGACAAATCTTTCAAATCTTTCTCATGTTTTTTTGAAAATTTTTCTATCTCTTTTTGGTTTTCTTTTAAGGTCTTTTGTCGCTCTTCTTCAGCTTGCTTTGTAACTTTTTCTTTTTCTTTAGCAAGCTCTGTTTCAGCTTCTTTTTTTTGAGCTAACGTGTTTTGAGTCTTCTGAATTTCTGTTGCTTGTTCTGTAATCTTCCTGGAAATATTCTCACGTCTTTCAATTTGTTTTTCAGCAGCTTGAACATTTTCACGTGCTTCATTAAGGCTAGGAGAACCCCAAACTCGATATTCCCAAAAAGAGCTTTTATTAATTACTTCCTTTTCCTTTTCCTTCGCCTTATCACTATCTTTTTTTACAATATCTTCCAGTCTGTTGTTTGATAAAGTTCTCTTTCCCCCATTTCCTATTAGTAATAAGTTTTCCTCATTTAAACACTGAGTACTTTCAAAACATTCTGCGTAAGGAATGGCGGGAGAGACTTCTTCCCCGTTTTCCTTAGGGGGCGTTTTGTAAACATCAATCGTATCTTTGTAAGCACGAATTGTTTCTTTAGTAGCCTCTGCATGCTGTTTTGTTTTTTTATCAAAGATGTCCAGTAAGTTATAAAACTTTTGATAAGGTGCATAAGGATCTTCTTTAGTAGCTTTTTTAGAAAAAGAGCTTCCTTCACTTTGTTCCATAGCTGCATCAGCTTGTTCAATCCTGTTCTCTCCTTCAGCAATGGCAGCTTCATGTCTAGCTTCAGGAGTAAGTTTTTTTATTGTATAATGATAGTCGTCGTTTGCTATTTTTGTTGTTTTCTCTATTTCTAAAATGACAGCGTCAATTCTTGACGATAGACTAGGCAAAAGTTCCTTCTCATTTTCTAGGCGTGAGAGTTCTTCTTTTTTCTTTTTATATATCCAACAGTCAAAGTCAGAATAGTCTGTCTTTTCATCATCTCGAATAGATTCAGCGTGTTCTTTAAGGCATTGTTTTTCTTGTCGGTATTTACCATGCTCCTCTTTTATCCAAGCTAAGAGATTTTTTAGCTCAGCAGTCGTGCTGTAACTTTGGAGGATAGCATTGTCTTTCGTAATACTATTGAGACTTTCTTCAATTTTTGATTCTTGAACCTCTTCTAATTTCTCGACAAGAAAATTGATAGTCTCTTTATAAGTAGGCCTACCAAAGAAAGTCCTGTAATTATCTAGCAATGGACTCGTTATAAAAAAACTTTTGGCTAACCCTTCCTTTTCTTCAATTGGTTTTATGTATTGTTGCAAATCGCCAAGCAGCCTTATAAGAGCAAACATTGGATTAATGAATTTTAATCTATTGAAGCTCTTCAAATAGGGAGGTGTTTCTGGAATAACTGTTCCTGATTGTTTCTCTTGAGAAAAAAGAGGAGGCATATCATCAATGGAGACTTCTTGTTGGAAGCACTCTTTTTTTGAATCTTGAGAGTCATCAAAGTGAGAAAGCCCTGTGATAATCTTCCCTCTGATAAATTGTGCAGCAGATTGCTGTAGCATTTGTTGTTGTTGTTTTTCTTCATAAATCCTCGTCTCTTCTTTCCATCGAGCTGCTTTGTCCATTTCGCCCCTCTCTTGATAAGCTTTGAAAATTTGATAATCAAAAAACTGCATAGCCTCCCTAAAGCGGTCATATTCTTCACTCCATGTTTTAGAAACCGTCTCAAGCTGCTCTAACTCGCGAAATTTTTCTCGCACCTTACTCACTTGCTGAATATGTGCATTTTCTAAACCCTCATGCTGAAAACTGTAAATGGCCTTACGAAGCTCATCCCAAGCCTCGGAGAGAGCCTTCACTTTTTTAGTAAAGGGATTTAGCTGGGAAGCAAACTGAGAGAGCTCCTGCTGGACTGAGGTCGATTGGTTCTTAACATCAATGCTCCCTAAAAAGTCGCGAATGTTATCGGGATGAAAGGCGGAATAATTCCCTATCTTCTCCCATGCAGTTCTGACGTTTTGAAAAAGAGGATGAAGCTTTTTTTCTACTGCTTGCTCGCGCTCAAATAACTCTTGCTCAGCCTCTGTGAGCAATAGCTTCTGATCTCGCTTAACAATAACTTCGCTCAAGAAAGCCGTTTCCTTGCTCTTCAATACTGGCTTTTCCATTTTGCGATAAGTTGTAAAGGGATCGACTTTCTCTAACACAAAAGCGACCACATGTCCCGAAGCTCCTTCAACAAATCTCCTAGAAGCAACTCCCCAAATAAAATCGGCATCACGCTTATTAAGGTAAGACTCTGGATTATGAAAACCCTGTGCTCCCAGCCTCTCTCCTCCTGGAGTTATCTCTAAAACTTTTTTATTAGTGCGTGTTGCATATTCTTTAGCTCGCTCAAAATTGCATTGAGAAGAATTGGGATGCCATCCTGTCCAAAAGACTGAATGATTCTCTGTGGTGCTGTAATCGTAGGAACTAACAAGCGCTTCTAAGTTAGGTTCCTCTTTTTTAAAGTGAAAGTGGCCGACATCATCAGTGCGTGTTGCGCAACCTTGAGTAATGTTTTCTAAGCTTTGCTTAAGCGCTTGCATAGCCTCAGCAGAAGTTTTTAAAAGCTTTTTTAGTCGCTCTTCAATTTGCTGCCCTGCGATGGTTCCAATGTTATTCGTTCGCTCAAAAATATCTGACTTTTTTTCGTAACGTTCGTATCGATTAGTCCACTTTTGATAAAGACCGCTGAGTTCTTGTTCTGAAAGCGCAGTCCCCTTTCCTCGTAAATCAGCAACGACCTCTCGAGCCTCTTGTAGTCTTTGTTCTAAAACATCTAGATTGAAAAGATCTTCCTTTTCACTTTCTTCATCAGCGTTAACTAGTGACGAGTTGGGTTGAGCATCAGCATTGGAAGTCGGTTTCAGAGTGTTATCCTCGATGATTTCACCCTTCTCAACAAATACCTCAATCTCAGTTTCCGTGTTGTTGTTAACTGGAGGACTATTAACTTCCCCAATGGCTTTTTCATGAGCTTTGAGCCATTTCTCGTCGGTGTTTTTTGGGAGGGTTCCTTTTGAATCACCCGACTTTTTATGCTCTTCTTTTTTGTCCGCTTCCGTCATCGCACTCACGCGCACAGGTGCGAGCGCGAGAGTGCCCAGGAGAAAAACAAGGGGAAGTTTTTTCATGATTTTTTAGAGTTGGCTAGAAATTTCTAGAAAATTGGAACCAATACTTATAAATCAACTTAACTCAACATCTCAAAACAATGTTTTTTTGAAAAGTGAGTCAAAAGAAATAAACGCGACACTCCTTCATGAAAAGAAGAGTAGATAGCTTCTTTTAGTAGAGCAGGCATTCCCTTCTAGAGCATATTAAAAAATTCTGTAGCCGCTCATTGCGTCGTCGCTTCGGTGCTCGCTCCATCGAGTATTGGCTATACACTCCCTCGATGTGCGCCTCAGCTCCTGGCACTGCATCGACTACAAAAATTTTTCATGATGCTCTAAAATGGCTGTAGTTTTATTTAAAATGCTCTAGCCCGAGTGTACCAGCAAAAGAGTCTTGTTGATAAATGAACGCTTTTTTCATTGCTCCTCAGAATAACAAAGAGTTTATACCTTTCTCGAATGAATTTTAGGAATTAATTCCTGCGTAAAAAAAACCTAAAATTTATCCGACAAAGGTATATTCAAACTCCATTGACAAATCTGCCCACACTGCCGAATGAGTCAACGCTCCCAAAGAAATTTCATCAATGCCTGTCTCTGCGACGGCTCGAATTTTCTCCAAGGTAATTCCACCACTGGCTTCAAGACGTACATTACGATTCTTTTGCTGGCGCAACGCTACTGCAGTACGCAGCTGCTCAAGGCTCATATTATCAAGGAGAATGGTATTGACCTCGCGCTGCTCTAAGAAAAAAGAGACTTGTTCGAGGGTGTCTGCTTCTATTTCAATTTTCAACGTTGGATGATCTGCTCGTATTTTTTGAAGCACCTGAGGAAGTCTCGATAATCCCTCAGGCCCGAGTGCCACAAGATGGTTATCTTTCACCAAGATGGCATCGAAGAGCCCCTGACGATGATTTTTCCCTCCTCCGGCTTTCACAGCTTCTTTTTCCAGGATTCTCCAACCGGGAGTCATCTTACGGGTGTCCAAAATAAGAACTCCTGTTCCTACAACGGCATCAACGTAACGACGCGTGAGACTAGCAATTCCAGTAAGGCGTCCCAAAAAATTCAAAACAACTCTTTCTGCTGTGAGCAAGCTTCGTGTTGGTCCACTCACTTCCAATAAAGGTGCACCTGCCTCCAAACCCTCTCCCTCTGCAGCACAAAGGGTGACCTCATTATTAGAATCAACTTGGCGAAAAACTTCTATTGCCACTGCTAATCCTGCAATCACCGCTGGATGACGAGTGATGATACGTCCGTGACTTCTCATCGCTTCGGGAATAAAGGCCATAGAAGTGATATCACCTGTAGCGATGTCCTCGGCAAGGGCAGTTTTAATGAGTGCTAGGGTGGAAGGGTTCATCAATGAAATTAAGTTGAAGTGAAAAGTTGAAGTTGAAGCACCATTAGGCCACTAGCGGGGCTAAACAATAGATTTTTTTGCCGAAGGCAAAGTCCAAATAATTTCAACTTCAACTTTCACTGTAAAAAGCATGTGAAACTAATTCTTTTTAAAAACCGTTCAAACTCGACCTCTTTAACTTAACCCTATCCCTAACAACTCCCGCTGCCACGGCAAGAGCAAAGGAGTGTTCTTATCACGCGCTGCTGCTTCCATGGCATTTTTGGAAGCGATAACAGAAGGATCCAAAGCAATTTTTTGGGCAACACGATCACGTTGTTGTTGCAATTTCTGAAAGCGATGTTGCTCATCTTTGTTCATATGATTTTTGATTCGAGGAAGAGCTTGAGGCCATTCTTCTTCTTTTAATTGCAATGCTGCTACGATGATTTGTTCTATTTCTTCCTCACGCGCTTTGGGTAGCTTGCGAAGTTCCCATTTTTTTCCTTGAGGAGCTTTTTCAGCAATAGAAAGCATCTCTTCATGAGACATAATGTAAAAAGAAGGCTTGTCGCACTTACGAGCTTCTCCATCACGCCACCACCAGAGAGCCTTCAGGACAGCCCAACTTTGGGGTGGCAATGCCACATAGCCTGAAAGACGCCAAAGATGATCTTCCTCTTTAACCCGAATCGCACGAGTAGCGTGCACCATTCGATTGCATGATTGATAAAACCATTCAAGGCGCCCTAACTCGTGCAATTTTTCTTCAAAAATAGATACCAATCCAGAAAGATAACGAACGTCGTTAAGAGCGTACTCAAGCATCTGAGAGGAAAGTGGTCGCTGCCCCCAATTGGCTTTACGAGAGGCTTTGGAAAGGGACACGTCAAAATATTTTTCGACAAGAGCTGCTAAGCCAAGCCTCGGCTCTCCACAGAGCCGTGCAGCAAGCATCGTATCAAAAATAGATTGATCAGGAAAAGAGCCTGAACGCCGTAAGAGCCTTAGATCATAATCAGCATCATGAAAAATCAGACGCTTACCTTCCAATGCTGAAAAAAACTGCGTTAGCGGAAGTTGAACTAATGGATCAATGAGGGAAAATTGCTCAGAAGCTCCCACTTGAATGAGACAAAGTTTTTCAAAATAGCAATGCAAACTATCTGCCTCAGTATCTAAAGCGATCTCTGTTTGAGTTTCTAAAAAGGAAAGAAACTCTTCATAACTAGTTTGGTCGGCAATCAAGGTTCAGCAATAAAAGTTTCTTGAGGGGGTAAGTTTTCAGCAGAGCGATAGCGCGGCTCCCTGACTTGTGTATTTCCCGAAGATGGGCTGCTTACAAAAGGGCCACCTTGAAGTGGTGCTTCTTGAGAAAAAGCCACTTCAGGCATCTCGCTGGGTTTTCCTTCAAGGGGAAAATCTTTACGCAAAGGATGGTAAGGATATCCATCCCACATGAGAATACGCCGTAAGTTAGGATGTCCTTCAAAGCGAATTCCCATCATGTCATAAACTTCTCGCTCGTGCCAATTGGCCGTGGCCCAAAGAGTGCTCACCGTAGGAATAACGGGATCTTCTTCCGACAAGAGTGTCTTTAAACGAAGGTGACTTTTTTCTTCTAGCGAATAAAGTTCATAAACCATTTCAAAGCGAGGATCCTGTCCCCATTGATCCACACTCGAAATATCAAGTAACATATTAAACCCAAGGAGATCGCGGCAAAATTGAGCAACCTCATAAAGATACTCTTTTTTTAAAAGAAGCGTTGTCTCCCCACGAAATTCTTTTTTCTCCAGAAGTGCGAACGAGTATTTTTCTTCGAGTTGACGAAGTGCATCTGACAAATTCATAAAATAATTACAAGGAGTTGAGCAAAGCTCGTTTTTGATCCAAGAAGGAATGTTCCTTCATGACTTTTTCTTGCAGCTTCATGAGGCCGTCCAGAAGGGCTTCTGGTCGTGGTGGACATCCGGAAATATAGACATCAACAGGAATCACTTGATCTACTCCTTGCAAGACAGAGTAACTGCGATACATCCCTCCACTAGAAGCACAGGCCCCCATCGCAATGACCCATTTTGGTTCTGCCATTTGTTCGTAAATTCGTTTAACAGCAAGTGCCATTTTATAAGTGACTGTTCCTGCCACAATCATCACATCGCTTTGACGAGGAGAGAAACGCATTACTTCAGCTCCAAAGCGTGATATATCGTACCGCGAGGAGGAAGCCGCCATCAGCTCAATAGCACAACAAGCGAGTCCCATCGGCATAGGCCAGAGAGAATTTTTTCTCATCCAGTTGATAGCAGCATCTAACTTGGTGATGATTACGTTTCCTTCAATTTTAGAATCGTAACCAATCGGAGTACTTGTAGTGGATGGTTGCATCAGCAGAAGGTAAAAAAAATCGACCTGGGCAGCAAGGTGATTTTTTAACGCGCAACAGTAATCGCCCATACTCCCTCAGCTCCTGCCTCAAGAAGGGCTTTAGCACAGGCATCGAGCGTGGCTCCTGTAGTGAGAACATCATCGACGAGGAGATAATTTCCTGAGAGTTGTTGAGGCAAACGAAGTGAAAAAAGATTTTTCCGATGTTCCATTCTCTTTTTACGATCAGAACGAGCTTGTGGAGAAGCTGGCCGAAGGCATTGCAGAAGAGACTTCAAAGGCCGCTGGTAGTGAAGGGCAACTTCGCAAGCAAGCAGCTGTGCTTGGTTGAATTCTCGCTCTCGTTCTGAGCGAGGATGCAATGGAACCGGGACAATTGCTTCAAAAAAAATCCCCTGCAAACGCTCATCCTGCAAGGCAGGAACTAAGAGCTCTCCCATCACTTTTTTAAGACGTTGATCCCGTCCATATTTCAAACGATATAACAATGTACGCATCAAACCGTCATATTGAAAAGCACTCACTCCAGCCACAAAATGAAGCTTACGATCAGCACAATTAGGACAACGAGCGTCTGCTACTATTTTGCAAGAACAGATCTCACAAAATGGCTTTGCAAGCGGTTTTAAGCTACCCCAACATTCTTGACAGAGATGCGATTTTTCAAAAAGAGCCACATCACAACCGTCACAATGAAGAGGGTAAAAAAGCTCTAGGAGAACGTTACTTACTTTGGAAAAAAGAGCGATCACTTTGAGATAAATTTCTGAAACAAGCAAAAAGGAATTCGTCGTAAAAGAGAAACCATGATGGAAAGCTTTTTATTAGGAATGATAATAGCTTGGTTGCGCAAAATGGCTTTTAAGGCAACAGCAACAACCTCTTTTTGTGAGGTGATGAAACAAGCAGGAGCGCGAGAAGTGACCGAAATTTTTTTACCTAGACGAGCTGCTTGTTCAAAAAATTCTGTAGGAGTAGGCCCAGGAGCAAGCAATGTGACGGTGACACCATGAGAGGCTTCTTCGATGTGTAACGCTTGACTAAAACTATTCACATAGGCTTTGGAAGCTGCATAGACTCCATAATTGAGCAGCGGGAAAAATCCGACAATCGATCCAACTTGAAGTAAAGCACTCGGTGCTTGCTTGCGCAACGCAGGTAGCAAGAGGTGCGTGAGATGCGTCAACGCTGTGATATTGAGCTCAATGATCTCCTCAAGTCGCTCCCACGACGCATGAAAAAAATCACCGAGATCTCCTAAGCCGGCATTATTAATGAGAAAGTTGAGCGGTAACTTTTCTTGCTCAATCCAAGCTGCCAATTTTTCCCGCTCTTGAGCCAAAGAAAGATCGGCTGCTTTTTGATCAATACACAAATGAGGATAAGCCTGTCGGAGCTCTTGGGATAAGGCTTTCAAGCGCTCTGCCCGACGAGCGACTAAAATTAACCTTTTCGCATGAGGAGCCAACTGCCGCGCAAACTCAGCTCCGAGGCCCGAGGAAGCCCCTGTAATGAGGGCGCAAGAGTTTTGGAATTGAAAAGAAGGCATGAGTGGAGTTTTCTGTGTTGTATCTACTGAGGTAGCAAATTTCTTGACTAACGAAATAACTTAGAGTAAGAGGGAGAGCATGAGTGCACTTGAAATAGTAGAAGAAATACCGAAGCTTTCTGAACAAGAGCTTAGTATGTTGAGGGAAGCACTAGAAGATGCTGAAGATCTTGCTGATGCGATAAAAGTATTAGCGAATCCAGGAAAGTGCATAAGCCTTGATGATTTAATAAAGGAACACGGCTTGTGAAATGAAAAGTTGATTTCTCTGAATCGGCACAAAAACAATTTCATAAGCTTGATCACACAAGTAAAGCAAGGATCGCTGCTTATTTGAAAACAAGGATCAATACAGCTGAAGATCCACGTCGTTTTGGAAAACCTTTGATTGGGGAGTTTAGCCGTTGTTGGAGATATCGCGTGAGCAACTATCGGTTGATTTGCAAAATCAAGGATCATGAGTTGCTAGTATTAGTTTTGAAAGTGGCCCATCGTCGAGAGGTCTATGATTAACCTTTTCAACACCGTTGCATTGGGCCTCTCCTTACAAAAAAGTGACTCTGACAATTAATGTAATCGGGCGTGAAAGAGGGTAATTTGACAAAACAGGATTCTACTTTAACTTAGCTATAATGAAAAAAAAATTTTACTTATTGATTTGTTTTCTTCTTATTACGAGAGGACTTCGAGCACAAGAGACACAGCCATCAGTACGTCATTGGAACTCAATTTATAATGAGAGCGCCCTTGATTATAAGCCAGGAGAAGAGGTGACCGCCTCGGAATACGCTAGCTACTGCGCCAATCGTTATAATCGATACTGGAATAATACTGATAGACTCGGCTCATTGGGTCCTCCTAGTTGGTGGCCTTCTGGTTGGCTTTATTCAGAGGTATATGAACCTTCTTTTATGAGAACCGCTGATGATCGTTGGTACAATACAATTCCTGGATATAGAGATACAAAAAAAGACGATTATTGTATTTTTTGTGAACAAATAAAAAAAGAGACCGATTTTAGTGACGTCTTTGATTATTATTTTAAATACAGTGTGAAGCCTGGCCATGAAAACGATATCATTGATACCGTTAATTCTCTCTCTATTCGCACCGATTTCAAACGATGGAGACACTCTCCCTCGGTAGGACAAATGTGTGATTACCTCCGTGCTAAGCTTGCAGGAGATGAAGCGACTGCAGCTGCTCTTAAAAACCTCTCGTATCTGCAACCTCCTTCGACCATCTATTTTGAAAACGATAATATGGCTAACACGAATCTCAATAGCTGGTACGACGAGAACACTGCCTGGGAAGATCTAAAAGGCTGGTCTGATCACCCTTTTGATACAGCTGATCAAGTAGTTTCTTTTCTCAAAGGGCATCCACAAAAAAACTTTAACTATTACTGGCGCATGGTGACTCAAAACGGAGTCGAAGTAAAAATATGGCTTCAATATGATAGCGAGGGAAATATTACGGTTCCTTACCCTAATGAAATTACCTCTTGCAAAGCCGGAGGCGGCGGTGTGGCTTATTTTTGGCGAGGTAACTGGCCGAAAGAAATTTATTGGACTACCACGCAGACTACTACCACTACCATTGACGACAAACAAACAACAGAGACTCATGATATCTTAAAATATTTTAATTTTCAAAAAAGCTCTTCTGGTAATGATCATGCATGCTTGGATTTGCACATAGTAGAAGCAAATTAGCTCCTATATCTCCCATCTTCAATCTCCTCTCTTCTTGCCTGTTCTCTGAACGGGTACAAGCTCCCAAAGTGGATGTTTATCCAGCAAGTTCCCTTCAATGCCCTTGAACTTTTTAGAATCGTAGAGTTGCATTTCCATATTAAAAAAGAGGGGTACTATCGGAGCCTCTTTAACGATGAGCAATTCCTCTGCCTCTCTGAGCAAGGAAAAGCGTTTGGTAGCATCAGGCTCCAAACTAGCTGCCATGAGCAGTTGATCGTAGGTGGGGGAGCTCCATCCTGTCCGGTTGTTGCCACTTCCTGTTACAAAAATTTCTAAAAAAGTATTGGGGTCGAGGTAATCTCCGATCCAATTAGAATTGGCCATATTAAAATCCAAGGTGTTCATCGAACTGAGATAGGTCTTGGCTTCACGACGTGCTAACAAAATAGAGACCCCCAACTCTTGGCGCCACATCGCTTGTAACTCAACGGCCATTCCTTCACTGATGGCTCCATCAACGTAGATAAAGTTAGTCAAAGGAAAATTTTTTCCATTCGGATATCCTGCCTCTGCTAGAAGATGCCGTGCACGCACTGGATCATAGCCAAGTAGTCCAGGAGGCTTATAGCCAGGGATTCCAGGAGGCACAAAGCTTTCTGCGCACAACTCTCCACCACGTGTAATTTTTTCTGTGATGCGATGGCGGTCAATCACCAAGGCAAAGGCTTGACGGATGCGAGGATCTTGAAAAGGAGGTTTAGTACAATTAAAGCGGATAAAGGAAGTCCCTAAAAAAGGAGAGGCATGAAAATCAGGTTTCTTTTTTAAGGCATCTAGCAAAGAGGGAGGCACAAGCCCTTTGCTCATGATTAAGTCAGCTACACCCGTGGCGTAAAAGTTATAAGCCACATTTGCTTGATCAATGGGAAGCACGTCGATTGTGTTTAAAGCCACATGCAGGGCATCCCAATAGAAAGGATTTTTTTTGAGAGTGATCTTGTCGTTAATATTCCACGCTGACAAAGAGTAGGATCCATTGTTAATAAGGTTTTGTGGCCTAATCCAATTATCGCCGACACGTTCAATTAGGTCGCTCCGCACAGGGAAAAAAGGCCAAAGCGCACAGAGCTGTAAAAAATAAGCTGTAGGATTTTTGAGCGTCACCTTGAGCGTCTGCTCATCAAGCGCCTCAATGCCAACGTGAGAAAAATCATGATCCTTTCCAGAAGCGAACTCTTCAGCTCCTTCAATAATAAAAAATTGATCACGATAAGGAGCAGCTGTCGTAGGTTGTAACATCCTTTTCCAAGAAGTGACAAAATCAGCAGCAGTCACAGTACGCCCATCAGACCAACGCGCTGAGGGACGAAGATGAAAAAGATAAATTTTTTTATCGGGAGAAATTTCCCACAAAGCAGCTACACCCGGCTCTGCCATACCGGCTCGATTAAACCGAAGCAACCCCTCAAAAAGTTCCGAAACAATCCGCCCATCCGCTTGGCCTGTAATCAAAGCTGGATCAAGACTGTCTGGCTCAACGCCATTAATAAAAACCAGATCCGCTTTTTGGTGTCGATCATGACAACCGACAAGAAAAGCGCTCATTCCACCCACAAAAAGAAATAACAGAAGATAAACAACGTTTTTCATGATTTTAAAAAAGATGGAAAGAGAACCCGTCTAACTTCTGTTCAAAATTCGCTGATGGAGATAAAGAGCAAGGAGCGACAGCGCACAGCGGAGGAGTGTATATGAACATACTCGACGACGCGAGCACTGGCGCGACACAGCTCTTCGCCTCATCAGTAGAATTTAGGACAGAAGTTATCTTCGATAAACCTGCCACAGCGGATGCTTATCTAGGACATTCCCCTCAATCCCTCCCCACTTTCGCGGATCATAAATCTGCACACCAACATAAAAATAGAGGGGCGCTACAGGGACCCCTTCGCATAATAGTAACTCTTCTGCTTGGCGAAAGATTTCAAAACGTTTCTTTGGATCAAAAGCATTGGCAGCCTCTCCAATGAGCTGATCATATTGCTTGGAACTCCATCCCGTGCGGTTGTTGCCACCATCACTCACAAACATATCGAGAAAGGTATTAGGATCCGCATAGTCCCCTACCCAACTAGAACGAGCAATACCATAATCCATGGTCGTTAGGGAATTTAAGTAAACCTTCCATTCTTGCCGTGCCAATAAAATCGAAACGCCCAGCTCGCGCTGCCATACGGCTTGGAGCTCGACAGCAATTCCTTCATTGAGCTCTCCCTCATTGTAAAGATAGGTCGTCAGGGGAAAACCTTTTCCTCCGGGATAACCTGCCTCTGCCAACAGACGACGGGCCAACTCTGGATCGCAACCAAGACCATGCGCTGGCTGGTAGCCAGGAATGCCAGGTGGAACCATGCTTTCTGCCGGAAGCTCTCCTGCACGCGCTATTTTTTCGGTGATATTTTTCCGATTTAAACAGAGCGCAAAAGCTTTCCGAACGCGCGCATCAGCAAAGGGCCCTTTGCTACAATTGAAACGCAAAAAATAATCTCCCAAGAAAGGAAAAGAATGAAAATCATCTCGCTTGCGTAATTCATCAAGCAAGGAAGGAGGAGCCAGCGCTTTATCTAAGAGCAGATCAGCTTCTCCTGAGGCATAAAAATTGTAAGCTACATTAGCTTGGCTGATTGGAAGCACATCGATTTTTTCTAAAGCAACATGCTGAGCATCCCAATAAAAGGGGTTTTTTTTGAGCGTGATTTTGTCATTAATCCGCCAAGCAGCCAAGGTGTAACCAGCATTGCAGATCATATGCTCTGGTTTTGTCCAGTCATCTCCGACTCGCTCAATAAGGTCAACAGGAACGGGAAAATAAGTCGGGAACGCACAAAGCTGCAAAAAATAAGGCACAGACCGCGCCAGTGTTACTTTTAATGTCGCCGCATCGAGAGCCTCAACACCAACTTTAGAAAAATCAGCATTGTTTCCCGCTGCAAAATCTTCGGCTCCTTGTAGGCAGAAAAGCTGATAACTATAGGCTGAAGCTGTCTCTGGCTGCAAGGTGCGTCGCCATGACTTGACAAAATCATGAGCTGTCAACGGGGTTCCATCAGACCAACAAACTCCAGGACGCATGTGAAAAAGATAGGTTCGATGATCTGATGAGATCTCCCACCAAGAAGCCATGCCAGGTTCTGGCAAGCCAGCGCGATTAAATCGTGTGAGCCCTTCAAAAAGCTCACTGATCACTCTTTGGTCTGCCTCTCCAATAAAAAGAGCAGGATCCAATGTCTCGGGCTCTACTCCATTAATAGCAATGAGGTCTGCTCTTTTGTTGCTAGGAGAACAGCCCACGAAGAGACATACACTAAGAATGAGCGGGAGAAAAAAAAGACGCGCCATGAAATAAAACCGCCAAAGATAATTAGAATAAAAAAAATGTCAGCTGAAAGAATTCACTTCAACTTCAACTTCCAACTTCAACTCATTTCAATTTTTCTCAGAAAAATGGAAATGATACGGATCCGGATCGACTACCCCCTCTTTCTCGGAAGCCTTAATCACGTCGTGATAATAAAAGGCTGAAGGTTTCAGTTCGCGCACAAAAGTTTTAGGATTCATGGTAGAGAGGCCAAATTTTGGAATATAACCGTAATGCCATTCGTAGTTATCGGCAAGAGACCAAATAAAATACCCTTTGACATCATACCCTTCTGCCATCGTGATGCGGAGTTGTTCAATATGATCATGGAGATATTGAATTCGTTTTTTTTCATCAAGACTAGCAATCCCATTTTCTGTAATCATCATTGGCTTGTCATAGCGTTTCCCAATTTTACGAATCAGTTTTCCCAGTGCGGCTGGATCAATGTGCCAACCCATCATCGTAAAATGAGTTCCATGATGAGATGGCTGCGTCAGCATGCTTAAAGGACCTGCTATTTGACTGTAGTAGTAATTAAATCCGATGATGTCACAAACATCATAGATTCTATCAAGATGGTCGAAGGTATCATGCTCCACCGTGTTATAAATAATACCAGCAGGATCCAGAGGACCACGGTACCAATAAGGAATAGCCTCTACACTGAGGATTTTGGCATTGGGCTCAATCTCTTTAATGCGAGCAGCTGCATCACGAAAGAAGAGCACAGAAGCAGCCATCGCTTTTTTGTAGCCGCCAAAATCCATAGTGTGATTAGGAGGCCATAACCCTACAATATAAGCCGTGAGAATTTGGCCATTGGGTTCATTCTCGGGAGCATAGTAAGTCACATAAGGAGACAAAGCTTTCACCATTTTAGTGACATAAGCATTCCAATGAGAACGCGCTAGAGGATGAAGCCAATTTGTTTCTCCTTTTGATGTTGAATCAACCAGCCATGCAGGAAAGGTGAAATGCCAAAGGCAAACATAGGGCTCGATTCCTGCTTCCTTGAGCTTTCGAGCCATTTCTACATAACGATGAATGGCTTCTTCATTATACTCTCCTGGATGCGGCTCTACACGGGCCCACTCAATACTGAAGCGGTAAGAGTTAACGCCAATTTTTTGGAGCGCTTCCAAGTCCTTATTAAAATAGGACCAACTGGAAAGAGCATCTCCGACAACAGGTGCTTTTTTTTGCGCTACTAAAAGATCCCAATCGCGCAAAAAATAATCTTTTTCTCCGGGGCGCACAGCACGGTCTTCATATTGCAGGCTGCTTGTCGAAATCCCCCATGCAAAAGGCCTATAGCTTGAAAGCTTCTTAAATTCATGCTTAGGAGCTCTATCAAGAGGCCCCAAGGGATCAAGCAGGACACAGCCTGTGAGAAGGCATACTGCTGAGAGAATAAAAAAAAATTTGAAGAAATTCATAAAAGCTCTGTAACTACCAACGTCATTTCATTTCAAAAAAGAACTCACCACAAAGAACACAAAGAACACAAAAGATTTTTTTTATTTTGTGTTCTTTGTATGCCGCGTTAAGCGGCTTTGTGATCTTTGTGGTGAATTTCTTCCTACATCGAGGAACTACTCATCATCTTCAGCTCATTATTTTGGTTTCTATAAAAACCACGAAACCCAGAAAGCTTACCAAGCCAATGCTTCATCGAACTATTAAGAAAGGAGAGATGAAGCGCCTCCAAATCGTAACGTAACGTGCCATGGTGCGTTCTCACTTGGTCTTCTGGCAGTGTGAGTCTTTGATAATGAGCATCACTGACGCGAGCTTTCTTGAGAAGAACAGGATCATAAATGGAAATCCACCATCCTCCACTAGAGGAAGGATCACTGGGGGGCATGATTCTAAAAAGAAATGGCCCTACTGGTTTTTCATCCCCCTTGAGATTAAGGCTGTAGAGCGTCTTAATAGCGTCTCGTGAGGAGAGATAACCGGCAAGAAGCTGTCTAGAAATCTCTTGGAATTTTTTAAGATGCTCTTTGTTTTGATTATAAGTTCCAAATTCGACACAGGCTGGATTGTTAGGGTCCCCATAAATATTCATCTCAGCGTGCTTATTAATGTGAAAAGAAAGATAAGGAACATTTTTTAAATACCCTGCTGAGATCGTTGTTGCTGGTATTTGAATGAAGGATTTGACCGCATCATTGCAGCGCATATCTTGAGCTATCATCCGCCAGGAAGGTGCTTTGTTAGGGGATACCAAGTCAGAAAAATAAATCATGCTTTTGGAAGCATCATCAATTCTTTGAATAGCTGCTTTTGGAATTACATGCTCTCCCGTCTCTTGCTGCAAAATAATTTCACGAGCATCATTTTTGATAATAAGCCCCTTGTAATGTGTTCCATCATTCATAATAACCTCGTCAGGAGAGAGGTGGTTGATGGCATGGCAGGCGATAAGGCCACTTAAAAATAATAGAATGGTTAGTTTCACTAAAAAGTTTAAGAGTTGAAGAGTTTAGAAGTTTAGGAGAATCGTATTGTTGCCTCTTAAACCCTTCAACCCTTAAACTCTTAAAAAAATTCTTAATGAAGCGTACAATATTTTGGCTATCTCTTGCTCTTATTACAGTTTGTTTCAGTAGCTGCGTTACTCCACCTTCCGCTTATCATTGCTCTGTTAAGGGAACTGCTTTGAAGCCAGTTCCCAAACAAACATTTTGGTGGGGTGTCTCCACAGCTCCTTTTCAAAATGAAGATCGCGGCTATCCCAAAGATTCACCTTGGTATTTCAAAACAGACTGGGATCGCTATGCCGAAGAAGGAGTTGTTCCATTACGTGGCGATGAGGCTGTCTTTTCGTGGAGTGAATTTGATCGAGACCTCCAAGCCCTACAGCAGCTTGGCGTCAATCATTTCCGTTTTGGTGTAGAGTGGGCGCGGATTGAGCCACGCCCGGGCATCATCAACCACCAAGCTCTTGCCCAATATGTCACGATGGCACGCAAACTCAAAGCCGCAGGAATTGAACCCATCGTTACCCTCTGGCATTTTACTTTTCCCGATTGGCTTTACAAAACGCACGATAAAGCGCACTCCAATTTTTGCCATCCTGACGTTGAGGCTGCCTGGCATGCCCATGTGCAACGAGTAGCCCACGCCATGGCACCTTATGTAAAAATTTATGTCCCCCAAAACGAGCCCAATGGTGCCTTGCAGCTTGGTTGGATCGCTGGACATTGGCCGCCTGGACTTCTCTTACATCCTTTCAGTTATAAAAAAGCTATGAAAACCGCAGCAGCAATGTTTCGCGATGCAGCTGCTACCCTACGCAAAGAGCGCCCTGATGCCATTGTTATGGGAATCTACTCTCTTCCAGAGTGCACGCGTTCTTTTACCCATGATCCCACAGCGCTCATTTATAACATCTATCAACGCCAAAACTATGACCACTTGGATATGGTCGCTGATACCTGTGACATCATTGGAGTAAATTATTATTATTCCAAAAGCTCTAGTATTCATGAGCTTCTTCTTCGTAGCGGTGGAGAGCGGAGCTCTCTCTATACCCAAATGGGGTGGGAAATTAATCCTGAAGGACTCTATCGTGTTCTTTGCAGTGTTAATGACCGCTATCACAAGCCCATTGTGATTTCCGAAAATGGAATTGCCACTCAAAGCGCCCAAAAAGCCATCGCTTTCTTCCGTAATCATATTGCTCAGATGCGACGCGCTATAAATGATGGGGTGGATGTGCGAGGCTACTTCCCATGGACACTGGTGGATAACTACGAATGGACGGAAGGATGGAAAGGTCAGTTTGGACTTTTTTTCTACGACAAAAAAACCCACGAACGCCACATCACTCCTGCAGGGATTTGGTTCAGCAAGTTTATTAAGGCTTATCCGGAACCTTAGAGCATTTTAAATAAAACTATAGCCATTTTAGAGCATCATTAAAAATTTTTGTAGTCGATGCAGTGCCAGGAGCTGAGCCACACAGCGAGGAAGTGTATAGCCAATACTCGATGGAGCGAGCACCGAAGCGACGACGCAATGAGCGGCTACAGAATTTTTTAATATGCTCTAAGGCGCCGATGAAGACGAAAATTGTCCCACTCTTGCTCTCTCTTTTTTATCTTCATAGTCTCTATGTGAGATTGTGTGAGCAAGGTCAACGCATTAATTCATATACTCTTGACTAGCCAAATTATTTTTTCTTCATTTTTAGTACCTCTTGGACAGCCTTAGCCGAAAGCGTATTAATCACCTCGTTTTTTGTGAGCCATCCTTTACGGGCAATAGTTACTCCAAAAAGCAGATTATGAAGTCCTGCTGTTGAGTGAGCATCAGGGTTAATGACACAGCGCACTCCTTTTTCTTTCGCCAATAGCCACCAACGCCAGTCCATATCAAGTCGATAAGGAGAGGCATTAAGTTCAATAATAGTTCCTGTGGCTGCTGCTGCATCGAGAACCGCAGGAACATTGACAGGATACGATTCTCGTGAAAATAGAATACGTCCTGTAACATGACCCAGTATCGTAACATAGGGATTTTCCATAGCGCGGATGAGACGCTTAGTCATCGCAGCCTCTCCTAATGTAAAAGACGAGTGGACTGAGGCTACCACATAATCGAGCGAGGCAAGCACCTCATTGGAAAAATCGAGTGTTCCCTCTTTTAGAATGTCGCATTCCACTCCGGCAAAAAGATGAAAGTCTTCAAAGCTTTCATTAAGTTTTTTAATTTCATGAAGTTGCTTGCTCAACCTCTCTTCGCTCATTCCATGGGCTTGTACAGAGCTCTTACTATGATCGGCAATACCCAAATAGGATAAACCTAACTCCTGAGCAGCTGCAGCCATTTCCAGGAGCGTATGTTGCCCATCACTCTCGGTTGTATGACAATGAAAGGTTCCCTTGAGATCGCCGAGCTCGATCAAACGAGGAATGAGTCCCTTTTCTGCAGCGGCAATTTCCCCACGGTCTTCTCTTAATTCGGGGGGAATCTCTTGCAATCCTACAGCATGATAGAGCTCGCGTTCCTCATGAATAAGGGGTGCAGCGGCTGCTCCTCTTTGTGGCGTAAAACCATATTCATTGAGAGACCATCCATATTCAAGAGCACGACTGCGCAAGCGAATGTTGTGTTCTTTGCTGCCAGTAAAATAAACGAGTGCAAAAGGAAATTCTTCAGGACGCACAATACGGAGATCGCATTGAATTCCGCCTTGTTGATCAGGACGGTCTACATTTTTTAAACGCACACTCGATTTGGTTGGGCCTTGCATGAGGATCTCAGCAACAAGTGGGTGATGAATAAAAAATTGTGTTATCTCCTCTGGCTTTGTCGAGGAAACTAAAAGATCAAGATCGCCCATTGCTTCTTTGCCACGACGAAAACTCCCTGCACTCTGACACTCGCTCACATGAGGATGAGCACGTAAATCATCCAACAAAGTTCCCGCTAAGAGCGTCACCTGATCACGCCGAAAGAGCCCTGTGTGACAGCGATAAAAGGCAATAGCTTTTTCGATGTTAGCTGCTGATTTTGGACCAAAACCAGCTAGTTGAGCAACAGAGCCTGATTGGCAGGCCTTTTCAAGATCATCAATCGAAGCAACCTTTAGCTCCTTGTAAAGCATGCGAATTTTTTTGGCGCCCAATCCTTGCAGCTCGAAGAGTTCAAAAAGCGTTGCTGGAAAATGGTTCCGTAATTCTTCGTAGTAGGGCAAATGCCCTGTAGTCATGAGTTCCGTAATTTTTTCTTTAATGGCTTTACCAATACCATCAACTTCACCCAATCGCTCTTCCTTCACAAGCT
Organism: Chthoniobacterales bacterium; assembly: GCA_019747735.1. Taxonomy (GTDB): domain Bacteria; phylum Verrucomicrobiota; class Verrucomicrobiia; order Chthoniobacterales; family UBA6821; genus CAIWMF01. The sequence goes on along the minus strand of JAIEQL010000040.1, from coordinate 19,576 downwards.
CTTCTAGCGGCTCAGAAAGGGCCTCCAGGGCTTGCGCGGCACGTAGATAAGCGCGGATTTTAAAAGGGTTTTCTCCCTCCAATTCTAGCAATTGCGCTATCTTTTCAAAAACGGCAACCACCTGAGATTTAGAAGGAATTATCATTAGATTATGTGTATTCCCATCCATTTAAAAAAACACCTTCAACTTTTAGAACTACGCCGCTACAAGAGTTCTAAATGTTTCGATCAAGCGTTGAGTGATAGGTCCAGGAGCTCCAGTTCCAATAAGCCTTTCATCCAGTTTAACAACAGGAATAATTTCAGCAGCAGTGCCGGTAAGAAAGCATTCTTGGGCGGTGTAAATATCGTAACAAGTCAACAAGGCCTCTTCCACTACTAGCTCCAGAGAACGTGCGAGCTCGATCACAACAGCACGCGTAATGCCTGCTAATGCACCAGCACCAAGCGAAGGAGTAATCACCTTGCCTTCACGAACAATAAAAATATTATCGCTGGTACACTCCGAAACAAATCCTTGCTCATTGAGCATTAATCCCTCTTCAACACCAGCACGTAGTGTTTCCTGCTTGGCCATAATATTGTTGAGATAATTGAGCGATTTAATTTGCGGGCTCAAAGCCCCATGAGTCATCCGCCGTGTAGCACAGGTAATAATGGAAAGCCCTTTTTGATAAGCCTCTGGAGAGTAAAGCGCAATTTCTGCGACAATAATAATAAGCGAAGCCTGAGGGCAACTCTTGGGGCTCAATCCCAGAGAGCCTTTGCCACGTGTTACGATCACACGAATATATCCATCAGTAAGATCATTGCGCTTCACACACTCGCAAATCGTTTCTTGAAGTTGTTGTGGCTCTAAAGGCATGCCCAGCTGCAATGCCTTTGCTGAGTGATAGAGGCGCTTAATGTGCGCCTCTAAGCAAAAAATCTTTCTCCCATAAAAACGAATTCCTTCAAAAATCCCATCTCCGTAGAGAAGCCCATGATCAAAAACGGAGATGGTTGCTTCTTCCTTAGAAAAAAATTTTCCGTCGATGTAAATTTGCATACAAAATGATTGCTGCCAAAGATAAGAAACTAGCGACTATTCAGCAAGGTGTTCTTAAGAAGGTGTCTTGAAAAGACTAAAATTGCGCATTACGGCGACGCTGCAGTGCGAGATTTTAGGCCTTTTGGGACATGCTCTACGGATAAATCGTAAATCGATACTCTATCTCCAACCGCCCACGATCAAGTGTTTGGGCTATTTCTGGAGGAATGCTAGGAAGCTTGGCTCCTGTAATGGACTCAATACAACAGTCGGCAAAAGTCTGATTGGAGCTATTAGAAATAATACGGAGTTCTTCTACCTTTCCATTTTGAGTGACATAAAAAATAACTGTTGCCGTTCCAAAGCTGAGCAGCTCCATTCGCTGATCAATTGCGTAGTACCAATGCGAGCTGATGGCATCTGCCAAATTTTTTTTATAGCGCCCTAACGGTGTCGCTTCAGCAGTGACAGAAGATTTTCCTTTATTAGAAATAGCTCCATGAATCATCGAGGGATGCGCCCCCGAGGATTCGCTCTGAGTTTTGGCCGAAGAAGAAAGTATACCCATCACTGGGCGATCTGAGGAAGCGGTAGCCATCGGCGTTACCGCGGGAGCATCTACTGACGTTGATCCAGTAGGGGAAGGAGTTGGTGTGGTAGTGGGAGCTGCTTCGGCAGTTACTGTGGAGTCGGGTGTTTTTCTTCCAAGAGTTTCTGATGTTTTTAGTTCGACTCCCTCACTCTCAACTCCTTCTTGTGTGGGAAGAGGCAGCGAACCGGTAGCAGGAAGCTCACTGGAGGCCTCGGTGTTTTCGTGAGATTCAAAAGCAGGATGCTCTGGAGGCTTCTCTAATGGATGCTCAGAATCTGTCCTGACGGTAGTCGGCACCATTGTGGTCGAGGGAGAAAGGTCAAAAATAACTTCAGGAGGAGGAGAACTTTCTTTGTTAGGCACAGGCTCAAGAGAGCGTGAAGCAAAAGGAAGGATACCGACACAGAGGAGCAAAACAAAAAGCAGATGGATAGATAAGGACAACAAGAAAGAGAACACTCTACTTCTTGCTTGCTTGTCTATTTTTCTCACAGCAAAGAAATGATGAAAAAAAACACTCATCAGAAGCTGTTTATTCCTCAATCAACGCAGGAGTGCCATAAAGCGTCGATGAAGAGGCTCTCGTAATACGAAGATGAAAAATTTCACGGTGAAAACGAGATCCCCCTTCAAAAATAACAATCTTATTGGTGCGGGTGCGTCCTGCCAGCTGGGAAGCATCATGACGGCTTGGGCCTTCACAAAGAACTTCCTGAAGGGTTCCGACACAGGCGTTTAATTTTTGGGAGGCAGAGGCATTAACTACTTCCAAAAGATCTTTGTTGCGAAATTCTTTTATCTCTTCAGGAAGCTGACCTTCCATGGTAGCAGCAGGAGTGTCACCTCGTTGAGAATAACGAAAAATAAAGGCCCCATCAAATTCGAGTTCTTGAGCAAGAGTACGGCTGGCGAGATAGTCCTCTTCGGTTTCGCCAGGAAAACCAACGATAATGTCAGTAGTGATCGCAATACCAGGACGTGCCCCACGCAGCTCTGCAACCAGCTTGCGATAAGCAGCTGTTGTGTAAGGACGATGCATTTGGCGCAAGATGCGATCAGAACCTGATTGTAGCGGAAGATGAATATGCTCCATGACTTTTGGAAGTCGTCCAATACAATCAATGAGATCACGTCGAAAACCCATAGGATGAGGAGAGGTAAATCGAATACGTTCAAGTCCCTCGACTTCATGCAATGCTTCGAGAAGCTGCACAAAAGGACTTTTTGCATCACGGCGCGGTATTTCATGACGCCCATAGAGATTGACAATTTGGCCAAGAAGGGTCACCTCCTTAATGCCTTGAGCAACGAGTGCTCTGGCTTCTTGGACAATATCCTGAATCGGACGTCCTCGCTCAGGACCTCGTGTCGTGGGAACAATGCAAAATGTACAGTGCATGTTGCATCCCTGCATGATGGAAATAAACGCCGTCGCTTGCTGGGGCGTAGTGAGATGTTCACGAATAGTGTTTTGCGAATCTTCTTCGGCTCCTACATCGACAATGGGCGCATGAAAAGAAGCTGTCAGCTGATGAAATTCGTCATACTCTTCTTCCTCTTGTTTCCTACGCTGCAGCGCTTCCTCAACATAGTCGGCAACACGGTGAAATTTTTGAGTCCCTACGATTAAGTCAACATAAGGTGTTTTTTTGGTGAGTGTTTCTCCCAAGCGCTGGGCCATACACCCTAAAAGCCCGAGCACAAGCTGCGGTTTGTTACGACGAAGCTTGCGCAAAAACCCCATTTTGCCAATCGCCTTATTTTCGGCCATTTCACGCACACTACAAGTATTGAGCAAAATGACATCAGCCTCTTTTTCATGCGAAGCCATTTCATAACCACGAGCAATCAAATCACGAGCGACCTGCTCGGAGTCACGCTCGTTCATCTGACAACCATAGGTCTTAATAAAAAAACTGGGCATAAAAAGACCAAGATTTTATCACCTTCCTTAAGTTACGGCTAGCCCGAAGCAGTAAGTTAAGGGGATTTTGGAGCGATTTTTTGAAAAGGAAGTTAATTTCTTTGCGAAACGACGAAAGTTGAAGTTGAAGTGCAAAAAGGCGCTTTGCGCTTTATAATGTTATGTTGCCAAGCAGTAAAAAAAGTAACTGCTGGCCAGTGATGAATCGCAGCTCAAGCTGTTCTAGAGATGCTTGTTTTGAAAATATGTTCTGTAAAAATGAAATTTCCTGAAACCTAATTTTTTTCAGTCTAAAAGCACTCATTACCCATTACTTTATTTTTTCTTTCTACTGCTTCCATCCCTATAATCTTTTCTCCTCATGCTTAAAATTAATCTAGTAGCAAAGCTGCGTACCGTCCCCCATCAGCCCGGTGTCTATATCATGCGCGATCGCTTTCATCGGATTATCTATGTGGGGAAGGCAGGCGATTTACGCAAACGATTGGCTAACTATTTTACACCTTCCCGCCTTACGCGAGCCGATCTCAAAACCAAAGCGCTTATCGAAAGCATTCACGATTTTGAATATCACCTGGTTAAAAGTGATGCTGAAGCCATTTTGTATGAAGGCAAACTGATCAAAGAATGGCGCCCCAAATACAATATCAGTTTTCGCGATGACAAGCGCTTCTTGCTGGTACGCACTCAACTCAACGAGCCTTATCCTCGGTTTCAACTGACTCGTTTACGCAAAGAAGATGGTGCTCGTTATTTTGGGCCCTTCCCTAATGCTCCAGCATTACGTCAAACGCTCAGAGCAATGATCAAAAAATTTGGTATTCGCTCTTGCACTCCCCTTGAGCCAACCGAAAAAGATTTTAAGCATTGCCTCGATCATATCATTCAAAACTGCTCAGCTCCTTGCATACATCGAGTCACCCGAGAAGAATATCGTCAACGCATTGTGGCAGCTTGTGATTTTCTTGAAGGAAAATCACGAGCAATGCTTGAGGAAGTCGAACAAGAGATGCAACGCGCTGCCGAGCGTCTCGATTTTGAAAAAGCGGCCTCCCTACGCAATCTTCTCACAAGCTTGCAAGCCACCACAGAACCCACTCGCCGCTTTACCCGCAAATCGCTCCCTAACAGCATTGATCCCCAAGCGGATCTGATCGAGTTGCAGCAGCTCTTGCAACTCCCCAGAGAACCACGAGTCATGGAATGTTTTGATATTTCCAATATTTCCAACACGCACATCGTTGCTTCGATGGTGCAATTTCGCAATGGACTCCCTGAGAAAAAAAATTATCGCCGCTATCGCATCACGACAACAAAGACTCAAGATGACTTCACAAGCATGGCTGAAGTCGTGCGTCGTCGCTATCGGCGTATCCTCACTGAGGCACAAGAAAAGATCGACCAAACCAATGAGGGCTCTCAAGAGTCTATTCCTGAATTTCTACATCGTTGCTATTCGGCTTTAGGAAAACGAAGTCCCCTTCCCGACTTGATCATTGTCGATGGAGGAAAAGGCCAATTGAGTTGTGCATGCCGCGAGCTTCAGATTTTAAGTTTGAGCGGTATTCCCATTATTGGACTAGCCAAGGAGTTTGAAGAAATCTACCGCCCAGGAGAAGCTGCTCCCATCAGGCTTCATAAGAACACAGGAGCCTTACGTCTACTCCAACGCATCCGCGATGAAGCCCACCGCATTGCCAATGGTTATCACGAACTCCTCTTGCGTCGACGCATCTCAGAAAGCGCTCTCGATGATGTTCCCGGCATCAGTAGCGCCAAGAAAAAATTTTTATTAAAAACATTTGGAAGCGTCCGCCGCCTCCGCCAGAGCAGCTTAGAAGAAATTGCTGCGGCTAAAGGGATTGGCTTCAAACTCGCCGAGATCATTAAGAAGAGCCTGTGCCAGGATCAACAGTGAAGTGTTAATAAAACCAATTCAGTGCCGGTTTCGAAAAAAAGTGAGCTTCTCCACGATCCAAGCCATGCTGACTTCCAATAGCCTGAAGAACAGGGTTACACAACTCCAAAAATCGATGTTCGCCGCGCTCTTTTTCAAAAAGATAGGGTACTCCTGGTAAAAGAACGCTCTTCTCAAAACTGGACGCTGCCTGGCGGCTGGGCTGATATCAACATGACTCCTCGTGAAAATGTAGAACGAGAATTTCTTGAGGAGACAGGTTACTCTGTACGAGCCCAATCACTTGTTTCAATTATAGAGATGGAAAAAGCGAATTATCCCAAACAGCTTTTTACCATCTATAAGGCCTTTCTTCTCTGCCACCTTATTGATGGAACTCCAAAACCCAATATTGAAATAAGTGAGATTGCCTTCCATCCTATCCACGACCTTCCACCCCTTGACTTTAATCGCACTCACAAAGAAGACCTTTTACGCGCTTATGAGCAGCATCTTCATCCAAAGTTGCCAACTCATTTTAATTAGAAAATCTCATTCTCTTTTTTCAACTTGTTAAGGAATTGGCATTATGATAGATTTCCCTATCATGATAAAAGAACAAGAAGCACCGATTGAAACTGCCACAGTAGCTGATTTAAGAAATAATTTTCGCCGTGTCTCCGCTTGGATTGAGAATGGACAACCCGTTAACATCACGCGCCATGGAGTTATTTTTGCTCAGCTTACCCCTCCCCCTGCTACAAAAAAGAAGCCATTTAAGATGCCTGATTTTGCCGCGCAACGCAAAAAAATATGGGGTAACCGCCGACCTTTTACGATGAAAGAAGTGGAAGAAATGAGAGCTTGGGAATTAGGAGAAGAGTAATGAGTTTTTTTGCCGACACCTCTTTCTTGTGTGCTCTTTATCGAGAACAGGACAATAACAAACTAGCAGAATCTTTCATTACTTCTGCCAACAATTCTATCCACCTCTCTTCCCTTGTAGTCTTTGAATTTCGCCAATCAGTGCGCCTCCAAGCATTCCGATTCGCGAGCGATCGTTCGCAAGTATTTTCAAAAAGGGTGGCAGATACCATGCTGGCATTATTCGATGAAAATTTCGCTAATGGCACTTTTGTCATTCCTATTGTCAATTGGGTCGATGTGCACAGCCTTGCAGAACGGCTCAGCGCTAAGCATACCTTCACTCAGGGACATCGCACGATGGATATGCTCCACATTGCTACGGCACTTCACCTAAAAATTAAGACCTTCATTAGCTTTGATCAAAAGCAAGCAGCCCTCGCCAAAAAAGAAGGCTTCCACATACTCCCAAGAACTAGACCACGTTAAATAAAGTTATAACGTGAATGAAAATGAGAAAGTTTGCGTAAGAAGGCTGATTTAAAACTGGTTGTTATAAGGCCGTGGCTAACCTGCACGGTTAGTGAGGCATGAGAACGAACAGTTTAAACCAGATTATATTGCGTAAAATTTTTTATTTTCATTCACGTTTTTAGCTTTAATCCACTCTAAATGAAACTCGATAGCAAACGCCTCCTCTTCCTCATCAGCCTTGGCTCGATTCTCGAGTATTACGACTTTGGGATTTTTATCTACTTAGCCCCAATGTTGGGAAAAGCATTGATTCCTGCCAAAAACGAATGGCTCAACCTGTTGTTAAGCTATGCCATTTTTGCAGCAGGATCCTTCTGTCGTCCATTGGGAGGCATTCTCTTTGCTCATCTGGGAGACACTCGTGGAAGAAAATATACATTTGTCTACACCATCTTACTGATGGCCGTTCCTACTTTTTTGATCGCCCTGATTCCTAGCGCCCAATCCATTGGTATTTGGGCCACCATCCTATTGATTACCCTACGGATCCTTCAAAGCTTCGCTATAGGAGGTGAGTTGCCAGGATCGGTTGTTTTTGGATATGAATTATCAAGTCCCAAACGTAGAGCTTTCAACGTCGCCCTTGTTGTTATGGGAACTAATTTGGGCCTATTTTCCTCTTCGCTCATCTGCACACTGCTCTTAAAATTCCACTGGCAATATGCAGAGAGTTGGCGGATTGCTTTTGGGCTGGGAGGCCTTTTTGGAATCATCAGTTATGCGTTGCGTCGCACCTTGGTCGAAACTCCTGCTTTTCTAGAATACAAACTCTTGCTTCAGAAAGAAACAGTACCTCTACAACTGCTTTTTAAAAAACACAGAAAAGCACTTTTTCAACTCATTGGGCTGGGAGCCTTCTTGGCAAGTGCCATAGCGCTTTTTACCTATTACATTCCCAACTATCTTTCCTTTTTTTATCACCTGCCGTTGGAGCGGCTCATGGCCTTCAATTCTTATAGCATTCTCATTTTTTCAGCTGGTTCTTTGATCGCAGGCAGATGGCACTATCTGTTTGGGAAGAAATTTTTCTTTTTTCTCTGCATAGGATTAAGCGTCGCAAGCCTTCTTCTTTTCTGGAATTACGGCAGGTTAAGCCTCTCTCAAATTTTCTTTTTTCACAGTCTCATTTTATTTGTCATTGGCATCAATTGCGGGCGTTTCCCCGTCTTTGTAGCCTCTTTTTTTCCCGTGGGAGTGCGCTTTACAGGAGCCGCCATTGCCTGGAATCTCAGCCTTGGCCTTATCACAGGATTGACTCAAATGATCTTAACATGGCTAGTAAAAGTCACTGGTTTAGTCTGGGTCCCTGCGCTTTATATCTGCTTCTTTGCGCTGCTGGCTCTTGTCGCCTTGTTGACCATTAGTTCAAAACAATTGTTTCATTACAAAGATTAAAATCTGTCGATTTTGACCACTTCTTGGTAAGGGAGCTGCCCCGGCTTGGCATGCGGCTCTTGAGCTTTCTTGCCCACGACAATCATAAAGCTGATGGTGTGATCTTCAGGAAGATTAATGATTTTTCCCACAGCATCGTAATCAAAACCATCCATAGGACACGAATCCAACCCCATGGCTTTTGCCGCTAGCATGATGGTTTGTCCCGCTAGTCCACAAGAACGCATCACCTCATCGCGAATGACCTGCTGCTTTCCATAATAGTAATTGTGAATGGCAGGCAAGATGAAATCTCGAGCCTCTTGCGTGGCATTGGCCCAATAACGCTCAGGACGGTCTTCCCATGCAGAAAGCTTGGCACAAAGAAGGATGAGCAGGGACGCATCGGTCACTTGCTCTTGATCCCAGGCTGCTGCACGGATTTGTTTTCGAATCTCTGGATTGCGCACAAGTAAGAAGCGCCAATGTTGAATATTAAAAGCCGTGGGAGCCTCCAAAGCAAGGGAGAGGAGCTGCTTTATTTCCTCTTCCGACATGACATAGTTGGGGTCAAATTTTTTAATAGCCCGACGTGTACGAATCGCTTCAAAAACATGCATAGAAAAAATGGTTTAGTTTATTGTTGAAAAAGAATCTGTTGATGAAAAATAGGAATCAAAGATTTTTAACGAATGAACCTTAAGCCTACATCAGCTGGCAAGATACTTGCTCATCTAATAAAAGAACCATCAAAACAACAGCGCGTTAGATTGCGGTCACAGATAATTAACAAGATTGCTCGCCGTCTTTTTAAGGCCCTAAGCGCAATGGATGCTCATAGCAATGCATACTGTCCTTCAAAAACAGAAAAAATCTTAAATAAAAACCCAGACCTCAAAAGAATCATCGAGCTAGCTTTTCAAATTTCTGAAGGAGGAGAAGATGGCGCTAAAGCCTTTGAGGAGCTTAAGGAAGTTTTTAGGTTTTATTTCTATACTCATCACGAATAAAATAATCATCCTCATGAACACAGAAAACCTTTTCTCCTATGGAACGTTGCAACAAGAAGAAGTCCAGCTAGCAACCTTTGGACGTAAACTGACTGGTACTCAAGATGCCCTTGTTGGGTACAAGCTCTCGATGCTCAAAATCACAAACCCTCACGTGCTAGCAACGAGCGGAAAAGAGTTTCATCCGATGGTGACTTTTACTGGCAATGGGCAAGACGCTGTGGAAGGAACCGTGTTGGAAGTTACTTGCCAAGAAATCCTCCAAGCAGATTGCTATGAGGTGAAAGATTATAAAAGAGTCTATGCTCCACTCCGTTCAGGAAACTCTGCTTGGGTTTATGTGAAAAATGAATAATTTTTGAAACAATTATCCACTATTAAATTTTTATGAAAAACAAAACCAAAGCCTACGCTGCTCTCGACGCCACCACACCACTGGAACCTTACGTATTAGACCGTCGCGCTCTAGGACCTTATGATGTGGACATTGCCATCGACTACTGCGGAGTTTGTCATAGCGACCTTCACCAAGCGCGTAATGAATGGGGCGGGGCCGTCTATCCGCTGGTACCAGGTCATGAAATTGTAGGGCATATAAAAGAGATCGGCTCTAGTGTGAGTAAATTTAAAATAGGAGATCGTGTTGGTGTCGGAGTGATCGTAGATTCTTGTCGTCGCTGTAGCTCGTGCCAAGAAAATCTAGAGCAATATTGTGAGAAAGGAGCTTCCTTTACCTATAACAGCACCGAACAAGATAAAAAAACTCCAACCTATGGGGGCTATTGCGAAAGCATTGTAACGACAGAAGATTTTGTGCTGCGCATTCCAGAAAATTTATCATTGGCAGCAACAGCTCCCCTTCTCTGCGCAGGGATCACAACTTACTCTCCTTTGCGGCATTGGCATGTGGGACCAGGCCAGAAGGTAGGTATTGTCGGCCTCGGAGGACTAGGTCATATGGGAGTCAAATTTGCTCATGCTTTTGGAGCGAAGACTTATGTGATCACCACCTCCCCTCATAAAAAGCAAGATGCACTTCAATTGGGAGCGGAAGGAATTCTTGTTTCCAAAGATCCAGCTGATATGGCCCAACATGCCAATAGCTTTGATCTTATTTTGAGTACGATCTCTGCTTCTTATAAATTGGAAGCTTATCTCTCACTTTTAAAACGTGATGGAAAACTAATCACCGTTGGTCTTCCTTCCCAAGCTCTAGAACTAGATTTATTCGATGTCGTTCATGGTCGTAAAACCGTTGCAGGCTCGATGATTGGTGGAATAAAGGAAACTCAAGAGATGCTCGATTTTTGTGGAGAAAAAAACATTGCTGCAGAGATCGAACTCATTCCTATTCAAGAAATCAACACTGCTTACCAACGGATGATCAAAGGCGATGTACACTATCGTTTTGTCATCGATATGGCATCGCTTGGGAAAGAATAATTTTTTAACCTACAAAAAACCTACCACTTATGAAACCAACATCCTGCATCAAAAAACAACTCTTCATTTTCTTCTTCTGCTTGAGCCTCCTACTCTTGATCTCTGGGCAGAGTAACGCTTGTAGCAGAATTACCTATACAGGGCTTGATCAAATGGTGGCCATGGGACGAACGATGGATTGGATGGAGGATATTAAAACAGATCTTTGGGCTTTTCCTGCAGGCATCAAACGAAGTGGCAACAGTAATGATCCCAAGAGCCTTATCTGGACTTCAAAATATGGAAGCATCATCGCCAGTGGCTACAATATAGGAACGACTGATGGTATCAATTCGGAAGGGCTTTGCGCCAACTTGCTCTATCTATCAACTACCGATTATGGAAAACCAAAAGCTGATCGCAAAAATATCTCCATCTTAATCTGGGCTCAATATTTCTTAGACAATTACGCAACCGTTGCAGAGGCCGTTGAAGATTTTGGAAAAGATTCTTTCAACATGGTTGCCCAAAAACTTCCCAATAAAGCTGAGCCAACAGTCCATTTAGCAATTGCTGATAAGACGGGAGATAATGCCATCTTTGAATATGTCGATGGAAAGTTAATTGTTCACCATAACAAGGCCTACAATGTCATGACCAATGAACCAACTTATGAAAAGCAATTGACGCTGAATGCCTATTGGCAAAACCTCAAAGGACTATTTCTTCCAGGAACAATTAATCCTGAGGATCGTTTTGTAAGAGCGAGCTACTTTTTAAATAACGCAAAAAAAACTGCCAATTCCGAAGAAGCTATTGCTGTTGTTTTTTCTATCATGCGCACTGTTTCTGTTCCAATGATGGAAGAGACTGATCCAGTCCATCCCAACATTGCTGCGACCATTTGGAGAAGTGCTGCTGATTTAAAAAACGATGTCTACTTTTTTGAAAATAGTGAGCGTCCTAACGTCTTTTGGGTTGATCTGAAAAAATGTGATCTCAAAAAAGGAGCCCCTGTCAAAAAATTACCACTCCAACAGGGAGAGATTTATGCCGAAGAAGTAAGCAGTAAATTTATTCCTAGCACATCCTTCTTTCTGCAAGACACCTCATCAACTCACTCAACACATTGAGTAATTTAACTCGACGCCCTGAGTAAATTTACTCACAATCCTGAGTAAATTTATGATTCGTCAGTATCTCCTTGATTTTCTTATAGATCGACTAGAAGAACCTCGTCGTTTTATTCAAGTCCTGGCCGGACCTCGGCAAGTTGGCAAGACAACGTTGATTCAACAATTGCTTGAAAAATTAGATATCCCTTTTCATTACGCTTCGGCGGATGCTCCGGCTCTACAAGGACAAGAATGGCTTCGTCAGCAATGGGAAGAAGCACATTTAAAAGCTGGAAAGAAAAAAGGGGTCCTTGTTTTAGATGAAATTCAAAAAATCCATCAGTGGTCAGAACTAGTCAAAAAATTATGGGATCAGGACACTCATACTAAAAGTTCTCTCCATGTTATTTTGCTTGGCTCGTCTCCTCTACTCATTCAATCAGGTCTCACCGAAAGCCTTGCTGGTCGTTTTGAACTTATTCCCATTTCTCATTGGTCTTTTAGTGAAATAAAAAAAGCCTTTGACTGGGATCTTAAGCAATTCATTTATTATGGGGCCTATCCAGGTGCGGCTTCACTCATCAAAAATCCAGAACGTTGGCGTCATTACATCCTGGAGTCACTGGTAGAAACAAGCATTTCACGAGATATCTTGCTCATGACTCGTGTTGATAAACCAGGTCTCCTGCGTCGGCTTTTTCAGCTTAGCTGTGATTATTCAGGACAAATTCTTTCCTATCAAAAAATGTTAGGCCAGCTTACTGACGCTGGGAACACCGTAACGCTTGCTCATTATTTACAACTTTTACAAAGCGCAGGAATGGTAGGTGGCCTTGCAAAATATACCCATGGGAAAATACACCAACGAGCTTCTAGCCCTAAACTTCAAGTGTTCAACACAGCACTCCTCTCCGCAAGCACTGAACTCACTATAGAAGAGGCTATCAGCAACCGAGAACATTGGGGGCGCCTTGTAGAATCAGCTGTTGGAGCTCATCTGCTCAATCAAACTTTTGGGACCACCATAGAAGTCCAATATTGGCGCGAAGGGAATCACGAGGTCGACTTTGTATTAAAAAAAGGAAAGACCATCGTTGGCATCGAAGTTAAAAGCGGACGCAGTCACTCTACAACGAGAGCTCTGGAAATTTTTAGAACACGCTTCAAGCCACTTAGAAATTTATTAGTTGGCGAAGGAGGTATTCCTATCGAACAATTTTTGCTAACTCCTGTTAGGAAGTGGCTGGAGAAGTAAGGCTGCTACTCCCGAATGAATCTCAGTATCTCCCTCATTCCAAAGCACCGTTTGCTTGATCGCTGAAATCAGCCACACTCCTCGCTCGCGCACGCAAGTGAATTCGTAAATCGCATGAGTGTTAAAAAATTTTTCTTCTCGTTTCCGTAAGATCAATGCGGAACAGCGGCAGGCTGCCTGATGTTCGCCGAGAAGATCTATTTCTAAATTAGAAAAAAGATGCTGCATTTGAAGGGGCTCCAATGCTGATCTGCGCTGATGCACATACTCTTTGGCTGTGAGGATCTCTTTTTTGCCACGCAAGCTGGTGTAATCGCAATCGACTTGTGAGGCTAAGCAACGCTCCATTTCATCCCACTTTTTCAAGTCAAAATTATTGGCAAATTTGAAAAGGAGATTGCTAATAGAGTTGATGGTCAGTGAATCCATTTTTAAAAGACGAAGGCCTCGTTATTCATGAAATAACTTTAATTTCAAAACTATAAAAGACTTTCCATCACTGGAGCAAGTTGAGGCAGATATTTTGTGGGGGTAAACTCCATGATCTGATAGTCCGCAAGATCATTTGCCCAAAAAGGATCTTGCTTTAAAACAGCCTCTAATTGCTCACGATCTTTTAATGGAGAGGTAATCACTCCACCTGTTCTTGGATGGAATGGTCCCGAAAAAAGAAAGTGACGATTTTTATAGCCCTCGTCTAAAAAGGCTCGATGAGCTACTAAATGCTTTTCTATTTCTTCAATCGTTTTTTTGTAAGTGAGTAAAATAAGGAACATGATTATTTCAAAAGCTTCATCACTTTTATTAACTCCGGCAACAGTTTTTGAACAATGCCGTTGGAAAAAGGATTGGAGATCACTTTGATAAACTTGTGAAAATCGACCGAGGCCGTGTGGTCGGCTTTGTAGGAGATGGTTCTAATGATCAAAAATGGTTTGTCATAGTCGTGGCAAACTTGAGCCACAGCAGCTCCCTCCATTTCTACAGCATGATAAAAGGGGCTCCTGTGGCGATCGTGCCGCGAAGGAGCTTGGGAGGCTCGGCAAAAAACTCTGCTATTATTGCTGACTCGAGGTGATGTTCTAGCTCTTTGATAAAATCATTGATACAGCTCTCTGCGCATTTTAAAAATTCTTCATGAGCTACAAAGTGATCACGTCCCGTGAGAGGTATGTGAAACTTTGGAAAGAGAGGACCTGCATCAATGTCATGTTGATAGAGTTTCGATCCAATCATAATGTGACCGATATTTAGTTCAGGATGAACGGCTCCAGCCACACCAGTGAAAAGCAAAAAGTCGATTTCAAAAAAATTGAAGAGTGTTGTCGCCACACTTGCTGCAGCTACTTTTCCAATACGTGAAAAGACCAACACCACCTCAGAACCATACAACTCCCCAACGTAAAAAAAGCGCCCCCCAGCTCTATCGTTTCCTTAATCAGCATCTCTTCCTTGATTATACCTTGCGCGTTTAATATTTGAGATTTTTTCACGCTGAGATTTTTGTTTCTAGCAAGGCGAAAGAGCGAGACGCTATGCGTACATAACGTAAGCTCTGACAACGAAGCTAGAGACAAAAATAGCCAGTGAAAAACTCAAATAGTGAGCGCGCAAGGTATAACTCTACTTCTTGGGGGATGGCTCCCATGATGCCGATGGTCATAGGCTATGGACTGTAGGCGATAGGCTGTAAGGCCTGCTAAAAAAAGTTAAGGAAATGCCGATAGTCATCACTCAAGCCAAAAGATTTTTTCCCTTCAATCCAAAGAGCGATGCAGCATTTAACAGATGTCGATCGTTAGAAAAAATCTCTTTGAGACCATGCTCTGCTGCAACCGCCAAGTGAAGGGCATCCGAGGCTCTTAAGAAAAGATCTTTAGGGGCATGACGAAAGGCCACCTCGACACGAGCAAGATGCTTTTCCGTGAGGGGGAGCCACTTCATAAATCCAAATTTAGTATCTTGGTGAATTTGCTGCATAGCTTCTTCAACTTGAAGTTTTGTTGCAGATCCCTCTCTCATTTTTCGATGGCAGGTCGCGACAAACTCTGCACGCCCATGCATGGAACAAAAGAGATGATGCATTTGATTGGCATGAATAACGACTTTTTCTGAGCCTGCTTCAGGGAAAATCAGCTTACACAAAAATGCCGCATCATAATAAGCTGTTTTCATCGGGCATCACGCTCTTCAGAAATCATCACCGACGAATCTGTCCCTCCAGCGAAAGCGCCTGCTGCATAAGATTCCAAATAACCAGGCACCAATTTTCTTCTCCCAGAAAAAGTGAGTAACTTCATCTCTTCAGGAGTCAATTTTCTTTTTACAGGAACCTTCTTTTCCTTTTTGAGGCTTGTTACAAGCTGCTCCAAGAGTGTAATCACTTCTTGCGTCAAAGAACGGCGATTAGCACGTGCTGAGTCTTTTAAGAATTGATGAATCTCTTTGGGGACTGATTTAATGACTAAAGTTGACATGCCTTAAAGGTAGCAAAAAGGAAGCAAAAGGGGAGCAAAAAGATGTAACCGTTCAGCAGAACGATTATGAAGGGTATAGGGTGAAGGGTGAAGAGTGTGAAAACAAAATTTTCTATGATCCTTTTTCTTAAAAAAGAATGAATTGAAAGCATTGATCTTATTTTCAACCTCAAAATACTCTTCACCCTTTACTCTTCACTCTTTACTTATCCGTTCCCGTGAACGGATACGAAAAGATTTCTATCCATTTTGTTTACTGGCAACAGTTCCATAAATGGCACAAGGTTGCTTTTTCTTAAAAGCCCAGTAACGATCGCCATAAGACCAATGCCAATATTCTGTGTCAACGTTGACAAAGCCCACTGATTCCAAAGCATCATGCATGATCTTGCGGTAATGGCGAGCCTCTGCAGAAATCTTTTTCGAATTCGGCAAAGAGAGAACCCCATCCAAATCTTGCATCCAATCTTTAGGATGAATACCCATTGGCACTGGCTTTCCTTGCGCATCGACCAAGTAAATATCAATGGTAGCTCCCGTCGAATGAGGGGGGATGTTGTGTGTTCCATTGAGATTCACTACAGGAGAAACAAGACGCGTCGTTTCTACAAATTGTTGCTTATCACTCCAAGAAGGATGTTGCTTTTTAACCTTGGCAAAATAAGTATCAAAGAGTTTTTTTTGGAGCGCTAAGCTGCGATACCCTTCATAAAGTTGAAATTTCAAACCAGAAGGTAACTTTTTTTGAGCCTGACGTAATTTTTCGGCGACGCTTTTTCTGACAAAAGTATAATCGGTATTGTTTGGAATTTCTGGAGAAGGACCAATGAGAATAATTTTTTCTTTTCTAAGGTCGACGAGCGGTTCTTTGTTCTCACAAATAGGGATCGATAAAACCCTCGGATCCGCAACCAAGACAGGTTGGGATGAAGCAGCCAATAAGGTTGAAGGACGCAAGCTTACTCCACTGATCAATAAAAATAGAAATAATAATTTTTTCATAAACAGAGAGGCATCCTAATAATTTCTTACGGCATTTCAAACGGAAATCTCATTCATAAAAATTTCCTAATCTCCTCAAAGCATCTCTGCAGCTGCTCCACAAAAGAAAAATGACCGCAGTTTTTCAAAATGATCAATATTGAACTCGGAAGTGCTTCGTGAGTTTCTTCTGCTGTCGCTGGTGGAACGGGATCTTCTGCCCCATGGATGAGAAGCGCTGGTACTTTTAATGTTCTGAGTGCTGGCCGCAAGTCATATGGTTTGGTGAGAAAAGTCGTATTGAAGATTTCTTCTATTTTTGGAGCGTTAGCTGCAGACGCCTTTGTGAAATGAAGCGTTATTTTTTCTGCATCCCTTGCTTTAGCACAGTAGACTGAAAATAGTAAGCGATAAAAAGCAGCTGTCGCCTCGGGATCGGCTTGCTGTAAGGCTGGAGAAGCTTGTTGTTGAGTGAGTAATTGTTGAATCGACACTATTCTTCGTTCGTATTCTTTGGCAAATTGCTGATAACCTTTGGAAGTCAATGGCACAGAGTTTAGCAAAATGAGTGAGGAGACATGCTGTGGATATTTGATCGCATACTCTGTTGCTAGCAATCCTCCCCACGAATGTCCGAGTAAAATGACTTTTTGAAATCCAAAATGTTTTCGCACAGCTTCGAGATCTTCTACAAAGCGGCTCACATTGAGTTCCTTGCAAGTTAAAGCCCGGGTCGTAGATTTTCCACAACCACGCTGGTCATAAAAAATCACTTCATGATCTTTGGCTAGCTCTAACATTTGAGGCAAAAGATAACTTTGATCCAAGCCAGGTCCTCCATGCAGCACAATAATTGGCGGCTTCTTTGCCAAAGATCCCCACTGTTGAAAATAGAGCTCTCCTTCTGGAACGCTGATGGTTCCTTGTTGAGAGGCAGGTGATGATGTATTCACCAGAGATTTCGGAAAAAAAAGGCAACTTGAAAAAAGGAAAAGCGAGAAGAGATTTAGCAGGAACATTTTTCTAATGCAGCAGGTCGATTTCCAGAATCTAAGATGGTGACAAATCAATAGGGGGAGAAGATTTTCCTTTCAATAAATGAGCAACAGATTGATCCATCATTTTGAGAGAGCGATCAGAAAGTACCATCCTAAGTAGCTCAATCGCCTCTTTCACAGAGGGTCCAACAATAGTAGGTGGAGTCTTGCTTTCACAGAATTCTCGCCAGATATAAAGTTGTATATCACCAGCATCAAACTCTCGTGTAGAGAAAATGCCATCGTGGCGATAACAAAACTGCTTCAGTGTTTGATAGCGTTTATCTTTCATGAAGTCTTCAACGCCCCATGCATAAACAGGGATCAGATGAAAATGAAAGGAATTGCCTTTCAAATGCCCATAGCGCCCTATGTAAAGATAGGAAGGCTTGAGCAAATCATTCATTGTTTTTTGAAGAGAAGCTAAAAGAGGCTCTAGCTCACTTAGAGCCTCCGGCAAAGGGGTCAGCTTCTTTACCGTTTTGAACATACAAGAGTTCGAATATGGACAAAAAATAAAAATCTCAAACGTTTGAAATTTGATTACCTTATCTTTCTTTTCAAATTAGTCCATATTCGAACCCTGAACTCAAATTCCGATATCCTTCGTAGAGAAAGAAGCCCAAACTGGATGGCAAGAGGCTCTGAGCCTCGACTAATTTTTCATATACGGTTTTACGAAGATAATAATAATCAGTGTTGTTGGGAACTTCAGGTGAAGGCCCAATGACGATCTTCCTCTCCTCTCGCACATCGATGAAAGACTCTCCATTTTCATAAATGGGAATTGCGGCTATTTTTGGATCTGTGGGGAGAAGCATGATTACTTATCAGGATAAAACTCAAGATTGGCACCAGTACCACAACCTAACTCTAATACATCACCCGATAGTGGTTGTAACAATAATCGACGCCAATCTCGCAAGCCCTTCTCTTCAGCATATCGCATGATCCTGTCATAAAATCTTGCCATGAAATATTGATACATTTTTTTATTTTTCAAACCGACTTTCAAAAGTTGCGAGCAACGCTTTGACCATTGCTGGATCTGCTTTGGCTACACTTCCACAATCAAAAGGAGGCTGTGGGTCATATTCAATTCCAAGTTGAATGCGTTTAGCAACGTCCTCGCCGGCAATTTTTGCAGCAAGTGTTAAAGCCATATCGATGCCAGCTGAAACTCCTGCAGCAGTGATGATTTTTCCAGACTCAACCACACGTTGCTTCATTGGAATAGCTCCCCATTTTTTTAAGCGATCCATGACCGACCAATGACTTGTCGCCGGCAATCCTTGCAGCAAGCCTGCTGCTCCTAAAATCAAACTTCCTGTACAAACAGAGGTGGTCCATGTCGTCGTTTGATGGATGGCGCGAATCCACTCAAGAGTCTCGGGGTGATCTTCCATTGTGGTTGCACTTCCTGCTCCTGGCACCACTAAGACATCAGCTTGTGAAACCTCTTCTAAAGAATGTTCTGCAAGCAACGTTAAATGAGTGGCATCTGTTGCCACCAATCCGGCCTTGCGAGCAACACGCTTCACCTCTGCTCCTGGCACGCGAGCAAGAACTTCATGAGGTCCGATGGCATCTAGCGACGTCATCCCTTCATAAAATAGAAACACAATTTTTTTCATTTATTAATCAATTTGCTAATGCCAAATCTACAGCAGCAACCTTTGTTGTTAGTGATGTCTGATAAGGATATTCCCAAAAGGCTGTTTCATTGTTTTGTACTGTTAATGCTTTCTTCAAGATTTGCAAGAGACTGCAATATTTCTTCAAAAGAGGGTACTTCTCCAAAAATCATACCGCTCATGGCCTGATAATCTCGTTGAAGTGTCGACATCATAGCTACGGGTGGAACTATCGTGAGTGTTCCTGGTACTGCATGCTCAAGATCAAAACTAGCACTATAGAAAAAGAGTTGTGCATGTCGGGCACAGTCGATTCCAAGAGCCTTATTTTCTAGAGCCTGTTTGCCAAGATCAGATTTTGCGAGTTGAAAAACATCGTAGTAATGTCGAGAGACTCGCTGTCCTCCATGCCGCAATTCACCTTTCAACT
>JAIEQL010000008.1 GCA_019747735.1 Chthoniobacterales bacterium | reverse complement strand
ACACTGCGGGTCTGTGCGCTTCGCTCCTGGTACTGCATCAATTTTATTCATTTTCAAGACACCCTCTAACTACCAACGTATCTCATCTCACAAGATTACCCCGGCATACTAGCGAGCACGTCTGCATTGGTCGGATACTTACGAATAAAAAAGAGAATACGATCGATGGCCTCAATTGGCTTATGACCTGCGAGACCACGGCGGATGATGTTGATCTTATGCAGATCTTCTGCTGGTAGGAGTAATTCTTCACGGCGTGTGCCAGAAAGAAAAATATCAATTGCAGGATAGATGCGTTGATCGCTAATTTTGCGATCTAGGACGATTTCCATGTTTCCAGTTCCTTTGAATTCTTGAAAAATGAGATCATCCATACGGCTATTGGTTTCGATCAAGGCCGAAGCGATAATTGTTAACGAGCCAGCTTCTTCGGTATTGCGTGCTGCAGCAAAAAGTTTTCGTGGGATTTCCATGGCTCTGGCATCCATACCACCACTCATCGTGCGACCGCCGCCTCTGGTTGCATTGTTAAAAGCGCGCCCAATGCGGGTTAAGGAATCCATGATTACAAAAACCTCTTTGCCTTGTTCTACTAACCGTTTGGCTCGTTCAATCGACAACTGAGCAATGCGTGTGTGACTTTTTAAATCACTATCGTTAGAGCTTCCAAAAAGTTCTGCTTGTGGAAACATCCGGCGCATTTCTGTGAGTTCTTCAGGGCGTTCATCGACAAGAAGGATGATGAGTTTCATCGCTGGGTGATTTTTAATCACAGCGTCGGCGATATGTTGTAGCAAGGTTGTTTTGCCTGTTCGTGGAGGAGCTACAATAAGACCTCTTTGTCCCTTGCCAATGGGGGCCATGAGGTCAACAACTCGTGTCGTCACACGCTCTGGCACAGTTTCCAAGACAACGCGCTCATTGGGACTAATGGTGGTGAGTTCTTCAAAAAGAGGAAGAGAAGAATACTTTTCGGGATCTTCTCCTTCTATTTCGACAAGCCTGAAGAGCTGAGTGCCTCGACGACCTCGGCGTGTTTGGCCTTTGATGAAGACACCATCGCGGAGATTGTAGTCACGAATGACATCGTGTGTGACAAAGACGTCATTAGGAAAAACAGCATAACCACGACGTGGATCACGCAGAAAACCAAAACCTTTTCCAGAAAGTTCTAGCATTCCCTCTGCAAAAGTTGGTTCTGCATTGGGATCTTCTACCTGGGGAATAAATTCAGATGATCTTGGTGAAGGCTCATTGTCAGTTGGAGAGTACTGTTTCGGGCGTTGGTTTCCAGAAGCAGAATTGCGATGATGATTACGGTGAAAGCGTTTCTGAGGACGTTGACGATAGTTGCCTCGATAAGATGGCCTGCCATTGGATTGTTCCTGTCCTTGCGAAGGCGTACTGCTGTTTTCAGTAACAGGATGTCCTGGCAAAGCTGGCTCAGAAAGGACTGATGAGGGTACTGGAGGTGGTGTAGAAAATTCGTCTTGCATGGATTATTGGGTAAAATAGGTGATTAAATTAAAGGGTAAAATGAATTTAAACTACCAACGTCTAGGCCGTCATTGGCAGTAGAAGATGGCAGATGGTAGATAGAAGATAGGAGTTGAGGCCTTCGACAAGTTCTACTGTTGTAGAGGAAGGGCTAATCATTGCTTTGCGATGACAGTTATCGATACACCGTTGTATAAATCCACAACGCAACTGAAGTTGCTAGTTTAAGTTAAAGTATCAAAACTTCGCGGCTTTAAGGTTTTTGTCGAAGACAAAGAAAAGACTTCAATTTTTGACTTCAACTTATTGCGAAGCAATATACTCAACACGAATGAAAATTAGGTTTTTTTTATGCAGGAATTTTTGGGGCTAGCCAGACATCAGAGCTTGCTGCTACCGACGTAACAGCAAGCTCTGACAACGCCGCTAGCGCCAAAAAGAACCAGTAAAAATTCTTAATTTTCATTCGTGATGAGTATACATCTCCTGCATCCACATTATCGAGTTTTGAACAGGCTCTTAACCCGGTTTCGATTACTCCTTACTGTTTTAATCAAAATTTGAACTTCACCCGGATGTTCTAGTTGATGCAGTATTCACAGGCCCTTCCTACTTTCGCAGTAGTAGATTAGTATGAAATACGAGTGCTTACTCAATCAGAGTTTGAAAAAGTGTCAACTTTTTTTTGAATCTTTTTGTGGCAAGAAATAATGTTAAAAAAATAAATTTTAAATTTGCCAAAGGCCTCAACTTCTATCTTCTATCTACCATCTTCTACCACCAATGTCTTCATGGACGTTGGTGGTAACATTCTATGAACATTTTTCATTCTATTGCTGAGCTTTCTAGTTTGTCGAAGCCAGTAATCTTGGTAGGAGGAACCTTTGATGGTATTCATGTGGGGCATCAAGCGCTTATTCAACGCGCTCAACAAGAAGCGCTGCGCCACAATAGTGATCTTGTGGTCATGACTTTTGACCAACATCCTTCTTTTTTATTAAGACCTAACCAAGCGCCTCATTTTTTGACAACGATTGCTCAAAAAATAAAAATTTTAAAACAGCTTCATGTGGAGAAGATGCTTCTATTGCCTTTTAATGAGGCCTTGGCAGCAACTTCAGCTGAAGAATTTATTGAGCAGCTTGCTTGGGCTGGACCTCCTTTAAAAGCAATTTGTCTCGGCGAGACATGGTCCTTTGGTCAAGGTGGGAAGGGTAATAGTGCTCTCTTGCGACAAAAAGGAGAAGAACTTCATTTTGAGGTTATCACAATAGGAGCCCTTTACGTGCAGGGTGCACCAGTGAGTAGCACACGTATTCGGCAGGCTGTTGCCTCTGGTAACTTTGAAGAGGCCATGGCTTGCTTGGGCCGTGATTATGCACTTTCTGGCTTGGTGGTGCCAGGAGCAGGACGAGGAAAAAGTCTTGGTTTTCCTACAGCTAATCTTGAAGTGGGAAAAGCCCAACTACCTCCTTATGGGGTTTATATAGTACGAGCTGAGATAGAAGGTATTTTTTATTCGGGTATTGCCAATATCGGTATACGCCCCAGCCTGAAGGTTTCTTCTCCTGTACCAGTTGTAGAAGTTCATCTTTTTGACAAGAGTGATGATCTTTATGGAAAAGAAGTGACTATAAAATTAATAACCTTCCTTCGTGCTGAAAAAAAATTTGCAACTCTTCAAGAGCTGCAACGGCAGATTTTAGTCGATGTGGAAGATGCCCGGCATCAGTTGAAAGTTGGAGTGCCGCTACGAAGCTAGCGGCATCCCTGCTCGTTCCCGCCTTCGCGGGAATGACGTAGGGATCCAGCTATGGAAGTAGGCTTCGCTCAATTCCACTTATCGTCACGCGATGACTAGACTACGGCTCCACTTCAGTTACATAGGCAAAGGCCCCATCCTTCACAGTAAGAATCACAACGCTTTTAGCAGGATCGTGATTCCCCGCAGTATATTCAAATTGGCCTGTAACACCTCTGAATTGATGGATCTTGGCCATGGCTTCCAAGATTTTTTTACGATCGAGAGAGCCCGCCTTTTGAATCGCTTCCGTTGCTAAACTCATAGCATCATAAGTCAGAGCAGCAATATCATCAGGAGCTTGTCCATATTTTTTCTGATAAGCTGCTAGGAAAGTGGCAACAGCGGGGAGGGTGGATTGTGTGGAAAAATGGTTAGAAAAATAAGAGCCATTGAGATTGTGCTCCGTATCGAGTGCAAGCATTTCAGGAGTACTCCAGGTATTATTGCCTAGGAAAGCAGCCCCAATGCCTAAGCGACGAGCTTGTTGAGCGATGAGTGGTACATCATTGTAGTAGGCAGGGAGAAAGATGACATCAGGATTGGTTGCTTTGATTTTTGTGAGTTGAGCACTAAAATCCCGATCGCCAGTGGTGTAGGTTTCCATGGCTACAATTTGCCCTCCATCTTTTGTGAAAGATTCTTGAAATTGATGAGCGCCGTTATTGGGGGCTTCGCTCGACATGTCGTAGAGTACAGCGGCTTTAGAAAAATGGAGATCGCGAAGTGCAAAAGCAGCTAATGCTGGCACTTCAAAGGCTTCTGTAAAACAGGCGCGATAGACATTTTTTTTAAAAGCACCTGTTGTTGTATCCCGCGTTGTGCGAGGGTTGGTGGACCAGGGTGAGAGCATTAGGCAGTTAAGGCCTTCTGCAATTTCAGCTGCTGGAATAGCGCAGGAACTAACATTGGGGCCAATCATCACGGCAACGTCACTTTGAGAAATCAATCGTTGTGTGACCAAGGCCGCTTGATCAGCCTTTCCAGCATTGTCACCAGTGACAAGGGCAATAGGCATTTTGACTCCTCCCATATCAATGCCTCCCGTCTTGTTTGCTTCATCAGCAAAAAGTTTGGCAGCATTAACACAAGAAGTACCCACCGCAGGAGTTTCTCCAGTGAGCTCAGCGTTGATGCCAATTTTAATGCTTGGTTTAGCGGTATGGCAGCTTGTTAGTACAGCAAGAAAAAGGCCAACAAAACAGCAGAAGAGGATTTTTTTCATAGCTCTGAAGCTAAGGAAATAGCAATCAGGCGTCAAATTTCAAATATAGTCAAATTACTTAGAAATTACATGAAAGAACGCAGAGATTTTTAGAAGAGGCAAGGCCGAAGAGCGAGCGCTATATTCTTATAACGGGAGTAATGAGAACGCAGTCTTTTCCTGAAAAGATCAAGTCAATTTTGTGTAATTTCTAAGTAATTTGACTATAACGCGCGAAGCGCCTATCTGATACTCAAACTCAAACTTGTAACTCAAACTTATTGATGGTGCGCTCGGCAGGATTTGAACCTGCGACCAAGGGATTAGAAATCCCCTGCTCTATCCCCTGAGCTACGAGCGCTAGAGCATTTTAAAACTTCCTGTAGTCGCGCATTGCGTCGTCGCTGCGGTGCTCAAAGGCTCACGTATTTCAATACGCTGGAGCTTTTGTGCTCCTCGACTCCTGGCACTGCATCGACTACAAAAAGTTTTAAAATGCTCTAGAATAAAACTTCCTGTAGTCGCTCTTGCACTGCTGCAAAGCATTTTTAGTACACAAGCGCGAAGCGCCTATTGAACTCAAACTCAAACTAGCAATACTCAAACTTTTTTTGCTCGGAGGGGGACTCGAACCCCCATGGATTGCTCCACTAGATCCTAAGTCTAGCGCGTCTGCCAATTTCGCCATCCGAGCGGAAAACAGTGAAGGTAGCGATAAAAGAAAGGAAAGAACATCAAAAATTTTTGCTTGTCACTTAAAAAACTGAGTTTCTCAAAATCATTGGTGAGAAGCATGGTTAAATTTTTTGACGCTACTGCCTACATCAGAATTGACCGTGTACTGGATTCCCGCCTCTGCGGGAACCACGGTTAGGGGGTAGTGTCATTGAGTCCTGAAAACACACCCTTATTTTTCGATTGGAGATATAGCAAGTCGGTTCCATTGATGGCACCTAGCGAACACAGGGATGGCGGTTAGGGTGTAATGACTTCAAACTCTGAAATACACATTTTATTTTTTGATGCTGCTAAATAAGCTGTATTGATGACACTTCCTAATACGAAAGGCTCTGCTCTGTTCACAGAAATAGGCATTGATTTTGATAACAACAAATATGGAATTGGGATCAGTACCGAAATGGAAGATCGACATGGAAAAGAAATAAGGATTTCTGGTCTTGTTGAAATGAGGATTCAAGGGGTCTATGTTAGAATATGGATTTTGAAAACAGTGTTGGGTATTGGCATTCCAAGAGGCTTGGTGATCAAAAGAAAAACTAGAAATAATTTTAAATTAGTTCTAGGCATAGCTGGTATCAAATGAAGAGAGAGAAGGTAGAAAATGTTTTTTTATTTTATGAAGGGATGCCCCTTCTTTTCCTATGAAACAGATCTCTACTGCTGAACTCCACGAAAAGCACGCCCACCGACGAGCTATTTTTTTTACTAAGGAAGGAAAAGTTATTGTTGAAAAAGATACTTTCTTATTGCCAGTAGCTACCACTCTGGATCGGCTTGGAATACCGGTTCAAGACGCCTACCACGATGAGCAGGTTTTGATAGTGCAGCTTAACGAGGGAGAGAGTTTGTTTGATTCAAGTGTCAACGTCATTTCTCCGCGTGAGGCTTTTCTTTTACTTCCTGATCAACCGGAGAGGGCAGAAGTCCTTTTGCGGGCCAGTCATTGGATAGTGGCTCATGGGATGCTCCAGTTTTGTAGCCGTTGCGGAGCCTCTTTAGAAAAAGTTTTAGAGACGACCGAGAAAAAATGCACTCAATGCGAACGCTCATTTTTTCCTAAGCTCTCTCCTGCGATCTTGGTGTTGATTAGGCGAGGGGAGGAGATTTTGTTAGCGCGAGGAGCACAACACCCACCTGGCATGTATAGCGTGCTGGCAGGTTTTATCGACCTTGGCGAAGCAGCAGAGCAAACCGTTCATCGCGAGGTGCGCGAAGAGGTGGGGTTGGAAGTGACCAATGTAAACTATTTTGGAAGCCAAAGTTGGCCTTTTCCCGATAGCTTCATGATAGCTTTTACAGCCGATTATCTTCGCGGGGAGATCAAGATTGATCCGAGCGAATTGGAAGAGGCTCGCTGGTTCCATCGTGATGAATTGCCACTGCTGCCACCGCCATCAACATTGTCACGCAGGTTGATTGAGGATTTTTTGAAGAGGAGTGCATCGCAAAGTTAAGAGCAGGCTATTCTTTGGAATAAAACACTTGGAGAATATTAAGAACACCTTACTTCAAGAGCCTTTTCATCAAGGGCTGATTAGGAAACAGGACTTCGAAATGTTCTCCAGGCCAGTTTGCAACTTGAGCCACAATGAGGCGCTGTTGTGAGGGAATGAAAATAAAACAGCTGGTGTAACCACGAATAACGCCAGCGTAGTACCAGATAGGCTTTTTACTTGGCATGCCCGATAATTGCAGCGAATAGATGCCAAGGCCATAACGGCATCCCTCAGGTTTTGGAGGAGTCGGAGGAACAGCAATCGTTGTTTCCATTTCTTGAAGGCTCTTTTTTGACAAAATAATGCCAGGTGTTAACAAGGCTTGAGCCCACGTGAGAAGATCTTGGCTATTCATCAGCATCGATCCAGTAGGGCCATAATGACTGGCGTTGAAGGCTGTGATGTCCTGTTTTCCTGCATAAGCATGGGCCATTTGATCAATGACATTTTTGGAATAAAAGGAGTCGCTATAAAAAGTGTGGGTGAGATGAAGTGGTTGAAAAAAACGCTTTGTAAAAAGCTCGTTTAACGATGCGCCAGAGACTTTTTCAATAAGCCAACCGAGAAGAAAATAATTAGTGTTGGAATAAAGCCATTTCGTTCCAGGTGGAAAGAGATCAGGTTGTTTGTAGATTTCCTCAATGATTTTTTTGGAACTGAGAACTGTTGTTTCATAATCATCACGTTCTTTAGAAAAATTAGTGTTCGCAATACCACTGGTCATATTGAGGAGTTGGCGGATTGTGATGGCGTGCCAACGTGGGTATTCAGGAAAATAGGAGCCAATCGGATCATCCAACTTTATTTTTCCTTCTTCTTGGAGTTGTAGTAGCGCTGCTGCCACAAAAGTCTTTGTGATGCTTCCTACTCCATAAAGCGTTTGAGCGGTGACTGGTTTAGCCCCATGCCGAGTTAATCCAGAGGCATAGGTGGTTATTTTTTTTGTATGGAGATCCTCTATGGTAACAACAACGCTTGTGATGGATTGTTTTTTCCGCCACTGATTCAAGAAGTCCTGAAAATTTTCTTGGGGAGAGGCTGCTTGAGCTGGAGCAGAAAGAGTGATTATTCCTACAAGTAGTAAAAATAAAAATCTCAGCACGCTCATCAGTCTTATCAACTTATTTACGATTATTTTTTCCACTCAATCACCATCACCTCCATGGGATGATTGCTGTTATTGATGTCGCAATGAAATTCCTTTGGTTTGTCGGGGTGAAGAAAGTGAGTCGTTCCCTTTTTCATGATCAATGGGTGAGACTGACCTCGATCATTTTTGACCGTAAGATCGACGTCAGTGAGTGCCACAACGAGGCGTTCACGGTCATGGCGGTGCATGGAGAGAGGCTCCCCAGGCTCAATCGTGGTTTTCCAAACGATGACCTCCTTGTTTTCGCACTGCTTTTCGCGATGAGTTGTTGCTCCAAAAAGTTTAGCAAAAACGAGAGTGGTGCTTAGCAAGAAAAGGAATTTTATTTTCATGATGGTAGGTGTGGAGAATATTGAGGATGCTTAACGTAGATTTCTTTCCTAAACTTACTAGGCGGAAAAATATTTTGATCAACTTTTAGACAAAAAAAACATTTGCCTGCTTTCTTCGAGGTGAACGCGTTGCTTGAGGTCACTAGCCGCGTCGGATCTATTTTCTGCTAGCTGAAGGGTGGCCTTATACATGCGTTGCATTTTGTACAGATCAGCAGGACGATCAGTATTGTTTGCTGTTCGTAAGC
Source organism: Chthoniobacterales bacterium (assembly GCA_019747735.1). Taxonomy (GTDB): domain Bacteria; phylum Verrucomicrobiota; class Verrucomicrobiia; order Chthoniobacterales; family UBA6821; genus CAIWMF01. The sequence continues at coordinate 64,243 of JAIEQL010000008.1, read as the reverse complement.
TGTACCCTACACTTCCTGATGTTGTCGTGACGTTCAAAGAACCTAACTTGCTCACTTGAGATTGATAGTTACAAACGACTTTCCCATTTTCATAACTCAGCGTGACGGTTTCGTTCTGTGTCTTATCTGCTGAGGGGGGCGTGTAAGTTTCTGTTAAGAGCACCTTGCCTGTTTGACCTCCCTTGGAAAGCCCTGCTACGCGGCCTTCCCTATTTAGCATGGTGAGGATTTGAATGAGTTCAAAGCTGGAAGGTTCTTTGTTGAGGAGTGTTTTGATTTCTTTTTTAAACGTTGGGAGATCTATTGCACCGTCACTGTTGTAGGGAAGCAACTTGTCATTAATTTGGATCTGAACGCGCGGCCACTCTTTGCCATGAAGCAGGGCTTGTAACACCTCTTCTTCGCTTGATGTGTTGATTTTTTGGAGTTGCTTTTCTTGCAAGTCTACGAAACCAGTTTTTTGCGTTTCAATGGCACTAAGCTCCTCAGGAGTGGCGCTGTAAACATAATGCCTCGGGAGTATCACGATATCGGGCTGAGGTGCGCCATCCATACCTTCTTGCTTGTAAAGAACCGCCTGATGTTCCTTCAAAGAAATGTTTTCTGGAGAAATCTTAGTATTGGAGGAGGAGTTATCTGATTTGAGAGGGGCTTGTAAAACCTCTTGATAGAACTGCGCTGTTTCTGTGACTGGGGAGAGATCCTGGAAAGTGACCATGGAAGAGCTAAGTCGTCCGAATTTGGCTTGGAGCCGCTTTTCTAAGATATCTCCGAGGGCATCCCCATATTGATTTCGACAGCTTTCAACAAGAGTCTTGGCAACCATCTTGGTTTCGTTTCGCTTAATACGATAATCGGTTTTAGTAGAAGGATTATGATCAAGAAACAGCCCTGCACGGCTATCGTAGCGAATATAGTAAGTGGTCTTTCCTAAATCTTCCTGTGTTAACTTTGCCTCTGCACGCAACGTATCCAGGAAGGAATAGTGAGATGCTGAGGTAGGATCTTCTGATGCTTTTATATCATCGGATGATTGACTGCTGGTTCCGGTCCAAGAGCGAACAATGGGAGAGGAGCCTCCAGAGCGACTTTCACTCTCTGTGAGTGGTGTGATGGGGCGTTCTTTGGAGGAGACCTCTTCTATTTTTGAAAAATGAGCGCCCGTTTTTTTAGGGGATAGGTCATTAAAGTTCTCTTCTTGCAGAATTGTTCCTGGATCACTTGCAGAGTTTGCTTTGCTTAGGTTGAAGTTCATCATTTTTAGTCAAGTGGGAGTCTTAAGCTACTCAGGATAGTAAGGAAAATAGCGCTTTAAGAGCGAGCGATTGTTTTAGAAAAGAGGTAGATTGTAGTAGTTGATTAGCAGTGATAGTGTGCTACTTTTTTGCTTATATGAATCCAATTATTAATAAGAGTAACGGCACCGTAGTTGATGAGCTAGGATTGAGCTCTGTAAATGATCGTTCCGAGATTAAATCGAGTCAAAAGGAAGGGTTTTATACCGATTCTAATAAGCCACAAGGAAAGCTAGGCAGAGTTTACTCTTTCTTTTTCTTCTTCATCCGCCCTAGAGAAAGCGCAAATGCATTCAGAGCAGCTAATCAGGAATTAGCAAGTAAGATTGGAGAGAAATACGGAGCTGCGTTCAAAGAGGTATTTCTTAAAGATATTGCTTCTAAACTTTATTGGGGTAGTCCCCTTACTGTTGGAAGGCTTAAGGTAATAGAAGGGGCTTATCAACAAACCCTCAAGGATTTGGGCTGTGCACAACTAAATGATCTTCCAAAGAACCAGCAATCAATTTTTTCAAAGTTTCTAAAAATTAATCAGCAACTTGAGCAATTAAAACACCAGCCGCCAGAAGGGGGTGGAATCGAAAAAGAAGCACGGTCCTTAATTGAAAAAAAGGTGATTTTTTTGGAACGACCAACTCAGAAGGATGATACAGGCAACCAACTAACACAAGGTACTATAGAAGCAAATACGGTATTTAGGAGAACAAGAAAGATTAATGATGGATTAAATCAATTTCGTGCAGAGAGAAATGCCTTGCATAGCCAATCTCTTGAAAAGAAGGATGCTCGCAAGTCTAACCTTAGCACTGTCACTACAAGGAAAACAGAGGGGATCGTTTCAGAGGGGAAAGGAAAAAACGATAAAAGGCTTTATGAGTATGATGAGTATGATGTTAATGCTTATCATGGGGTTAACCAACAGGGACCAATGAAAGGAAAAAAAGACTGGCTTGGCGAGGGTAGAAAGCTTGCTGAAGAGGATAACAAGGAGACTGCGGAGATTTCGCGTAGCTCCTCCTCTTCTTTTAGTAGTGATACAACCCGGGAATCGATAGGTCCTGATAAATAAGTTCAAAGAAGAAAGCTCAGCTTTATAAAGGAAAGGCTCAGGATCTTTTGGGAAAAATGGCATAAAATAAAAAGAAAAGCTCCCTACAAATATTCAAACTCCCTATTGCCCTCCCTCCTCGAATCAGCAAAAATATCCCGATGGATATTTCTGATTTTTCTGACTTAAAAAAACATCACATTGCTGTGCTCATGGGTGGGCCTGGTGCTGAGCGAGAGGTTTCGCTAGCTTCGGGAAAAGCGGTTGCGCAAGCCTTACAGCAAGGGGGTTTGTCGGTAGTTGAGTGTGACATAAAAGACGAAGCGTTCGATTTGCCAGCGGGAGTCACCTTTGCCATGAATATGATTCATGGGACGTTTGGGGAGGATGGGACGTTGCAGGCGCTGTTAGAAAAAAGAGGAATCCCTTACAGCGGTGCGGGTGTAGTAGCAAGTCGTTTGGCCATCGATAAAGTAGAATCCAAAAAACGCTTTGTCGCTGCAGGTGTCCCCACAGCAACTTTTGAAGTTTTGCAAAAAGGAGAAAGGCCAACACTCTCTCTTCCTTTTGTCATCAAGCCTCCGAGGGAGGGCTCCGCGCTAGGGGTCCACATCATGAAGGCAGATTCGGACCAACGAGCCATCGACGCAGCCTTAAAAGATGTCTTTTCCTACGACAACGAGGCACTGGTTGAAGAATTTTTTCCTGGCAAAGAATTAACCGTGGGAATTTTGGGAGAAGAGGTTTTGCCCATTATAGAAATTGTCGCCAAAGATGGGCTCTACAATTACGAAAATAAGTATACGGTGGGTGGCAGTCGACATCTGATCCCGGCTCCCTTGGATCCAGTAACGACAAAACAAGTTCAGCAAGCCGCTCTGGCAGCGCATCGGGCTTTGGGTGTTGAAGTTTATTCTCGTATCGATGTGATACTCCATGACGATGGCAGGATTGCGGTGTTAGAGGTCAATACGATTCCTGGCATGACAGAAACAAGCCTGTTGCCGGATGCTGCAGCTGTATTTGGACTCGATTTTCCAGCATTATGTGTTAGAATTATGGAGCTTTCGTTGGCTAAAAAGCCAATAGCTTAGGGTATGTTATTAATAAAATAATGTGTATTTTCAAAAGTTAACGTCGCTACCACCCTCACCGTCATTCCCGCCTCCGCGGGAACGACGCTTATTGCAACGCATAAAACATGATCGCTCGTCGCTCTCAAAAAAAAGGTAATCGTCGTTTGCGTAGGACTTCCTCTGCCCATCAGCTGGAGGTGAGGATGCGTCGTGATCCCCTGCAACATCAACGCTTGCAGAGAATCAATGGCATCTTAAGAAAGTTCCTTGTTTTGACCCTGCTAGTGGCGGGAACTTATTTTGGAGGAAGAGCCCTTTTGGATAAATTTTTTTTTCACAATCCTGATTACAACATCCAAGAGCTGGAGCTGACCTTGAGTGATCTGCTGACTCCTGCAGAGCTGCAAGCTTTCTTGAACGTGCATCAGGGGATCAATATTTTCCAAGTCGATTTAACGGCTGCCGAAAAAAAATTGAGTGAGTTACCTGAGGTTAAAAAAGCACATGTGGAGCGTCTCTTGCCGCATACGATTTCTGTTTCGCTTGAGCGACGTATTCCTATTTTTCGTCTTGCAACCTCTTCTGAGGAGCCTTTTGTCGTCGGTCAAAGTTATGTGATCGATCAAGAAGGAGTTTTGATGATGCCTAAAAAAGCAGAAAATACCTTACTCGAACTGCCATTGTTAATTGGATTTGAGAATACTCACTTTGCTCCAGGAGCGATACTCCATGATGACAAATTTTCTTTTGCACTCGCTCTCTGGAAACAGCTCAATGAGCCTAAAAATGCCGAATTGATCTCGATACGTTCTCTAGATGTATCGCGGGAATACGATGCTCTGGTGACTGATGAGAATCACGCCTCTTTTATTTTTGGACCAGAAAATTTTCCTGATCAGATGGAACGTCTGCAAAAGCTCTTTGCTCACTCTCAAGAGACAGGACGGCAAATCGCAACAGCTAATCTCATGCTGGAGCATAATACCCCTGTGATCTTTCGTTCCAATAGCGATGCGGCTTCTCGTCTTGCTTCTAAAAAGGAAAACTGATGGAGCAAGGAGCTGAACATAACTGCGAACCGCCAACGGCCAACGGCCAACTTTAAATTACCCATGTCTCGTGAACAGCTTTTTGTCGGCCTTGAAATAGGAACAACGAAGATTTGTGTCGTTGTTTCTGAAGGTCTATCAGATGGTTCCATTCACATCATAGGAGTGGGAGAAACTCCCTCGCGCGGTGTGCGCAAAGGAGAGATTATTGACTTTGCGAGTGTGACGGAATGTATTCATGAGGCGATTGTCGATGCTGAGGAAAAAAGTAATGTCGAAATCAAAAGCGTCTGGGTAGCGCTTTCGGGAGGACATCTTCAAAGTTTTAACAACCGTGGTAGTTGGATTATTCCCGAGAATCGTGGGACTATTAATGATGAGGATCTCAGAATGGTGGAGATCAATGCCAAAGAGGTGACCATTCCTGCAACCAATACTTTTCTTCATACGATTATTCAAAATTACCATGTCGATGGGAACCGAAACGTCATTGACCCTGAAGGAATGAGTGCCTCTCGTTTGGAGGCTGATTTTCATATTGTTCATGGAGTTAAAACACGTATTCAAAATACGCTCCGTTGCCTCGAGTCCTTAAACATCGACGTCGAAGATATTGTGATGAACTCTCTCGCTGCAGCTCAGGTCGCTTTGACACAGCAACAAAAAGATCTTGGGGCTCTTGTCATCGATATTGGAGGAGGAACGACTGATTTCCTCGTTTATATTGATGGGGCCGTGCGTCATAGCGGTGTGTTGGCCTTGGGTGGCGACCATATCACTAATGACATTTCTATTGGACTTCGCCTTCCCATCGTCCGTGCTGAACTTTTAAAAGTAGAAGAGGGATCCGCTTTGTTAAACGATGCTGTTTCGGGAAAAATCACGCTCAAGAATGATCCTGGTTTTTCTGGTTGTGATATTGATCGCCGAGCCTTAACCACGATCATTCATGCAAGGGTTTTTGAGCTCTTCCAACTTCTTCGTCGTGAAGTTGAGCGAGGGTGTCATTTGGATTTGTTAGGTACTGGTTTGATCCTCACGGGAGGCTCCTCTCGATTGCGCGGTATTCAGGCAATTGCCGAAGAAGTATTTCGACTCCCAGTAAAAGTTCCTTCAACACGGAATATTTCTGGACCAACTTCTACTTTTGAGAATCCTGAATTTGCCACAGCAATAGGATTGACAAAATATGCTAGCGCTGTTTATAGCCAGCTTCCCCAGGAGAGTCTTTTTTCGAAGATTACAGGTGTTTTTGGAGGCCTTTTTAGGAAGAATTAGCTTCCCCTTCAACTTTTGACTTCAACTAATTTCCAAGCAGTATTCAGACAGGCTTTTAAAAATGAATGACTTTAAAAAAGTTCCAGTTCGCTATCGAATTATCGGCGCTGGCAATGCAGGAGTTAATTTTTTAGATCGTCTTCTGCTGGTGCAACCTTCTTTTGGTGGGCTTGTGGCGCTCAACAACGATCAAGAGGCGCTGGTAGCTTCTGTAGTGCCCAACCAAATTGCTCTCGCTCCCATGGTGGAACCACTAGCAGCACTTGCAGAAGTGAAGGAGCGTCTCATTCAAGAAATGGGAGAATCACTTCTCGTTGTTCTCACAGGAGGATTGGGGGGCAGTGTCGCTTCTAGGCTCCTTCCTGAAATTGCCACCATCAGCAAAAGTCTTAAGAAGGTGACATTAGCCTGTGTCACGCTTCCTTTTTCTTTTGAAGGAAGACGGGCCCAAGAAATGGCAAGGAGCTCTTTAGAGGCTTTAAAACAGATTTGTGATGGCGTTGTGTTGCTTGATAATAACAGGCTCGTGGCTGCTGATCCTGTTATTGCAAAGTTGGGAGAAACATTTGTCGCTTCAGAGGAAGCTTTTCAAGTCATTATCCCAGCACTCTTGGCCATGTTTTTTAATAAAGGTCCTGTTCGTATTACACGCTCTGATTTACTAAAAGCGCTTAGCCGACCAGGTGCCAAAACTCATTTTGGCTATGGTCAAGCCGTTGGCTCAAATCGACTCCATGAAGCTATCGAGCGCACTTTCAAACATCCCTTGCTCGATCGTGGCCGTTTTTTAGCAAAAGCAGAATCGATTTTTATTCTCCTCCGAGGTCCTAAAGATCTCTCTTTTGCAGAAGCCCAAATGGTCATGCAAGAGGTGGAGCGTTTTGCCAAAGGGGAGCATGACATTCAATTGAGTGTTCAAGCCGATGGGCCAATAGAGGTACCACTACAACTTTTTTTGTTGGCTGTTGCAGGGGGGAAAGACTCCTCATCAGAAAAGCCTGCCATGGCTCTTTCCAAGCCTGTTGAGCCTCTTAGTGAAAAATCAACTCCCATTCCCAAACCGGCTCCTCCAACAAAACTCGATAAAGACTCGGATCTTGAAGAACTCTTCCCAAAAACAGCCTATCAAAATCCCATTACAGCTTCTGTCCAGAGCAAGTCTTCATCAGCTTCCAAGCCCAAACAGACTCAAGGAGCTTTGAATTTAACAGCTGCTCAACGAGGGCGCTTTGATAAAAGCGAGCCCACCATTGTGGAGGGAGAAGATTTGGACACGCCTACTTATTTGCGGTGGGGAATCAAATTAAGTTGATGTCAATATCGGTCACTCAATAATGTTTAGACAACATCTATTAAGTTGATTACCAAAACTCATGCGATCAAGAGTTGAAGTGAAAAGTTGAAGTTAATTCTTCGCCTTCGGCATTCTCGGTTCGCGATGAGATAAAGTTTAAATTAATTTCTCCTTCAATGAAATTTTTCAAAAATAAGCGAAGCCTGAACCTCTTTAACTTCAACTAATAATTATGAGACCCGATAAATTTACTGTCAAAATGCAAGAAGCCCTCAGTGCAGCCTTAGACCTGACTTCTAAGAGCAGACAGCAAGAAATTACCAATGCTCATTTCCTCTTAGCCTTACTTGAGCAGAGTGAAGGATTAACACGGCCACTGTTAGAGAAAATGCAAATACCTGTGGCTGCTCTCCTCGAGAGTCTTGAGGCGGAGCTTGCCTCTCGAGCTCGTGTTCATGGGGGAGCACAGCCTTTTGTGGGAAATGAACTGCGCAAAACAATTGATCGAGCCGAGCAGGAACAAGAAAAACTGAAAGATGAGTTTTTGAGCGCTGAGCATTATTTGTTGGCACTGTGTGAGGAAAAAGATGCTGCTGCAAAGCTTTTCAAAGAAATGGGAGCAACCCGCGAAAAGCTTATGAAAACCCTTGTTGAGGTTCGTGGTTCTCAACGTGTGATCGATCAAAATCCGGAAGGAAAGTATCAGACACTCGAAAAATATGGTCGCGATCTGACGGAGCTGGCACGGAAAGGGAAAATCGATCCTGTCATTGGTCGTGATGAGGAGATCCGTCGTACCATGCAGGTGCTCTCACGCCGCACCAAAAATAATCCTGTCCTCATTGGAGAGCCGGGTGTGGGCAAAACGGCGATTGTAGAAGGATTGGCACGCCGCATTATTAGTGGCGATGTTCCTGAGTCGTTAAAAAACAAGCGCCTTGTGGCCATGGATCTCGGATCAATGGTGGCAGGGGCCAAGTTTCGTGGAGAGTTTGAAGATCGGCTTAAAGCCTTTCTCAAAGAGGTTTCGAGCTCTGAGGGAGAAATTATTCTTTTTATCGATGAGCTTCACACCATTGTCGGAGCTGGGGCTGCTGAGGGTTCGATGGATGCTTCCAATCTTTTGAAGCCACAGTTAGCTCGTGGCGAGTTGCGCACCATTGGAGCCACGACCCTTGATGAATATCGCAAGTATATTGAAAAAGATGCAGCTCTGGAGCGACGTTTTCAACCCGTTATGGTTCAAGAGCCAACGGTAGAAGACACCATCGCCATTTTACGTGGACTAAAAGAACGTTACGAAATCCATCATGGCGTGCGTATTCAAGATGCTGCCTTAGTTGCAGCAGCAGTTTTGTCTCATCGCTATATCTCGGATCGGTTCTTGCCCGATAAAGCGGTGGACCTTATTGACGAGGCAGCATCACGTTTGAAAATTGAGCTCGAATCGATGCCCACCGAGATTGATCAAAATGAACGAGAGGTAATGATGCTGGAAATGGAGCGTCAAGCACTGCGTAAAGAAAAAGATGAGCCAAGCAAAGAACGTCTTGCCAAGCTGGAGAAAGAATTGGCAACACTTAAAGAAACCTCAACGACTCTCAAGGCTCGTTGGCTCAAAGAAAAAGAGGAGATAGGGAAATCTCAAAAAATGAATGAGGAAATAGAGTCGCTTAAAAACGAGCTAGCTGCTGCACAACGGCGTGGGGATTTTGCAAGAGCCAGCGAAATTCAATATGGCCGCTTGCCTGAACTGACCAAACAACTCGAAGCTCATAATGTCGTTATGGTCGCAAAAAAGACGCTACTTAAGGAAGAGGTCACCGAGGAAGATATCGCCAAGGTTGTCTCTGTGTGGACAGGAATTCCGGTTTCTAATTTACAAGAAGGAGAGCGACAAAAATTGGTGAAGATGGAAAAGCGTCTGATGCAGCGCGTCATTGGTCAGGAACAAGCCATCAAAGCCGTTTCTAACGCAGTTCGCAGAGCCCGAGCTGGTCTTCAAGAGGAGAACAGACCGATTGGTTCCTTCCTATTTTTGGGGCCGACAGGTGTTGGAAAAACGGAACTTTCCAAAGCGTTGGCTGAATTTTTATTTGATGATGAGGGTGCGATGATTCGTCTCGATATGAGTGAGTACATGGAAAAGCATACCGTGGCTCGCTTGATTGGAGCTCCTCCGGGCTATGTCGGATACGAAGAGGGAGGCCAACTGAGTGAGGCAGTACGTCGCAAGCCCTACTCGGTGATTTTGTTTGATGAAGTAGAAAAAGCACACAGCGATGTTTTCAATGTGCTGCTTCAAGTGCTCGATGATGGACGTATCACCGATGGGCAAGGGAGAACCGTTAATTTCAAAAATACGGTGATCATCATGACCAGTAACATTGGAAGTCAATTCATCATGGAAGATTTGAAGACGGCAGAGCGCAATCGCCGCGTGATGGAGGCGCTCCGCGGGCACTTCCGCCCAGAGTTTCTCAATCGTATTGATGAGGTTGTGATTTTTGACCGGCTTAGTGATCAAGAGATTACTAAGATTATTGATATTCAGCTGCAGCGTTTGGCTCATCGCTTGGAGAAACAAAAAATTTCCTTAATACTCTCCCAGGAGGCCAAACATTATTTGGCCAAAGAGGGTTATGATCCTGCCTATGGAGCTCGTCCCCTCAAACGCGTGATTCAACAAAAAATCTTGGATCCGCTCAGCATGGAGATTTTGGAAGGGCATCTGCGCGAAGGTTCTTCTGTTACGGCTGAAGTTAAAAATGGAAAACTCATTTTTTTAGCAACGAGTAAATAATTATGGATATAGCTCCGGATCGTACTACCTTTAGCGGGATTCCTAATAAGAGTGACGCTTGGAATGTCCTTACGAAGGAAGCACTTCAAAATAAGAATCTCAGCGCGGATATTAGAGTTGATGAGAGCGGTACTGCCACCATCGTAAAAAATCATTACGCTCTCTGGAGGGCCATAAAACCATGGTTTGGGTATTCTACACCTACCAAAGAAGAGACGATTGAAAATTTAAAAATCCATTTTACTCGCTATGTATTGAGCCAACCATTTAAAGAAAAGGTGGTAATAGATGAGGGAAAATTTAAGGGGATTTTAGAAGACTTGCAAAATAATGCTAACAAGTTCTCCACAAGTAAGGCTATTCAACTAGCTCATAATGAAATACTCAAATTATTGAATAAAACTAACGCTGAGAAAAAAGGGGTAGATCCAACTCCTCAGGTTGTTTTATACAGTAAGAGTGAGAATGATATTACAGTTCCATCAGTTACTATTATTGAGCCAGCTCCCGATTACGAAGAGATCTCTTTTTCTGGAGGAGGCAATAAGGGATCTGGCTATGGGGGTGCTTACAGGGTTTTGGAGGAGAGTGGAAAATTAAAAAAACTCCAACGCGTTTCAGGATCTTCTGTAGGTACCATTCCTGCTGCTTTCACAGCTGTTGGGATGAATGCTGCTGAGTTTGATCAAGCTTCTGAGGAAATTGAAGCTCTCGATTTTATGAGAGAGAGTAAGAATGCTGAGTTTAAGAAAAAGTTGAAAGAGCACATCACCTTTGACAATAGCAAACTTGGTCATGAGGGGACCCTGGCTTTAGAGAAAATTAATAAAAAACTAATAGGTACTGCTTATTCTTATCTGACATCAATAAAAGAGGAGAAAGAATGGAATAACTTAGATGAAACATTAGAACGTCCCTTCATGAGTGAATTTTTTCATTTATTAGCTGATGGCTTTACGCCTTTCCTTACCTTTAAACATCTTGCTTTGCTCCGTAAGATGAATCCTGAAAAATTTAAAGACCTCTCTATTTGTGTTTATAATGAGAGCGATGATAAGCCTGTTTTTTTAAATAGTGCTGCTTATAACGATCCTGACATCGAAGATAGCGAAAAAGAGAAAATCTTAACTCTTCCCCTCGTCGTAGCCATACGTATGTCAGCAGCATTTCCGATTGCTTTTAAGCCTGTAAAGTGGGAAGGCAACGTGATGAAAGATGGGGGGATTATTGTGAATAACCCTTCTAGTAAATTTAAGAGAGGCCAATATCAACAAAACATGAGCAAAGGTACTTCTTTAACAGCTGCTCAATTGGCAAAAGCATCGAGAAATCATGAAGATCACTCAAAAATTTTGTATCTTACTTTTGATTATGGAGGAGAAACCTACGATGTACTTCATCAAGGCAAGATTGAGGTTGCTCGCTCCTTGGGAATGAGTCTTAAAGAAAGAATCACTAAAAATTTTCGTTTTAGGCGAGATAAAACCCAAGAAAATGCTCATCTGTGGTTGAGCGGTCCTAATGTAAAAGTAGTTTACCACGGTCTCCTTGAAACCCTCAGTTTCTGGGCTTCTAAAAAGCGGCGGGAGGCAGCCAAACTCCAAGCAGAAATCAAGATGCGAGAGCAACTGGCGCATCATCAGCACGAGGCAACGTATCGTACTTATAGTTTGACAGAGCTGTTAAACATTTTTGGTAATCATCCAGAAAAAATAACAAATTCTGTTTTGGAGGCCATTGTGAAAAAGAGTACTGAAGAGCAGGAGAAGTTGGAGCGCTTTAAAGATTTTAAAAGTAGTGATGCCAATTTAATGAGATCAAACAAAAAACTACTTGAGGAGGTTACAAGTTTGCTTAAAGCAGCAAGGACAGAAAAAGAGAAGAGAAGTACTTCTCTTTCCGTAGAATAATTTTTAATCCGACTCATCATCATCTTCCTTTTTAGAAGACGGTTCTGGTGAAGTATTCTTTGTTTCCACCTCAGAACTATTTTTAGCGGGAGGATAAAGTTCTGCTAAGACTTTGTGGATCATCCCCGCAGCTTGAGTTCCTCCATGGACGCTGTTGTCGTTGGGGTCTCCCTCGTAAAGAGCTGCGAAGGCGTATTGAGGCTTATCCGCCGGGGCATACCCTGCAAACCAGGCGACCGTGCGTTGATTGTTCTTGGGCCCCCATTGCCCCGTTCCTGTTTTTCCTGCGATATGAATGCCGGGAACTTGTGCGCGGTGAGCGGTGCCTTGGGCATCTTCGGTAACATCGATCATGGCTTGACGCAAGGTGGTAATGACCTCAGGACGCAGTTGTAAGTCATCCCGTACGCGATCAGGATAGGCGAGGAGAACCTTGTTGTCGGGAGTTTGAATCTGTTGGATCAAGCGTGTCTGGTGAAATTTTCCTTGAGCCGCGATGATTCCCATCATTTGAGCCATTTGAAGTGGTGTAACCAAAATATCACCTTGGCCAATACTCATGTTGGCAATGTCTCCTGGCAGGATTTTTCGATGTTGCACGCGCAGCATATATTGATCGTCGGGAATATTTCCTTTTGCTTCTCCTTTCAGCGGAATGCCTGTGCGGTTTCCAAGTCCAAGGCGATGAGCCCAACTGATGATAGGCTGTGCCTTCATTTTCAGACCGCATTGATAAAACCAAGTGTTGCACGATTGTGTGAAGGCTTGGACAAAATTGAGTTTTCCTGCATTAACTTTTTTCCAGTTGTGAAAAGTGACATTGCCCACATCAAAACTAGGGGGGCAAGAGAAACGATCTTCAGGAGTAATAAAATTGTCTTGAAGAGCCGCAATACCTACGACTGGTTTGAATGAGGAACCTGGTGGATAAGCTGAACGAAAAGCTCGTGGCAGGAGAGGTACAGCAGGATCTTTGCTGAGTTTTTCAAAAACCTGCTGATTGAGTAGTGGTACAAAATCATTTGGATTAAATTCAGGGTAGGAAGCCAAAGCCACAATCTCTCCCGTGTTCGGATCAATCATGACAATGGCCCCTTGCTTAGCATTTTCGCGGAGTACTTTTTCACAGAGTAGTTGTAAGTTTTTATCGAGTGTTGTGATGACGTTGTTTCCTGGCACAGGTTGCTGTGCAATGCGCTCGGAGCTCTTTTTTCCCTCCTCATCGTAAGTTGAGGCAAGTATTCCTTGTTCTCCCTGAAGCTGAGCATCAAAAACTTGTTCGATCCCCTCGCGTCCTTCACTCTGGGGAAAAAGAAGATCTTTATTTTCAATCCCTCGTACTGAGAGAGGGGCTTTTCTTCCAGTGTAGCCGATCACATGGGCCGCTAGCTCTCCCTCAGGGTAGAGTCGTGTATAGGTTTGGCGTAGGATCAAACAAGCAGGCAATCCACTGCGTGCTGCCGCAAGCTCTTTGGGAGAGAGATCTTCAAGGAGATCAAGTGGCAACAATCCACGGCGATGGTAATGGTTGAGGATTGCTTGATCACTGATAGTAATAGGATGCTGCAATTTTCCTTGAGCAAAAGCGATATACTGCTTGGCAAACTCCAGGATTTTTTTGTCGTTAAAATTGAGGGGAGTTGGAAATTGAAGTGCTAGATTAAAACTAAGGCGATTTTGCGCCAATGGTTCCCCATGCCGATCGGTGATTTGTCCGCGAGGTGCAGGAATTGAGAATTGAAAAGTCTGTGCTTTTTTTTGTGTCTCCCAAGTTGGTTTAGGATTTTTGAGAGTGATTTCATTGCTCATGCCATGGGCTTGGCTCATGAATAAGAGCAAAAAGAAAATAAGTAACAACTGAGAACCAAGAACTGAGAACGGAGAACTTCTTTTAGCTTTAGACATAGTGATATGAGGAGGCTTGAGATAAAGTGGCTCGAGAGGCTCTCGTGTGGCAATGAGATCTTTACTAAGCCGCGCCAATAAAAGCGCATTGGGTGTTTTGGTAATCACTTTTTCTGAAAAAGAAAGTTCTGGTAGAGGAGTTGATGATAACACCGGAAAGGGGTCAGTCCTATAGTTTGTCATATTTGGTGCCAGTCCATTAGTTTTGGGGTCAGTCCCGCAGTTTGTTAATTTTGGTTCGTTAACTTTAGGTTCTAGTCCTGAAATTAACAAACTGCGGGACTGACCCCTTTCCAGCTCTTCTAGTGTAAAAAGCTCTGGCCCTCTGACGCACTGATGGTCAATGATCTGAGCCAACCAATAGTGACCTCCACGAGCATTGCCCACAACCCAGCATCCTTTTTTTCCCTCTTCAAAAGCCACAATGGAGGGAATGCCTATTAACTCAGCGCCGCAGGAGGAAGCCATTCCTTGAGCTGTAGCAATGCTACTGCGAAGCCCATTGTAAGAACCTGGTCCAAGTCCCACCACAATCCGATCTGGTCTTCCATGCTTTTGAATTACCTTTTCCAACTCTTCAAAAAAAATGGAAGAAGTGGTGCGTGGTTGAGATTGATCCTGATGATAGAGGATGATTTCTTTTTTAGAAAAAGGATCATCGTTGATCATCGCGATGGAAACAACTGGAGAAGAGGAGTCAAAGGCGAGAATCTTCATGGAGTTGTTCTACGTCTAATCGACACACATCTCTTGCGTGATCATCTTAACAAAAGGTTTGATCTCTCGCTTCACGAAAGCGGTTTCAAGGGCGTGTAGATATCGATTACGATATTTTTTTTCGGAACGAACAATCCTCCAAGGGTAGCCGCCAGAAATCAACATGAAGTTCATCAAGAAACGACCAAGACGCCCATTGTTATCATGGAATGGATGAATAAAAGTAAAAATAAAATGTCCCAATACCGCTTGCATTCCTGGATGAGGTTCAAGATTTAGGCATTCAAATAAGGCATCCATACAATCCATGAATGAGCTATGGGTTGGTGGAACATGATTCGAATTGCCGATGTAGACTGGCTTGTTGGGATATCCGGGTAAATCTGAGGCTTTCAGAATACCTAGTTGAAGCGAAGGGCTAAACATTGCAGTAAACCAAAGTGAAAGATCCTTTTCGAAAATGGCAGCAGCTTCTTTACCATCGATGACTTTGGCAGTAGTTTTATTTAAAATGCTCTAAGACTGCGCACTCACCCTTCACGTTATTTTTGGATAGCGCTGAAGTCTTCGGTCTTGTCTTAAGAAAAAATTTCAGCGCTTCTACCGCATCCTTCTCAAAAGAAGCACTATAAAATTATATAGAATTGTGCTCAAGAAAAAATATAGAATCGCGCTCAAGAAAATGTATGAAACAGTGCTAGCTACTAAGATAAAAACCGATGTGAGGTTCGAATTTTGAACAAGAATGATCTTCTTCTTGTTTTGAAAAAACCTTTTGAATATCCTCCTGGGATGGCTACAAAACATACCCTCGAGGATAATATCACTAGCTTCACTCTCTGCAGAGCGATGGGATCTGGCTCCTGCTGCCCTGTGGTAGAAGTTCATCATGATACTAATGAAGTCATCATTACCGATGACTTCGGCGGCAAGGTCAGATTAACCACCGAAGAATGGAAGCAGGCAGTTACTGATGTTTCTCTCGAATAGTTGTCTCTATCAACGTTAGGAAATGACGTTGGTAATTATACACATGACGAATGAAGTTTAGGATTTTCTACTGGTTCTTTTTGGCGCTAGCAGCGTTGCCCTGGCTTACGTTATGTACGCATAGCGTCTCACTCGGGAGGCCTTGCTAGCCCCAAAAACTCCTGCGTATAAAATTCCTAAAATTCATTCGTCATGGGGTATACCAAAAATGACTAAAGTTGAAATGAAGCTTATCGGGTTTTTGTCAATTGCTTTTGCCCTCTTTATCATTGCAGGGGGGCCATTGGTCGTGCTGCAAGGAGTTGCCTGGGCTAGCATGATTCAAGAGTACTCAAAAAATGATAGCTTGACCAACGCAGTGCAAAAAACATTTAGTGGAAAACACCCCTGCTCTTTGTGCAAAAAAATTGAAAAGGAAAGCAAGAAAAAACAAAAAACAACAGCTCTCCTAAAAACAGACAAGTCATTGAAGGTAGCTCTTTCTATTACCATGGAGAAAGCTGTTTTTTTATTTTCAAAAAAAATTTCGTACTCGAAACCGCTTCCCTCCACTTATAAAAGCATCACTTACGATCCTCCAGAGCCTTATCCACGAGGCCTCGTTACCACTTAACGAGATTTGTGCTAGCAGCGGCTAGCCTACCTCACTTGGGTTTAACCCCAATGCCGTTTATATAATTTTTTTAATCTGCTCAGAAGGCAATGGGGTCAGTTCCGTTATTTGGATAATTTGGGGTCAGTTCAGTTATAGCCGAACTGGCACCAAATTATCCAAATAACGGAACTGACCCCGATTCTGACCCAAAGTAAACGGCATTGGAACGGCGCTTTTTGAAGGCGCTTCTTTTTGATGCTTACTAATGAAAAAATATTTTCTCCTTTTTTGTAGTTATCTCAGTCTCTCTATTGCTGATCCGATCACTTTTAATAGTCAACCAATGCTTCTGCCAGAAGTTCTTGTTTCTGGAAAATCGAATGCATCGTTAACAGTTCAAGAATTTAAGAGTAAACAGCAAGAGCTCTCACAACGTGTCGGAGCGGTTGAAGTCATCAATGCCGACTCTTATAAAACCGGCCGTTACTCCACGCTCAAAGATGCCTTGCAATGGGCTCCTGGTCTCTACGTTCAACCTCGTTTTGGCCAAGAGGAATCGCGTGTTTCTATTCGTGGTTCAGGAATTCAGCGCTCTGGTTGCGCAGGACGTGGAATTCAACTTTTGCAAGATGGAATGCCCATTAATTTTGCCGATGGTGTTTTTAATATGCAATCGATAGAACCACTGGCCACACGCTATATGGAAGTTTATCGAGGTGCTAACTCTCTCGAATATGGCTCTGCGAATTTGGGTGGAGCGATTAATTTTGTCTCCTTTACTGGCTATGATGCGCCACCACTCACAGAGCGCTTTGAATATGGAAGTTTCAATACTTTTAAAGGACAAGTTAGTTCGGGATTGGTGCTGGGCAACTACGACTACTACACAAGTATCAGTACTGGCTTTACGGAAGGATATCGTGATCACAGTAACCAATCAAACATGAGAATTTTTTCTAACATTGGCGATAAACTCACAGAGCATCTCGAGACGAGGCTCTATTTTACTTATGTGCAAACCCTTTCTCAGATGCCAGGTGGACTTACAGAATCTCAAATGGAGAGTAATCCACGACAAGCTAACCCGATTAACAGCGCTAACAATTGGCAAAAAGATTATGACTTTTTGAGGGTGGCTGATAAGACGACCTGGCAAGAAGGAGAAAACAAAGCAGAGGCTCAAGTCTATTGGAACCATGTTAACTTCACCCACCATGCTATGTTTCTTTTTTTACAGGATGTGAATGACGATTTAGGGTTCATGCTGCAATGGAAAAATGAGCATGAGATTTTAGGGCATCAAAATAAATTGACCCTTGGCTTCAATCCCAGTTGGGGTCTGGTCAACGACCCCGTCTACCTCAATAATAATGGGAATGCAGGAACGCAGATTGATCACAGCGAGGAATATGCTTCTAACCTCAATTTTTTTGGACAAGATCAATTTTACCTTACTGATAAATTATCGACCGTCGTTGGAACAGCTGTGACCTACGCTCTACGCCAGAACACGAGCCTTTGGGTTGCGCCAACAAACATTGATAATAGTGGTGCTCAAACCTATTGGGGCTACTCTCCTCAATGGGGGTTGCTTTACGATGTAACAAAAGAGGCGCAGCTTTTTGGAAATGTGAGTAGAAGTTTTTCGCCACCTTCTTTTTCTGAACTTGTCAATCCAAGCTATCAAGGCATCTTGCCATTGCAAGCAACGACAGCGACGACACTTGAAACAGGGACACGTGGTCGTGCAGGGCGCTATCGCTGGGATCTAGCTTACTACTACTCGTGGGTCGATAACGAAATTTTCCCCTATAGTATCAACACTCCTACAGGTCCTTCTATTCTCAATACCAACGCTGGACAAACAATCCATCAAGGTGTGGAGCTTGGCTTTGATACCATCTTGTGGAATGGCCTTTTTTGTCGCCCATCTCAGAGTGTCGCTGCAGTAGAGAAAAAAAAGGAATTTGATTTTCCAGCGAATGGCCGTGACCGGCTTTATCTTAAGCAAGTAGGGCTTTTTAACGATTTTCATTTTTCTAATGATCCCCAGTATGGAAATAACAGCCTTCCTGGAATTCCAATGCTTTATTACCGAGCAGAATTACTCTATGAACATCCAAGCGGTTTTTATGCAGGACCCAACGTCGAATATGTTCCCGTGGGTTATAATGTCGATGCAGCTGCTACACTCTATACCCAGCCATATGCGATTTTAGGATTTAAAATGGGTTACCGTCCCAAGCGTGGATTTTCTTGTTATGTAGAAGTGATGAATATTTGCAATACCACCTACGCCGCTACAACCGGTATCATTGCCAACGCTCAGGCTCCTCATGCCAATCTTGCTCAGTTTTATCCAGGTGATGGGGCTGCTGTTTATGGGGGTGTCGAATACACTTTTTAGAGCATATTAAAAAATTCT
Organism: Chthoniobacterales bacterium; assembly: GCA_019747735.1. GTDB lineage: Bacteria > Verrucomicrobiota > Verrucomicrobiia > Chthoniobacterales > UBA6821 > CAIWMF01. The sequence continues at coordinate 45,858 of JAIEQL010000008.1, read as the reverse complement.
GTAGTCGCGCTATTAGCGGCGTTGCTGTGATGCTCGCCTCCTCGAGTATTTCTATATACACTGCGGGTCTGTGCGCTTCGCTCCTGGTACTGCATCAATTTTATTCATTTTCAAGACACTCTCTAAAATGCTTTAAAACTTGAGTATGCGTTCTTACTGGATTCCATTTTTATTGGCGCTGGGAGTTCATCTTTTATTTTTTTGCTCATTCCACTCATTCATAGAGAAGCCTGAGAATGGCCTTGCTAAAGGCCTTTCCAGCTTGGAAGTGGTGCTTGTGGAAGCCGCGCCAGAGAAAAATAATCTTTCCTCTCCAGAAATTAAAAAAACATCCGATGGGGAAAAGATGATGGCGTCTCACTCAACAACCTCCTCGTTCAAGTCCGCTCCGCAAAAACAAAATAGTTCGCCTCATCAACTCGCCCCCCCTTCCTCAGCTTCTTCTGGAGCTATTGATGTGACGCCAAGTTATCTTCACAATCCACAGCCACTCTATCCCGAAAACGAACGTAGGTATGGTCACGAGGGAACAGTGCTTCTACGTGTTGCCATCAATGAACAAGGAGTCATCACTCATCTTGCGATAGAGCATTCTTCAGGCTATCCCTCGCTTGATGATCAAGCTGCAAGCACCGTGGAAAGGAGTTGGATTTTTCGCCCAGCCCATCGTAATGGGAAGGCGATTTCTTCCACAGTGCTAATCCCCATTCACTTTTCTTTGAAGAATTAAGATTTATCTGCTGATGACATTTTTTGATTAGTCATGAACATGCCATGAGATTTCACGGGCATCGTTGTCAAGGGGACGAAGCGCAATGCGCAGTGTGCCTTTGGGAAGAAGAGAGAGAAATTTGTTCCCCCATTCGATGATGGTGATTCCCTTTTCAAAGCACTCTTCAAGGCCCAAATCGAGTGCTTCTTCTTCTGTGTTCAATCGATAAAAATCGATATGATGAAGTGGCCTTTCTCTTGGGCCATAAGTCTGAAGCAAGGTAAAAGTAGGGCTTGTCACTTCCTCTTCTAAGTGGAAAGCCGCAGCGATTCCTTTTGCAAAATGCGTTTTGCCAGCTCCCAGCGGTCCTTCTAGGCTGATCACGCCATTCTCTTTTAATAAGGAAAGAAGTTGCTGGGCGATGACTTGAGTTTCTTCAATGCTGTGAGCGATGAGGAGATTGTTGGAGTTAGTTGGTTTCACGTAATTCTCTTGAAATAATGAAGACACCAATTATAAGCAAGTGATGATGATTAACAAATTTCTTTTTGTGATCGGTACTGTCACTGCGTTGGTAGCCTGCCAACCCAACAAGCCTAAAGCAACGAGTGAAAATGGAACTTATCAATGTATCAATGCGAATATTACTATTGCAGGAAAACCCACCACAGTGCTGATAGAATGGAATAGTCAAACCGGAACGGCTCGTCTTTTGGATTCTGCAATTTTTACTTCCAAAACAACAGGAGCTCAAAATGTCATTCTTGGTTGGGTGCCACTTGGAGAGCTTAATCAAGTTATTCAAGAAGTATTGCAACGCGATCAGCAACAGCAAAAGATGACTGCTCCAGCTCCAGCGCTCTTGCCATCAACCCCTGCTCCTGCTCTAACTCCTAGTTTGTCGGTCGAGACCCATGTGGTGAAACCTAGCAAGTAAGTTTGCTTGCAGAGCAAGTAATCCGCGTTATTCATTGCTATTTTGGCTAGGAAAACATACAGTTCCTTCCGTCAGGGACTATAAATTAAGAACTAGCGAACCCCGCCAGGGCAGGAATGCAGCAACGGCAGTTAGCTTTTTATTGTTGTAGCTCCCTGACTTTTTTTTGTTGATGAACTACGATCAATTATTTTCTTTTCGCGAGGAAAAAGAAGAGCCGCGTCCTTTTCTAGAGCACCTTGATGATTTGCGGCGGGCGATTATTAAAATTGCCGTAACGCTTGTGGTAGCCATGGCCGGTTGTTTTTTCTTTCGCGGCACGTTGGCTTCTATTGTTCAGCGGCCGCTTGGGAAAGTTGATCCAGGGCACATTGGCCATCTCCAATCGCTGGGAGTTGCTGATTCTATGACGATTTCCTTAGGGCTCTCTTTTTATGCAGGAATGATTTTGTCCTTTCCGCTCTTGCTCTTTTTTTTGAGCGAGTTTCTGTTTCCTGCCTTAAAAAAAGGAGAAAAACGCGTCATGATTCCAGTGCTTGCCGCTAGTTTTTTTCTTTTTCTTGCTGGTATTAGTTTTGCGTACTGGGTGGTGCTACCTGGAACCCTCGATTTCTTTTTCAAAGATGCCAAGGTCATGCAATGGACACCCACATGGACGGTGAGGGATTACTATTCTTTCACAACACAATTCCTTATTGCTTTTGGCGTTGCTTTTGAAATGCCCGTGGTCGTTCTTGTGCTCGTCAAACTTGGCTTTTTAACAGCAGCTCTTCTCAAAAAAACACGCGCTGTGGCCATTGTCACTATTTTTACAGTGGCTGCTTTTATTACCCCTTCTCCCGACATGATGACTTACTTGCTCATGGGGGTGCCAATGGTTCTTTTGTATGAGGGTTCTATTCTCCTTGCGAGCTGGATGGAACCGGCTTCAGAGGGTGATGCGAGAGAGAGGAAAGGAAAGAAAAATTAACTTTGTTTTTATCCTTTTTCTTCATCCCTTCCATCGCTTTTATCCCTATTAATGTTTTAAAATGGCGACCCTAACGGGATTCGAACCCGTGTTACTCCCGTGAAAGGGGAGTGTCCTAGGCCTCTGGACGATAGGGTCTCAATAAGGAGAGCGGGCTACCTTAAGCGGAAAGAAAAAGAACTTCAATCAAAAATCGTTTTTCTTGTATCTGAATTTACCGTTTAAATTTTTTATCCTGGAGGCCATTCTAATTTTCTTCCACCTAACAGATGAAGGTGAAGGTGAGGGACTGCTTCCCCGGCATCAGCTCCGTTGTTAATGACGACCCGAAATCCTGATTCCAAGCCCTCCTGTTGAGCAATCTGTGCAGCAGCTAGCAAGAGTGAGCCGAGTAAGGAACGATCTTCTTCTGTTGCCTTGCTCAAATGAGGAATCGGTTTTTTAGGAACAATGAGAATGTGCGTCGGAGCCTGTGGAGCAATGTCACGAAAAGCAATCCACGATTCTTCCTCTGCCACAATGGTCGCAGGAATCGTACGAGTGATTATTTTTTCAAAGAGAGTCATGGGAAGAAGTGCCGCTACGAAGTTAGCGGCATCCCTGCGAAGGCAGGGATCCAGTTGTTAATGTATAGAAGTTAGCAGCAGTTAAAAGTTAAAGTTGAAGTTTGCAAGAGTTTGTAAACATGAATAAAAAGTAGGAATGAAAAATATTATTTATTCTTTTTTCCTCTCTCTAGCAGTGATCATGGTTGGTTGTATTTCAAAAACAACTGCTGCTACCAAGTTTGAGGTTGCTTTGAATTATCAGGCTGCCTTACAGCAAGCGGCAAAAGAAAAAAAGCTCCTCTTGCTTGATTTTACAGGAAGTGATTGGTGTAGTTGGTGCCAACGTTTGAAAAAGGATACTTTCGATCAAGATGCTTTCAAACAATATGCCGAGAAAAATCTCGTCTTTGTCGAGGTTGATTTTCCTCAAACTAAAGAACAGCCAGCAGCGCTCCAAGCTCAGAATCAAGAACTCTCTTCCAAATACCATGTGACTGGTTTTCCGACATTGGTGCTTCTAGATGCCCAAGGGAACTTGCTAGCGCAACATAGTGGTTACCTGGCGGGAGGCCCTGAGGCCTTGATTTCTTGGATCAAAGCGCAGGGAAAATGACAGTCCTTGTAACTTGCGGTCCTAGCAGCGAGCCGATTGATCGTGTCCGTTCACTGACTAACTTTTCTACTGGAGAATTGGGGGCTATTCTTTGTGAAAGCTTATGCCAAGCTGGGTTTAAGGTGATCTGCTTGCGAAGTCGGACAGCGACTTTTCCAATTGATGAACAAAAAATAAAAATGCTCCCTTTTAGGACCAATGCCGATTTGTCAGCTGTTTTTCAAAAAGTGGCTCGCGAACAAAAAATCGTAGCCCTCTTTCATACTGCTGCTCTTTGTGACTATCGGGTCAGCGAGGTAAGTACTCTCGAGGGCAAGCTGCTCGATGCTGGCAAAATTGGAACTGGGTATGGCCCCATCACGATGACATTGCAGCCCACAGAAAAAATTATTGCGCATCTGCGGGCGTGGTTCCCAACGACGAAACTTGTCGGTTGGAAATATGAAGTCGATGGAACCAAGATGGAATCTTGCTCTAAGGCTTCCCATCAAATCGAAAAGTACCAACTCGATGCCTCCGTTGCTAATGGACCTGCGGTAGGAGAGGGTTTTGAGGTGATGGGTTTGAACGGCTCACTTGGATTTTATGATTCCAAAAAAGCTCTTGCTGCTTTTTTAGCGCAATGGGTGAAGAGTTCTTAAGCCTCTTCTTTTTGCTCAGGATATTTCTCTGCAAAGGCGGTGGTGAGCTGATCCCAGCGGCAACTCTTTTTTTCTAGTTTTTCTAAGATGGCAACAAGCTCCCGATTCAGCTGAAAAGTATTCCTAGTGGCATGCGAAGAGGAATCTTCCAAGGAGGCTTCCAGGCGCTTTTTCTCCGATTCCAAAAAAAGGACCTCCGTTTCTAACTCTGCAATTTCTTTTTCTAAATCGCGGCGTTCTTTGTTGGCGGCTTTTCGTTTTTCAGCTTCTGCTTTGCGCAGCGCCTTGATTTCTTTGAGTCCCATCTTGGGAGCGGCAGAAGAAGTTGCTGCCCTCTGTTGAGGTTGATGATTGCTCAGGGGTTGGCCATTTCCTGGAGCGACCAAGGCTGCTTTGGCAGAGAGCGCTCCAGATTTTTCTAAATAATAATTGTAGTCGCCAGCATACGGGGTCACTTTGCCGGCATTGATATGAAGGACACTGGTTGCTAAGGCCTTGATAAAATGAACATCGTGACTGACGAAGAACAAGGTGCCTTCATACTGCTTGAGCGCTCCAATCAAGGCATCGATGCTTGGCATGTCTAAGTGGGTCGTTGGTTCATCGAGGAGTAAAAAATTGGGTGGATCGAGCAACAATTTAACAAGTGCTAGACGGCTTTTTTCTCCACCGCTTAAGACGCTTACTGGCTTAAAAACATCCTCACCACTAAAAAGAAAAGAACCCAAGATCGTGCGTGCCATCTGCTCTGGAATGGGCTTGGGAATGCTCATGGCTTCTTGAAGGACGGTGTGCTTGAGGTTCATTGTTTCGGTCCGATGCTGAGCAAAATAACCGATCAAAGTATTGTGGCCTTTTTCATAACTTCCCGCTGCAAGAGGAACCATCTCGGCAAGAATTTTCAGCAATGTCGATTTACCTGCTCCATTAGGACCCACCAGCACGGTCAGAGCTCCACGCTCCACTTCTAAGTTGAGATCATGATAAACAACATGGTCGCCATAAGCTTGTTTGACATTGGTAAGGCGGGCTACACGCTGTCCACTGCGAGGTGGTTGAGGAAAGCGAAAGTGCACGGTAGCTTCACTACGCTCGGGCGGCTCGATCCGTTTCATCCGAGCAAGTTGCTTAATACGGTCTTGGGCCTGGGAGGCTTTGCTGGCCTTGGCTCTGAAGCGATCGATAAAACGTTGTAACTCGGCAATCTCCCGTTGTTGACTTTTGTAAGCGGCGAGATGTTGCTCGTCGCGGGCTGCTTTTTGTTCCAAAAAAGAATCATAGTTGCCGCGATAGTGATGCAGTTTGTGATGTCGGATTTGGATCATCGATTCGCAAATGGCATTGAGAAATTCACGATCGTGGGAAATAGCTAAAATAGCTCCGGTATAATTGAGAAGATGATTTTGAAACCAACCCAGTGACTCGAGATCGAGATGGTTGGTCGGTTCATCCAGCATTAACAAATCAGGCTCCATGACCAGCAGGCGCGCGAGATGAGCACGCATGATCCAACCGCCACTCATCGTACGAGCCATGCGATAAAAGTCGCTTTCACGAAAGGCGAGACCACTCAAGATTTTCTTAGCTTTGGCTTCGAGAGCGTAACCGTTGTTTTCTGCAAAAAGCTCTTGAGCTTCATGGTGGAGTGGATCTTCTTCCTCCGGGTGATTGCGAAAAAGAGTGTACGCTTTTTCCATTTCAGGAGAGATACTGCATGCAAGTTCCAGAATGGTTTCATCTCCAGAGGTCGCATTTTCCTGGGGAAGAAAACCAAGCTTCACATTTCGTTCCATGGCGATGGAGCCAGAATCGGGAGAAGCTTCTTTGAGGATGAGAGAAAAGAGGGTCGACTTCCCGGCTCCATTAGCGCCAATGAGGCCAATCCGATCGCCGCGATTCACTTGGAGGGAAGCATCTTCAAAAAGGATCTCTCCTCCAAAAGATTTAGAGAGATTGGTGGCAGTGAGCATATGCAGAAAGCTAGTAGGAGCGTGAAGAGAGGGGGAAAGAATCTACCTCAAAAAAGGAAATGCGCCACAACATATTCCGATGGACTGTGTTATTCTTTGCTGCTCTCTTTGTCTTTTTCCCACTTTGTAAAAGGATGAGTTGCCAAGTTTGAATTATAATAACGCATTTCTGCTGAAACTTCCTTGCCAACCCACGGAGGTAGATGAATAGCTGTTTCTGGGGTGGGAAGTTCAATTTCAGCAAGAAAGAGACCATCGTTTTCTCCATGAAACTCGTCTACTTCCCAAAGTTGTTTTTTGTAATGCACTTTATAACGAGTTTTAATAACCAGCGGCGTAACGCAAAGTAGCAGGAGCTTTTCGGCATCTTCAAAAGGAATAGGGTACTGAAATTCAGCTCGAGTGATGCCTTTCAGTGGCCCTTTAATAGTGAGGAAAGAATCATCTCCTTCAATGCGCACCCGCACACTGGCCTCGGGCGCTCGTGAGAGGTACCCTTGACAAAAGGTAGTGCCCTCTTTTGCTGCGTCTCTCCATGCATTGCTAGTGACTAAAAATTTGCGTTCAATTTCGATACTCATAAAAGTGGCTCTAGCTAGCGATGATCGTATTGTTTTATTAAAAAATTTCCTACGCTTTGAATGAGTTGTACCAGTATTACTAAAATAACAATGGTAGCTAACATAACTGTTGTATCAAAGCGTTGATATCCGTAGCGAATGCCTATGTCTCCTAGGCCTCCAGCTCCAATAGCTCCAGCCATTGCAGAATAATTGACAAGAGCAATCATAGTGACGGTGATGCTGTTGATGATTCCTGGTAGGGCTTCAGGAATTAATATTTTGGTGATGATTTGACGGGAAGTTAACCCCAGCGAGCAGGCCATCTCCATGAGTCCTGATGGGATTTCCATGAGAACTCCTTCAATGAGGCGTGCCATAAAAGGAATAGCACCGATAGTTAATGGGACGATGGCAGCTACCGTGCCAATGCTTGTCCCCACAAGAAAACGTGTGAGAGGAATAAGCGCTACCATGAGGATAATAAAAGGAATAGAGCGGCCTATGTTTAATATCACTTCAAGGAGATGATGCCCCACGGGATAAGCCAATATTTGAGTCGGTTTGGTCACGTGCAATAAAATTCCAAGCGTCACTCCTAAGAGGGTTGCTAAGAAAGTAGAGGTCAACACCATCAGGAGTGTCTCTCCTAGGGCATTGACAAAAAGATTAATCATCGATGCGGACATAACCGATTACCTCCAATTGAATATGATGTTGGATAAAAAATTGCTGTGCAGTGTTGCATTGTTCTTGGGTTCCAAAAAGCTCTGCGAGTAAATACCCGAATTTGACTCCTCCTGCGTATTCGATGTCAGCACTAAGAATGCTGATATCAACTTGGAAGAGGCGGCAAACCTCTGAGATGAGTGGCTTGTCAACCGTTTTTCCTGTGAACCCTAATTTCACAAGAGGATAACTTTTGGGAGACCATGTTGGCGTCATGCGTGCTTGGTACTCTTCTGGAATCTTGAGGTGAAATATAGATTCGATAAACTCACGAGCTAGTTGCGTTTTAGGATTTCCAAAAAAGGAAGAGGTTTCGCCTTGTTCAATAAGCTGGCCGTTACTAATGATGGCAACTTGGTCACAAATTAGTTTAACGGCATCCATTTCGTGAGTGATCAATAAAATGGTAAGGCCTAACTCTCTATTAATTTCTTTTAAGAGGAGTAAAATCGAGCGGGTTGTCTGCGGATCGAGTGCAGAAGTGATTTCATCACAAAGGAGCACTTTAGGAGAGGCTGCTAAGGCACGTGCAATGGCCACGCGCTGTTGTTGACCTCCTGAAAGTTGAGAAGGATAAAAGTGGGATCGCTCTTGAAGCCCAACTAATTTTAATAAGTCGTGGATGCGTTCTCGGATTTTTCTGTAAGGTAATTTTTCTAATTCCAGCGGGAGTGCAATGTTTTCAAAAACGGTGCGAGAAGAGAGTAAATGGAAATCTTGAAAAATCATTCCTATCCTGCGCCGCATATTTCTTAAGTCTGTATGACTCAGTTCTGTAAGATTTTTTCCATCTAAGATGACCTTTCCTTGTGTGGGAACCTCTAGCAAATTGATGGTTCGAAGCAGCGTGCTTTTACCAGCTCCTGAGGTGCCAATGACACCAACAATTTTTCCTTGGGGAACATGGAGGTTAATATTGCGCAAGGCATGAACGGCTTTTTTTCCTTCTCCATAGACTTTGCTGACATCGATAAGTTGAATCATGATTTCAAGAAACAGGTGGAAGTGTGACTTGTAAAAGGGTGGGGCTTTCAGTCTCTGAGGTTCCTGGAACAAGAAGAGCATTTTGTAGTGCTGCAGGAATGAGAAAAAAATCACCAGGTTGATAAGATTCTCTACCGCAGGAGACAGTTCCTGTAAGGCAGACAAAAATAGAAAAATTGTTGGCGATAGAAACAAGGCGAGGGGTTTCTAAGGTCCATTTTTCGACATGAAAACAGGGGGCATTAGCGACCGTGAGCGCCGAAGCCTCTTGTGCTCTTGGTTCTGGGTCTTCAAAATTAATGGAGGCAAGCGCCTCTTTGAGATGGAGTTTTCTAGGTCGCCCGAGAGCATCTTGACGATTCCAATCAAATACTCGGTAAGTTGTATCACTGTTTTGCTCGACTTCGAGGGCTAGAATTCCTTTACCCATCGCATGAAGACGTCCACTTGGAATAAAAAGACTTTCTCCTTCCTGAACATGAAAAGAATGAATCACTCGTTCTAAAGAACCTTCTTCTAGAGCCTGAAGAAAATTTTCGCGAGTCACTTCTTTCTTCAAACCAGCATAACAAGAGCTTTCTGGGGCTGTTTTCAAAAAATACCAACATTCTGTTTTAGGCTCTCCGCCGAATAAAAGTGCCTCTTTTTCTTGGGGATGAACTTGAAGAGAGAGTTGCTCGGAGGCATCTAATAATTTGCATAAAATCGGAAAAGAAGAGGCTGGATGAGCAAGGTGAGAAGAACCAAAAATCTCAGAGCGACTCTTGCTCCAAAGCTCATGAAGGGTCGTTCCTGCCAGAGGTCCTTGAGCCACGATGCTTTGAGCTTCAGGACGATCAGTAATCGCCCAGAGTTCGCCAATCAAGGTTTTTTCAGGGAGCGGGATGTGGAGGGTGGTTTCTAACGCACGTCCTCCCCAGGGACGTTCTACTAAAATAGGCTGAAAAGTGAGAGGGGCCGTAAGCTGCATAGGGCAGGAAACTATATAATTGCTTCGCAATAAGTTGAAGTGAAAAATCTACCAACGTGCCGTTGGTAGTTACGGACAGATTCCTAAAAAAAAGAAGGCCGAACTATGAAATATAGTCCGACCTTCTTAGTAAAAACAGGAGACTGTACAGTTTCCCTGTTATATTACTTGTGTGTACCCAAAGCTGCTGGAGCTGGGGATTGCTTGTGGCATTGACATGCACCAAGTGCAGTAATAGCTACTACCGCAAGAGCGACTGCTGCAAGAATTTTAGTGATCTTCATAATTTTCGCCTCCTTTCTAAGCTGGTTGCTAATAGCCTCCATCTAAGACTAGATAGGCTCTATCCGCAAGTGGACAATTCTTGAAAATGAATATTTATACCTTTCTCGAATGAATTTTAGGAATTTTTACTGGTTCTTTTTGGCGCTATTCCCGCCTTCGCGGGAATGACGTAACGTTGTCAGAGGGTGCTGTTACGTCGGTAGCAGTACGCTCTAAGGCGTCATTCCCGCGAAGGCGGGAACTAAGACGGCTTCCTTCCCTCAAAAATTCTTGCGTAAAAAAATCCTAAAATTTATCCGACAAAGGTATTATTTTCTGCAGACAAGTAATGAGTAAAGGGTCAAAGAGTAATCGGTTGGGTCAGGACATAGGTAACACTCTTTACCCTTCACTTTTTCTAATTATGCAATTTCCACCAAATCTCCTTTGCGCACGTGACGAAATAATTCTGTGATATTTTTATTGCCAAGACGAATGCAGCCATGACTGGCTGGAGTTCCCAGAAGTTCTTCTTGGTTGGTGCCATGAAGATAAATAAATCGACTCCAAGTGTTCTTGTTATGAGGCTCTAGACCTTGTAACCACAAAATACGTGTGAGAATATGATCTTCTTCTCCCCCAAGAGAAGCGATTCTCCCGGTTGCTTTTCTGGCTTTAAAAATCATACGCTCAGGCATTCCTTTTCCTATTTTTTTGCCAATCATAAAAAGCCCGAGAGGCGTACGATAGCTTCCTTCTTCTGTCCCTAAGCCAAATTTGGAGCTTGAAATGGGATAAGAAGCAATCGGCTTGGAGGGTCTATTTTTAGCTGGTTGGCAGCTAAAAAGTTCCAGGAGCTGTTGTTCAATACTGATACGGAGGTAGCGAGGAGAAGATGGTTTTTTATTTTGCTTGAGAGTCATTTTGAGTTAACATTTTCATCTTTATGCATCATTTTGACTCATCGCCCAAGCACATTGCCATCGTCGGTGCTACTGGCGCTGTTGGAGAGGAGATACTCAAGGTGTTAGAGCGGCGTCAGTTTCCAATAGCTTCGTTGCGATTGCTAGCTTCTTCACGTTCTGCAGGAACAAAAATTTCTTTTCAAGATCAGATCCTTGTTGTCGAGGCGTTAGAAGAGGGGAGTTTCTCAGGAATAGATATTGCTCTCTTTAGCGCAGGAGGAGATATTTCAAAACAGTTTGTGCCCCATGCGCTCAAAGCTGGAGCTGTTGTTATTGATAATTCTTCTGCCTTTCGTGGAGAGCCTTCTGTTCCATTGATTGTGCCAGAAATTAATCCTCAAGATGTCCATCATCATCATGGCATTATTGCCAATCCCAATTGCTCGACGCTGATTGCGCTCATGGCGCTTTATCCATTACATCAAAAATTCGGTCTGCGTCGTGTGATTGCATCGACTTATCAGGCTGTGTCAGGCACAGGAGCTCGTGGTATTGAGGAATTGCGCTCTCAAGTGACAGCGTTGAATCAAGGAGAGGTCATTGTTCCCAAGGTCTATCCTCATCAAATTGCCTTTAATCTTTTACCGCATGTCGATGCCTTTTTAGAAACAGGCTACACCAAAGAAGAGATGAAGTTTCAAAATGAGAGTCGCAAAATTCTTCATTTACCGGATCTTCAAACTTCTATTACCTGCGTTCGTGTGCCGGTTTATCGAGCTCATTCTCTTGCGATACATGCAGAATTTGAAAAGCCTGTTTCTTTAGCAAAAGCACAAGAAGCCCTGTTGGAAGCTCCTGGAGTTGATATCATTGATGATCCAGTACAGGCGCTCTATCCGATGCCACTAGAAGTCCAAGGACTTGATCAATGTCATGTAGGGCGACTACGCCTTGATTCAGCGCTCCCTAATGCTCTTGCTTTCTGGGTTTGTGGCGATCAGCTTTTAAAAGGAGCAGCGCTTAATGCTGTTCAGATTGCGGAACTGTTGTAATAATTTCGCAAGAAAGTTTGAGGCTATTGCGGTGTAATGGCAGGTAATAAAAAAGCTCTAAAAAATATTTTTTCCAAAACAAACTGACTTCAACTTCCCACTCTTCTTTCATGCCTACCTACGAATACGAATGCCAAAAATGCGGTCATCATTTTGATGCTTTTCAAAGAATGTCCGCAGAAGTTTATAAAACCTGCCCTGAAGAGCTTTGTCAGATAAAACCTTGGGGAAAAGGAAAAGTAAAACGCCTCCTAGGAGCTGGTGCGGGATTGATTTTCAAAGGCTCAGGCTTTTACATCACCGATTATCGTAGTGAAGGCTATAAAAGTTCTGCAAAACAAGAAACCTCTTCTGGAGCCACTCCCAGCGGGACTTCTGAAGCGAAAGCTTCTTCCACTACAAAGAGTGCCCCCCAAAAAAAATCCGAAACGCCAGTCACAACGACCTCTAAAATAAACTCTGAGAAAAAGAAATCCTCTTAGATGTTTTTGCTAACCTATCGCGAGCAACAAATCGTTGTTGTTTTTTTTCTTATTTTTCTTCTTGGCTTGGGGGTAAAGCAATGGCGCGCTCATCATTCTATTTCATTATTAAAAAAATCTACTCATGCAGTAGAAGATGGTAGATTAGCCCGCTAATTTTTCATGCAACTTTCCAATTTTTCAGAAGTCATCAATGCTATTCTCTCCAAGGATAGCCGGTATCGCGCTGAGGCCTATTGTTTATTACGTGATGTTTTGCATCTTGCATTTAAGCGTCGTAAAAAATCGCGCAAAGAAAAACCATCGCCCCATGTTAGTCACATAGAGTTACTCAATGAATTTCGAACTTATGTCTTAAAGGAATTTGGACCCATGGGAATTACAGTTCTTCATTCTTGGGGAATTAAGAATGCAGATGACATTGGTCAGATGGTGTTTCACCTGATCGAAATGGGCGTATTAGCCAAGACAGAAAAAGATCAACTCGATGCTTTTGCAAAGGGATTAGATTTTCAGGAAGCTTTTGTGATGCCGTTTCAACCTAAGGAAGTTCTTGATGCTTCAATGGCAGCTAAGAGCAGAGTATAAACGCATATGAAAAATAAGAAAAAAGAAATGATTCTTCCGGGTTCTCCTCAACTTTTCACACTCCCCAATGGTGCTACCCTCCTTGTAGAAGAGGATCATCATGCTCCTGTGGCCAGTGTTCAGGCATGGTGTTCTACAGGGAGTATTCATGAAGGAGCTCATCTTGGATCAGGGCTTTCTCATATTTTGGAGCATATGATTTTTAAAGGGACGACACATCGTCCTCCAGGTGCCATTGCTCAAGAGGTACAAGAGCAAGGTGGTTATATTAACGCCTATACTTCTTTTGATCGCACTGTCTTTTGGATTGATGTTCCTTCTACAGGAGCTACTAAAGCTCTTGATATCTTGGCTGATGCGATGCTGAATGCCAATTTTCCTGCAGCAGAATATGAAAAAGAGCAAGAGGTGATTCGTCGCGAATTTGCCATGATGGAAGACGATCCAGATCGAAAGAGTACGGAGTTGCTCTTCAAAACGGCCTTCCAAGTCAGTCCACTTCGTCATCCAGTCATTGGCTACCTCGATGTTTTCAATCAACTCACCCGTCAAGACGTGGTGGACTATTATAAGAAACGTTATGTTCCCAATAATCTTTGCTTTGTGGTAGTGGGAGATGTGAATGTCCAAAAGATTCATGATCAGCTTACCGAGGCCCTTAAAAACTACCCGCGCCAGTCATTAGAGCCACTCTTAGTCGAGCAAGAACCCTCACAAATTGGGATTCGCTTGGCGAGAGAGCCCTTTGCTACAGAACTCAGTCGTCTCAATATTGCTTGGAGAGCACCTGGGCTTACTAGTCCTGATGCACCAGCTGTAGAAATTCTCGCAACCATCCTCGGGGGTGGTAGTAGCTCTTTATTAAATCAAGAGGTTCATGAAAAAAAAGCACTGGTGCATCAGATTGGGGCTGGTCTTTACACCTTGAATGCTTGCGAGGGAATGATCTATCTCGGAGCTGTTGCTGATCCAGAAAAACGGGATGAGGCAGAAGCGGCTATTTTTCAAGAAGTCGAAAAAGTAGTTCAACATGGAGTGACCGTTGCTGAATTAGAAAAGGCAAAAAAGGGAATTCTTTCGGATCATTTAAACGGCCTAGCAACTATGCGTGGTAAGGCTTCCGATTATGGTTCTAGCTGGCTTGGTACAGGTAATCCCAATTTTGGAAAAGAATATCTTGCTTCCATTGATCGCGTTACTCTCCAAGATATTCATCGTGTTGCTACGAAATATTTGGTGAGAGATGGGCTCACGATGACCTCGCTTGATCCGAAGCCCAGTTTTTCGGTAAAGAATCAAAAGGAGAGTGTTTCTAAAACAAAACAACGAGATGTTCAGAGTTTTGTCCTTCCTAATGGTCTTCGCCTTTTAATTGGTGAGGATCATCGACTCCCACTGATTTCTATGATCGCTATGTTTCGTGGAGGCCTACTAGCAGAGGACTCTTACAATAATGGCCTTGCTGATCTGCTCTCTAGTACGATTATTAAAGGAACAAAAAAGCGTACGGCAGAAAATATTGCTCAGACGATTGAACAAGTAGGAGGGAGTATCGGAGCTGCTGCGGGAAATAATAGTTTTTCTGTTTCCGTCGATGTCATGAAACCAGATTTTTCATTGGGTTTAGATCTTTTGGCTGAAGTATTGACCGAGGCCACTTTTCCTGATTTGGAAGTCCAACGTGAAAAACTTTCGCAGCTTGCTGCTATCAAAGCCGAAGAGGATCAACTGTTAAGCAAGGGACGCCATCTTCTCTATCAAAAACTCTTTGGTTCCCATCCCTATGCGATGCGTTTGCTAGGTACGACCGAGACCGTTCCTAAGTTAACTCCTGCAATGCTCCAAGCTCTTTATCAACAAGGAGCTGTTGGACAGAATGGTGTCTTAGCTATTTTTGGAGATGTGAAAGCACAAGAAGTTGTAGAAGCTGCTAAAAAAGCATTTCAAAAAATGCCTCCGGGAGCATTAATGCTACAAAATCCATCCGCTCCTGAGCCTCTTACAAAGCCGCTTTGTGAAGAGATTGCTGAAAAAAAAGAACAGGCCATCGTCCTCAAAGGTTTCCTAACCACCTCCGTTACTAGTCCTGATAGGACTGCTTTAGAAATACTCAATGCCGCTTGCAATGATCTAGGTTCTCGTTTCTTTAATCGCTTGCGTGAACAAGAAGCCCTTGCCTACTACGTCGGCTCTTCCAATTTTGTGGGATTGGCGCCAGGAGCTTTTCTCTTTTATTTAGGAACAAATCCTCAAAAAATTAGTAAAGCACGCGCTCTGTTTGAAGCAGAAATTGGTAATGTGGCTGAGCACGGCTTAACACAAGAAGAGTTAGATCGTGCTAAGAAAAAAATTATTGGAGCAGATGCCATTGCAACGCAATCTAATGGTAGTTTTGCAAGCTATTGTGCTAGTTCGGAGCTGATGGGACTTGGATTTGATCAATACCGTCGCCATCAAGAAGAGATTCAAAAAGTGACCCTCGATCAGCTCAATACTGTTATCAAAAAGTATTTGAATGTTTCTGGTTCTGCTGAAGTTGTGGTGACAAGTAGCATTGTTGAATAAATCAACAACGCAGTTGTTACAAGACGTAAGATGCCTATAAAGTGTTATTTCGTTCTGATTGCTTTAGTTGTTCTAGGAATCGGGATCTTAGCAATGCCCAGGGAGGAATATGTTGCTGATCCAATGATGGTTCGTTGCGAGACGGTGAGCCTTATTAATAATCGATCAATGGCTATTCCTGCAGAAGTAGCCACCTCTTGCGGCGAGCGAGGGCAGTTTTTTGTAGAAAATGTGACGAAAGGAAAATGGTATTGCAAATATGGAGTTTTCAACGGGCTCATCTATCTACCTCTTCTCTCTTTTCAAAAATACTGTGAAGGAAAGTTGGATTATTTCTCTCCTTCACGAGTGATTTATTTGAATTGCTTTAACCTTTTATTGAGCCTTGCAAGTGCCTTCTACCTTTTTCTCATTGCCAGTCGTTATACAAAGCGAAGGGTCGTTGCCTTTCTTTATCTGATGGCAGCATTCTATGCGACCTATTGGTGGAACTATTTGAGGGCTCAGAATTCCGAAATTTATCAGACGCTTTTCATGTTGGGTTTTTATTATCACCTGGTGCGAAGTTGGGATGGCTTACAATCAAGGCGACATCAGGTTTTAGAGGGACTCTTTTTTGCAGCACTAATCCTCACCAAGGTTATGTATGTCATCTTGCTGCCCATCATTGGAATCTTTTTTATAATGCTCTGCTACAAGCAACATTCAGAGCGCTCTTCTCTTTGGCAATATGGGCGTTTGTTGCTGCCTAGTATCTGTTCTTTCGGTATTCCTATTGCGTTGGCATTAGGAGTGATTCTTGCCCTCAACAATTACAAATTTGGTTCTCCTTTTGAAAGTGGTTATGGACAGTGGCAAGAGAGGGGAGAGCCTATTTTCTCGGGGCATCTTTTTTATGGTCTTTCCCATTTCTTTTTTGATCCGCAGTTCAGTATGTTTTTCTGTTTTCCTCTGCTCTTGTTAGCGCTTTTTGGGTACCCTTCTTTTTTTAAAAAATTTAGAGCAGAGACCTCTCTCTTTGTAGCGATGGGAGTAGCCATTTTGCTGGTCAATGCAAAACTGCGGACCTGGAGTGGCACATGGTGTTATGGCCCACGGTATTTATTGGTAATGCTCCCGCTGGTGAGTCTTCCCTTTTTGAGGGTCTTAGAGTGGTTGTTGGAGCAGTGGAAAGAGAAAAAGGGATTGCTCGCTGGGAGCATCATCACGCTACTGCTTCTCTTCTCTTTCAAGCTTCAAATGAATGTGAATGCCCTTCCTTTTTTTGTCTATTTTCGATTGCAAGGGGCCTTGGCTTCGCTGCACGATCCTGAGATCGATCGCTATTTTTCCAGAATGCCCTTTGGGCTCATTAATCAAGATCTTCTAGCTTTTAAGCAAGGAGCCCCTCTTGCTTTTTTGAACTCTGTGGAGCAGAAGATGTCTCCTGAAGGTATTCAACGATTGCATCAGTTTATTCTCTCTCAATTGAGATCCAATTATTATTGGGAAAAATAGAATCTGTCCTAGTCAACTTTTAACTTCAATTTATTGCGAAGCAGCATTAGGGTAGGCTGCCTTATACTAACCACCTTTTTTATGCCTGAAGTTCAAAAAGCAGATCACCACGACGCCTCTGTCACACAACGTTTTATTGAGTTTGTTATGCTGCAAGCACAGCAAGCGATGCTTTGCTTGGGGCGGCTTCCACATCCTGCCACGGGAGAAACCTCCGTCAATCTCGATGCGGCTCGCATGTTTATCGATCACTTAGAGCTCTTGCGCGAAAAGACACGTGGCAATCTCAGTAAAGATGAGGAAGCTATTCTAGGAAATATTTTGTCTGAATTGCAGATGAACTTTATCCAAGCACAAGGCTCGACTCCTACCCCACCATCGACAAGCAATTTGGAAACCTCAGAAAAAGAGCCTTCCAAGGAGGCGGTGATTACTGCACAGGAGTCTGAGGAACATAAAAAGCGATTTTCAAAAAGTTATGGAGCCTAAGAAAGCAAATTTGCTCTATGCACCCACTCATGAATGGGTGTCTCGTGATCCATCTAATCCCTTATTGGTGACCGTTGGTATTAGCGATCATGCCCAAGCTGAATTGACCGACATCGTTTATGTCGAGCTGCCCAAACTAGATGCGACGCTCACCGCAAAAGCTCCTGCAGCCATTGTAGAATCGGTCAAAGCTGCTAGCGATATTTATGCTCCTGTTTCAGGTAGTGTCGTTGCTACTAATGAAAAACTTCTTTCAGAGCCAGGGCTCATTAATACTGATCCTTTTGGAGAAGGATGGATTTTTAAAATACGCTGCAGCGCTCCAGAGGAGCTTGAGGGCTTGCTTAGGGCAGAAGCTTATGAGTCATCGCTCAAGTGATGACCTAAAGCAGTTAAAGTTAATTCTTCGCCACGCCTCAGTGTGGCGTTTTAAAATAGGCACGAAGCACCTTGAATGTCTGCCACCTGCAAACCTTTTCACCTGTCATGTCCTCTCCATTTTTATCCCGCCATTTAGGAGTTGATGCCGCAGCCATCAACGCAATGCTTCGAGAGCTTGATTGTAAAAGCCTCGAAGAGCTCATCGCGCAAACAATTCCTCAGCAGTTGCGCTTTACAGATTTTCTTGATCTGCCTCCTGCAGCCACCGAAGAAGAGGCGCTTGCGGAGTTGCGCGCACTAGCATCGCTTAACCAGCTTTATCCTACCTATCTTGGAATGGGATATCATGGAACTTTTTTGCCGGCGGTGATTCGGCGCAATATTTTGGAAAATCCTGGTTGGTACACGGCTTACACTCCCTATCAAGCAGAAATTGCACAAGGTCGTCTCGAAGCGTTACTCAATTTTCAAACGATGATTGCCGATCTCACGGGACTGCCCATCGCCAATGCCTCGATGCTCGATGAGGCCACAGCAGCAGCAGAGGCGATGGCTCTTTGTGTGGATCTTCAAAAAACCCCTCTCTTTTTTGTCGAATCCAATACCCATCCGCAAACCATTGCCCTCTTGGGCACGCGTTGCGAGGCCCTTGGAGTTGGGCTGGTGGTGGGATCCTTGAAAGAAATGCCAGCCGCGCTTGGTGGAGCGTTATTCCAATATCCAGGAAGTAATGGAGTGATCGAAAGTCCAGAACTCTTTGTTCGTCAAACTAAGGCTGCAGGAGGGTTGGCGGTTGTCGCTTGTGATCCTTTGAGCCTCACGTTACTCAAACCGCCTGGAGAATGGGGAGCTGACATTGCTATTGGC
The DNA here is from genome assembly GCA_019747735.1 of Chthoniobacterales bacterium. GTDB lineage: Bacteria > Verrucomicrobiota > Verrucomicrobiia > Chthoniobacterales > UBA6821 > CAIWMF01. Next base: position 27,134 of record JAIEQL010000008.1, on the reverse strand, counting down.
TCTACACAACGTTTCGGAGTTCCGCTCGGATATGGTGGTCCCCATGCTGCGTTTATGGCAGTGCGTGAAGAGCTCAAGCGTCGGATGCCAGGCCGCCTGGTTGGAATTTCTCACGATGAAGAGGGGAACATGGCTTTCCGCTTGGCCCTCCAGACACGGGAGCAACATATTCGCCGTGAGAAAGCCACTAGCAATATTTGTACGGCACAAGTATTGCTGGCGGTGATGGCTTCCATGTATGCGGTTTATCATGGCCCTGAGGGGCTCAAAGCCATTGCACAAAAAATTCATGATAAGGCTACTGAACTAGCTTTTTCCTTGGCTCAGAGCGGATGGCAGATTGTTGAAAAACCGCTCTTTGATACGGTTGCTCTTCAACTAACCCAAGAGCAATTCGTCTCGTTAAAAAAACGAGCTCATCAACAAAAAATTAACCTCCGTTTTTTTGAAAAAGAAAAAGCAGTTTCCATTACCCTTGATGAAACAACACAGTCGCTTGAAAAACTCCTTTCGCTTTTTGAAGTTTCGCTGGGAACTGAGAACCGACAATTGACAACTGCCATTGCGAATCAATGGCCAGAGCCACTTCAAAGGACTTCTTCCTTTTTAGAACATCCGGTTTTTCATCAGTATCATACCGAAACAGAGATGCTCCGTTATCTCCGTCATTTGGAAAGCAAGGACCTTTCATTGACCACCTCGATGATCCCTCTCGGTTCTTGCACGATGAAGCTCAATGCTACTGCTGAAATGCTTCCCCTTAGTTGGGAAACAATCAGTGGTCTTCATCCTTTCGTGCCGCTGGAACAAGCTCAAGGATATCAACAAATCTTTCATCAATTAGAGCAATGGTTAGCCGAGATTACTGGATTTGATGCCGTCTCCCTGCAGCCCAATGCTGGCTCGCAAGGAGAGTATGCAGGATTACTGGCCATTCGAGCTTATCATGAGGCTCGTGGAGAGAAGCACCGTCAAATCTGCTTAATTCCTAACTCCGCTCATGGCACCAATCCTGCCAGTGCGGTGATGGCTGGGATGAAAGTGATCGGTGTCGCTTGCGATCAGCTAGGCAACATTGATGTGGCTGATTTTAAAAATAAAGTGGAGCTCCATCGCGATGCATTGGCAGCCGTCATGATGACCTATCCTTCCACTCATGGCGTATTTGAATCTTCTGTGAAAGAGCTCTGTGCCTTGATTCATGAGGCTGGGGGACAAGTCTACATGGATGGGGCTAATATGAATGCTCAAGTCGGTCTCTGTCGTCCTTATGATCTAGGCGCGGATGTTTGCCACCTCAATCTTCATAAAACATTTTGTATTCCTCATGGCGGAGGTGGTCCCGGTGTTGGTCCTATTTGTGTTGCCAAGCACTTGACGCTTTATTTGCCAAGCCATCCCGTTATTGAAATAGGAAAAAATAAAGGGAAAACAATTAGTAGTGCGCCCTGGGGGAGTGCCAGTATTTGTGTCATCAGTTGGATGTACATTCGGATGATGGGAGCAGAGGGGCTCACGCAAGCAACTAGGGTGGCCATTCTCAATGCTAATTATATCGCAAAGCGCCTCGAGCCTTATTTTACCGTGCTTTACAGAGGAGAGCAGGGACGTGTCGCTCATGAATGCATTTTGGATCTACGTGAGTGGAAACAGCGTGCTGGGATCGAAGTGGAGGATGTGGCGAAGCGGCTTATGGATTATGGGTTTCATGCTCCTACCATGAGCTGGCCTGTGCCGGGCACCTTGATGATCGAACCCACAGAGAGCGAATCAAAAGAAGAGCTCGATCGTTTTTGTGAAGCGATGATTGCTATTCATCAAGAACTTCTTTTAATAGAACAAGGAACCTATGATCGCGCTAACAATCCGCTCAAAAGAGCTCCTCACACGGCTCGTGCAGTGACTGCTGATGCGTGGGATCGTCCTTACACGCGGGAAGTCGCGGCTTATCCTGCACCCTGGCTGCGTCGGCATAAATTTTGGCCAAGCGTAAGTCGTATCGATAATGTCTATGGAGATCGGAATCTTTTTTGTTCCTGCCTCATGACTACAGCTGAAGCGTGAATAGCCGCTCTCTCCTTATTCTCGATATCGTTCTAGAACACGGACAATTTTAGTGGCACGTCCACTCTCTTCATCGATGGAAACAAGTGCTCCTGTAGCCATGGTAGGGCCTGCCGCAATAGAAAATTTTCCTGGCATAGAAGTAAGGAATTTTTGCACGACAGCTTGAGGATCGCAGCCTAAGACGGAGTTCTCGGAGCCACACATGCCGCCATCACAGAGAAAGGCGGTTCCTTGTGGAAGGATACGTTCATCAGCCGTCTGCACATGAGTGTGTGTGCCTACGACAAAAGAAACGAGCCCATCGAGATAGTAGCCCATAGCGATTTTTTCACTGGTTGTTTCTGCATGGATATCGACAAGAATCACCGGAGTCTCTTTCCTTAGGCGTTCTATTTCTTGCTTGGCGGCCAGAAAGGGATTTTCTACGGGAGGATTCATAAAAGTGCGGCCTTGAAGATTGAGAACACCAATTGGTCCTTTGGCTGTTTCTAAAATGATGCTCCCTGCACCTGGCGTTCCTGCAGGATAGTTGAATGGGCGTAAAAGGCGCGGTTCGGTTGCAAGATAAGGAATGATTTCTCTTTGATCCCAAATGTGATTGCCGCTAGTGAGGACCGCAATTCCACTACGCATGAGTTCAATAGCCAGGCGTGGTGTGATGCCGCGTCCTGCAGCTGCATTTTCTCCATTGGCTACGACAAAATCAGCATCGCCGCGTGTTAAATAAAGATGGGCAGTACGTGTAGCAGCCAGGCGTCCCGGTTCGCCGACGATATCACCCAAAAAAAGAATATTAATCATCTTTGCAAGGTTACAGACTCTGAAGTGAATAACGACTTTTTTTGAAAAAAAATATAGCTACTAACGCCAATTCATCTCACAAAGAAAAAAATAGAAGAACTATTAACAGGGATGGAAGCGATAGAAGGGATGAAATGCTTCGCATTAGTTGGCGATGGGGTCGGTTCTATAGATTGTAAGATTTGGTGCCAGACCATTAGATTTTTCCTAACTGGATAGCCCCATTTACCATTTGTGGACTATTTGGCTTATTCTTATTGATTAATAGTATCACCATGATACTATAAAAAAGTGCCTAGAAAAATTCGTCAACTCATTGCTGATTTGAAGAAAGCTGGTTTTGTGAATCGTGGGGGTAAAGGTAGCCATCGAAATTTTGTTCATCCCCGTGGTTTGACAATGACTCTTTCAGGAAAAGAAGGAGACAATGCACTGCATTATAAAGAAAAGAATGTCAAACAAGCTATCAAGGAGGTAAGCAAATGAAGAAGATTACTGCTAAAGATTATTTGAAGGTCATCGAGTGGAGTGATGAAGACAATTGCTTTATTGGAAGTGCTCCGCCACTAATCGGTCAATGTTGCGATGGCAAAACAGAAACTGAAGTTATGAAACAGCTCATTGTCATTGTCCAAGAATGGATTGATCTTTATCATGAGGATAAGAGGCCGCTTCCTCATCCTAAAAAACAAGAATACAGTGGGAAGTTTATGTTGAGAACAGGCAAGGAGCTCCATGCTTTTTTAGCTCTTGCTGCCTATCAAGCTGGAGAAAGCTTAAATAACTTTATTGTTAAAAAATTGATGCCTTCTCAAAAACGCTCCCATTGAGAATACAAACCTGAATGGCACTCAATGAAGCTAAGGAACTCTCTCCACGCTTCCCATTCTTGACGCAAAGGATCATGCTGCATGAGCAAAGACATCCATTACCAACCCAATAATTTCTATGAACAAAAATCGCCTCTCATCTTTCGTTATTCTTTTCGTGTTAGCCCTCCTTTTTCACTGTTCCTTTTCCAGCAGGGCCTTGGCGCATTGCCAGATTCCGTGCGGCATCTTTCATGACGATTTGGTTTTTGCTACCCTTGCCCAAAATATCGAGACGTTGCAAAAAGCAGATGCAGAATTGGAACCTGGAACTCTTTCTAGCAATCAATCAGTGCGCTGGATTCTCAATAAGGAGACGCAAGCCGATCAAATCGCACAGACAATGTTGACCTATTTTTTGCAGCAGCGAGTAAAAATGGAGGATCCTAAACGTTCTGAAAAACTGAATCTCATTGCCATGATCTGTATGCAATGTGCCAAAGTGAAACAAACGGTCGATACCAAAGAAGTCGCCATGTTAGGAAAAGAAATTGAAGAGCTTAAAAAGCTCTCTGGTAACTAAGCTTCTTTAATATCCGTCGAGCAACTGAGCTCTTGCCATGCCTCAAAGTCTTGACGTAAGGAATCAAGCTGGTGGAGAGCCTTTTCATAAGCATCAGGGCCTAGAAGCAAGTGGAGAGGAGGATTGGGGGAGGTAACTGCTTTGATAATGGCTTCTGCTGCTAGCCTGGTGTCGCCTCGTTGTTTCCCATGGTGTTTTTTAAGTTGATGACGAAGGGCTCCTGCGGTAGGAGCATAGTCTTCAATGATTGTTGAAGAAAAAAGGTTAGGTTTTGCTAAAAAGTCAGTGCGAAAGCCACCTGGCTCTACGATTGTCACCTTGATGCCGAGTGGCTTAACTTCTTGGGCGAGGGCTTGGGAGAGGCCTTCTACGGCAAATTTGGTAGCATTGTAAATGCCAGCACCATGAAAAGAAGTAAGTCCCCAAATCGAAGAGATATTGACGATATGCCCACTACGCCGCTCACGAAAATGAGGAAGCACAGTCTGGATTGTGTGTAAAAGAGCAAAGAAATTAATTTGAAAAAGATGTAATACTTCTTGCTCGCTTGCTTCTTCAATGGCTCCCACAAGGCCATGTCCTGCATTGTTAATCAGCACGTCAATTTGTCCAAAAGTCTCAATGGCCTTTTCAATGGCATCCTTGATTTGAGAAACACTACACAGATCTACCTTGAGTGCTAAAAGCTGATCGGAGGGATGAGGAAAAAGAGCCATTACTTTTTCCGGCGTGCGGGAGGTAGCGATGACCCGATCACCCCGTTCCAATGCGGCTCGGACAAGTTCCCGTCCAAATCCTTCCGAAGTGCCCGTAATGAACCAAACGAGAGAGGTTGGTGTGTTCATAAAGGTTTTAATTACTAACGACGCAAGGAGAGGAAGCTGTTGTTTGTCCAAGGAAAGAAAATTCAGAGCCATCAGTATTGACTTTATAGAGCCCAGAATTAATTCCTCTGAAATAAATGGTGTCACCAAGGACCACAGGAGAGGCGCTGGTTTCTTGATTGAGGAAAGAAAATCCAGAGCCATCGGTATTGACTTTGTAGAGTCCATGATCACTTCCTTGAAAATAAATGGTGTTACCTACCACACAAGGAGAAGAGGCTGTTGTTTGCTTTAGGAAGGAAAATCCCGAACCATCCGTGTTGACTTTGTAGAGCCTATCATCAGTTCCTCTGAAATAAATGGTGTCACCAAGGACCACAGGAGAGGCGCTGGTTTCTTGATTGAGGAAAGAAAATCCAGAGCCATCGGTATTGACTTTGTAAAGCCCATGATCACTTCCCTGAAAATAAATGGTGTTACCCACCACACAGGGAGAAGAGGCTGTTGTTTGCTTTAGGAAGGAAAATCCAGAGCCGTCCGTGTTGACTTTGTAGAGCCCATCATCAGTTCCTCGGAAATAAATAGTATCACCAACAACCACAGGAGAAGAACTAGTCCATTGATATAAGAAAGTAAAATTGCTGCCGTCAGTATTAACTTTGTAGAGTCCATGATCACTTCCCTGAAAATAAATGGTGTTACCCACCACACAGGGGGAAGAGGCTGTTGTTTGCTTTAGAAAGGAAAAACCAGAACCATCCGTATTAACTTTGTAAAGCCCATGATTACTTCCTTGGAAGTAAATAGTGCCACTAGCATTATTCGCTAAAGAGGTGGCACTGCTGAGCGCCATGAGTCCTAAAAAAAGAATAAAAGCAAAAACGAGAGAGCGATGGTGATTGTTGGGTTTGGTTTTCATAAAAAGAAGCGTAGTTGAGGTCTCCTGTTCTTAGATAAAAGGTAAAATAATATCAAGAACATTTGAAGTCTCACTCCATCGCTTGCATTTTGGGATTTTGGTTGTAGTTTTTTGGTCACTATTTCGTTCCAAATGAGTGTTAAAAAATTTTTTCATTTTCTCTCCCTTTCGTGTGGCGTGGGCCTCTTTTGCCTTAGTCCTCTTATTGCCAGATCGGTACTGCTTCCTTCTAATCAAATTCCTCCCTCAGGAACTAATATGGTTACGATTGGAGATGCTGGCAACGATGCTGATAACTTAGGGCAAGGTTCTTGCGGCGCTAATTTCCGCATGGGAGCGTATGAATGGACGGTTGCTGATTGGAAAGCGATGCTCGATGACATTGCTTGTGCAATAGATCATTCTAAGTGGACTACAGGATTGCCCCCTGGGATCGGTGGGATTGCTGATCCGCAAGGGCTTTGGAATGAGGGAATGGAACCTTGGATTCGTCGAATAGGAACGGCATCTAGCGGGTATAGTTACTCTTTTACGGATGAGAAAAAAAAGTACTTTCCCATTACTCATGTCAATTTTTATGACATTTGTCGTGCCTGCAATTATATGCAAAACAAGGAGAAGCTCTCTTCGGTACAAAATGGAAACTTTGATGCGATTACCGAACATGGGGCTTACGAAATCACCATTTTATCTTACGATGAGGACTATCATCCTCAAAAACAAGAGGTCAAGGCAGGTGAACATCCTCTCTATTTTATTCCCACTCACGATCAATGGGTGAAAGCGGCTTATTACAAAGGAGGAAGCATTCATGCTGGCTATTGGATGTATCCCACCCAACACGAAAATAATCCCAATGACCGAGACGGTTCTCTTTCCGAAAAAGAAAATAGAGCAAATTACAACTTATATCCTCTCTGGTCTTGGGTTCCAGCGCTAGAGCTTTGCGCGGTGAACTACTGTGGTGGACTAGATAAAGAAGGCAAGCCAGTAGGAACGCGGAGTGCTTACGGCTGTTTTGACATGGGGGGCAATGTCAATGAATGGACTTCTACTCCCGGTGACTCTGCAGAAGAATTGATCGTGATGGGAGGAGACTACAACACCGAGTATTATTATGCTGGCGATAATTACCTGATGAGGACCTGTCCCTCTCAACACGTTGATCTGAATAAACGAAGTGATTATGTTGACAACAGCAAAGTAACTGACGTTTTTCAAAGGTCCGATCTTCTTATTGGATTTCGGATGGCAGCAGCAGCTGAACAGGATGTTACTGCTGTGGCGACGGACAATAGCTATGCTGAAAGGAGCAATTCTAGCAAGTATGCGTGGAAAAATATGACAACGGCAGAACACACCGCTGTTATTGCTAGCAGCGTGGCAGTTGTTGGCACGGTAGCTGCCGTTGGAGTTGGCATTGCTTGTGGTTATATTACCCAGGAAACATTAGCAGCTCTATGGCTAAGAATACTAGGGATAGAGGAGCCAAACGGAACGCGATACGTCATAGGCAGGGGCATTCCACGAATTTACCGACAACCCTCTCCTCCCGATCGCTATCATTAAATTTTGGCTTCCGAGTGAATGACTCTTCCCTTTTCACTAGGCAATCTCTTCTGCTAGAGTGACTCTCTTTATGATTCATCCCTCTCAAGCAAAAAGTTTTTTAACTCACCATCGTCTCCCCCTTCTTGGAGCTCTTATCGTTTTAGTTACGCTGTTTCGTTTTTGGTACTCCACGCAGCTAGAGTTGACTGGGGATGAGGCCTACTATTGGTTTTGTTCTCATCATTTAGATTGGAGTTTTTTTGATAAAGGACCTGGTGCTGCGCTAACGATTTTTTTTGGGCGCCATCTTTTTGGAGATACTGTTTTTGGAGTTCGTTTCTTTGCTGTTTTACTTTCAGCAGCTACCGGTATTGGCCTTTATGCCTTGGCTCGCATGCTCTACAGCGAAAAAGCAGCTTGCTGGACACTCATCATTGTCCTTTTTATTCCGCTTTATGCTGTGGGGAGTATTCTCATGACGATCGATCCGCTCAGTATTTTTTTCTGGACGATGGCTGCTATTGCCTTTTGGAAGGCTAAGGAGAGTCAGAGGGGTTTAGCGCTTTGGATCCTTACTGGCGCTCTGGTAGGGCTTGGGATGCTTGCTAAGTATACCAATCTTATAGAGCTCCTTTGCTTTGCTCTTTTTTGCCTTTGGATTCCTTCTCAGCGTTATCGGCTGAAAACAGCTCCGTTTTATTTAATGCTCCTGACCGTATTGGTTTTTGCATTGCCAATGATTATTTGGAATGCCCAGCATCATTGGATCGGTGTGGTTCATCTCATCAAACGAGGTGATCTTGATAAAGCATGGTGCATTAGGCCCGATCAGTTTCTTACTTTTATAGGAGTTCAGGCTGGAGTCATTTCTCCATTCTTTTTTTTAGGGATCATGACTGCTGTTTTTTCTCCCACGTTTTTTCAAAAAGAAAAAGAAGCAACCTATTATCTCCTCTCGCTTTTTCTCCCACTCTTTCTTGTTTATGGAATTCTCAGTTTGAATAAAACGGCAGAGCCAAACTGGCCAGCCCCTTGTTATGTGGCAGGGATTATTTTGTTGGCTGGTAATTGGGATGCTTTTGTAAAGCGTTTTCCATGGGCAAAAAAACTGGTCTCATCGGCTATTATCATTGCAGCGATAGAAACTATCTTATTGCACAATACCTTTTGGCTTCACCTTCCGATTCCTTCTGCATGGCACAAACAAGCCGGGCCAACTGTAGGAAAAGTTTTAAATTGGTACGAAGAAATTGGCAAAGTCGATCCACTTGACCGTGCTCATGGCACCGTCTCCATTGTGCAACACGCACAACAGGTGGCCAAGGAACAAGGAACCGCCTTTTTCATTTCTGATAATTATCAAACGGCTAGCCTCTTTACTTTTTACCTGCCAGGTCATCCAATGACCTACGAACCCTCTTCTAGAGGTATTAGGGATCAGTTTTCTATCTGGCCAGGATATCGCGAAACGTATCCTGAAGGAAGTAAGGCGCTTTTTGTCTATGCTTGGCCAAAATATCCTGATGATTTGGTGCGTGATTTTTCCTCGATAGAGCTTATCGATGTAGCTCCTGCTATGGATGGGAAGCGTCCTATTAGGGATTATTATTATTCGGTTTGTAGCGCGTTGCGCTAGAGTGGTCCGAAAAAGTCTAAAATCGCGCATTGCTGTGTCGCTGGGGTGCTCAAGGCCTCACGTATTTCAATACGCTCAGCCTTTGTGCTCCTCGACTCCTTGCACTGCATCGATTTTATTTCTTTTTCGAACGCACTCTCAATCTCATAGCGACTGTTTTTAATGAGTTATTTGCATTTCATGCTTATGTATTAAAAATGCTGCGAAGCGCGAATTTAACTCAAACTCAAACTGGTAACTCAAACTTTCGTCATTTGCAGTTTTATTTTCCTGAGATAAAGACAAACTCCAACGATTGATGACACTCCCTAATTCAATTTGCATCCGAGGTGCTCGGCAGCACAATCTCAAGAACATTGACCTGACGATTCCTAAAAATAAATTGGTCGTCATCACTGGGCCTAGTGGCTCTGGCAAATCTTCTCTTGCTTTAGATACGCTTTTTGCAGAGGGGCAACGGCGCTATGTAGAAAGCCTCTCGACCAATGCGCGTCTTTTTTTAGAACGTCTTCCCAAACCAGATGTTGATCTTATCGAAGGGTTGTCGCCAGCAATTGCTATTCGTCAGCATCAAGCAATTCCGAATGCCCGCTCTACAATCGCGACTGTAACAGAGCTGGATGATTATATAAGGTTGCTTTTTTCTTCGATCGGTACTGTTCATGATCCCGAGACGGGAGAAGTTATTCGTCGTCAATCCAAGGAACAGATTGTTGAGGAAATTTTAAAACATCCTGCTGGAACACGATTGGTGCTTCTTGCGCCACTTTTATGTGAGGAAGAAGAAAGCTATGAACTGTTGCTCAATCGACTCCGTCGTCAAGGTTTTATGCGGGTTCGTATTGATCAAGAAATAGTCAACATCGATAGCGGAGAGGCTTTTTCTTTTTCAAAAAACAAAGACTATCAACTCGAAGCGATTGTAGATCGTCTTATTCTCAATGAGGGAATAAGACCACGCTTGCATGACTCACTTGGAACAGCGCTCAGTTTAGGGAAGGATCGCATGCTGCTCTTAATGCAGTTGCCAGGTTCCGATGAGTGGGGAGAGAAATATTTTTCTACTGATTTTTGTAATCCCAAAACAGGATTTACTATTCCGCCACTGCTTCCTAAGCATTTTTCTTTTAACAGCATCGCAGGAGCCTGCCCTGCCTGTCATGGGCTTGGAAAAAAGCTTTTGTCAGACTCTAAGGAGATTTCTGAGCCTTGCTCTCTCTGCCATGGAAGGCGTCTGCGTTCTGAGAGCCTGGCGGTAACGCTTGCTGGAAAAAAAGAAGAAAATACTTTTCGTTCTTGGAATATTTGCGAGCTGGAAAAGCTGACGATTCAACAAGCTCGTCAGGTGATGAACTCTTTGCAGCTAACCGATTCAGAGCGCGCTATTGTGACTGAAGTTGTGCACAAAGTAGAACAACGTCTGTTTTTTTTAGAAGAAGTGGGATTAGGTTACCTCACACTAGATCGAGAAAGTGCTACCCTTTCTGGAGGGGAATGGCAGCGTATCCGGCTTGCAACCCAGGTGGGATCAGCTCTTTCAGGAGTCCTCTATGTTCTTGATGAGCCTAGTATTGGCCTCCACCCGCGTGATGGGGCGAAGCTGCTTAAGACACTCCACCATTTGCGAGATTTAGGAAATAGTGTGATTGTTATTGAGCATGATGAAGCCACCATGCGTGCTGCTGATTATATTGTGGATCTGGGTCCAGGCGCTGGAGTGCTCGGTGGTTCCATTTTGGCTCAAGGAACGCCGAAAGAGATTATTGCTAATCCAGAATCGCTGACGGGACGTTATTTGAGCGGGTCACTTCCTATGCTGCCCTCTCCGCAACGTCATGAGCCGCAGAAGGGTTCTGCATCAGGGAAAGGATGGCTGAGCGTTGTCGGAGCCACAGAACATAATTTAAAAAATCTCACTGTTTCTTTTCCTCTTGGTTTGTTCACTTGTATCACGGGAGTCTCTGGAAGTGGCAAGTCAACATTGATCAATGAAATCCTCTATCCGGCTCTAGCACACCGCTTGTATGGTTCCAAACAAAAACCAGGAAAGCATGAAGCCATCTTGGGAGCCGAACAAATTGATAAAGTGATCGTGGTCGATCAAAGCCCCATCGGGAGAACGCCACGTTCCAATCCTGCGACGTATGCAGAGATTTTTGGGCCGATTCGGACTCTTTTTGCAACGCTCCCTGCAGCTAAAATGCGAGGGCTGAGTTCGAACTATTTTTCCTGTAATGTAAAAGGAGGGCGTTGTGAACATTGTAAGGGCGAGGGAATACGCCGAGTGGAGATGCATTTTTTGGCCGATGTTTTTGTGTCTTGTGAGGTTTGTGAAGGGCGGCGTTTTCAACGCGAGGCCCTGGAAATTACTTTTAAAGGGCGTAGCATTGCTGATGTGCTTGAAATGACTATTGAGGAGGCGCTTCTTTTTTTTCGAGCAATTCCAAGTATTGTTCCCAAATTGGAATGCTTGAAAAATGTTGGGCTCGGTTATTTAAAATTGGGACAATCAGCGACAACGCTCTCTGGAGGTGAAGCGCAGCGTCTCAAGCTCTCTGTGGAGCTAAGTAAGCGAGATACTGGAAAAACACTCTACTTGCTAGATGAACCAACAACAGGATTGCATTTTGTAGATGTTCAAAAGTTGTTAGCGGTTTTGTTCGCATTGCGTGACCGTGGCAACACTCTCCTTGTCATTGAGCATCATCTTGAGGTCATGCGATCCGCCGACTGGATCATCGATCTCGGTCCTGAGGGTGGGGATGCCGGAGGTCAGTTGGTAGCTGCAGGAACGCCAGAGAGTGTGGCAGCTTGTCCAGAGAGCCTCACGGGAGCTTTTTTAAAATGCTCTAGGTTGTAGAAAACGCACATGACGGTCATCACGTGGGAGACGAATGGTAAAAATAAGACCCTTTCCCTCCGTGCTTTTGAGCATGATCTCTCCTCGATGAGCCCGTACAATGCGCTGTACGACATGAAGCCCAAGCCCATTGCCGTCGCTCTTGGTTGTAAAATAAGGTTCAAAAATTTTATCGAAGTTAGAAGCTGGAATGCCGCCTCCAGTGTCTCCAATGCTGACCCAGACATGAGTTTCATCACATCCTGTCATGACATAAAGAATCCCTCCCCCACTCATGACCTGAAAACTATTACGAAGGATATTGTAGAGCGCTTGTTTAAACTGATTGCGATCGAGGGAAAGGAGTGGAATGTTTTTTCCAAGAGCAAGGTCTACATCAATATGGCGATTTTTGATTTCTTGTTCTAAAAAGGAGAGCACCTCGGTAACGATGCTATTAAAATCTTCACAATGCAGTTGTAATGGGACTGGGCGGACTGCTTGTAGAAATTGAGTTAAGATTTGATCGAGCCGAGCCACTTCATTATTGGCAATGGAGAGAGTTTTTTCAAATTTCTGACGCTCCTTGGGAGGTAATTGTTCGAGTCGACGTTGCAAAAGTTGCAAATGAATAGTCAGCGAGTTGAGCGGATTTCCAATTTCATGAGCGACTCCAGCAGCGAGTAACGTGGCTACCGACGAACGCTCGCTTTCCAATGTTTCTGCGGCTTGGCGTTGTAGGGTTGTGGTATCGCGTAAAATAATGGCCCGTCCTACAAGGGAAGAATCTTCTAAAGTAGAGGCTTCGCTCATCAGTGGAGTGACATAAAAATTAAGGAAGCGATGTTCTGGATAAAAGACCTCCAAGTCACGACTGACGATTTCGGTGCTCTTCGTGGTCATATCGAGAGAAAGCCCTGGAACTGCCTCTGCCAGCGGCTTTCCGATGAGTTCTGGGCTGGTGAGTCCAAAAAAATCACAGGCCATACGATTGAGATAAATAATCCCTCCTTGCGGATCAGTAACGATGACTCCTTCTAAAAGAGCATTAAAAATCGTTTCTAAAAATCCTTTTTCGTGAGCGATCTCTTGAAGGTACTGTCCAACCTCATGCGATGGCACGAGGCGGATACGTTCGATGAGTTTGTCTAAAAATCCTCGTTTCATTTATTGCTTAAAAGTTAAAAGATTCACAGGGATAAAAGCGATGAAAGGGATGCAAAAAAAAATGAATAGCCACAAAAGAACACAAAGAAGCACAAAAGTGCCAAATAAAAAAATGTCAGCGGAATAATCAGCTAGCTCTTTTTTAAAATAACGAGATTTTCTTTTTGTGTTTCTTTGTGTTCTTTTGTGGCTATTTCTTCTTCTTATTTTAAAAGAAGTGACCCAAGCTGCTTTATCCCTTCTATCGCTTCTATGGCTGTGAATCTTTGATCAAAAGGTCCTCCAACTCCTCCAAACGTGACTGAAAGAGTTGTAACGTTATCTTCACAGGATCCGGGCTATTCATCTCCACCCCGGCAAGGCGCAATGTTTCAATTGGGAAATGACTGTTGCCGCTTTTGAGAAAATCGAGATAGCGATTAGCATTTCCCGTTTTCAAAACTTCAGTAGCTAACGTTACCGCAGCAGCAATTCCTGTAGCATATTTGTAAACATAAAAGGCACTATAAAAATGAGGAATGCGCAGGCATTCAAGATCTAGAACCTCCTCCAAAATCACTCCAGGACCGAAGTAATCCTGCAAAAGAGAGCGATACGTTTTTCTAAAAAAGTCGAGTGTCAACGCCTCTCCAGCTTCTTGAGCAGCATGAGTAGTTTTTTCAAACTCGGCAAACATGGTCTGGCGGAACAGGGTGCTGCGTAAGTCATCAATCTGACGGTTGATAATATAAGCTCTCATCTTCCGATCTTCTGTTGTGGCCAAGAGATGTTCCGTGAGGAGGATCTCATTAAAAGTAGAAGCAACTTCTGCTAGGAAAATCGGATAATGATAATTTTGAAAATTCTGAGCTCTCCTTGAAAACCAAGTGTGCATCGAATGTCCCGCCTCATGAGCCAAGGTGTAAATATCAGAAAAGACATCCTCTTGATAATTCATCAAAATGTAAGGAGGAGAGTCATAAGTTCCAGCAGAAAAAGCTCCGCTTCGTTTGCCTTTGTTTTCATAACGATCACACCAACGCTCTTGAGACAACCCACGCTGCAAGACGCTGATATACTCGCTGCCTAAAGGATGGAGAGAGGCGAGAACCTTTTCAGTGGCTTCCTCAAAAGAGACTTTACTGTGAATGTTAGGAACAAGAGGGGCGTAGGTGTCATAAATGTGAAGGTCAGAAAGCCCAAATACACGGCGACGCAATTGATAATAACGATAGAGCAAGTCTCGTTGGGAGCGGACAGAACTAATGAGATTGTCATAAACAGTGACTGGAACGTTATCCTCAAAGAGAGAAGCCTCTAGTGCTGAAGGGTAATTGCGGGCTTTGGCATGAAAGACATCGCCTTTGATGGAGTTTGCAAGAGAGCTGGCAAGTGTGTAGCGGTGAGCTGAAAATTCTGCGTAAAATTGTTCAAAAGCTTTTTGGCGCAGAGTGCGATCAGGACGTTCCAAGAAAGAACTAAAGCTACTTTGTGTCAATGGTTCTGCCTTACCCTCTTCATCGCAGAGAGTGCCAAAAATCATGTCCACATTGGTTAGTTGAGAAAAAGTTTCCTGGTGCCCTTCGATCGCTGGTGCACTGAGGGCCATGAGGCGCTCTTCCCGGTCATTGAGTGTGTAGGGTTTGAGGCGACGAAGCCGCAAAAGCCCTATTTTCCAAGGTTCGAGGATGGGGTTCTCAAGATAGTTTTCAAAGAGACCATCTTCAATTGCTTGAATTTCTGGAGCAATAAAACAAGAGGCCTCTGCAACTTGTGTTAGGAGGGATTGCAATTTTGCATCGCGTTCCAGAGAGGCAGGGTTGGAACTATCTTCTGTTAGGCGGAGGGAGGCATATTGATGAAGAGGCTCTATCGAGCGTTGCAGTTTTTCTTCACACTGCAATACCTTAAAAAGCTTTTCTACACTGCTTCCCAGCTTTCCTCGAAAAGAGGTAATGAATTTGTAATCCCCTACAAGCTCTTGAAATGCTTCTTCCCATGCTTCCTCATTATGAAAGAGAGGGGTGAGATCCCAAGTGTCTTTTTGAGCAACTTCGTGGCGGGCTAAGAGAGAGTAGGAGTGCATGGATGGATTGGAGTTAAATTTCTAATTTTCTCGCTCACAAGCAAGGATCGTATTGTGCATCAACATTGCAATGGTCATTGGTCCTACTCCACCTGGAACAGGAGTAATAGCCCGGCAATGCTGGGCAACAGTCTCGAAGTTGACATCTCCAACGAGCCGATAGCCTGAGGGTTTTGAGGCATCAGGGATACGATTGATGCCGACATCAATGACAACGGTTCCTTCAGCGATATGCTCCTTGCCAAGAGCATGAGCTCGTCCAAGGGCAGCAATCACAATATCCGCGCTTCGTGTAATAGCCGTAAGGTGACGTGTTTGGGAATGGGCGACTGTGACGGTGGCATTAGCCCCCAAGGCTTTCTGCAAAAGGAGAAGCGCTAGTGGCTTTCCGACAATAAGACTGCGTCCTACAATGACAACATGAGCTCCTTGTGTCGGAATATCATAAGCGCTTAAGAGTCGTTGACAACCAAGTGGAGTACACGGAACAAATCCTGAAGTCTCCTCCATGGCCAATTTGGCAACATTGCTAGGATGAAATCCATCCACGTCTTTTCTAGGGTCGAGTGCCTCAATAATCGAACGTTCACTAATGTGTCCTGGTAAAGGGGATTGCACCAATATTCCATGAATCAAAGGATCGTGATTAAGGTCATCAATGAGATGCAATAGTTCTTCTTGAGTCGTTGTGCTTGGCAATTCCAATTTGCGAGAGTAGATCCCCAGTTCTGCGCACATGCGATCTTTACTTCTCACATAAGCCTGGGAAGCCGGATCTTCGCCCACCAAGACGACGGCAAGACCTGGTGTGAGATGAAGTTTTTTTAAAAGGGTAAGGCGCTCACGTATCTCTTCGTAAACTTGTGAAGCAACTTTTTTCCCATCAAGTAAGGTCAGCATGTTGAGCGTTTGTTTTGAGGATGATTTCTAATCGAAGCCGCTCTGGTTCGAGGTCCGTAAGCGTGGCATCAATCAAAACATAGGAATCTATGGTGATGGTGATTTTAGAAAAAGGCCAAGGAATAGCAAAGGCATCCCAGGTCTTGAAGCGGAAAGCTCGATGGTAACAGGCGTGAAGCGGCATAATACGCAATCCTGTTTTTTGAGCGAGAAAAATAACCCCTGGACCAAGCGAGTATTTGGGACCACGCGGCCCATCTGGAGTAATAGCCAGGTCGTATCCTTTTTCTAATTTTGCAGAAAGTTCTCGTAATGCTGTGGAGCCACGTCGAGAGCTGGAGCCGCGTACAGAGCCCATTCCAAGATGTTTCATCACACCAGAGAGAATATCGCCATCTTTGCTGGGACTAGTGAGGACAATAACTCCTTTGCGATTTTTGTGATAAGTTCGAAGAAAACCCAGAGCGATGGCAGGAATACGATTGTGCCAAAAGGTCATAATGAGGGGCTCTGGAGGCGGATTATTTAGAAATTCTGCATGATCAATGACCTCCAGGCGTAATGTCTTAAAAAGAAGCCGACAAAGGAGTGCCGCAGTAAAAGCAAGAAAGCTTTCGCGGGTTAATCCTAATAGTTTACTTTTACTCTTCTTGGGCATCCGACCAACGATAAGCACCCGGCAGAAAAATGCCAAGCTGATCTAACACTCGAAAAATCAAGGTGTCAGCAAGCTCTTCCAAATTTTTTGGGCCGCTATAAAAAGAAGGGATGGCCGGAAGCACCGTGGCACCTGCCTCCATGACAGAGACGATATTGCGTGCTTGAATTAGATTCCATGGGGTTTCACGAGCCACAAGAATCAACTTTCTTTTTTCTTTTAAAAAAACATCTGCAGCGCGCGTGATGAGTGAGTCGCTCACACCTGTAGCAATCCTTCCAACAGTTCCCATGCTGCAGGGAATAATCACCATGGCATCTAAGAGCGCAGAGCCGCTTGCAAAGGGGGCCATCATCGATTTTTCCTGATACTGATAAGTACCAGCGGGAATATTCAAAGAACCGAGTTCTTGTTGGATCAGCTGTTTCCCGTAAGAGCTTATAATGAGATGCAGTTCGTGTCCCTTTCCTTGGAGATGATGTAGGAGGCGCTGAGCATAAAGAGCACCACTGGCTCCCGTGACGGCAATAACAATACGCATGCTAAGAAGAGAACAAATAACTAATGGTTAGTAAAGGAGAACTGAGAACTGGCCTTTCTCCAATTCTTATGAAACCATCAACCTTTCGCCAGCTAGGGTCTGTCCGGAGATATTAATTTTTTGAGACATGATCTTCAAAGCTAGGTAATATCTAGCTGCACTGGTCAAGGGCTGTAGGCTATAGTCTGCAGCCTCGTAACGTAGCAAGCTCGGTTATCAAACCAAAATTTAAAAATATTCCTAAAAACTGCATCCGTGCGGACAAGCTCTAACTATGAAATTAAAAAAATTGATCATGCCACTACTGCAAGTAGCAGTGACGGTTCTTTTGCTCCTTTGGATTTTTCATGATCCCCAAAAACGCCATCAAATGGCTTCAGCGCTACAATATGCCAATTCATGGTGGTTGCTGCTTGGTTTTATTTTTTTTGGATTTACCCAAATTATCTTAGGCGCTCGTTGGTATTTGCTCCTTAAAGTCCAAAAAATTGAAATGGGAAAAATGCGAACCTTTCAACTAGTGATGATAGGGATGTTTTTTAATTTATTTCTCTTAGGCTCTACAGGAGGAGATTTATTAAAAACTTTTTATGCGATGAAGGAAGCGCCTCAACAAAAAACAGGTGTCTTTTTAAGCATCGTTATTGACCGTCTTGTGGGATTGTTTTCTGCAATGATGATTTCTCTATTTATCTGTTTTTTTTCTTTTTCCGAATTGTGGAAAACTCCCGTAACGCGTGGTCTCCTTACGACAATGTTAGCCGTTTTTGGAGGCTTTACTGTAGCGCTGATCATGAGCCTGATTATTAATTCACTACACCTCTGGAAGCGTCTTCCACATTGGATTCCAGGGCATCGTTTTCTTGTAGATATAGCAACGGCTTTTTCTTTATACGCTTCCAGTACCTATGTTTTGTTTAAAACAGTTCTTCTTTCACTTTTTTCAAATGTCTTTCTTTTTGCTTCTGCTATTTGTGCAGCCTATTCCTTTGCCTCATTACCAGGGGCTCCGGGAGCTGGTCCGATGATTGTAGTACTTCCTATTGTCAATACGATCACGGCTATTCCCGTGAGTTTAAGCGGTATTGGTCTACGTGAGGGGCTTTTTGAAACGCTACTTAATACACTCTATGGAACGCCTCAATCACTGGCTGTTTTGATTTCGCTTACCAGTTTCTTTCTTTGGGTGCTTTGGAGCTTTGTTGGTGGTGTGATCTATCTTTTTTATAAACCAAGCAGAGGTGGTTCCCTTTCTTTTCATGAGATGGCAGGGCAGGTGGAATCAATAGAAGAGGTGATCGAGGAAAAAGCGGATTATGGAAATCATTAAAGAGTAATGCTTCATGAGTAATGAGTAACAAGTTTAATAACTGATGAAAATTGCTGCTGTGCTTAGCGCTGATGGGAAATTAGTAACAGATCAGGGTTTGCTCAAGCGTTTTGATCTCCCGCCTTATAAGCCTGCTTTTTTAAGTTTTCAGGATGCGGAGGAGTTTGAAGTGACTATTCTCCCGATCATTCTCAATGGTCAAGAGAGGCCGACATTGACAGGCGTGCCAGGAGAATTTTTAGAAATCCCCGTGGAGTTTTCTTTGGTGAGCAAGCAGGTGAAAAAAGGAGTTTGCTCGCTGCGGTATCGGAGAAAAAGTGGCGGAAGGGGTGGGATTTGAACCCACGGTAGGTATTATCCTACGTTCGATTTCGAGTCGAGTGCCTTAAACCAAACTCAGCCACCCTTCCAGAGCATGTCCCAAAACGCCTAAAATCGCGCACTGCGTCGTCGCTCCAGTGCTCGTGTTCATATACACTGCGGGACTGCGACTCCTCGCTCCTGGCATTGCATCGATTTTAGACGTTTTTGAACATGTTCTTCCTTTCTCCCTTACACACGGTAGCTTAATCCAAATATTTTTTGATTAAAATTCCAGAGCCCCTTTTTTGATGGCATAGAGATAGCCAATCATCAAAAGAGTAACAAAGCTGAGCATGCTGCCCAGGATGATCGTTCCATAGTTAAGAATGAATTCACGATAGCAGACGGCCCATGGAATCATAAAGACGACCTCAATATCAAAAAGGATAAAGAGCATAGCGATTAAATAAAACTTCACACTGAAACGTGGCTGAATAAGCATCTTGGGTAGCATGCCACATTCATAGGAGCTGTTCTTGACACCTAAAGCTGTTCCAATACGCCCTAACAAAAAGCTCCCAAGCCAAACAGAAAGAGCAAATCCTAATGCTACAATAATGTGAATGAGCAAGGAGCCGTAGGAGTCAGTCATAATAAAAAAAGTTGTTGGCTTGTTCAGCAGCAACTCATCTTTTATCCGAGTTAAGCTGTTTTAGAAGAGCTAGAAGCTTCGATTGGAGTAATCGCATTGGCTAAGGAAACAAGTCCCTTGTATTTCTTGCCAGTCTTTTTGACCATCCCCCTTGAAACGAGGTGTTGGAGCTTTTCATAGGCGCGCAGGCGAAGCATCTCTTCACCCCCGCTAGCAGCATTCCTTTTTTTGAGACGTTCATAGACGATGTCAAAAAGTTGTTTAAATTCAAAAGAAGTTCCTTTTTGGGAAAGAACTGCCACTAATTCCTCAGTGACGAGGTCAGGTAGTCTGCGTGAGAAAGCACTTTTTCGTTGCATAGAGAATAATCCGGGTGACGATATCGGAGAAAGCAAGCAATGTCACGATCATTTTATAAGAGTTCGAGTTTTCTATTTTTATTTTTTGGAGTTACCTTGAGAGCATTATTCATGAAAAAAATACTTTTTGTCTGTACTGGGAATACTTGCAGAAGCCCAATGGCCGAAGCTTTGTTTCACAAAATGACCCAAGAGCGCAGTGATCTAAGAGCTTCCTCAGCAGGGTTGCAGGCTACACGAGGAGCCGCAGCGACTTCTTTTGCCCTCAAAGCGCTTGCAAAAGAAGGTATTGATTTTTCTTCTTTTAAAAGTAAGCCTGTCACTGCCGAATTGATTCAGGAAGCAACAATTGTTTTTGCCATGACAGAGGATCACCTCTTCGCTCTTTTACAGCGCTATCCAGAGCATCAGCAAAAGTTTTTTTTGCTCAATGAAAACCAAGAAATCATGGATCCAATAGGGGGAGGTTTGAGTAATTATCAAGAGTGTTGTATTATGATTCAATCTTCATTAAAACGTATCCTCCTTGAAAATTTATGAACTCTTCTTCTCAACATGTTTTAGCTCTCCAACAAACAGATCCACTTATTACCTCTGCGATTGCCGCAGAATCCAAACGTCAACACGATCATCTGGAGCTCATCGCTTCCGAAAATTTTACGAGCCAAGCGGTGAGGGAAGCTCAAGGTTCCTGCCTGACCAACAAATATGCTGAAGGGTATCCCTCTAAACGTTGGTATGGTGGTTGCGAGTATGTTGATGTTGTAGAACGCCTCGCCATAGAGCGTGCTATTAGGCTCTTTGGAGCAGAGCACGCCAATGTACAACCTCATAGTGGAAGTCAGGCAAACATGGCTGTTTATTTTTCTGTGCTAAAACCAGGGGACAGCATCTTGACGATGGATTTGGCTCATGGTGGTCATTTGACGCATGGGCATCGTGCTAATTTTTCAGGAAAATTATTTCAAGTTCATCATTACGGAGTCAGCCAAGAAGAGGGGATTATCGATTATGATGCGCTTGCCAAACAAGCTGAACAGATCCGTCCCAAGATGATCACTGCTGGCGCTTCCGCTTATTCGCGGGTGATTGATTTTCCACGACTACGCCTTATTGCCGATAGTGTTGGAGCTCTTCTTTTTGTCGACATGGCTCATATTGCTGGTCTTGTTGCCGGAGGAGCACATCCAAGCCCTGTTCCCTTTGCTGACTTTGTCACAACCACCACTCACAAAACATTACGTGGTCCTCGTGGCGGCTTGATTTTATGTCGTGAAAAATATGCTAAGCAGCTCGATGCCCAGGTTTTTCCAGGCATTCAAGGTGGACCCTTAATGCATGTCATTGCGGGCAAGGCCGTCTGTTTTCATGAAGCGTTGCAACCTTCCTTTCGTGATTATACCCGTCAAATTGTCCTCAATGCACAAGCATTAGCAGCTCGCCTTGTAGAGCTTGGATTTACCATTGTTTCAGGAGGGACAGATAATCACCTGATGTTAGTGGATCTGCGTTCTCGTGGTATTCAGGGGTTGGAAGCGCAAGAGATCTTAGACCATGTTGCCATCACTGTGAATAAAAATGCCATTCCTTTTGATACAGAACCGATCACCAAGACAGGTGGTATCCGGCTTGGGACACCTGCCGTGACAACGCGTGGTTTTATGGAAAAGGAGATGATACAAGTTGCCGATTTTATTCATCAGGCCTTGGAACAACGAGCTGATAAAAAAGGGCTAGCTCTTTTGCGAGAGAAAGTACAAAGCTTCGCTAACCAATTTTCTCTTCCTTAGAAGAGTTGAAGGCAAAAGTTGAAGCTTTTTAAAAACAATTTATCATCACAATATGAAAAGTATAACCCTGTCACTAGAAGATGATATTGCTACTATGGCACATTCATACGTAGAGAGGCATCACACCACTCTTGATCAGTTAATGAGAGATTTACTAAAACAAAAAGTCATGCCCCTTTCTGGTGAAACAAGCATCGATCGGCTTTTTGCATTAGCAGATAAACATCCTTCTCAGCTCGAAAACTACAAATTCAATCGTGAGGAGATATATGATCTCTAAAGTATTTTTTGATTCTAATATTTTACTTTACTCAGTCGATACAAAGGACCCCAAAAAACAAGATCAAGCTAGAAGAATTACAAGGTTAGCTAACAACCAAGGAAACGGAGTTATTTCAACACAAGTGCTTCAAGAATATTGTGCTGTTGATATTAAAAAATTTCGAAGAAGCTCTTCGATTGTTAAACAACTCTTTAGAGAGTGGCAACGCTCCTTTGAAGTCATTCTCATTCGTCCTGATATTATTGAAGACGCCATTGAGGTAAGTACCATTTATCAATTCTCCTTTTGGGACTCGTTAATTGTCAGCAGCGCTTTAGCCGCTCGCTGTACAGTGCTCATAACGGAAGATTTAAACCATGGGCAAACTATCCAAGGTCTCACTATCGTCAATCCTTTTAAGTAAATTCCCAATGAATTCCTCTCTCCACTCACCCCGCGAAACCGCTGCTAGCAAGCTTATCCCTGAATCATGCACTCTTGTTATTTTTGGAGCTACTGGCGATCTGACTCACCGTAAGCTGATTCCAGCCCTTTATAACTTGGCAATGGAAGGGGCGTTGCCTCTCAATATTGATATTATCTGTGTCGCTCGTCGTGAAAAAACAGAGGAAGAATTTCGCGCTGAGCTAAAAATTTCTACGAAAAAATTTTCTCGGACACCACTTGATGAGAAAATATGGGAGCAATTTGCAAGATCCATTTCTTATCATCAGACAGAGTTTCACAATTTTGATGGCTATCTCGCATTGAGAGAAAAGCTGACTGCGCTAGATGCTCATTCTAAAAGGCCTGGCAATCGATTGTTTTATTTTGCGGTGGCCCCAGATCAGTTTGATGTGATCTTGCATAATTTAAAAGAGAGTTGCTTAAGCCATCCTAATCCAGGTGCCTGGGCACGGGTGATTGTTGAAAAACCATTTGGAGTCGACCTTCAGACAGCACGTCACCTTAATAAGGTCATTCATGAATCTTTTCCCGAATCATCGACCTATCGCATTGATCATTACTTAGGCAAAGAGACTGCGCAAAATATCATGGTGCTTCGTTTTGCTAATTCCATTTTTGAATCGATTTGGAATGCGAAGCATGTGGAGCATGTTCAAATCACAGCTACCGAGCGACTCGGTGTCGAGGGCCGTGCTGGCTATTATGACAAAGCAGGAGCTTTGCGCGATATGGTTCAAAATCACCTGTTGCAGCTTTTGACCCTCATTGCCATGGAGCCTCCTATGAGCATGAGTGCTGATTCTATTCGTGATGAAAAAGTAAAAGTCTTGCGCTCTTTGCGTCCTTTAACAGGAGCTCATGCGTTTAAGCATGTTGTACGCGGGCAATACGCAGCAGGAATGATTAACAATCAGAATGTGCCTGCTTATCGAGATGAGCCAGGAGTTGCCTCAGGATCTGTTACAGAGACTTATGTGGCCCTTGATATTGCTGTGGATAATTGGCGGTGGGCTGGTGTTCCTTTTTTTGTGAGGGCAGGAAAACGTATGCCTAAAGCGGGAACAGAAATTGCGATCACCTTTAAGGAAGTACCACCAGTTCTTTTTAACACCTTGGGGCATACCTTAGATCCTAACGTGCTTGTGATCAGAATTCAGCCTGACGAGGGAATCTCCCTTCGCATGTCAGCAAAAACACCTGGATCGAGCTTGCAGATTGAGCCGGTCAAAATGGATTTTTGTTATGGAACTTCTTTTGGAAAAGCAACTCCAGAAGCTTATGAGCGTCTTCTACTCGATGCCATGAGTGGTGATGCTACCCTCTTTGCACGGAGTGATGAAGTCGAGGCTGCCTGGACTTTTATTGATGGCATTGAAGAGGCTTGGAAAACTTCCTCAAACGATCTCGCTTTTTATCCCAGTGGTAGTTGGGGGCCAGAAAAAGCTGATGTTTTGTTGCAACAGCAGCGGGCAGTTTGGAGGAATATTTAGGGTCTTCCGCAAGTAGAATAAAAAGTGACTACCAATGTCAGTTTTTTTCAGCAAAGAATTGACCACAAAGAACACAAAAAAATTCCAAGTGTTAAAGACAAATATCCTCTTTTCAAGTTGCCTGTGATTACAATTCTTCAACCATAAAATTTTTTATAAAAAATTTTATTTTGTGTTCTTTGTGTGCCGCTTGAAGCGGCTTTGTGTTCTTTGTGGTGAATTTCTTCTTGCTTGAGCTACGTTGACAGTTTCTTCTTTTTTGAAAAATCGTCCCAATACCTTTCTAACCTTGTAGAATTCCTATGACTACGCTTCTCCAATCCATTACATCAGCTGTTGCGGCTGGTAACCTCTCTTCAAGCTCTGCTGAAAATATTCGAATGCTTCTGAAGCAAGAAGCCCCTTCCTCTTTTTCAGAGCGTGTAGTGCAGGAGCTTGTGGCGCGAGAGGAATGGAAGGAACTCAATGATCGTTTTTTTCGGACACTTGCTTTTGGGACTGGGGGACTTCGTGGAAAGACGATGGGAGAGGTCATCACCAGTTTAGAGCTAGGAAACAAGAGGTCTGATGGGCGTCCTGAATTTTCCTGTGTGGGGACTAACATGATCAATGATGCGACTATTACACGTGCCACACGAGGGCTGGTGACCTACGTCTGTCGCTGGCATCGCAAGCAACAGCGTTTGGGGCGTCCCAAAATTTGTATTAGTTATGACACTCGTTTTTTTTCTCGAGAATTTGCAGAGCTCACTGCCAACGTAGTTAGAGAATATGGGTGTGATGCCTTGCTCTTTGAAGCGCCTCGCTCCACTCCTGAGCTCTCTTTTGCTGTGAGGTATTGCAAGGCCACTGCCGGAGTCAACATCACCGCAAGCCACAATCCACCCGCTTATAACGGATATAAGGTCTATTTTGAAGATGGAGCCCAAGTGATCGAACCACATGCAACGGCCATCATAGAGCTCGTGGATCAAGTAGAAAAAGAAAAGCATGAACCGCTTACCAACGAGCAGCAAGGGGAGATGCTACTTCTGGGAACCGCTCTGGATGAGGCCTATCGAGAACGTTTGGAGAGTCTTGTACTTCAACCCGATCTTTTTCAAACGCATGAAATCAAAGTCGTTTACACCCCGCTCCATGGCGTAGGGGGTGTCATTATTGTGCCGCTCTTAAACAGTGTCGGTGTCACCTGTTTGCCCGTGGCAGCGCAGATGGTTCCTGATGGATTGTTCTCCACAGTGCGCTCCCCCAATCCTGAAAATGCCGAAGCGTTGACACTTGGGATTACCTTGGCTGAGAAAGAAAATGCAGATCTAGTCATTGCCACCGATCCTGATGATGATCGGATGGGGGTTGCGGTGCGTGATGCAGCGGGTCAGTTTCAACTTTTGACAGGCAATCAAATTGGGGTGCTGTTAGTTTGGTATCGCTTAGAACAGCTCTTTGCTTTGGGAGTACTCAATGAAGAGAATAAAAAGCATGCTGTGGTGATTAAGAGCATCGTCACAACAGATCTCCAAAAAGCGATTACAGAAAAAAGGGGCGTTTCTTGTGTCGAGACGCTCACTGGTTTTAAATACATTGGTGCGAAGCTAGAGCGTTATGAAAAGCTACTGCCAGCAGCAATACAAACTTCTTATCGTGAGCTCAGTGAGGCAGAAAGCCGCGCGGCACGCCTGCGTGATGCCCTCTATTTTGTTTTTGGAGGAGAGGAGAGTTATGGATATAGCTTGGGTGATTTTGTCCGAGACAAAGATGGAAATGCAGCCGCTCTTTGTTTTTCTGAAGTGGCGGCTTATGCTAAGAGCCAACACAAAACACTCCCCGAGCTCCTAGATCAGATCTATTCAGAATATGGATTTTATTGTGAGAGAGGTGAGTCGCTTGCATTTGAAGGAGCCCAGGGGGCTGGACAAATGAAGAATCTCATTGATTCCTACACGACAACGGCTCCACTTCAATCTATCGATGGAAAAAAAGTGGTCCAGTTTCAGAATTTTGAAACAGAAACCATTCTCGATAGCGAAGGAGAAGTCTTGCCAAAAGAAGCCATGCTTATTTTTACCCTCGAAGGAGATGCTCGTGTCATTGTGCGTCCTTCAGGAACAGAGCCAAAGATTAAATATTATCTCTTTGCTGCAAAGAAACCGGTCGCGGGAACTTTTTCGAAAGAAGAACTCCGTTGTGTTAAGCAGCAGCTACAGCAAGAGCTTGAGCGGCTTTGGGAGTGGTTGAAAAAAGATGCGCTTGATCGGGTTTGATTGTTGGATTTTAAACAAAATTATAGCAGAAGTAAGCGAGGCAATGGTGTAACTCAAGCAAGAAGAAATTCACCACAAAGAACAGAGAGATTACACAAAGAACACAAAAAAGAATTTTTTTATAAAAAAATTCTAAGTGTTAGAAAAGGTTCGTCTTATCTAACTCTAATACATTAATTATTAGTTACTTAGATGCTATCAAATTCTGTTTCCAGCTAGATATGCCTCCAGCAGGATTGAAAACCACCTCGACCTGATTTCTTCTTCAATCTCCTGAGTTTTTTTGTGAGCGGCCCAAGCGGCATCTTTCAAATGTTCTCCTTCTTTCTTGTTACCTTGGGCATAAGCTTCTGCACTTTGGCGCCAGCAATCAGCAGTAAATTGATATTGCCCTGCATTCTTTTTATAGAGCGCTACCATTTCCTCATGGCTGTGGTTTTCAGCCTTGAGGGCAGTCTGGGCAGCATCATTTAATGTCCGGCTACCCTCCTTAGCAGCCTTAGCAGCAGCTTCAAAACATTCTCCTTTTTCTTTATTACCTTGAGCAACTGCTTCTGCACTTTGTCGATAGTAAACAGCAGCCAATTGATGTTGCTCTGCACTCTTTTTGTAGAGTACTGCCACTTCTTGGTTGCCTTGAGACTCAGCCTCCAAAGCATTTTTTAAAGACGTGACAACATTATCTAAGCATTCTTCACCATTCTCAGTAGCCTTAGCAGCAGCTTCAAAACATTCTCCTTTTTCTTTATCGCCTCGAGCAATTGCTTCTGCACTTTGTCTCCAGTAAACAGCAGCCAATTGATGTTGCTCTGCACTCTTTTTGTAGAGTACTGCCACTTCTTGGTTGCCTTGAGACTCA
>JAIEQL010000031.1 GCA_019747735.1 Chthoniobacterales bacterium | reverse complement strand
CCATATACACTGCGGGTCTGTGCGCTTCGCTCCTGGTACTGCATCAATTTTATTCATTTTCAAGACACCCTCTAATTAACTATGAACCTAACAACGTGAATGGAAACAGAAAATCTGACCCAATATACTCGACCTCAAAAAGTTTTTTCAATCGGCTTACGTAGCAAAAGTACGCTTCACCGATTTAAAAATCTTTTTTAGATCAAGTCCTTACGCCATATTTCCCATTTCTATTCACGTTTTTAGGATGAATGTTTTTACATTTTTCATTCGTCGCCCCATTGCAACCTCCCTTTTAACAGGTGGTTTTTTTCTTCTCGGTATTACGGCTTACTTTTTTTTACCAGTTGCCCCATTACCTAATATTGAATTCCCTACCATTTCGGTCACCGCAAAATTGCCAGGAGCTGACCCTAAGACTATTGCCTCTTCATTAGCCGCACCCTTAGAGCATCATTTTAGTAGCATTGCAGGAGTTGATGAAATCACTTCCTTGAGCAGCATGGGCTCATGCACCATCGTTCTTCAATTTTCACTCAACGAAAAAATTGATGATGCTGCTAGAAGTGTGCAAGCAGCTATTAATGCAGCTTCTAGCGAGCTTCCCACCAACATGCCTAGTCCCCCGATGTGGAGAAAAGTCAATCCTAACGACAATCCTATTGTCATCTTAGCTTTGACCTCCCCTGCCTACCGATCTCCGGAGCTTTATAATTTTGCTTATCAGTTATTGGTGCCAAGGCTCTCTCAATTGGCAGGAGTTAGTCAGGTTGATATTGGAGGAGGAGCTAAATCAGCTATTCGAATTGAACTCAATCCCGCAGTACTAGCCTCGATGGGACTCACCCTGGAGACTATTCGCTCGGTCATTACTTCCGCTAGCACCCTTATGCCCAAGGGCTCTGCGACGGAAGGAAACACGAATTATACTTTTGAAAGCAATGACCAACTTCTGACTCCAAGTGATTATGAAAATCTTCTGGTAAGAAAAACGCCAAGCACTTCTGTGCGGCTTGGCAACATTGCCAAGGTCACGCTCGGAAATGAAAACATTCAGGCTACAGGGTCTTTTAATGGGGAGAGAGCTGTTCTTTTAATGATTCGCAAACAAGCTGATGCCAACATCATCAAAACATCCGAAGAGATCATGGCGCTTTTGCCCCAGCTTCGTTCGTGGCTACCCGCTTCCGTTTCTTTATCTGTCTTGAATGAACGAACAGGGACCATCAGAGCTTCGTTACAGGAGGTTCAATGGAGTTTGCTTCTCAGTCTAGTATTGGTGGTTTTGGTCTGTTTTCTTTTTTTGCGCAATCTACGCACCACGGCCATTGCTGCTATCACGATTCCTCTCTCTCTTGCAGGAACCTTGATGGTCATGTGGTCTCTTCATGAAAGTATCGACAACTTATCTCTCATGGCCCTCATTGTGGCTGTTGGGTTTGTTGTTGATGATGCGATCGTGGTCATTGAGGTCATTACTCAAAAATTAGAAAATGGTTGCGCCCCCTCAGAGGCGGCTTTATTAGGCCTTCGTGAAGTAGGCTTCACCATTTGTTCTATTACCATTTCGCTCATTGCAGCCTTTATTCCTATTTACTTTATGGGGGGTCTTATTGGTCGTTTGTTTCACGAATTTGCCATTGTGTTGACAGCGGCGATCATGACTTCTGCCTTTGTTTCTTTGATCTTTACCCCAATGGTCTGCAGTCGATTTTTACGCTCAGGCATTAGAACAGAGGTTTCTCCTTATGTTCAAAAAATAGTGAGTGCTTATGAGGGCATGCTCTCAAGAGCCTTACATCATTCTTATTTTATGTTAGGGGTTTTTGTAGCGACGCTTTTGTTAACAGGATGGTGTTATTGGAAGATCCCTAAAGGTTTTTTCCCCATTCAAGATACAGGCTTGATTATTGGTACTACAGAGGCTGGCCAAGATATTTCCTTTGAGGCAATGAAAAAGAAACAGAAGGAACTGGTAGCGCTCATTGAGAAAGATCCTGATGTGGCTGCCGTTGGCTCTTCTCTAGGAGCAACTGCTCGTAACACCATAGGAGGATCTAATGTGGGAAAACTTTATATTAGCCTCAAACCGCTTGCTCTGAGAAAAGCCTCCTCAGCACAAATCATTTCACGATTGAGAGAGGCCAGTGCTCTCATTCCTGGAATTTCAATGATGCTGCAACCCGTGCAAGACATTCGCGTCGGAGGACGACCTGGGAAAGCCCTCTATATCTATTCTCTGGATGGGCCCAATTTTGAAGAGCTCACTCATTGGGTTCCTTTATTAGTGCAGCGCCTTCAGGCAATGCCACAACTCACTGATGTCAGCAGTGATGATGCTTTTTTAGGACTCCAAGCAAAAATTGTCATCGATCGAGACAAAGCTGCCAGCTTAGGAATTAGCATGGAGCAAATTGACAACCTTCTCTATAACGCTTTTGGGCAGCGCCAGATCTCTACATTTTATACCTCGCAAGATGAGTATCATACTATTTTGGAAGTAGAGAATCAGTACCTTAAAGACCCTTCAGCTCTTGAAGGAAAAATTTTTCTCACTTCCAAGAAAGGCCAACAAATTCCACTCTCTGCTATTGCTCATGTCGATATTGGCAATACGGCGATTGCTATTCCTCATCAGGGAGAATCTCCTGCGATTTCTATTAGCTTTAATACGGCTCCTGGAGTTGCTTTAAGCGAGGCTTTGAGCCTTATTCAAGAAGCAGATCATGACATTCATCTTCCAGCTAATATTCATGGAAAGTTTCAAGGTAATGCTAAGGTTTTTTCCCAATCACAACAAAGTCAGCTCCTGCTGATTTTAGCAGCCTTGGTTGCTGTCTATTTGGTGCTCGGTATTCTCTACGAAAGTTTGCTTCATCCATTGACTATTATCTCTACACTTCCTTCAGCCGGGCTGGGGGCTCTGCTAGCACTTCGTTACTATCACATGGATCTTTCCATTGTGGCTATTATTGGAGTTATTCTCCTCATTGGTATTGTGAAAAAAAATGCGATTCTCATGGTAGATTGTGCTCTTGATATTCTCAAAAAAGAAAACATCTCAGCAAAGGAGGCTATCACTAAGGCCTGTCTATCACGTTTTCGGCCCATCATCATGACCACCATGGCTGCATTAATGGGGGCTCTTCCACTGGCCATTGTTCATGGAGAAGGAGCTGAGCTGCGTCAACCACTGGGCATCACTATCATAGGAGGACTTCTTCTTTCACAACTTCTTACTCTTTTTACAACCCCTGTGATTTTTTTGTTTCTGGAACGGGTTAATACCAAAAAGCCACGAGGCCACAAAGTAAGATAATCGTTCCTGAAATGCGATCGATCATCACAATGGAATGCTCTTTAATCCGATGATGCAAGACGGTAGCGACAACGCTACTGAGTAAGAGCCACCAACAGCTGGAGCCAAGAAAAATCCCGGCCACAAGAACTGCGGCATGAAAATAATCACGATGCTGTGTTCCTAATCCCAGTCCGGCAAAAATAGCCATGAAGGCAAAAATAGTTAAGGGATTCATCATGGTTAGAGCAATTGTCGTCCCATAAGTGTGCCAGGGGGATTTATCTTCCTTGCCTTTTTTGTGAATATGACGGTGTTTTTTTGTGAGAAGACGTAGTCCTAAGAGCAAGAGGAATAGGCTTCCTATAAGGTGAAGCCACCATTGATAGTGCGTGAGAAAAGAAGCAATCGCGGTGAGCCCAAAAGCCGCCACAAAACCATACAAGGTATCAGCCGTAGCAGCTCCTAATCCGGTCATGAGACCGATCTTAAGGCCATCGCGCAAAGAGCGCTGGATGCAAAGAAGACCAATAGGACCTACTGGGGCAGCGATGGCAAAACCAATGATGATAGCTTTAAAGAAAAGAAAAAACACAGTGTGGAGGAGGAAAGGCTAAAGGCTGAAGGCTAAAGGTGCAAGACTGTAGGCTGTAGGAAAACCTAGAGTTCAAAAATATATTTGCGAAAAAAATCAATCTTTTGCTTGTTAACCCAAGTTAAAATGAAGCAATGATAAAAAACAAAATGAACTTTATAAAAAACGGTTGAAACTCTACGAACTCATCGCGAAGCAACAAATTTATTTGCGCAAAGCGCCTAGAAGACTCAAACTCAAACTTTCAACTCCAACTCCTATGCCCTCACCTTATCTTTTTCTTTTAGAAGCCCTGCGTGTGCATTGCAAGTTGCCTCCCTTTCCTGATCCGATCCCTTCCAATCAGCTTACCTTGCAGCTTGAAGATGGGCCAGCAGTTAGTGTTGATTTCAATGAAGAGGCCTCCATGATTTTGCTCTTTTCAGAAATTGGCATCTACACTGAAGAAAAAGAGAGAGAGGTTCTGGCCGATATTGCTGAGGCCAATTTTCTGTGGGCCGCAACCAATGGAGCGACACTGAGTGCTCGTCCAGAAATTCAAACGGTTTATCTAGCTCAACAAATGTCCATTTCCGTACTAGATGGTCAAGAATTCATTGCTCTTGTTGAGAAATTTGTGGCTACAACCCAGCAGTGGCAAACTATTTTGAGCAAAAAGGAGCAGGAGAAAGGGGCTCAAGCAACAGAAGATCAGGAGGCAACTGCTTCATCTGTGATGATTGATAAGGCCTGACTGGTTGTTATGGTGAGTTTCCTTTTATTGTCATGAGTTTTCTTTTTCCAAAAACAGCTCATAAGCACGTAGACCCTGCTCATGAGTCAGGGATTCCTGTTGGAAAAGAACTGCAAGAAATCGAGTATCGGGAGCAACGCGCGGTAGGAGGGGATTTTGGAGGGAGCCATGTTCATGTGCCTCATGATCGTTCGAATGGAAATGATTTTAGAGAAAGCCATGTTCATACGTCTTCTTTGCAACAAGCTGCCCATCGAGCAAGTGAAGAACAACTCCACGCAGGAGATGTTAATTATCTCAAGACTCCTAACCTAGTTCGTAAAACACCACATTACCAACATCATTTCAATGACTCCAAGGTTGCCGTTACAGCATGCGGTCCTCATTCTAAGAAAACGGCCGAGCATTCCTCTCATTCAGCGACTTCTTCAAAGCGTTTTCAATTTTCATGGTTGAGTCCTTTGTCGGTGATGTATCGAACTGCTAGGAGAATTTATAATTTTTTTGCCAGCAGCAACCCATTGGCCAGTTCCTCATCCACATTAAATAAATCTGCTACAGCCAGTTTTCTTAGTGGTTCACAAAGGGAGAATCGACCATCTGGAAAATATGGGAGCGAAAATCAGAGGCTTCAGTTGATAGATTATTTGGAGAATGGAGATACCAATATTCAGTCTCTTAGTGAGGAACATCATGAAAGATTCCAGGAGCACTTAAAAAATAAGGCTTCTGACGGAGGCGTGGCTTTCACACTTGAGGAGTATAGGGCACAAATGACCAAGCGAGCTGAAGAGGAAATGAAGGCGATGAGAAAGATGGAACAGGGAGTTTATTCAAATTTGAAGCCTCCTACCAAGAGTGAAGAGGAATAAACTGTTTTAGAAAACTAAAATTTGAACTTTAGCCATTTTTTGTATAGGCAGCCTGCCTGTTATGATTTTTTTCAACATCACAAAAAATGTAGTGCTCATTTCAGAATTATAGTCAAATTACTTAGAAATTTCCCAGCTGCCGATGGTCATACATAAGTGATTTGAAAAGATGAATGGCCAAGGTATTGCGAGAAAGATCGCCATTCGCAACTGAGGAACTCGGGCTAGAGCATTTTAAATAAAACTACAGCCATTTTAGAGCATCGTTAAAAAAATTTTTAGTCGATACAGTGCCAGGAGCTGAGGCCCACAGCGAGGGAATGTATAGCCAATACTCGATGGAGCGAGCACCGAAGCGACGAAGCAATGCGCGGCTACAGAACTTTTTAATATGCTCTAGTGAAGTACAAAGCGCAAGTAAGCCAATCGAGGAGCACCTTGAAATATTCGAGGAGACGAGCAACGCTTATCAACGCAAAAAAACCGCTATAAGAAATTTGCTAATAAGGGTAAGGAGCAACGAACACCAGTAGAGAACAAGTTAAGTACTATAAAAGTACCCGATAGAAGTGATCCCGCCTTCATGGGATTGACGTAATGATGGGGGCAAATTCTCCCCACATTAGTAGAATCAATAACGAAGATTTACTTTTTCTTCTTCAGGAGAGGCAATCCCGTGCGCTCATTCTCAGAAATCTCATACCCTGCAGGAAGAGCATCCATTGCTCCCTCCCCTGCAGCTCCTGCAAAATAGTAAAGAGTCACCTTACGCCCACCCTTCAATTCTTGAAGACGAGCGTGAAGAAAATAGGTCTTACCACTTTTTTTGCTGATGGTGCTAAATGACATAATGTTTTTTAAGTTAGGGTTTGGTTTTTTAATGCTGTGAAATTAAACCAGCTTTGGAAAGAGTTGCATAAGCCCCACGCTTTGAAATCGTCTTAAGAGCACGCGTAGTAAGTTTCACCGTCATAAACTTTTTAAGTTCAGGAACCCAAATGCGCTTTGTTTTTAAGTTAGGAGTAAAATAGCGAGCGGTAACAGCGGTGATGTGCATTCCGATACCGCCCTTCTTCTTAGCAAGACCTCGACGGTGAATTTTGGAACCGCGGACAGGAATAGAGTTAGTGATAGAACATTTACAAGACATAAAAATTAAACAAGTCCTCTACTCTCTCTTTTCACTCTTAGCCTCGTCAAGAAAAAACATTTAAAAAACACCTATCTCTGTCAAAATCGCCCGCTGCTTTTCAAATAATTGAATAATTCCTTGACGTCCGTAGGAAAGCATCGTTGCAAGTTGACTGTCGTTAAAAACACTTTCCTCTCCTGATGCCTGAATCTCGACAAACTCAAGCGCCTCATTCATCACAAGGTTGAGGTCAACTTCTGCTTCCTTGTCCTCAGAATAATCAAGATCAAGGAGTGCTTGAGCTTTACAAATACCGACACTCACGGCTGCTACGAGCTTCTGCATTGGATGGCTCTTTAACACGCCGGTTTTGACAAGGTGATGACAGGCTAAGGCCATCGCTATCGTCGCTCCTGTAATAGAGGCGGTTCGTGTTCCACCATCTGCTTGCAAAACATCACAATCGACCCACATCGTTCGCGCTCCAAGCAGCTCCAAATCAATAGCAGCGCGCAGTGACCTTCCAATGAGTCGTTGAATTTCTGTAGAACGTCCATCAACTTTTCCACGCGTGCTATCCCGCTGTTTTCGTGGAGATGTTGCGTAGGGAAGCATTGCATATTCGGCTGTGAGCCAACCGCCAGTAACTCCCTGCTCTTTCATCCAGCGTGGCACAGAGCTTTCGATATTAGCCGCACAAATGACTTGCGTTTTTCCAAAAGAAATCAAAACAGAACCCATCGCCTGAGGGGCAATATTAGGTTGAATGGTGATCGTGCGGAGTGCATCGACAGGGCGGTTTTGAAAACGTGACATAAGTGAAGTGAGTTTGATTGACAAAAAAACAAGGTAGAGAAGCAATGAAAAATATTAAATTAAAAATTTTTTGACAAATGGCGCCTCGTTATCAAATACAAAGCTTATTTTGATTCGACTAAAATAGGTCGATCCTTATTATAAAGCATTGCCTCCACAGCAGCCTCTAATGCACCTTCAAAAGGAATAGCAATCATATCGGCAAAGGCGCCTACACTGAGCTCCCCTAATTTTTCCTTCATTCCAAGAGCCTGGGCAGGATAGAGCGTCACCATTTTTAAAATCTCCTCTGGCGCAAGTTCAGGGGCTGTCGCTGCCATGAGCTGCATCTCTTGAAAAAGATTCAGCGAGTCATTGCTAGCCAAACTATCGGTCCCCAGCAAAAGCCGATAACCATGGTCATAAAAAAACTTCCAATCAAAAGGAGGGCGTCCAAAAAAACGATGCGTCTTGGGACAATGAACGATAAAAAAATCGGCGGCGCGCGATGAAAGCAACTTATAATCCTCTGCCCCCAGATAATTCATATGAACAAGCAAGGCGCCTCGTGGCAATAGATCGTTCTGCAATAGTGATTGTACCGGCGTTTTAGAGCCACAGTCACTCATCTCTCGCTTAAAATTTTTTAGAAAATCAAACAAGGGACCACTTCCCTTTGTGAACATTTCCCATTCCTCTTCTGACTCGGCAAGATGAGTACAAAAAGGAACATGGTACTTACAGGTAAGAGCAGCGCTGCGGCGATAGAGATCTTGAGAAACGGTCAAAGGAGCGTGGGGAGAGAGCCCGAAACGCATACGGTCTTTTTTTTCCTTTTTAAAAAAATTCTCTGTATTTGCTAACCCCATTTCACCTTGTTCTGGACCACGGATATCCATCACTTCAATACAGTGCCAAAGACGCAATAGCCCTTGAGGTAGCTTAGAAAGCAGCTCTGGAAAAGAAGCCACGTTACAAACGGTTGTGCAACCCCAAGCATTCAGCTCATGGCATCCTTCTTCAATAGATGCTAAAAAATCTTCTTCCTTAAGAGAAAATTTAATTTTATTGAGCTGCCCAATCCAGCTTGTAAATCCCTCCTGGGGCTGAAGAGCTCCCCTCATCATGGTGTAATCCAGATGACAATGGGCATTGATCAATCCTGGCATTAGGATCACCTCTCCTAAATCATGATAAAATGCCTCTGAGTAATCATGCCTCAATCTCTCATAAAAACCAACCGCGAGAATAGTTCCATTGGCAACAACGACCGCTCCATTTTCAATAACCGGAGCACTCATCGGCATTACATAGCGAGCGCGATAGAGGTGTTGAGTTAAGAAATTCATAATGAGTTTATTCTTCTCCCTTCACTACCTCACGCGCCGCCGCTACCAGCAAATTACAAGCTTCGCGGCAAAGGAGTGGAATTTCATTCGGAGGAGTTTGATCAACCGCTGTTTTTTCTAAAGGAAGGGGATTCCTTGTTTGATCAGCCGTTAAGGGCCACAAAATTTTCCTTAAGCAGCCACTCTTGGAACAACACATTTTTCCAATGAGCTTCTGAGCCCCTTTCTCACTCAATTGCCGAGTGACCTGGTACATTCCCGTCTGACGTTCTAAGGTTTCACGCAATGGCGTTATCTGAAGAGCTGCTTGCAACCAAGCTCTGTAAAGGTCAAGCGCGGCTGGATAAAAAAAATCCAAGGCTAAGCAAACTTGCTCTTCATTTTTTAATTGAAGCAACCAGCCTCGACGCAGGTTAGGAGCTGTTTTCAAAGGACGATAAACTCCCTCCTTATCATAACGGGCAACCTCACGCGCAGCCTCGGGAGTTTTATAAAGCCTCAATTGGTTCACATCGACATGACGATCTTCGATATGCCTCAAAGAAAAATCAGTACCTAAAAAAATTTGACCAATGACATTTTTTTGTTCGGCTAAGAGTTGGGTTGAATTCATTTTCACACTTAATAATTTATCATCAGTTTTGAAGCACTGTAACAATACGACCATGATTAAATCTCCTGAACCACTTTATGCTGAAATCAAACGGATTGCAGAAGTACTCCGGAGTGGAGCGGAAGCAATACTAAGACGTTATCCTTCTCACAAAAAGAAAGCAGCGACATGGAAGTTTCCTACACCACTCAAAAGCAAACTTCTCGTTACAGATCCAGAAAAGATAAAAGAAATTCTTTTTGAAGATGCAACCTCCAACATTGGCTTCCATGTTAAGCATTGATTCCACTCTAATTTATTTTTCTTCAGAGCCATGAAGGCAACTTCGCTGGGAGCTTGTCACTTCTTCCGGATGTTCTAGGTAAGTTAAGCGAAAACCGGAAGTACAATTACGATAATCGTAACGCCTGCTAAAGCAATTAAGGAAAAAATTATCACGCAGTACCGCTGACCCATTACTGAGAGCATCTATAGGTTCTGACATTACTCCAGCACCCCATTTCATTCCATCATAATGAGACCCTCCAATAAATGTTAGCCGATCTACTTGGTAGGTGACGAGCTGAGAAGTATTCCCGGTCATATCATAAGAGCCAAAAGGGCCCGGAGAAGACTGAAAGCAACCCACGGAGGTTAAATCTGCTGGATCAGGAAACAGACCTGGAGAGCGGTCTACAAAAGGAGAAGTAATGGTTGGCTTGCCGTGGAGACAATAGTTGACATTTTTTTGAGGAGAGTCGGGTTGGTTGTCTTTGGGATCAGCACTATTACCAGGAGCTTCATTGCTTTGGGTTGCATAGTTCCAATAAACAGTTGGGTTATTACGATTGCAATAAGCCGCTTTATACCATTCATCCCACGTCATGATCACCCAATGAGCATGCTCACGCTGCAAAAAATAAATTCCTTTTATAATTTGATAACTCCCATCTTCTGTGGTCTGTGCATTTTCCTCTCCCTCGGGCTGCCCATTTTCCATCCAATTACAAAAGCGCATAGCCCGATACAAGTTTATCCCCACAATCGGCAAATTCTCTCTCCCTTGTTTGGCAATATAAAAATAAGAACAACGCCAGTTCTTGCAAAGGAAGGAGCACTCCCACTTCTTCTGCTTTTCAATCTCAAACACAAAAAGATCTTCGTTCATCCAGAAATCATCATAAAGCCCAAAAGGATCGCTATGGGACGCTACTGAATTTAAAAAGGCGCAGTATTGTTTAACGGTAATATCAAACTTTCCAATTTGATAAACATAAGGAACAGTGCCTCGCCCATTGCGGCTATCAGAGGGATTGTTAGGACAATCAACGGTAACCAGTGGAATTTCTATCTTGCTCCATAGCGTTGAGCAAGAGAGTAAGAAAAAGAGAATAAAACGTAAGCTGCTCAGTGGGTTTGTTAATGCAAAGCGAGTTATAGAAAAAATAACAACTTTTATGACGTTAGTGATGACTGCGCCGTTTGACACGCAACTTCGCCAGCGACTTCTGCAGCGCAGCCTGTACTGTGGCCAGCTCTTCGTGAGAGAGAGATTGATCGCGCATCTCTTGCTCAGCACGGGCTACAGCCTCTTGAGCAGCCTTTTCATCAATGTCAGCTTCGGTAATCGCCATATCCGTTAGAACAGAAACACGATCTGGGCGTACTTCCAAAAACCCCTCCCCAACCGCCAGGCGAAGCTCCTTCCCACCTCGTTGCTGAATACGCAACTCACCAGGAAGAATCTGCGTTATTAAAGCAACATGCTGGGGCAAGATTCCAAGCTCTCCCTCCACACCAGGAACAACCACCTCTTGCACTTCCTCCTGATAAACAAGGGCCTCGGGAGTCACGATTTCTAAGTGTAAGGTAGCCATGGAAAAAATTTAGGAGTTTAGGAGTTTAGGATTCTACAGCGCTCTTCTGCGCAAAATAGAGGTCATATAGCTGAGCAGTGAGTGATTGGATAATATCACGTTGAGAAATTAATTCCGATTCAGAAAGGTATTCTAGATCAAAAGAAAGTATTAGTAGGTTTAGTGATTCTAATAAAGATGAATAGGCGAGTTGTGAAAAATGAGCCTGATCTTTGGATGATTTTCTTGCAGAACCTTCGGCTATGTTTGTTGGAACTGAAATAGAAGCCCGACGAAGCTGCGATATTAATCCAAATTTTTCTGTTTCTGGAAATAGACGCGTAATGTCGTAGATGGATTTCACCCATTTACGCGCTTCTTGCCAGACGTTGAGTTTTTCAAATCCAAAAATCCGCTGATTACTCATGATAAGCATCCTCTACATCCTAAACTCCTAAACTTCTAAACCCCTAAACTGCTTTTCTCACTTGATCAA
Organism: Chthoniobacterales bacterium; assembly: GCA_019747735.1. GTDB lineage: Bacteria > Verrucomicrobiota > Verrucomicrobiia > Chthoniobacterales > UBA6821 > CAIWMF01. The sequence goes on along the minus strand of JAIEQL010000031.1, from coordinate 44,914 downwards.
TCGTCCCTTTCATGTAGAAGTCAGCCTCATCGAGATCATCATGCTTGCCTTCCAAAATTTCTTTGAAACCGCGGATAGTCTCTGCCACAGGAACGTACTCGCCTGGCGTACCAGTGAAAATTTCTGCAACGTGAAATGGTTGACTTAAGAAACGTTGGATCTTACGAGCGCGATAGACAGTGAGTTTGTCCTCAGGCGACAATTCATCCATACCAAGAATCGCAATAATATCTTGCAAATCTTTGTAGCGTTGCAGGACTTTTTGAACGCCAAGCGCCACGTTGTAATGTTCCTCTCCCACAATGTCGGCAGAAAGAGCCTTGGAAGTAGAAACCAGAGGATCAACCGCAGGATAAATTCCTAACTCCGCAATGGAACGCTCGAGCACCACAGTAGAATCCAAGTGAGCAAAAGTATTTGCAGGGGCAGGATCAGTGAGATCGTCTGCAGGAACATAGACAGCTTGGAAAGAAGTGATCGATCCTTTTTTCGTCGAGCTAATCCGTTCTTGAAGATCTCCCATTTCGGAAGCCAATGTGGGCTGATAACCAACGGCGCTGGGAGTCCGTCCTAGCAAGGCTGAAACCTCTGCACCTGCTTGAGAGAAACGGAAAATGTTATCGATGAAGAGGAGCACATCTTGATTCATTTCATCACGGAAATATTCCGCCATAGAAAGAGCGCTCAAAGCCACACGGAGACGAGCTCCCGGAGGCTCATTCATCTGACCATAGACAAGGGCAACTTTCGATTTTTTGAGTTCTTCTTGAACGATAACGCCAGCTTCACTCATTTCATGATAAAGATCATTTCCCTCACGAGTCCGCTCTCCCACACCAGCAAAAAGGGAGTAACCACCATGACCTTTAGCAATATTATTAATCAGCTCCATGATGACCACGGTCTTGCCAACACCAGCTCCTCCAAAGGCGCCAACCTTACCACCTTTTGTAAAAGGACAAATGAGGTCGATGACTTTAATACCGGTCTCCAGCACTTCAGCCTTGGTGTTTTGATCAATCAAAGCAGGAGCCTCACGGTGAATGGGATAATATTTTGTTGCATCAACAGGACCACGCTCATCGACTGGTTCTCCAGTCACATTCATGATCCGCCCTAAAACTCCCTCACCGACAGGGACGGAGATGGGATGACCAAGCGCTTTGACAGGTAATCCACGCTGAAGTCCTTCCGTAGAAGACATGGCAATAGCCCTCACCCAACTCTCACCCAGCTGTTGCTGCACTTCCAGTGTAACTTTGATGGTTACTCCTTCGTGACTGTGCTCTACTTCGAGAGCGTCATAAATTTTTGGCAGAGGGCCATTCTTGAGATCAAATTCGGCATCAATAACAGGGCCGATGATTTGAACGATTTTACCGGTATTATTCATTTTAAGTTGAAGTTAAAAGTTGAAGTTAAAGTAGGAAAGCTGTTTTGCAGTCGTGAAAGTTAAAAAATGAAGGTCGAAGATTTCAGAAAATTGTTGGGAATAAAAATTACTTAAACTTCAACTCTTAACTTAAACGGCTAGCTGCAATGCAGCTAGCCCAGAGCCATCTGAGCAGTAGTAATTTCCAGGAGTTCCGTGGTGATGCTGGCCTGGCGCACCTTGTTATATTCGAGGGTAAGATCTTTAACGAGGTTCTTCGCATTGTCCGTAGCAGCCTTCATCGCAACCATGCGAGCACTCTGCTCGGAAGCACGAGCATCAAGAATTTTTTGGAATACCTCAAAGTGAAATGAGTAGGGAAGAATCACATTCAACACTGCTTGGGAAGTAGGTTCAAAAAGATACTCACCCATTGTACTCTCTTCTACAATAGGGGAAGCCACACTGCCTGTCATCTCAGGTGTTGGTGTCATTCCTTCTGCTTTCTCCGCTGTAATGGGAAGCAATCCTAAATTGGCAGGGCGTTGGAGAAGTGTGTTGACAAACTTTGGATAGAGAAGAGTCACTTTATCAACTTCTCCTGACAAAAATTTCTCAAGACAGAATTTAGAAACCGCTTTTGTTTGTAAAAAAGTAGGACTATCGGGAAGAGTAAAATCAGCAATCATCTGACGTCCTGTCCGAGCTAGAAAAGAAGCTCCTTTGCGGCCAATAGCAACAAAAAGCGTTGTCGCCACCTCCAGCTGTGCAGCGTCACGCAAGAGGTTTGTGTTGAGAGCACCGCAAAGACCTTTATCCGAAGTCAGCAAAATCACTAATGTCTTTTTGACTTCGCGTACGGCAAGCAAAGGGTGCTCCTCTTTATCAACATGATCACGCAAGGATACAAGCACTCGATTGAGCAACTCAGAATAAGAACGGCCCGCCATGGCAGCTTGCTGGGCCCGGCGCATTTTGGAAGCCGCAACCATCTCCATGGCTTTGGTAATCTGAGCCGTATTTTTGACCGACTTGATACGGCGTCGAATGTCACGAGTGTTAGGCATGATTAATGAAAGAAATTTACAGAGATGAATTGAAGAGGAAGAAAATTCACAGGGATGGAAGCAATGAAAGGGATAAGGAAGACAGAAAAATAATAAATTTAGAAAGTTTAAAACATCATCTTGAGACGATCATTATCCGCTATATTCTTTTGATATTTCTTAACTTTTCATCTCTTTTATCGCTTCCATCCCTGTTAAATCCTTTATTTTAACAGCTGACAACAGTCTTAAATTCATCCAGAGCAGCTCCTAGCTCTTTTTCAAGAGCTTCATCAAACGCCTTCTTTGCTAGCAGGCTAGCCAAGATAGGAGCTTTTCTGGTAGTGAGATATTCTTCCATTTTATTTTGATAAACTTTGACTTTATCGACAGGAACATCATTGAAGTATCCTTTTTGCATGGCCCATAGAATGCTAGCTTGGAGCTCCACCGCAAGTGGCTTATGCTGCGACTGTTTAAAAAGCTCGACAACCCGTTGGCCACGCTCCAACTGAGCTTTCGTCCTGGCATCAAGATCACTTCCAAATTGGGCAAAAGCCGCCAACTCACGGAATTGAGCGAGATCTCCTTTTAATTTACCAGCCACCTGCTTCATCGCCTTGATCTGAGCGGCAGAGCCGACACGCGAAACAGAAAGCCCAACTGAAATTGCAGGACGAATTCCTTGATAAAAGAGATCGTTTTCCAAATAGATTTGTCCATCAGTAATCGAAATCACATTGGTTGGGATATAGGCAGAGACATCTCCCAATTGAGTCTCAATAATAGGCAAGGCTGTCAGAGAACCATTCCCAGCCTTTTCACTAAGACGAGCAGAGCGCTCTAGCAAACGGCTGTGCAAATAGAAGACATCTCCCGGATAGGCTTCACGACCAGAAGGGCGTTTGAGCAAGAGAGAGATTTGACGATAGGCAACGGCATGTTTTGAAAGATCATCAAACACAATCAAGGCATCCATCCCATTATCCATGAACCATTCTCCAATAGCAGCTCCTGCAAAAGGAGCAATGTACTGATCGGCGGCAGCGGTCGAAGCCGTCGAAGAGACAATCACCGTATATTTGAGAGCATCGTGTGCCTCGAGCGCACTGACAACGCGAGCAACGTTAGCGACACGTTGACCAATCGCAACGTAGATAGAATAAAGCGGACGAAAATTAGGATCGCCACTCTCCTCTCCTGCACGATTAATCGCAGCTTGGTTGATGATCGTATCAATGGCAATGGTCGTCTTTCCCGTCGAACGATCACCAATAATCAATTCGCGTTGACCACGTCCTACTGGGACCATTGCATCGATGGCCATAATGCCGGTTTGCACAGGCTGAGAGACGCCTTGGCGCTTAATAATTCCTGGAGCAATTTTTTCGACAGGATAAAATGTGGAACTTCCTAGCTCCCCTTTTCCATCGACTGGACGCCCTAAAGAATCCACCACACGACCTAGAAGCTTCTTTCCAACAGGAACCTGAAGAAGACGACCTGTTGTGGAGACCTGATCCCCTTCCGTAATTTTAGTATAATCGCCAAGAATAATAGCCCCTACCTCGGTCTCTTCAAGATTGAGCGCCAATCCAAAAATACCACCCGGAAATTCTAACATTTCATTGAGCATGGCGCCACTAAGACCCTCGATGCGGGCCACGCCATCTCCAATTTCGCGGACAATACCGACATTGCTTTTAGTGGCATCAGATGCACGGAAAGCGCCAATTTTTTGTTCTAATTCTTGTAAGAGGTTACTCATGGATAAAGGACGTTAAGTTAAGGAAAGGTAATTAATGGATGACATGCTCTGGCTTACACAAGAACAGTCGTTTTCAATTTTTCTAATCTGGCAGCCACACTTCCATCCCAGACGTTGCTTCCAAGCTGAATCCGCGCGCCTCCGATGAGCGAGGTATTGGTGGTGACAGAAAAAGTAACTTGTGGATCACCTTGCTTGAGAGTGAACATGATAGCCTGCTTGGAAGCCTCATCCAACGGAGTGGCACTTTCAACCAGAGCATGATGCTTGGCAAGCTCTAGGCGTAAGAGTCGGGTAAATTCTTTTAAAATTTGAAAAGCATAGCGAGGTCTTGTCTGTTCAATGGCCTCGGCAATCTTAAGGCTCCTAGCCTCATCAAGACAGCCATTGACAAAGGCAGCATCAAAAAGCTGGCGAGATAGGTATTGAGCTTCTTTAGAAATTTTCATGAAGTGATCTTATCTTCAACTTTTCACTTTAACTTATTGTGAAGCAAGCGCTGTAGCTGCTTCGGCACTGAGACGTTGCTGATCTTCAGGAGTTAAGATTTTTCCAGTCACGGCGGCTGTCGTGCTGACGATAAGACCAACCATCTCTTTTTTTACTTCCTCGACCATACGGAGACGATCAATCACCATGGCCTCTTGGGCGTGGGCAATAATATTTTCGGCATCCTTAACAGCACGCTGAACCTCCTTTTCAGTGGAGGCCTCACTCAAATGACGAGCCTCCTCAATCATGACTTTGGCCTCTTGGTTGGCCTTGCGCAAAATCTCTTCATGGCGAATTTCGGCCTCCGCAAGTTGCTTTTTTATTTTCTCTGCATTGAGTTGACCCTCTTCAATACGACGACGGCGCTCTTCGAGCATCGCAACAACCTTAGCAAAAGCAAAGCGGCGTAGAATTAAGTAAACAACGAGAAAAAGAATTGTTTGGGCCAAAAATTTAGGCCAATCAACTCCAAAGTTTTCAAAGAGATCAGTCAGGACGTGCATGGGATTAGTTCACAGTTGGCAGTTCGCAGTTGGCAGTAAAAACGTTCATCGTTAAATTCAGTATTTAAAAAAGAGTTTGGCTTATTGCCTCGAATGAAGCGGTAATCATTTTTCAAAATTCGCTGAGGTTGATGCAGTGCAAGGGGTCGAGGAGCACAAAGGCTCGAGCGTATTGAAATACGTGAGGCCTTGAGCACCGAAGCGACGACGCAATGCGCAACCTCAGTAGAATTTTCAAAGATGCGACTACTGGTTGCTAAAGGCACGGATTAGAGCATAGATCGCAATCGATTCAGCAAGTGCCATTCCGATAATCGCGAGAGTAAGTACACGACCAAAAGAACCTGGATTGCGACCAATCGCTTCTACAGCCTTGGCTCCAATGAAACCGATGCTCAAAGCAGCACCTGCTCCAGCAACACCAAGAGTGAAGCTACCTGTAATTCCGGAAACGACTGTTTCAGCTAAGATGGGTAATAGTGATATCATATTTTTTAGTTGTGTTTGTATTTGTGTGTATTCCTGCTCGCACGCTAAGACACGATCCCAAGAATAAAAATGTTAATGACCCTCTGCCTCCATTTCATCATGACTAGTGGAAAGGTTAAGGTAAACAGCGCAGAGCAACGCAAAAACAAAAGCTTGGAGTACACCAATTAAAAGTTCTAGAAAATAAAAAGGAATGGGCAAGATCACACTTGTAAGGTGAGCTAGCCACAAAGGAAAATGGAGCGTCGCCCCCATCGACATCATGGTGTTGAGTAGATTTTCTCCCGCAAAGACATTTCCAAAAAGACGCAGCGAAAGAGAAACAGGGCGGATCAGAATAGAAATGACTTCAATGATTCCCACAAAAAAGAAAATGGGCATCAAGAAAAAAGCCATAACGCCTTTAACGCCACCTTTGACACCAAAAATATGTTTTAAAAAAGAAATAGGACCAACTTCTTGCAGCGTCCAAACAAACCAAAAAATCATGAATACAATAGCCAAGCCAATGGTGGTATTCATATCAGCAGTGGCAGGCCTCAATAGTGGCAAAAGGGAGCCGTTGGGTTCGATCCATCCAATGGATCCAACTCCCGGCAGAAGCCCAAACCAGTTGGCTGCCAAAATATAAAGAAAAAGAGAAGCAAGAAGACTAAATGATTTGGGAATCATATGTTGTCCCACAATCCCTTCAAAAAAATCATAAAGCCCAGCTACTACAAATTCAAAAAAGTTTTGAGCTGGCCCCGGAATCATCTCCATACGGCGGGTGGAGCGACGTGCCCAAGTAACAAGGGTCACCAAAAGCACAACCGAGACAAGAATAGAATTGGTCAACCATGACTCTGCCCCCCAGGAATGTATCGCCTTCACAAAGATAGGCTCGGCCTCAATAGGGACAATGGCTGCTAGCAATGAGGAATGCATGAATAAAACAACGATCAAAAAGGAGGTAATTTTCCAAAAATAAGAGCGCAACAGTGAATCCGTTTTCTTCTAAAAAAGCAAGCTCATTTTTTAAAAAAAGGAGCGCTTGCGGATAATTGCAAAGTTGTAGACTCCAATAGAAAAGTTGGCAAAAATTTAACCTAAAAATCTGAATGGAAATGGGAAATATGGCGTAAGGACTTGATCTAAAAAGGGCTTCTCAGCTGAACCCCAATTCTGCCGTTGTGAATAGCGATTTTTTGCAATCCATCCCAACTGTAGAGCTCGGATTAAAACAGATGCCCCATTTTATTTTTTTTGGTCGCGAGATAATGGGCGTTGTGCTGGTTGGAAGCTGATGAAATGGGAACGCGCTCGATGATTTCCATGCCAAACCCTTCGAGCCCGACGATTTTACGAGGATTGTTGGTGAGCAATCGCATTTGGCGCACGCCGAGATCAAAAAGAATTTGAGCGCCGACGCCGTAGTCGCGTAGGTCCATGGGATAACCGAGTTTGGCGTTGGCCTCCACTGTATCGAGTCCCTCTTCTTGGAGTTTGTAAGCATGGATCTTGGCAGCAAGACCGATGCCACGCCCTTCTTGGCGCATGTAAACAAGCGCTCCATGGCCACTTTTTTCAATTTGAGCAAGGGCTGCATGAAGCTGTGATCCGCAGTCACAGCGACGCGAACCAAAGACATCGCCAGAAAGACATTCGCTATGGACCCTCACTAATGCTGGTTTGGAAGAGTCAATAGGACCTTTGACCAAAGCAAGATGCTGTTCTTGGTCAAGAGTTGCTCGATAAAGAAAAAGTTGAAAATTGCCATATTCTGTTGGCATGAAGATTTCTTGTTCGCGAAGAACGAGTTTTTCACGTTGCCGTCGATAAGCGATTAAATCCCGAATGGAACAGATCTTGAGTCCATGTTCTTGTTTGAATTTCAATAAATCGGGCAAACGTGCCATTGAGCCATCTTCATTGAGAATTTCACAAAGCACACCCGAAGGATCAAGTCCTGCCATCCGCGCTAGATCAACAGTCGCCTCAGTGTGACCAGCACGACGCAAAACACCTCCAGAGGCTGCCTGTAGCGGAAAAACATGTCCTGGTTGACGCAACTCAGTAGGGCGAGTCTTTGAAGAAGAAAGAATCTTAATAGTTGCAGCACGATCGTGAGCACTGATTCCTGTTGAGGTCCCTTCGGTGGCATCGACAGAAACAGTAAAGTCACAGCGATGAGCTTCTGTGTTTTGAGCAACCATTCGAGATAACTGAAGCTGCTCTGCACGTTGGGTTGTAATAGGAGTACAGACTAATCCACGACCATAGCGCGTCATGAAGTTGACCTGTTCTGGAGTAATTTTTTCGGCGGCCATGATGAGGTCTCCCTCATTTTCGCGATCTTCATCATCGGTGACGATTACCATCCTTCCAGCACGAATTTCTTCGATGATCTCTGGGATGGGATCGAAGCCTGAGCCGTTGCTTTGCAACGTCAGTTGGTAGTTGTCAGCTCGTTGAGTCATTAGGAAAGTGAAATGGATTTGCTGAGGGAATATGTTTTTAGTGAAGAGTAGCACCAGAAAATTACTGCGAACTGACAGGCGGATCGACGCGCTTTGCAATCCAGCCCCCACCAATTACTAAATCATCCTGATAAAAAACAGCAGCTTGACCAGGAGTCACTGCTCGGAGCCGCTCTGTAAGGAGCACAAGAGCTCGATCATCATCGATGGGATGAATAGTGGCTTCTGCTCCTTCGTGGCCGTGACGAACGCGGACGGAGATTTTTTTTGTTGGCTCAGGAACCTCTTCTAGCCAATTGAGGCGGTCGACTTCAAAGGCTTCACAAAAAAGTTCGCTCTCTTTTCCTAGGATGACTCGTTTATTTTCTGAATCGATGGCCACGACATAAAGAGGATGTGGCGAGCCCCCTGGAAGGCCCTTGCGTTGACCAACGGTAAAAAGTTCGATTCCTTCATGCTCTCCAAGATAGTTGCCTTCGGTGTCATAAAATCCACCTGGTTGAAACGTTTCACCACGGCTGCGTAAGAAAGCTTTGTAATCTTTTCCAGGAACAAAGCAGATTTCTTGACTATCTTCTTTATCGGCAACTTTGAGACCGAGTGTGCGAGCAATGGTGCGAATTTCTTTTTTGGTCAATTTTCCAAGAGGAGCGAGAGCCCGTTGTAACTGGGGTTGGCGCAGGCTGAAGAGAAAATAAGATTGGTCTTTGGTGGGATCAAGGCCTTTGCGTAATGTTGCTTTTTGCTCTGCATGCTCGATGACTGCATAATGTCCTGTTGCAATGTAGTCGGCGCCAAGGGCTGAGGCCTTACTCCAAAGATTACCAAATTTTAATTTTTCATTGCACATGATGCAGGGATTAGGAGTGCGTCCCTGTTTGTATTCTTGCGAAAAATAGTCGATGACCAGTTTTTCAAAAGGAACGGCTTCATCAATGACGTAATGGGGAAGGCCAAGCGAGTGGGCAACAGCGCGAGCATCAGCAATGGCCTGAGGCCCACAACACTTGTCTTCAGCGCGCGACATGCAATCTTGAGGCCACAGCTTCATGGTGACCCCAATCACTTCCCAACCTTCTTGTAGGAGCAAATAAGCAGCCACGCTAGAATCGACGCCGCCACTCATGCCAAGGACGACCCGTTTTTTTAATCCATTCAAAACACTAGTCATCCTTAGTACTATAGAGCGAAAAAAGAGGTTCGCAATGGTATATCATCTCAATTTTTCCAGAACAAATTAACCTAACAATGTGAATCGAAATGGGAAATGTCTCCTTTTTCTGAAATCATTGTAGCTTGAAGAAAAACTTCTCCTGCTTGGCTTAAACAGTAAGAGGGTGTCTTGAAAATGAATAAAATTGATGCAGTACCAGGAGCGAAGCGCACAGACCCGCAGTGTATATGGACATACTCGAGGACGCGAGCACTGGAGCGACGCCGTAATGCGTAATTTTATTCATTTTCAAGACACCCTCTAAATCCTAAAATGAATAGAGAGATCCTCGAACAAAAAAGGGCATTGCAAAAGCAGATGAGATTACTCTTGCAAAAAATGACGAAGACCAATGAGGAAGATAAGAAAAAAGCGAATTGGGTCAAACAGCTCACGGCCTTGACCTCTTGGAAAAAAGCCGCTTCGGTCCTGCTCTATGCGCCTTTGGCTAGTGAGGTGGATGTACTGAACTTGCTAGAACTTTTCCCTAAAAAAAGATTCTTTTTTCCTAAAATCACCCAAAGGGTTCAGTCCCATAGTTTGTCACTTTTGTTGCCAGTCCATCACCAAAAAGGTCAGTCCCATAATGGAGCAATTACCGGAGCGGCTCCTTTGGCGAATAGTCATGAGTTGGAGCTCTATGAATGGAATCCTGGAGCGTTGTGGATGAGGGGTCCTTATGGGCTGCGCGAGCCTGATCCTCAATCATGGAAGCAAGTAGAGCCTCAGGAAGTTGATCTAGCCTTGATTCCAGGGCTGGCTTTTGATTTGCAAGGAGGGCGCTTGGGAAGAGGAGGAGGATTTTATGATCGCTTGCTAAGCCTCCCTTCTTGGAAGGGCTTTAAAGTAGGAATCGCATGGTCATGGCAGCTAGTTGAACACGTTACTCGAGAACCGCACGATGTCTTGATGGATATTGTCATTACGGCCGTTTAACAGCTTGACACCAGGGGTAAAATACTTCCCCAAAATGAAAATAATCACATCTATTATTCCCCACTTTTTACTTCTCTTATTGTTGATAACTTTTTTTTCACATCCAGCAAAAGCGGATTTGGCCAATTATGATTTGGCCAATCGTGATGGGAATGGTTATATCGATCAGTTTATTAAAAATGATCGTTATGGCACCATAACCGAACTTCAGCGCAAGGATAAAGATGGTCCCCTTTTTCATCAGGTAACAATCTTTGGTCGTATTTCAGCTGCGACTTCTCCTTCATTAGGTCCCGAGAGTAGACCAAAGGTTGATGGCGTTGAGGTTTATCTTAAACTACCTACTTCTGCCGTCATAATCGATAGCAGCATGCCTACTGTGATTAAGTTAGATTTAAAGTTAAATGAAATAGCCACTTATATTTTTGATAACGGCGAGAAACTTTATACTTATAGTGGTTTTAATTTAGATCAGACTAAGTCTCTTTTTCATAAAGCAGAAGAGGTGGTGCCAGTAGATGGTAACGGCGATCCTTGGTTGGTAGAAGATGATGCAGGAAGCTTCACTCCTCATTTTTCTGGAACAGCGACACTCCATTACTCTGCTCAAATAAAGCTATCTGGGTTGATGTCAACCTTAAAAAAATACGAAATAGAAATTCCTATCCAAGTTTACAAAGTTGATTGAGTCTTTCGGGGTGCATCGTCAATGGGAAGCATAATCTCACGCTCGCTCATGTGCGTAACTTGAGTGAGTACTTTGAGTTGAATGTCTCCTTTTTTGTTTAGAGTCGAGTCCGGACTGGAGGTTTCTAGCTCTATACTTTCTTTCATTCCCCTCAGGCGTTACTCTGAGCTATAACTTACTACAACCCTTGCCGCTTCCTTCCGTCGCTTATGTTTTCCTCACTTTCTAATCAGCTGCAAAAAACATTTAAAAACCTTCGTGGTCATGGAAGCATCACCGAGGCCAATATTAATGAGGCTTTGCGGGAGGTGCGCTTGGCATTGCTCGATGCTGACGTTCATTTTCAAGTTGCCAAAGATTTTATCGCACGCGTCAAAGAAAAAGCTCTTGGTCAAGCAGTGCTTCAGAGCGTCACTCCAGGGCAGCAGATTATCAAAATTTTTCATGACGAGCTGACAGCGCTCTTAGGAGGTGATGCGGCACCCCTCAATTTATCAAGTCCAGGGAGGGTTTTGATGGTAGGTCTCAATGGTGCAGGCAAAACAACCTCTTCTGCAAAATTAGCCAAATGGCTCCAGAATCAAGGCCAGAGGCCACTCTTGGTTGCACTCGATCTAGTGCGTCCAGCAGCGATTGATCAATTAGTAGCCTTAGGAAGGCAAATAAATGTTCCTGTTTTTCAACCAAAACCAGGAACGACTGATGTGATAGCAACAGCCCGCGAAGCCATTGCTTGGTGCCAAGAGCAACAGGGAACCATTGCCATTTATGATACGGCAGGACGTCGTGAAATTGATGAGGCGTTAGTCAAAGAGTTAGTGCAACTCAAAGAGCTGCTTCAGCCTCAAGAAATTTTACTGATTTGCGATGGAGCCACAGGACAACAAGCGGTGAGTGTAGCCGAAAAATTTCATACTGCCCTAGCCCTAACCGGTCTTGTGGTGACAAAATTAGATGGAGATGCGCGTGGAGGTGCATCACTTTCCTTGCGCACAGTGACCGGCTGTCCCATCAAATTTTCTGGTGTCGGTGAAAAAATAGATCAATGGGAACCATTCCATCCTGATCGCCTAGCAGGGCGTATTTTAGGAATGGGAGACATTGTCAGCTTTGTCGAAAAAGCAGCGGAGGCTGTTGAAATGGACGAGATGGAGCGTCTTGAGAAAAAATTGAAGAGCGCCTCGCTCGATTTGGAAGATTTTTTAAATCAACTCAAAATGATTCGTCGTATGGGTCCTCTTGAGAATCTTCTTGGCATGTTGCCAGGAGCCGCTAATCTTCCCTCCAATGCGGTTGACGGAAAAGACCTGCAACGTATCGAAGCGATTATTCTTTCTATGACGCTTCAAGAGCGGAAACGTCCTGAGATTCTCAATGCTCGTCGACGCCAACGTATTGCTCGTGGCAGTGGAACTTCCGTCACTGAAGTGAATAACCTTCTCCAACGTTTTCAACAGATGAAAAAAATGATGAAAAACATGGGGAAAATGAAGAAAATGCTTTCTGGATTCGCCAATGGTGGATTCAGTGGCTTAAAACAATACTTACCAAATTAATTATCATGGCAGTAGCGATCCGACTCCGCCGCGAAGGAGCACGTAACCACCCTTTTTACCGCGTCGCGGTAGCAGACCAACGTTCTCCTCGTGACGGCAAATTTATTGAACTTTTAGGACATTATGATCCTAAAAAAGAAGGTGAAAATTTTAAAATCAACCTTGCCCGTGCTGACTATTGGTTAAGCGTAGGAGCACGTCCCTCACAGACGGTAATGAGCATTATTAACAAGGCTCGTAAGGCAACTGTTGCAGCGTCTGCTTAAGACTTTTGTTCCTAGATTGGCTTGTGTTGTGCTCACTGTTCGCACGTCATTCCCGCGCAGGCGGGAATCACACAATTGGAGTAACTTCTCTTATGGACAAGAGCTATACTCATCACGAATGAAAATTAAGAATTTTGATTCATGATGAGTATACACACTGTGGCTGTTACTGCTGTGGCAGCGACAAATTTTTTATGAAATCACTTTTCTTTTTTCTTTTGTTATGTGCTGGTGCGCTTTTCTTAGGAACAGCCTGCGAGCGGCATCCCGCTTCCCAGACTATTCCTGGCTATGAGCAACAAAAGGCAGCGCGTGAAGAGGCTGCTGCCCATCGCACAATTGGTGGTGATATCAATAATCCTAAAAATGTGACTGGGCATGAATAATATTTTGTAAGGAGTTGGTTACAATACGTTTTTTCAATCGGTGCAACGTACCTTAAGCTATAGCTTGCTATGGCGCTCCTTTTTATACGTAAGCTTGCGGTTGGAAAAACTTATTGGGGCCAAGTATATTGCAAAAGATTGCCATGATCCATTCACGTTTTTAGGATAATGCTCCGAAGTAAAAAAAGGGAACACTCAAATTCCCATCGCAAGGCGGTAGCTTAGCCCACCATAGCGATACCGCGTCGAGGCATTATGGGTGGCGGTGGTAAAAGCTCGTGTGTGGCCGATGAGCAGAACAAGTTTGCGCCCTCGCGTTATTCCTGTGTAAAGCAGATTGCGCTGCAAAAGCAGATAATGCTGCATGGCTAGCGGCATCACGACGATGGGAAATTCAGACCCCTGGCTTTTGTGAATAGTAATCGCATAGGCCAGAGTGAGCTCATCGAGTTGAGAAAACTCGTAACTGACCTTACGTTGATCAAAGCGGATTAAAACGGTTTTTTCCGTTATATCAATTTTAAGAATCCGTCCGATGTCCCCGTTGAAGACTTCCTTATCGTAATTGTTCGTCGTCTGTAAAATTTTGTCTCCTTCGCGAAAAAGTAGACCATAAGCCCTGTACTCGACGCGGTTTTCTCCAGGAGGATTAAGTGTTTCTTGCAAACGCAGATTGAGTTCGTGCACCCCAAGGCTTCCGCGATGCATCGGAGCAAGAACTTGGATGTGATCGATGGGATCGACCTTCCAGCGTTTAGGAATCCGCTCACCAACCATGGCCAATAGTGTGCTCATGGTCTGCTCAGGATCTTCGCGTTCGACAAAAAAGAAATCACTATTTTCCTTTTCAGGGGTAAGCTCTGGCAGCTTTCCTTGATTGATAGCGTGAGCTGCTTGCACAATCTGGCTTCCTCCAACTTGGCGAAAAATTTCTGTTAACGAAACTACTTCTGCTAGCTTGCTTCGAATCAGATCAGGAAGCACAAGCCCAGGGCCAACGCTGGGCAGCTGATCTGCATCTCCAACCAAGATAAGACGGGCGTTGGGAGGGTGCGCCAAGAGCAATCGACTCATCAAGGGGACATCGACCATCGACATTTCATCAATAATGACTGCATCTGCTTCGAGTGGATTGTCAACATTGCGTGCGAATCCATTGGTCGCTGGTAAAAATTCTAATAAACGATGAAGCGTCTTGGCTTCTAGGCCCGTGGCTTCTGCAAGTCGCTGGGCAGCGCGCCCTGTAGGAGCTGCCAAAAGAACACGCAGTTTTTTAGCTCGTAAAATGAGGAGCAACGATTGAATAAGTGTTGTTTTCCCAACGCCAGGACCACCCGTGATAACGATCAAACGATGCTGTAGAGCCTTGGTCAAAGCCAGGCGTTGACTTGGAGAGAGTGTGCGGCCTGTTTTTTGTTCCACCCATGGAATGGCTTTTTCAGGATCGATGAATGGCTCTGGCGCGGAGGCCTGTGCTAGCTGGCGAAGGCGGCGCGCGATGATCTCCTCGGCAGTGCGGAGGTGCGGTAAAAAAACAAGCTCCTTCCCAAGAATTTTTTCTGTGACAACACGGGCATCGTGCAAATGGCGCTCCAAGGCCGTGATGACAATCGATTCGTCTACTTCTAAAAGACGAGCAGCAGCTTGAAGGAGCTCCTGCCGAGGCAAAGCACAATGGCCTTCTCCGGTTGCTTCGGTGAGCAAATGATCAATGGCTCCCCGGGCGCGCAAGAGTGAGTCAGGTTCAAACCCCAGTTTTAAAGCCACGGCATCAGCAGAGTGAAATCCAATACCATGAATGTCGCGAGCCAACGTGTAAGGATTGGCTCTGATGATCTCAATGGCCTGGTCACCATAGATTTTATAAATGCGAGCTGCGCGGTTGGTACTCAGGCCATGAGCATGGAGAAAGAGCATGATGTCACGGACGATCTTTTGCTGAGCCCAAGCCTCTTTGATGCTCTTGCGCCGCTCGGCGCCAATGCCTTCGACTTCTTGCAAGCGCTTAGATTGATGTTCGATGATCTCAAAAACTTTTTCGCCAAATTTTTTCACCAGTTTGGTGGCATAAACAGGCCCAATCCCTTTAATAAGGCCGCTCCCCAGGTACTTCTCAATTCCTTCCAGCGAGGTTGGCGGTTGTGTTTTCAAAAGCCGCGCTTTCATTTGCAGCCCATGCTCGCGCTCTCGTTCCCAGGTGCCTTGGGCGGTGATCCACTCTCCAGGGGCAACCGCAGCCAACGTTCCTACCACGCAAATAAGATCACGGTGGTTTTTCACTTTGACCTTAAGTACACAAAATCCATTCTCAGGATTGTGAAAGGTTACCCGCTCAATGAGCCCACTAAGGGCATCTTCAGGACCTCCTGGGGTCATAGAGAGAGTGGAGGATTTTTTTTGAAGCATGATGGAAAGATAATTGAAGAAAAGGAAAATTAGAAAAACTTTTCTTTGCAAAAAGATAAGGTTTGCAGCTATGAAGTAGCCCCCTTTTTTTATGAAGAAATTTTTTTTAGTACTAACCTCTCTTTTTTTGTTGGTGTCAGTCCGACAATCAACCGCTTCCGAAGCCGCTTATTATGTCAGCAATCAGAAATATTGTGAGTTTTTAAAGAGCGTTGCTCTAGAAGATCCTCATAGCCTTTACACTCCCGCCTTGAGAAACAATGGAATCTTCCGTTGGGGTAAGCCCGGTTTTTATGAGTACAACGTCGTCGATGGTAAGGAAGACAATCCTGTAACCTCGATTTCATGGGCCTGTGCAGCTCGTTGTGCGAATTGGTTGGAATGGTTGCAACAGCACCAAGAAGCGACTGTCATGGATGATCCAGATACGATGACCGAATCGGGAGTCTATACGCTGGATGCAGAAAATCAGTGCGTTGAGATCAATGCCAGTGCGACTTATCTACTACCACGCAATACGAATGAGGTTTCCTTTGCTAACTTTCCAGAAATTGGCACCTGGGGAGCACCTGATTGTGAGCATCCCGAGGTAGCTTCGATTTTACGAGATGGCATGCCGATGGAGCGCATCGATGCGGCGTTGGACTTAAGTACCATTGGCATTCGCTTTAAGGCAGCGGTCTATCAAGGAATCCTTCCTCCTATCAATATTCACGAGTGGAGGGCCAAAGATTACGGAATGGCGGCTGGTGGCTTCGTCGCGGCTCTTTTTGTGGGTGGCCACCTTGCTTCCAAGGCTCATGAATGCTGGATAGACAGAAGAGAAAGTCAGGGTAGAGAACTCACAGAAGAAGAACTACGAGAAATGCAGAGGATTCTACCCGGTGAAAACGATCCGTTGGAGGTAGAAAGACAAAAAAAACAAAAAGAAGATGAGGAGAGTGCGCGCCGTCAAGAGCTAGAAAATATGAAGGGAAAACTATTTGCAGATGATGATCCTGCTTCTGTTTCTGTAACAACCCAGGAGCTAAAGGAAATAGAGAAGGTGACAGAAGCGGCTATTGAAAGTTCAAAAAAAGAGATCGCGTTTTCTGAAAAGGAAAAGAAAGAACTTCAAGAACGAGAAGCTAAGATACGCCAGCGGTTTGAAGAACTTTCTAAAAACGAGAATCCTAGTGAAAGGGATTACGTAGCGGCAGAAAAGGTAAGATTGGAAGAAGAGTTAAGGACAATCAAAAGAGAGAAAGAGCGTTTGAAATTTAATAAATTATCTGAGGAATCAGAGCTCGAGCGTTTGGAAGAAGAGAAAAAAAAGCTTAAAGAATTAGATTCGAAGGAAGAAGAAGTAGAGGTAGACGAAAACATAGAACGCCTCATTTCTAGTAATCGTGCGGCTTCAGAACTAGAAAAGCCGCAAGAAAAATTTGGTGAACACGAAAAAAGTGAAAGTAAGATAGAGATCACTGATAAATCTCCATTAAGTCGGGAAGCACAATATTCATTAGAGAGGCTTTTGATACGCAACCAGAATCGACGAAAGAAAGTAGCACAACAAATTTTTCAGTATAGCAATGAGCTCATTGAAGTTAAAAAACAGATAAAACATGCAAAAGGAGTGGTTGAAGACAAAGCAACTTCTTTAGATTTAGGTGCTGCTAAAAAAATCTATCAAGATCTTCAAAAAACATTGGAGAATCTCAACAAGAACAAGGACCAACTTCATGGCTTTTATAAGAGCCTTATTACAGAGCATCAAGAGCTACTCCAGCTAAGAGCAAACCATTCTTATTTAAATCCAGAAACTATTGATAAAAAAATAAAATCAATAAATGAAAATTTTGAACAGGTAAGAGGTGTTTTTAGGAACATGGAAACAAAGATCACTGATCTTGGCTTTCAAGCACAGGAAAGCATCCGTGACTTAATGAATCAGAAGAGGAATGTAGAGAGTTTTGAAAACCTCAAAAAAAGAGAACATCAACAAGCCATTCAAAACATGAATCAAAAGGAGGAGAACTTACAAAAGGCATGGATGCCTTTTTTTAAGCATAAAAAATTAAAAACAGCACAGAACAAAGCACATTCGCTTGGTGATGAGGTAGCACAAATAGAAAAAAAAGAACAAAACAGATTGCGTATAGATCATACTTTTGATGACACTCCTGAAATTATTGGGCTCACTCCTGCTAAGAAAGGAATTAGTAAAGTCATTCATACTGCAAGAAATAATCTCTTTGATTCACATCGTTGGTTAAAAGGGAAGCATCTCCCTTTAACCGAAGAAAACTACAGAGCTACTTGTAGTTTTGTGGATTCGATGAACGTGGATTTGAATGACATACCAAAAACAGCTTTCCTTCATCCCAAACGCCTTTTTGAAAAAATAGAAACAGCCCATACAAAGGTTGTTGAGGCTTTAGAGAGCTTAAACAGTACAGAAGAGCAAGCTTTTCGGTTAGCGGATGCCATAGGGACTAATTCCTACACTGAGAAGCTTGAAAAACTACAAAGAACCGATACAGAGCTTTCTGAAAAAATAGAAGAGCGTACAAAAGAAATTACGCAAGAGCTAAGAGAGGCCCAAGATATTAGCAATTATCATCTCCCTAAGTTAAAAAAAACAGTAGAGGAGTATGTAGAACTTGATGAAGCTGATAACGAGGCAAAAAAACAAAAACTAGACTATTTTAAGGAGCTTTTGCAGTCAGGTACTGAAATGCCATAAACATTGAAGCTTGATGCTGACAAAAGGAAAAAAAATTGAGCGCTTCTAGCTGCGCCCTTCTCAATTTTATACTTCAACTCATCTCTCCACCATCCCCGAAATCACAACATCCCCTCCAATGATCCGGTAGGAAACTTTTTTTAAAGAAGTAAAAATATTTTTTCCTTTTCCTCCAAGAGCTGCTGTTGGCCCGCCAAGTAAGAGAGGAGCGATGTAGAAGCGAACCTCATTGACCAGGTTCTGATCAAAAGCTTCGCCGAGGGTATATCCCCCACCTTCGATAAGAACGGAACTGATGCCGCGTCCTCCAAGCTCTCGCAACGCCTCCTTCAACGAAACACTAGAAAAAATCAATGTCCGCGCGCGGTGGCCATCGGTGAGCACATGAGCATCCTTAGGAATATTCCCCGACCGACTCCACACCACCCGAAAAGGGGTCAGTCCCGGGATACCGGGATCCCGGGACTGACCCCTTTTGTGTAGGCGTACAGTTAGAGCAGGATCATCGATGCGAATAGTTTCTCCTCCAACAAGAATGGCTTCCACTCGCGCGCGCAAGCGCATCGCGTCGCGTCGGCTGGTAGGTGAGGTGATCCAGCGCCGCCCTGGAAAGGAGGAAATACGCCCATCTAGCGACATCCCACATTTGGCAATCACCCAAGGCAGGCCTGTTTGCATGCGATAGTTCCAGTGGCGATTGAGCTCAGAGCATTCTTTTTCTAAAATGGAAGTAGTGACTTCTATGCCAGCTGCGGTAAGGATCTCTGCGGCCTGGCCGCGGTGATGAGGATTGGGATCGGTAGCACCATAAACGACCCGTGCAAAGCCCGCTTCCATGAGGGCTTTCGTACAGGGAGGTGTTTTGCCCGTGGTGGAGCAAGGCTCTAGCGTCACATAGAGCGTTGCTCCGCGAGCCTCTTGAGGAGAAGCTAAATTGTGCAATGCTTCTACTTCCGCATGTGGTTTTCCTGCCGCATGATGATAACCGTAAGAGAGAACGCGCCCCTCGCGAACAATAACAGCACCGACGCAAGGATTGGGAGCCGTTTGCCCACTACCTTTGAGAGCCTCCTCAATAGCAAGCCTCATAAAAAAGGGGTCAGTCCCGGGATCCCGGTATCCCGGGACTGACCCCTTTTTTGTTTTTCGGTATTTTTGTGCCATAGCCTTATTTGTTAATACTTCTGCCTCTACGTAATGAAATCCTCAATGTTTCTACCGTGCCAGCTTTTAGCTGATCGGCAATCCATTTAAGTGATAAGGTCGTTTGAGCCCTTAGCAGCTGGGCAATTTCTACTTTGAGGGGATCCATACATGGCAAGAAAACAAGATCTTCAAAGTTTAATTTGAATGCGTTCAATTGCTCTTTAATAATCCTCTGAGCTTTGACCTCCATTGTTTCCCGAAGCTCAATAGCAAAGTGATTCTCTTTTTTGGGAACAAATCCCATTTTTTCGACCAATCGCTCTGTAAAATCTACTGCCCCAAACTTCCAGCTGCGCCTAATAGTTTTATAGGCAACCTCTCTCCCCTCAATTTCTAAGCTACAGCGAGCATTTAACAATCGAGCAAATTCCCTCCTCGATGAGAGATCATCTTTTTCAAGTTGATATTCTCCCAATAGACGATCGACTCGCAACCAGGATGCTCTCTGAGAAGGCGGTTTCAAATAATCTCCCAAACTACTCCAGGGATAGCTTTCCAAAAGTTCTCCCTGCTTGAAGAGATGAGCTCGTGCAGGATTGAGGTGGACATAATCGCAAACGGTGCGCAGGTAGTAATCATCTGATCCGTCAACGATAAGTGACTTATAACGTCCTGCAAAAAGATGACCTCGTTTTTGGTGGCGTTTGTTGAAGGATTGTGTGTAAACACCCAACAACCATTTCATACCATCCACCAATGTTGGTTGTGGAGTTTCAATAACAAGATGAAAATGATTGCTCATGAGGCAATAGGCATGTACTTGCCAGCCTGCCTTAATACAGGTTCTCGCAAGCATTGCTAAAAATTTTCTTCGATCTTCATCATCGAAAAAAATGTTCTCTCCTTGATCGCCGCGGTTCATCACATGATAAATCGCTCCTTCGTATTCAATACGTAATTGTCGTGGCATCCTGTGTGCCTATCATAAAGCCAGCTATTTTTCAATATGCATTGCTCAAGGAAATTTTTTTTAAAATTAACGGAGTGGCACTAATGTTAACAAACTGCGGGACTGACCCCTATGCCATTACGTGATGGCAGCAGATGATAGGTCGCGGGATTATTCTATTCAAAAATAGCCTGCCTATCTAGCTCGATCAACGTTGGGCGGTGATAGTAATCGTGCTGATCGCTCCTGTTACTGTTGTAATACTGGTCACAAATATTTTTTAGATTAAGCAGGTACGTTACTGGGCTAAAAGAAAAGACCACATTCCCTACTTCATTCACAAAGGAATAGGTGGACCAGTTGTTCCCGCGAAGCCCATACAACTCAACTACCTTATCAGCTTGGGGAATTGTCACAGACTGAGGATAGTTATATTTTAGAGATAGCCAATCTGCTCCAGGTCCTAATTTCTTTTTTGTCTTATACTATCATTGAGGTAATAACAAAGCTCTTGGACGGTTGGGTTTTCTTTCCATTGATTAAAAAGCTGCCGAGCATAACCAGAAGGAACTGTTATTGCGGCATTCCACAGTGCTCGATTGATAGAAAAGTGATAATGATCTGTTGTCCCTTCGCAAGTAATAGCGCTGCTTTGAGGGTCAAGAAAATCCTCTTTAAGTTTTTCTAGTGAAGGTTCAGATTGCACTGCCTTACTGTCACAAAGAAAGGCATAGACTTCTTCCGCTACAATTCCCGAATTAGGATTAAAAGAGGACGGCTGCATAACTGGCGGAAAATCTGCTAGAAGAGGACTAGCGGCCGAAAGAAGTGTTAATAAAAGAACACAAAATAGTTTTTTAAAAATTTCTATAGGGTTTTAGTAACTATCATCTGACAAGCAAAGTATCAACTTTTAAAAAATTTCTTTTCTCAAAGCGCTGTTGATTTTTGCTTTAGCCTCCAGTCTTCAGCCTCTAGCCTATTTCTCATGTCTATTCATCCTCCTAGTCAAACCAAGATTGTTTTCGAACAACCGCTTTGCATCGGCATTGTCGCTAGTGAGTATAACACTTCGTTTGCTGACTCCATGATTTTGGAAGCTGAGCAAGAGCTTCGTCTACTAGCTCCCCAAGCCATTATTGAAAAAGTGCGCGTCCCAGGGTCTTTTGAAATCCCTCTTCTTGTCAAACTGCTCGCTGAGCGGCGTCACCCCGATGCAATCATTGCGTTAGGGGTTATTTTACGCGGAGAGACAGCTCATGCTGATCTCATTGCCCAGGCTGTTTCTGAGTCGTTATTGCAACTATCCCTGACTTATTCTCTTCCTGTCATTCATGAAGTTTTGCTCCTTGACAATGAAGAGCAAGCTCAAGCGCGCTGTCATGAAGAAGGTTTTAATCGAGGAGCGGAAGCTGCACGAACTGCTATTGCGATGGTCAAAGTGACACAGAATATGGAGAGGGCTTTATCATCTCTTTGCGATGACTAAAAAACTTCAACTTAAACTTTTTACTTAAACTGACCTATGGGTGTTCGTCATGAAGGGCGCGAAGCCGCTATCCAATTTCTCTATCAACGCGATCAAGGCGGTCCAGGAGAGTCGACTGACTTAGCTGATTTTTACAGCTTTAGAGGCTTGAGCCCTGCCGCACGACGTTTTTGCAATGAACTGGTTGGAGGCACCATGAAAAGCCTTCCAGAAATAGATCAACTCCTCCAAGAGCATGCTCAAAACTACCAGTTAGAGCGCCTCTCTGCGGTTGATCGCAATATTCTTCGTTTGGCGATTTATGAACTTCTCTATTGTCCCAAAACGCCCCCTGCCGTGACCATCAACGAAGCCATTACCATTGCCAAAAAATATAGCACACAAGACTCAGGACGTTTTGTGAATGGCATCTTGGACAAAATTAAACTGAGAACTGAGAAACAATAACTTTCTTTCATGGCTGGATTTTTAACATCACTACTCGGACGCCTTGGCATCAACAACAAAGAACCTGTTGATTGGGATGAGCTCGAAGCAACTCTGTGGCAAACCGATCTTGGAAGCGGCACGATTGCCTCGATCATGACTATGTTGAAGGAGCAAAAAGGCTCACTGGATGCCTCTTCGATCACACAAGCCGCACGAATAACTCTGGCTTCCTTGTTGCCTGAAGAACCTACTCCTTTGATACCAAGCTCTCAAGGCCCCGTGCTGATTTTTCTTGTCGGCGTCAATGGAACTGGCAAAACAACCAGCGCAGCAAAGCTTGCTTACTATTTAAAAAATCAAGGTCACTCTGTTTTGCTCGCTGCTGCAGATACCTTCCGTGCGGCTGCCATCGAGCAATTGAGCGCGTGGGGAGAGCGCCTTGGAATTGAGGTCATTAAAAGCCACCATGGAGCTGATGCTGCTGCGCTCTGTCATGATGCTTTTTTAAAAGCACAACGACTGCATGCTGATTTTATAATTTGTGATACCGCCGGGCGCCTCCACACCAAATCCAATTTGATGCAAGAGCTCACCAAAATAAAACGGAGTGTTGCTAAGGTCGATCCCCAAGCCCCTCACCACGTACTCCTGGTCATTGACACGACCACAGGCACTAACGCTCTTCATCAAGCCAAGGAATTTCATCATGCCGTTGGCCTCACAGGACTCATTCTCACTAAAATAGATGGCGCCGGCAAAGGAGGTGTCGCTGTGGCGATTGCCCGTGAGATTGGTATTGCCCCTCTTTTTCTCGGCACAGGAGAACAGCTCACTGATTTTGAACTTTTTGATCAGAAGAAGTTTTTGGAGAGGTTGATTTAATATTGGTGAAAACAACAAGAACTCCAAAAACCCATCTTATCTGGGCTCAGCGCCAACGTCGGATCAAGCTTGAGTTCAAACTTGTGCAGGCTCTTGTCACCGCAGCGCTTCCGCTTTGCTTAAAAAAACCACGTTATCCTGAAGCTCGTCTTCCTGATGTTGTGGAAATTTCCATTGTCAGTGATCGTGTGATTACAAAAGTCCATGAGGAATTTCTCGACGATCCCACTCCCACCGATGTGATTACTTTTGCGCACAGCGAAGAACTTGGTGAAATCTTGATTGGAGCTGAGACAGTCGCCACACACGCTCTGAATTTCAATCAAACTTTAGAACAGGAAATCGCGCGCTGCGTCCTCCATGGGCTTCTCCACTTGCTTGGATATGATGATACAACACCCGAAGAGTATGTGCTGATGCATGAGCAACAGGAAAAGTTATTACAACTAAATATGGCTTAATTGATCACACTGGTCTAAAAAAACAGCAAGACTTTTTGACCTCAATGGAAACGACTATTACGCCTCTCATTGTAGAAAAAACCGACACTCAAAGCGACCTCTCACTTCCTTGGCAAGTCGTCGTCTATGATGATCCTGTCAATCTCATGAGCTACGTTACGTTGATTTTTCAAAAAATTTTTGGATGGAGCAAGGAGCAAGCTGAGCGGCATATGCTCGAAGTCCACACAAAAGGATGCTCTATTGTTTGGGTCGGCCCTCGAGAAGAAGGAGAACTCTATGTAGAAAAACTTCATGGATTTTTGCTGACCGCCACATTAGAAAAAATTGTATGAAATGTTTCCTTGGCAAAGAGGGCCAGCTTCAATTTCAAAACCTTGATCCTTCATTAGTAAAAGTACTTTTGGATTCTTTGCTCACAAAAAACTGGAAGACTCATTTTCTCACAACGAATTGTTCCTCCACTCTTCAGCAAAAGAGCCCCGAATTTTTCTCCGATTGGAAAAAATATATTGAGCCAGAAGTCTCTTCTCTGCTTGGAGAATGCTATACCGTGATGCTTTCTGATTTTAATAAGCTAAAAAAAGAAGATCACGATAACGAAACAGAAGTCACCCTCACCATCCCTCTAGACCACTATGAAGCATGGTTGCGCATGTTGTCGGTAGCACGATTAGCTCTTGCTAATTCTCTTGAGGAAAAAAAGTGTACTGAACTTTTATTCCGACAAGACTTTCTCACTGTGTTACAGCAATACTTGGTGGAAGCGGAGGAAACGAGAGAAAATTAACCGCAAAAGAACACAAAGAAACACAAAAAAAAACGGTACGATTTTTTCGTATTAACCCAAGCAGTTTACTTTGTATCTGTTCATTTGACTAGATAGACATGAGCACAACAAAGGGGTCAGTTCCGTTATTTAGACAATTTGGTGCCAGTCTGGATATAGCTGAACTGGCACCAAATTGTCTAAATAACGGAACTGACCCCTTTGTGCGCTTGCTCCGAAAGCCTATTTTCTCTAAGAATTGCCCTCTTTTTCAGTACCCATTCCACTGAACGAATTTAGGAATTTAACTTTATCCAAACGGTATTCGGGTTCATCTAGCAGTTTTTCTTTTTTTAAAAAAGGAACTACCTCCAGCCCCTCCGGCAGCATCTTAAACAAAAGCGCACCTGTTTCTTCTTGATATAACAGCGTCATTCCATACTGCTTGAAAAGCTCTTTCCATGCGGAATTAGGAGTTATTTGGTGCCGAGGATCACCTCCGATCACAACATAATGAGGAGCCACCGCTTTGAGAAAAGCATCTTCAGGAGAAAGCGGCATAGGAGTTGATGGAAGCACAAGAACTGTCGCATGAAGTTGTTCATTAGTTTTGTGCTGCAGCAGCCATTCTTTTACTTCTTGTGACAGAGTGGGAAGAAAAAGAAAACTTTCTTGGGTTGTAGCAATCTTAAAAACAATAACCTCTCCTCCCTTTTGCCGTACGGCAGGAGGAGAAAAAATTTCCAAAAAAGAATCTGAGGAAAAAGAAAAATGTTCCCTGTCACACACCCGAACGACCACTTGATGTTTTTTCTCCAAGAGCTTGTTCAAAACTTGAAACTGATGAAAAGAGCAAGAGCGACTCTCACTTCCAGGCATTAAGATAGCATCCACAAAAAGAGAGGGTAACAGCAATGCAGCACCTCCAAGATAGATGGCTTTTTCTCCAGTTAAGAGCAATCCATTCAGTCGCGTTATTCCTTTTGTTTCCAAAAAAGGGATGATGACTTTTGTAGTACTCGCTGCAGTCCCTGTATTAATCAGCCATCGCGCGCTCTGGTCTTCAAAAAAAGAAACTTGAGATCCAGGAATATCAAAAAGTGTTAGAGCGGGATTGAGATTCATCATCCCTCCTACAACCACAGAACTCCAGGGCAGAAGAGTCCATCCGTGAACCACCAACAGCAATAGTTTTGCAAAAATAAAATTGGCATTATTAAAAACCGCTGCCATCCAGCAAGAAAAGAGACCAAAAAAAAGCGTCATGACAGCAATGGAGAGAATACAAAAGGCCAGCGGCACCGCTATCACATTGGCTCCAAGACCAGAAAAAGAGAGACGATGAAAATAAAAAATGCTGGGAATCAAAGCCCCAATCCACGCAGCTAAGGAGACGCTTATGAGCTCTACACCATGCCGACTCAACCTGTACCAACGAACTTTCCAGGGAGAGAGTAGTTTTTTAGGAATAAAAGGATCGGCCTCACAACAAGGCTGCAAGAGCTTTTGAAAAGGGTGCACCAAGATCACAATAGCAGCGACAACGCTGAAAGAAAATTGCCATCCCGGAGAAAAAAGAAGATTGGTCTCCACAGCTAGCAAACAAAAGCCTGCAGCAGCAAGGCTGTTAAGCATTTGAGGTCGGCGATCCACAAGAAATCCGGACAAGAGGATCGAGGCCATGATGGCAGCTCGCCAACTTCCTATATGAAAACCCGTCATCATCACGTAAAAAAAAAGTCCCGCTATAGAAAAAACAACGGCCACGCGGCGTGGTAGTCGCAGGAATTTAAAAACAAACCAAAGGATCACCGCGATCATTCCCACATGAAGTCCGCTCACGGCAAAAAGATGCATGGTTCCCGTGAGTCTAAAATCGTTAAGAAGCGCATCCGCGTGATGATGAGTTGTAGTCCCAAGAGTAATTCCTTGAATGAGAGCCACAACTTCAGCGGCCTGTTCCACTCCTAGACTTAGTGTTCGCTCAGCCCAATGCCGCGCAGCAAAAGCCCAACGCAACAAGAACCATCCATGATTTCGAGAAAGAATTTTTCCAGGATCGGAAGGGTCAACAATGAGTTCACTAAAGACTCCTTCTCGTGTGAGCCATCGAAGAGCATCAAACTCTCCCGGATTGTGTGGCGCTTGGGGGAGAGAAGCTCTTGCTTGAAAAGAAACATCATCTCCATAAGCAACGGCTCCTCCTTCCCAGTGAACCCTCACCATAACAGGAAGTTGAGATGATTGAGCTCCAAGGGTGACCTTATGCAGGGCGAGAAAAAAAGAAGCACTTCCATTTTTAGAAACTTTTGGCTCACTCCTAATCATTCCCTCCACAGAAATATTCTTCTCACTATCGTTGATCAACGAAGCCAGTTGTGCCCCTGGAGATTCACTCCATTGCCATGCATGCAAAATCCCAAAACAGGCTGCAACGAAGACAAAAAGGAACCTTCCACGCCATCGTGATAGCAACGGAGAAAGAATGATGATTCCAAGAGGGATAGCAAACCCAACTAACCAGCAACTTGGAAAAGAAAAAAAATCTTCTACTAAAATTCCTGCGATGGCCGCTAGAAGCAGGCCTAGAAAGGGGAAGCGCTTTTTATCTAATGAAAAAAATGAAAGCATCATGCTTATGCTTTCATGCAACCTCTCTCTTTGTATTTGATAAAAACATCATCTCAAGAGAGAGATTCTGTTCAAAATTCGCTGATGAGGATGAAGAGCAAGGAGCGAGGCACACAGCGGAGGAGTGTATATGGACATACTCGACGAGGCGAGCACCGAAGCGACACAGCTCTTCGCCTCAGCAGTAGAATTTTGAACAGAATCTAGTTAAATGAGAACGGACTATAACACGACTCCTCATACGCCGAATCATACCAATCATCAACAATCGGCTCATTGTAGAAGAAAGGTTGCTGATCCTGATAGAGCATCGAGTTTTCCTTAATGTACTTGGGAATTTTCCACTTCCCTACAGAAGTAGGAGCTTTGCCGTAGAAACCTTGCGTCTCGCTTAAGTAGTTAAGGAGCTGAGGCGTGGCCCCAAGGGAGCGAAGATGACGGAGTTGAGCATAAGTAAAATTGTAAACAGTCTCGGTGCTCCTCAAATAACCGACAATAATATAGGCTGGAACTCTTTTCTTAACGAGCATTTCAATGTCGTTATAATCTAAACGCTGACCACGATTGATTTTGTCATAAGTCGCTTGAGGCACATTGTGAGCGCTCACAGCGGCTGTCACTTGAGGATCAACTGTTGGTCCCGTAGCACAACCGGTGAAGAAAAAAAGCAAGAGCAAGCTCAGCGTTGCGCAGGAGAAAAAAACGAGCGAAGAAAAAAGACGCTTCATATAGCAGAAATAGGTATCGGTTTACTCTTCAGCAATCAACTTTTAAAGTAGAATTGTCATTTTTCGCCCAAATATAAACTTTTGAACAAACTCTATTTGCTTTTTTTAATTAAGGTGCTTTATTACCAACGTTGTTCGGTTTTTAACACAAATACTATATTACCTCATGAATAAATTAACCCCTCACTCCCTTTCTTTCTTAGGAAGGACATTTGCACTTATTGTATTGGTAGCAGCAAGTTTTGCTACCGTGACACAAGCTCAGCCGATCCTTGATTCAACTTTAGTCAACTCGCTTGCCTGGGAGGACCTTAAGATAGCCCCTCTTCCAGGAAGTCCTTTAAGCATTGACTTCTCTCCTGCAACTCACAACTTTGTTGCTCTCGCAAAAGACGATACCAAGGAAAATAGTTATGGTCTTTATTTTTTAAACCCTAGCAACCTTATCAAAGGATGGGAGAAAAAATATTCTTGGGAGGATAAGGATCTCACTGCTTACTCTGTCCTGTATGCTGCATCTCAATCTCGCTTCGTGGTAACAGGTCGAGTTCCTTCTGACTCCTTCACTGCTCCTTACAATACTGAAGGCACCAAGCCAATTATCGCTAGCTTCTTGGATAATGGATTGTCTTGGCAGACAAGCACAAAATGCGACTATTTTGATGATATTGACCAGATGAACTCAGAAGAACGAGCTAGCTCGAGCTTTGTTGATATTGGTTCAGACGATACTTTTGATGCTCACCCTGATACTTTCTATCTGTTTCCTTTAACAGAAGACTCTGGAAAAGTTAGCCATATAGGTGTTGGGTTTTGCTCCTTTAATACTCAGATGCCACTTGAGGCTAATCATGGAATTACTGCTATGGCTGGCGATAATAATGGTTACATCGGCATTGGAAGTGATGGCAGCACTTATTTCGGAACAAACGCACCAGCACTCCCAACCACAACAGTTTTACAGAATAATTAAGTAGCAGCTCATTAGAGCAAATACTAATTTTAGAAGAGACTCTTTACAAAACATCCTGGATCACCTCCAGGATGTTTTGTTGTTTTTAGATGTTTTGATTTTATACCCATCACGAATGAAACGTCACACCGCTTGGTTTCTAGGACTAGTAGGATTCATGGCACTTCTTTTTGGATGCCTTGTAGGGCTCTTCCCTATTCATAATTCGGATGTCTGGTGGCATATCGCTTGGGGAAATGCAATGCTTCAGCAGCATACGCTCTTTCCTGCTGCGGACTATTTTTACTTCACCCCGACAAGCAACGCCTATCTTCATGACCTTCCCAATGCTTTTTTAGGCAACATAGGATTGGCGCTTCTTTACCGCTGGGGAGGAACAATGGCACTTCAACTCTTGGTGCTAGCCTGTCTCTTTGTGGGAGGAGCTGCTGTGATTTTAATTCCTTTAGGGTTAACAAAAGGGATCTCTCAAGAAAAAAACATAGCACTAGTGGCACTCCTCCTTTTTTTTGGATTTTGTTTAGGAACAAGCCAACTGCATATTGTCCGCAACTCGATTATCTCACTGGCCTTCTTTCCAGCTTCCTTGGCCCTTTATAACTGGCATTGCCGCCGCGGTGGATGGTGGCCCCTCTTTGTTTACCCTTTCCTTTTTCTCCCCTGGTCGTGGATTCATCCTTCGTATGTTTTAGGAATTCTTTCGCTCGCCATTTTGTATGGAGGTTTGCTTGGAGAGCAATTGTGGCAACCCTCTGCCTCAAGGCATTCCTCCAAGCTTTCAACCTCACTTCTCTGCGTCACTCTTGCTCTGCTACTATCGGTATTCATCACCTCATGGACCTATAGTCCTCAAGTAAAGGGATTATACACGACGCTCTCTGCTCATGTGAAAGAAGCATTACAAGCAGATAAAAAAGAAAACTCATTCTCTTCACCCAACTCATCTTTAAATAACTCATCGCCTCTACTCGCTCTTACAAAGCCTATCTGGGGCAATAATGCGCTTCCTTTGAGTGGTGATTTTACTCCTACCTGGCAAGTCATTCATCATCCCGCAGCAGAAAGCTCGCTGCTTCTCTGCTGCATCGCTTTTCTATTGCTTATTTGTACGCGAGTTCCCAATAGGTTTGGAATGACAGCCCTCCTTTTGCTCACCACTTATTTTGGATTTTGTTACCTGCGGGGAACAGGCTACGCCACCATCGCTGCGACTTTTGTCATTGCCTCCGCCTTATCAAACCTTGCTACCATGCGGTCTCAGAGCTCTTTTCTTTTTAATAAAAAAATTTTTGTCATCAATCTCCTACTTGCTCTTGGCGCGCTGCTTGGTGTTATAAAGCTGGTTGTTTCCGAAAAGAACGAATCTTTTTTTATGGAAAAAGGGCGTGTTTTTGGCTTTGGAAAAATTGCTACCTTTGACGATGCTGCTTACCTTTTTGTAAAAACACATTTCCCAGAAGTCCCTTGTTTCACGACGATGGTGACGGGGAGTTATGCCTCCTTTCTTTGGAAAAACGACAAAAAAGTTTTTATCGATTCTTTCTTTGCGCCTCATCCCAGCACGCTCTGGAGCGATTACAAAACGGCTGTTTCTACCCACAATAGCAGCCTCCTGGATCACTATGGCGTTCAAGTAGCCATCGTGGAAAATAGTAATCTTAGTTGTCAGGCGCTATTTTTAACCTCTCAAGATTGGAGGCCTGTTGCCATCAGCCTTGGCGCCACCGTTTATCAAAAGGGGTCAGTCCCGGTATACCGGTATACCGGGACTGACCCCTTTTGTGTAGAGCTTCTTTTTACTCAAGCAGAAGTGGAACGTTGCCACTCCCCTACAACGCGCCGTGCCCTAGCAGCTGCTTATTACAACTCAATTCTCAACTTACAACTTCATCATCTGGGAAAGAGCGCAGAAAATCTTATTCATAAGGATGAGCATCTTTTTGAAACATTGGTCAACTACCTCGATCCTTCACAACAAAGAAATATTCGACAGGAACCGAAGGGGATTGCTGCGATGTTACTCAGACCTTAAACTGAGCTCCGCAAGTTAGATTGGATGATATTTTGTAGCAACTTAGTCTCAAAGTGTTTTTTAAAAGTATGAGATGTATGATGTAATCATGGTAGCTTCAGTAATTTTTCTCTGTAGCTATGGCACCAAAGTACCGGGATACCGGGACTGACCCCTTTTCTCTACAAAAAGGAGATTTCGAGCCTTTGATATTATTCACCTAGCAGCTACGCTATGCTTAGAGGCAAAAAATTTTCTCACTTTCGATAAAAACCAACAATCTTTAGCTAAAAGCCAAGGATTAAAAACGCCTTTGTAAAATTTTTTAATTATGAAAATAGCTTTTCTCGGCGCCGGCAACATGGCCAAAGCCTTAATCAAAGGCTTCCTCAAAGCAGAAGCGATCAGTCCGCAGGATCTCATTGTCACTTCTAAAAGTGGTGATTCTGCAAGAACACTTGCTCAAGAATACGGCATTCATCAAGCCTCTTCCAACAATGAGGCGATCATGGCAGCCTCAGTAGTTTTTCTATGCACAAAGCCTGCGCAAGCCTTAGAGGTTCTTACAGAAAATGCCCTTGCTTTAAAAGAAAAATTGATCATCTCTGTCGCTGCAGGATTGTGCTGTGAAGATCTTTTTTATGCCGCCGGAAAAGAAACTCGCGTGATCCGCACCATGCCTAATACAGCAGTGCGTGTGGGAAAAGGGGTTACACCCCTCACCCCTCACTCTTCGGCTACAATAGAGGATTTGGATCTAGCTCAAAAATTATTTTCTGCCGTAGGTATTACTTTTCAAGTGGAAGAAAAATACCTGCATGCCGTAACGGCTGTAAGTGGAAGTGGGCCTGCCTTTGCTCTTCTTTTTTTAGAAGGGCTGATGACAGGAGGGATCACTCATGGTCTTAAACCTTCCTTAGCACGAGCTCTGGCAGCTCACACTTTGGAAGCCGCAGCAGCACTCATTCTAGAAACAGAGGATTCTCCTGCAGCGCTGCGTGCACAAATTGCTAGTCCCAAAGGAACCACAGAAGCGGGGCTTAAGGTTCTCGAAGAACAATCACTCTTAGAGATCGTCCATGCTTCTGTCCAAGCTGCCACTCAACGCTCTAAAGAAATTGCTGAACAAAAATGAAACATTTTTTCTTATTGTTCCTCCTTGTTTTTTTTCAACCATTTTTTTTGTGGGGGGCTTATCAAGAGTTTCTTCTTCCTGTCGATATTGTCACCAGCAAGGAGGCTTCTAAACTTGATCCAGTTTCACTCTTAGCAGCAAAAGCTGCCAAGGAATATGCTCGAGGAGACTTTACTGCAGCAGAAAAAACGTATCAACAAGCTACTGCTTTAGATCCCAATCAAGTCCTCTTATTGAATTATTTTGCTGCAACAGAACTTCATCTTGCTCACCACAAAAAAGCAGAAGAGCTCCTTTTACAATCGTTACAAAAAAAACTCGCGAACCCGCTTGCCTGGCTTCTGTTAGGCATGATGTCGTTAGAAGAACAGCACAATAAAGAAGCGTTTGCAGCACTGGTGCAAGCTACTCTTTACGACCCTAAAAATGCACGTGCTCAAAATTATCTGGGAATTGCGGCAGAAAGAGAGCATTGGAATGATATTTCGGAAGCTTCTCTCTGCAAGGCTATCGAACTGGATCCCACCTATGCTGATGCTCATTTTAATTTAGCCGTTTATTACTTGCGCCGTAGCCCTCCCGCTCTAGAAATAGCTCGCCGTCATTATCAACGAGCTATCGAACTTGGCGCTACACGCGATCCGAAGATTGATGAGGCAATAAAATAGGCTTAGGGGTATTGCTAATTCATTCAGCTATACGCTCAGGCGTCATCAATAAATGAAGATGTTGAGACCTTCTCTCTTTTTCTTGAAGAGCTGAGAGATCCATTCCGCTTGATTGAAGCAGCAGTAGAGGAAACTGACTTAGGTCGCAGATTTGAAAAGTGGGCTTAGCAGCCAAGGAAACCGCTGTTGGCTCCTCAGGATATTGCAACAAAAGTGGCAAGAATGCTGATTTTCCAATAATGAAACGTTTATCTGGATTGTCCTCGATAAAAGGAGGGGTAGGCCGCAATCCCCAAAGATTTTGATAGGTCATGGCCATAAGGTTCTCTTGATCATTCGGATTAGGGTAAGTCCCTATGTAAAGCATTACATGTCCTCCAATATAAATGAGGGATAAAAATGGCTTGCCTTCCTTTTTTAAAAATTCAATTCGTTGATCTGCAGGAGAACTACTCTTATCAGTCATCAAGCCCGCAGTGACTTGCTCTGAAGAGTTACGAGGCAAATAGATTCCAAAAGGAAGAAACAGATTTTTTAATTCTGCAGAACAGTCGTTATCAAACTCATTGCCAATGCCACCCCATCGATAAGGCCTCCCAATCAAGGTATTCATGAGCATTGCCATGTGATGAGGAGTAAGGCTCCAGGGAAGAGGGACACCCATTCCTTCTACAAGAGGTTCTTCTTGAATCAAGGCGTTGCCCTCTGAGTCAACTCTAGGAAGGATGATTGTTGAAGGCTTCGTTCCCTGAGGGAAACAAGTGCCAACACACATCAGAAGATGCAAATTATTTTTCTCATCGTTAAGGGGGACTGCTGTTTGAGTAATCGCAATGAGCTGCTTTTTAGCAGCGGCAGACCATGTGTTAATAAACTCCTGCGAGATGAGTGCCACATTTTCACTTTTGACCCACGCTAAAAAATCGGGAGTTAACACGAGATCCCAAAGACCATCTTGAGTTGTAGCGATGACATAGAGCGGTGTGCCTAGATAGGCTGTCGACATTTGTAAATAATCAAAAGGATATCCTTCACCAGGCGAGGTAGACTTAAGGAAAGCAAACTGCTCCGTTGGCAAAACACGCGCGGCACAGTTTTGAATAAGAATACCACGCTTTGAAGAAGTGTAACTCAAATGATCCAGTTGCGCTAAATCACTATTTTCCTGAATGGCAGTGAGCCAATCTGGAGGATAAGGCACTCCATTTGGCTCATCACTTCCGTAGTATTTGTCAGCGACGCCAAACTTAGCAAAGAATTGTTCTTCCTCCAATTTGATAGAGGAACCTGAGAGGCTCTTCTTAACGCAATCTTCACTCCAAGGAGAAAGAGAACCAAAAAGATGATCGAATAATTCGTTTTTTCGCTGCTCTTGAATACCACTTCCCAACAGCTCTTGGTCATAAGAAGGATCGCTTGGATCAATCCAACGACTCACTCTTTGATCATAATTTTCTAACGGAAAAAAAGAATCGTTGATTGATCCTGCTAGGCACAGAGAGGCTGTAGCAATAGTGAGAAATGCAAAAAAAGGAAGTTTCATGATGAGGTTTTCAAAGCTACCACCTGCATCTGCAATGTGGTCTTACCTTGATAAGTATTCTGTTCGAGCGTGAAAGCGACATCCCATGGTGGTTTAGGGAGAGGATTCACGGCTCCATTAAAAAAAATAGCAGCTAGGAGAGTATTGC
Organism: Chthoniobacterales bacterium; assembly: GCA_019747735.1. Classification (GTDB taxonomy): domain Bacteria; phylum Verrucomicrobiota; class Verrucomicrobiia; order Chthoniobacterales; family UBA6821; genus CAIWMF01. The sequence continues at coordinate 10,647 of JAIEQL010000031.1, read as the reverse complement.
GAGGTCCTTGAAATTCTAAGCGAAGATGTTTTTCTTTTAACACCCGCGGTTCTCTGGCGGGGCTCAGGGCACGTGCCATCAAGAGTGGTTTAAGATTACCCACACCAAAAGGACCAAGCCGCTCTTGAGCTTGCAGCCAGCTTTCATCAAGGTCTTTCACTGTTATTTCAACATCCAATTTCAAACGAGGCACTAAATCTTCTTCGTTAAGAAAGGTTGCGGCTGTTTTTTCAAAAACCTCCCTAAACTCCTCCAGCTTTCCTTGCTGCAAAGTCACTCCCGCTGCCATGGCGTGTCCTCCAAAGGCTTCCAGCAAATGAGCACATTCATTTAATGCTGCCACTAAAGAAAATCCTTCAATGCTACGCCCACTCCCTTTGCCAAGCCCTTCTTCATCAAATCCAATAATGAGTGTGGGACGATGCCAGCGTTTAGAAATGCGCGAAGCCACAATCCCTACCACTCCGTGATGCCAGTGGGGACGGCCTAGGACAATGCTCTTTGGTGAGGTTATTGCAAAAGCTGCCGCTGCCATTTCTTCTGCTTCCAAGGTGATAGTTCGTTCGATTGCTTGGCGCTCACGATTGCGACGATCGAGATTTTGGGCATAGTGGGCAGCTTGATTAGGATCATCTGTTAATAAGAGTTCCAACGACTCCAAGGCCGAGTTCAAACGCCCCGCCGCGTTGATTCTAGGTCCAAGTTTGTAGCCAATATCAAAAGCGCTCAAAGGAGCCCTTACCTCGGCAACGTCCATTAGGGCCCTCACCCCCGCCCAGCGCGACACACCCAACTGACGCAATCCACGAGCAACCAAAATACGATTCTCCCCTACCAGCGGCATAATATCAGCCACCGTGCCCAAGGCGACCAGATCAAGGTAATGACGCAGATCCACAGAGCGCTCTGGATAAGTTTTTAAAAGAGCATGGGCAACTTTAAAAACCAATCCTACACTACACAAATAATGATAGTCAGTTCCTCGCTGAGGATTAACCAAGGCTACACAAGCCTCTTGCGCGGTCACCGCAGCTAACTGATGATGATCAATGATGATTAAGTCAATCCCTTGACGCTTGATCCACTGAGCCTCTGTAAGCGAGTTGGTCCCACAATCAATGGCAAGGAGAAGATTGGGGTGATAGGTTTCTAAACAGCGCTGAACTCCTGCTGTACTCAGCCCATATCCTTCGCTCATCCGCTCTGGGATAAAACAGCTCACATCGCCTCCTAAAGCTCTCAAAAAGCGGCTTAGCAGCGCTAGTGATGTAATCCCATCGACATCATAATCCCCATACAAAACAATTTTTTCTTTTTTAAAAAGAGCCTCTTGCAAACGTACGACTGCTGCAGTAATCCCCGGAATTTTTTCTGGTGGCTGAAGATCAGCTAAACGGGGTTCTAGAAAATGCTGGGCTTTTTCTACTGAGTCATATCCTCGCTGAATGAGGATAGCAGCGAGCGGAGGAGGTAGTTCTAAAGCTGTTGCTAGCTCTTGAACTAGCTTAGAATCTGGCTCGGCAGGAAAATACCAGTTTTGTTTCATATCAAAAAGAATTCACCACAAAGAGCACAAAAAGAATTTTTTTATAAAAAATTCTATAGTCAAATTACTTAGAAATTACATGAAAGAACGCAGAGATTTTTAGAAAAGGCAAGGCCGAAGAGCGAGCGCTATATCTTATAACGGGAGTAATGAGAACGCAGTCTTTTCCTGAAAAGATCACGTCAATTTTGTGTGATTTCTAAGTAATTTGACTATAACTACTAACTATCGCTAGTAGAATGTGTTCAAAATTCGCTTCAGGCGAATGATGTACTTGTTAGAAAGTCCAGTCAAATACACACTGTGTTTACTAACGTACTGCTGAATTAGAAGAAGTGCGTGTTTGAAAGTGGATAAAATTGATGCAGTGCCAGGAGCAGAGGAGCGCAGCTGAGGAGCGTATTGAAATACGTGACGAGGTGAGCACCGCAGCGACGACGCAATGCGCAATTTTAGCCTTTTCAAATGCGCTCTTACGCTTTTTCTACTTGCCAGTATTCCAGATCCACTGGTGTATCTCTCCCGAAGATACTGACAGAAACACGAAGCTTGCCGCGCTCGGGATCAATTTCTTCAACAACTCCCTGTTGGTTTTGGAAAGGACCATCGGCCACTTTGACTTTGTCACCAACTTCAAAAACAATTTTCTGCGTAATGTTATCTTCACGCTCTTTCATCTGAGCCAACATTCCTTGAACTTCTTTTGGTTTCATCGGAATGGGTCGATCTTGTTTTGCACCTGCAAAACCGATAATACCATTGGTCTCTTTAATAAAATACCATGCCCTATCAATGATTTTCCCTTCCTCATCATAAAGGTGCATGTTGATGATCAAATAACCAGGGAAAAACTTGCGTGTCGTCTCGGTTTTCTTACCACGTTTGATTTCCTGGACACGCTCTGTTGGAATCAAAATTTCAAAAATGAGATCACCTACCTCTTCGGTCTTAATACGCTTGAGAATATTAGTGTGTACTTTTTGCTCTTGGCCAGAAAGGACATGAACGACAAACCATTGATCTTTGGGAGCGAGAGGCATGAAAAAGTTTAAGTTGAAAGTTGAAGTTATTTTTTTATTGCTTGGCAATAATTGAAAGGAGCTTTAGAGCAGCAGAAATTTAAAAATTGAAACAGGAGGCTATTAGAAATGTTCTTCAACTTCAACTTTTAACTTCAACTGCCTTGAAACGCTTTATTATTTCAAGGCAAGTTCTAAGGTTTGGTCAGAAAACCGATAACGTTAATCGTAATAAAATCAAAAAAGGAGATATAGCCTCCTACAAGAAGCATGGCAATAATAACTACCAAACTAGAACTCCATAATTCCTTAAAGCGTTTTATTCCATGTTCCTCATTACTCCAAGGCCATTGAGCTTTGGTTAATTCTATTTGAACTTCTTGAATATATTTGGTGATTTTAGAAAACATACTTTGTAAGGCGAATGAATACTGAAAACCGAGAACTGAGAACCAACAACTGGCCTTTCACAGCAACGGCCAACCAGGCCAGGAGGGACTCGAACCCCCAACAAACGGTTTTGGAGACCGCTACTCTACCAATTGAGCTACTGGCCTAGGCGCTGCTTGGCAGCGAGTTGAAGTTAAAGGTTAAAAGTTGAAGTGCCGCTACGAAGTTAGCGGCACTTTCATTTTTAATCGCGCCGAGCGATTAAGTTAGTCTAAGATTTCAGCAACTTTTCCTGCACCAACAGTACGGCCACCTTCACGGATAGAGAAGCCAATTGCTTTTTCCATCGCGATTGGAGTGATCAACTCAACTTCAATGGAGACGTTGTCACCTGGCATAACCATTTCAACCCCCTCAGGAAGCTTGACTGTTCCTGTAACGTCTGTCGTACGGAAGTAAAACTGAGGACGGTAGTTTGAGAAGAAAGGTGTATGACGACCACCTTCATCTTTGCTTAAGACGTAGATTTCAGCCTTGAATTTTTTGTGAGGCTTAATCGAGCCAACTTTAGCGATAACTTGACCACGTTCGATGTCTTCTTTTTTCACACCACGAAGTAGGAGACCAACGTTGTCACCAGCTTCTGCGGTATCAAGAAGTTTACGGAACATTTCAATGTCCGTAACTGTTGTTTTCACCGTTGATTTGAGCCCAACGATTTCAACTTCTTCTCCTTTTTTAAGAATACCACGCTCGACACGCCCTGTAGCAACAGTTCCACGACCTTCAATATTGAAGACGTCTTCTACAGGAAGAAGAAATGGTTGATCTTTTGGACGCTCTGGAAGTGGGATGTATTTATCCACTGCATCGATAAGTGCAAGAATTTGCTTCTCACTTTCTGCATCGCCGTCAAGCGCTTTACGAGCACTTCCTCTAACAATAGGAATTTCATCTCCTGGAAAATTGTAGGAAGTAAGAAGATCGCGAATTTCCATCTCAACGAGATCAAGAAGTTCCGGATCATCAACAAGGTCGACCTTGTTCATGAAGACGACCATGGATGGAACACCAACTTGACGGGCCAAGAGAATGTGCTCACGAGTTTGTGGCATAGGACCATCAGCAGCACTGACGACAAGGATAGCACCATCCATCTGGGCTGCACCGGTGATCATGTTCTTGACATAGTCAGCATGTCCTGGGCAGTCAACGTGGGCATAGTGACGTGCATCACTCTCGTACTCGACGTGTGCTGTAGAAATAGTAATACCACGCTCTTTTTCTTCAGGAGCAGCGTCAATCTGATCGTAAGCTCGGGCTTGAGCTTTACCAGTTTTTGCAAGCACCGTAGTGATAGCAGCAGTAAGTGTTGTTTTGCCATGATCGACGTGACCAATGGTGCCGACGTTAACGTGCGGCTTGTTTCGTTGAAATGTATCCTTAGCCATAATTGTTAGTTGGGTTCGGCATTGTTGAGTCAATCAACAATGCAGTTGAAGTTGCTAGTTTGAAGTTGAAGTGCTTTTCTCCTGGAGCCCATGACCGGGATTGAACCGGTGACCTCGTCCTTACCAAGGACGTGCTCTGCCAACTGAGCTACATGGGCCTGCTCAGTTCAAAAGGACTGATCAAGTTTTCTATTAAAAAACAAGACACGAAGTCAGGCTTCCCACGCTATCACGAATATACAAGCCAAGCAAGTAAATGAGAAAGGTGCGTCCATCCTTCGTAAGAAAATGGGTGCTACGAATAAACCTCTACTGAGCTGGTGTCAAAATCAATTTTTCGATAACATAAAAAAATGATGCAAAATAGAGTAAACATAAAGGACGAGTCTCGTTCCGCTGTAGCCTCACTACGGCGCGACTATTGTCGTGAAACCCTTGATAAAAAGAGCCTCCAAGCTGATCCTATCGATCAGTTTGATCATTGGTTCCAAGAAGCCATGAATTGCGAACTGATCATAGAGCCCAATGCGATGACACTCTCCACAGCAGGCGGTGATTTGAAGGTGACTTCACGCACTGTATTAATGAGAGGTTATGACAAAGAAGGCTTTCGTTTTTTTACTAATTCTCAAAGCACCAAAGGCCAGCAGATGGCCAAGAATCCCAATGTAGCTCTCCTTTTTTATTGGGCACCATTAGAGCGCCAAGTAAAAATCCATGGTTCTATTTCCTTGCTTCCTCGTTTTGTAACAGAAGATTATTTTTTTTCACGCCCTCGTGAAAGCCAGTTAGGAGCTTGGGCTTCGGACCAAAGCAGACCTCTTGCCAATCGCCAAGCATTGGAAGATCGTCTGCAAGAACTAGCAAAACGTTTTCTCAATGAACCTATTCCCCTTCCTGAGTTTTGGAATGGATATATCGCCAAGCCTGATTCTATCGAGTTTTGGCAAGGCCGCCCCAATCGGCTCCACGATCGCTTGCGTTATCAACAACAAGAAAATGGCGAATGGAAAATCGAGAGACTGAGTCCGTGAAGACAGGTTGCAGGGGTTCAGGTTGCAAGTTGCAGAAAATTTTACTGAGATGTCTTCTCAATCAAGCCAACGAGGTATTTATTAAGGTCTCTTAGCTTTCTGGGATAAAGGTCCCATTAGGCATGAGCACTACCGAGGCAAGAATGACTCCCGGATATTTCTCTAAGCGCTCGCGAAAGGCTGGCGAAGTAAGCTCATTAGCTGGTGGTGTGCTAGCCTTAGCTAATATAGTCACGAACCACGGCCATCAATACCATGACAGAGAGCACAACGGGTTTCATAAAGAACCTTTCCTCGGTTAGGAGCAACTTCGGTATGCAGCGCAAAGATGCTTAGCAAGAGGAGCAGAGAGGAAGTTATCTTTCTCATTAAAAAGCCATGAAAAACCTCACTGCCAATTACGGTACACCTCTTTTCGATGCCCAAGCGCAAGCACAAGAATTAACAATATTCCATCGTTGATCTCATAAATGACACGATACTTTCCTGTACGCACTCTCCACGTACCTACTGCCTGCATTTTCTTACAATGAGGAGGCCGTGGATCTTGAGCTAGCTGTTCAAGAATCTGATGAATTTGCTTTTGAACACTTGGAGAAAGCTTGCGCAACTGGCGATGAGCCTTAGGAGCAAGCTCAATTTTATAGCTCATCCAAGTGCATTTCTTTTTTCACCTGTTCCCATGGAATCGGCTTTCCTCCTTCTGCACGGGCCACACGAACAGCTTCCTCATCTTCTAATTCCTCCAAACATTCTAAGAGCCAAGAAGAAAGTTTTTTTTTCTCCCTCAACGAAAGTTGTGAAACTTCTTTTTCAATTTCAAGAACACTCATATGCAATCATCGCACAGCGATTACTCCAGCCACTGCATCGGATTAAAATTATACGCAATACAAAGAGCCACGAGCAGCGCAAAAAAAATACCACCCCCAATCAATAATTGAGGAGTGAAGAAAATCATTTTGCGAATAATTTCTTCTTCCAGTGCTTTTTCTTGCTCGGTGGGAAGTGGTGGATAAGGCAACGATTGCATAGGGATCTGGTTATTTATCGTGTTAGAAAAACGCTGTCAATATTCGAGTTAACTTTTTCTGGCTGTTGATGCTTTGACTATCCTCCAAGGCGATTTCCCTTTTCATTCTTCTTGAGCACGTGAGGCTCTTTGTTCACGCGAGAATGATGCTCACCTCCTTCTGCTTTTCGATCTTGTTCTTCACGCGAAAGCCTCCCTTTCAAACGAAGGCGGATTGGAAGACCTGCAAAAGGCCATTGGGAGCGGATCGCATGGAGCAGATATTTATGATAAGAGTCACTCATTAACTTCTCGTCATTGACGAAAAGTAAAAATTCTGGCGAATGAAAAGGAGGGCGCACTTCTGGAGAAATTTGCGTTGCATAAAGAAGTTTAAAACGTCGCCCCCCTCGTGATGGCGGAGGTTGATGCTCCCAGACGGCCTTAAAAAACCGATTGAGCTCTCCCGTAGGAATCCGGACTTCTGCAGCTTTTCTAACTTCCTCAAGAGAACTTAAAAGGCGTCCTATCTCCTGCCCTGTTTTTGCAGAAAGACAAATAACAGGAGCATAATCGAGAAAGAAAAGTTCGCGACGAATCATCTCTGCATAATCACCTTGGGAAGCACGACCTCCATCCGCCTTGTGCACGAGATCCCATTTATTCAACACGATCAAACAGGGTTTAAAAGACTCCTGAAGCATTCCCGCAATACGCTTATCTTGCGCGGTCACATCAACAGTGGCATCGAGCACAAGAACCCCCACATCAGCCCGGCGCAATGCCTCTTGGGTGCGCATGGCGCTAAAAATTTCTACCGAAGTATCAGGACGCGAGCGATGCCTAAGGCCCGCTGTGTCGACCAGTAAATAAGGAACTCCTTTTAATTCACAAAGCACATCAAGAGCATCACGTGTTGTTCCTGAAATAGGACTGACGATACTACGCTCTTCACCAAGAATTTTATTTAACAAAGAGGATTTTCCGACGTTGGGACGACCTACAATGGCCAACTTAGGAAAGGCTTCTTGAACTTGGGATTTCTTTTCTTGCGTCTCACCCAGGTGCTGAGCAATGACTGTCATCAGATGATGCAACCCAACTCCGTGAGCAGCACTAAAGCTGAGTATTTGTTCAAACCCAAGCTCGTAAAAATCATTGACCAACGGTTCATGCATTTTTTCATCAATTTTGTTCACCACGAGAATTAAAGGGAGATGGCTACGGCGCAACTGTTGGGCTAACTCGCGATCAAGCGGTGTCACTCCAGCTCGCCCATCGACGACAAAGAGCAACAGATGAGCAGAGGCAATTGCTGTCTGAGCCGCCGTATGAGTGGCTTCAGCAAAGTCAGGATCAGGAGCATCCCCAATCCCTCCCGTATCAATAATTTCAAAAGGATAGGCTCCTTTGTCACAAATCGCAGCAAGCCGATCCCGCGTCACTCCCGGCTGATCATGAACAATGGCAGTACGCCGCCCAAGCAAGCGATTAAAGAGAGAGGATTTTCCGACATTAGGTCGGCCAATGATGGCGATGCGAAACATTTTAAAAGTTGAAGTGAAAAGTGGAAGTGCCGCTACGAAGTTAGTGGCATCCCTGCAGAGGCAGGGATCCAGCTATAGAACTAAGCTTTGCTATGGAGAGTTGAAGTTTTCTAGACCGCATAGTTTATCAGTAAAAATTGAAAGTTGACATCATTGAGTAACAATACGGTTCAATAATATTTTTTGGCCATAGGCAAACTCGAAACTTCAGCTTCAACTCCTCCCCACTGGTCTATCATGCCCCTCCAGTCGCAAAAGGTTAATACCCTCCAGTACATAGCCAATGCCACTTATCAAGGTCACAACGCCAGTTAACCAAACAATGCTTTTATAATAAGGCCATTGCAAAAGAATGATTGCAATAGTGAGCATTTGAAAAAAAGTCGTTACCTTCCCTATTAAGCTGGGACGAGGTTCGAGAGAACCATTTAAAAATCGAATAAGAATACACCCCAGCAGGATAATCAAATCACGTGCAACGACCAAAATAGGAAACCAGAGTGGCAAAGAAAAATGCCACTTTGAAACACTCAACGTAATGAGCGCTGTGATCATGAGCCCTTTATCAGCAATCGGATCAAGAATGGCGCCAAGAGGGGAGCGAAGGTGATAATGGCGAGCCAACCATCCATCAGCCCCATCACTGATAGCAGCAATCAGAAAAACGGCTATGGCGCTCCAACGCAGTATTTCATTGGGTTCTTGTGCAGCAACACTCTCCCCATAATAAACAGCTAGCAAAACAAAAACAGGAATAAGAAAAATACGACCAATGGTAATTTGATTTGGTAAGGTCATGGAGATAGAGTGCAGGGCATGCCTGCACTGAAGTTGAAGTTAAACCTAAAAACGTGAATGGAAATGGGAAATACGGCGTAAGGACTTGATCTAAAAAAGATTTTCAAATCGGTGAAGCGTACCTTTTGGTACGTAAGCCGATTGAAAAAAACTTTTTGAGGTCGAGTATATTGCGTCAGATTTTCTGTTTCCATTCACGTTTTTAGGTTAAAAGTTGAAGTTTGCAAGGCTTCGCATTTTAAAAATAAATGACTTCCAGCCACTCACAACATTTTTTGGCACTACGCTCTAACTTAGGCATAGCACTCTACCTTTTGCCATCAGCGTTACGAGGCGATGCCTTGCTTTTTTATCATTTTTGCCAACGCCTTGATCATTGCATCGACGATGCTTCTTATTCCCAACCAGAAAAACAAAGACTCCTCGATCAATTATTGCTGATGTTGGAAGAGCAAAAAAAACGAGGCGCTACCAAACTATCCTCCCCTCTTCTTTCAACTCAATGTGCTGCGATGTTCTCCCGTCGCAACCTCTCTTACGAACTTCTTTATGAACTCATTGGCGGCATGCAGATGGACCTTACAACCAATCGCTATGCCACGTTTGAAGAGCTATATCTTTATGCTTGGCGCGTAGCTTCCACAGTAGGTCTTTTGAGCGCTCACCTTTTTGAAGCAGAGGGGGCAGCTGTACAGGAATATGCCGAAACCCTTGGAATAGCACTTCAACTGACCAACATTCTTCGTGATGTAGCCGAAGATGCCACCCGCAACCGCATTTATCTCCCACTGGAAGATTTCGAGCGTTTTCGTGTCACAGAGAAAGAACTCTTGCAGGGCATTCTATCACCTCAAGCCATTCATCTTTTTGATTACGCAGCTCAACGTGCGCTTTCTTTTTTTGGAAAAACAGAACGCACTTGGGAAAAAATGTCGGCAGCAGAACGCCGAACAATGAGAGCAGCCCGCCTTATGGAAACCATCTATCGAGCGCTCTTAAAAAAGATGAGAGATGATCGCTATGATCTTTTTTATCGTCGCTACCACGTTGGCATGGGAAAAAAATTATCATTAATGCTGCAGTTATTTTTTTATGAGGGCTAAGAAAGCCCCAAAACACGATTAACTAAAGTCCGCCTCTCTGTATGCTCCTCATCACTCAAAACAGAAATGAGTGTTCCTACATTCATCTCGGGTAGAGCAACCCAAGAACGGCACCCACCAAAACGTTTCTGCATAGGAAGCTCCAGCGAAGGATCCATGCGATAAACTCGCACAAAAGCCACATGCAATCCTTCTAATCCATTGCCTGCATCGTACTGAAAGCGTTCTTCAATGACAGAATGATGCAAGATGTGAAGTTCCTCTAATTGGGCAAGCTGCTGACGATTGGTGACAAAACCACTCCATTCTACCACTATTTTATATTCCAAATTTAAGGTTTCAGGCGCCTCATTGGAAACAGCTGAGGGGTAAGTCAATCTGGTTTTATCAACCTGTCCATGAAACCATGTAGGAAAAAGAAAAAACTCTTTGTGCTCAAAACCAAATCCGTTTTTTCCCTCAGCAATGCCTCCCTTGCGAAGAAGAAGACTCTGATGCCCCATTCCAAGAGCCTCACAAATGAGCGCCCACTCCTTAAAAGCAACAATACCAGAAAGCTTTGTTTCAGTTTTCATAGAAGAAATCTTACCTATTGAGCAATGAAGGGTAAAGGTCGGAAAAGGGGTCGGTCCCGAATGGTGCTAAGTTAAGGGCATTTTGGGATATTTTCCTCGGTTTGAAATCGTTCAAAAACTGCTTTATAGTCAAATTACTTAGAAATTACATGAAAGAACGCAGAGATTTTTA
>JAIEQL010000038.1 GCA_019747735.1 Chthoniobacterales bacterium | reverse complement strand
TCCATATACACTGCGGGTCTGTGCGCTTCGCTCCTGGTACTGCATCAATTTTATTCATTTTCAAGACACCCTCTAAGAGTAAAAGGGTGGAGCAACCTAACGAAAGTTTTAGCGCTAGCAGTTTTAGTTTGAGTTATCTTCGCTGCTGCGCAGCATTGGAAGTACTCATCACCCATTACCATTACTTTTCTTATGTCTTTTCCCAAACAACATCTAGAAACACTCTGGGCTCCCTGGCGCGTGGAATATTTTGAGCAGCCTAAAGATGCCGAACATGATTTTCTAAGCCAGGCAGCACGGACTTCTGACGATGCAGCTCATTTTGTAGTGACACGCAGTAAGTATGCTTTTTTAATACTCAACAAATATCCCTACAGCAGCGGACATTTGATGGTGGTCCCTTATCGTAAGACAGGAAAAATGAGTGACCTTGAGGAGGCTGAAATCCTTGATCTTTGGCAACTCGCTGTTCATGCACAACAACTACTCACCGCTGTCGTTCATGCTCATGGCTTCAATATCGGCTTTAACATTGGCTATGGTAGCGGTGCTGGTTTTGAAGACTATCTCCATCTTCACATTGTTCCTCGTTGGAATAATGATCAAAATTTCATGCCTCTTCTTGCAGGAACTAGGATTATTCCAGAAGGATTGCAGTCATTCTATCAGAAGCTTATCGCTTATCAGAACTCGCTGAAAATTTCTTCTTCTTTTTAACCTTAAAAGATGAAAAAAACGCTGTATCATCCTGCTTTTCTTGCTGTTATTGGAGTATTTTTTCTATTCCAAGATGCTAAATTAAAAGCTGTTCCTCTTACAGGAACAACTCAACAAGGTTTTTTATATCGAGATTATTTTCTTTATTTACCTCAAAAAATTGATCCAGAAAAAACTTATTGGCTAGTTGTCTACGCACATGGGGCTCAAGGTCATCTTGCTCAAGACCTCACAATTATTAAATATTTTTCAGAACAGAAAGATTGTATTGTTATAGCTCCAAATTTTCCTCGAGGTTACCAGCTATTGGAGCATGATTCAGATCAGCGAGTGATAGAAATTTTTGATCAACTCAAAAAAAAATATCATCTCCATAATAAATTTTTTATCTTAGGACATTCAGCAGGAGGTCAATTTGCTCATCGATTTACATTAAAACATCCTGACCTAATTCTTGGCTGCGAAGCTTGTTCTAGTGGGACCTGGGCCACAGGTGGCGTTTATCATTCTCTCAACCAAGAAGCAGAAGGTATTCCAATAGCAATCGGTTGTGGAGCAGAAGATCATGGTCAAATAGGGGAAAGGATTGCACTTTTGTCACAATCAAACGACGCAAAAAAAGATAATACGATTTTTTCTTGGACAAGAATAGAATGGTTTAAAAAATTTGAAGCAGAACTTGAGAAAAAAAAATTCTTTTATAAATCCGTGAGCTTTCTAGGCGAATCTCACCGGATTCGCAGCAAAGAACAAATACAATTTGCTCTCGAAGCATTTCTACTTGGAACAAGTGGCATGCTACCTAACGAAGAAGCCCAATATGAAAGTGATATTGCAGCTATCCAAGCTGATATAGATGCTTTAAGGCTTGATCAAGCACAAGAGTCTATTAAGAAGCTAGAATTAAAGAGTAACAGCCGTTCACCAATGGAATTTAAAAATTCTCTGACCCTTAATAATTGGCATTTTAATGATCAAGGTTTGCGTCAATGCACTGAAGCTTTTAACAGTTTTATTAAAGAATCGATTTCTGTCCTTCAAAAAAAAATCGCAAATCAAAGAAACCCTCTTCAATATAGTGTATTAAATTGAGAAGAGAGCGATAGAAGCGCTGAAATTTTTTCTTAAGATAAGGCCGAAGACTTCAGCGTTATCCAAAGATAGAGTGAAGGATGAGTACGCAGTCTCAGGAAAAAAAAACAAGCTTATGGCGTTCCATTATCGATTTAACCGAAGTTCCGCAATTGCGAATGGCGAGCTGTCGCAATACCTTGGCCATTCATCTTTTCAAATCACTTATGCATGAAATACACACTGCATGATTTAAAAAAACATCTTTAGACCAAGTTTTTACAAAATATCATCCTCAAAACGTGAATGGAAATGGGAAATATGAGGTAAGGACTTGATCTAAAAAAGGTTTTTAAATCGGTGAGGCGTACATTTACGTTTTGAGGATCATTCACCTCAACTGCAGAACTCGAATTAATACACTACACTTGTTTCGATCCTATAAATTTATGAAAAAAATCTTTAAGAAATTTTTATTTTTACTTCTCATTTATTGCTCTTTTTGGACAAGCTTTTCTTTTGCTGATTTAAGCCTACAAACACCTTCTTGCGCCGATAATATCGTTAAAGATGAATCCGCTTTAGCATTAAAAGGAGATGATCAAATTGAAGAAGATGCTGATTTTTCTCATTACCTTAGAGTAGACCAACGTGTTGCCTTAGAAAAGACCAAGTCAGAAAATATAATCATTGTTCCTCAAGGACAGCCTATTGAAATCGACTTAGGAAAAAATCTTGTAGAGTTTTCTTATGATTCTTTACAGGAGGATTACCTCTACCATAATCCATGGACCTTCCAGCAAGAGGGCGAAAGTTTAAAGTTACTACCAGGATTATGGGAAGGAGGTGCGTCCTTTACTCTATGGCCAGAATGGAGCCATAAAAATTATCAAAAAATAGGTATTTCTTATGAATTTAGAGCCTATTCTTTGAATCTAACAACATTAACTTTTACGAGAAACAATCCTCTCTACAAAAATCCCAAACAGCTAACTTTTAAGTTTAAAGTTGTTAAAGCATCGCTTCAAACTCCTCTGGAAATTTATCAATAAAACTCTGAGTAGGCCAGGAAGCCGCTTCCCCAAAGGCACAGATGGTGCGGCCGGCAATATTATCAGCAATGGTGTGGAGCATCGTAGGATCGGAGGCCTCCCCTTTTCCAGAGAGCATCCGCGTGGAAAGCTTCGACATCCAAAGAGTCCCTTCCCGACAAGGAGTGCATTGGCCACAACTTTCATGAGCATAAAACTGATTAAGGTTGTTGAGTGCCCAAACCATATTTCGCGAATCATCCATCACAATCACTGCAGCACTTCCGACCATTGACCCTGCAGCCGCTACAGAAGCAGCATCCAAGACGAGATCGAGTAGCTTGACCTCTTTTTCTATCATGGAACCATCAGCTGCTTTGCTTTTTATTTTATAAACTTCCCCAGCACGCAAGATTTTCGAAGAGCTTCCTCCAGGGATAATCGCTTTAAGCGTTCGCCCTGGGCGCAGCCCACCGCAAAGATCAAAAATCAACTCTCCCATGGTCACTGCTCCCACTGGCAATTCATAAAAACCAGGGCGCACGACATCGCCACTCACGCAAAAGGTGCGCGTACCACCATCTCCCGAAGTCCCCATAGCCGCATATTCAGCTGCTCCAAGGCGCAAGATGTGTTTTACATGACAAATCGTTTCGACATTGTTGACAATGGTCGGGGACATATAAAGGCCCAGGACGGCTGGAAAATAGGGTGGCTTTATACGAGGATAAGGACGTTTCCCTTCCAATGACTCGAGCAAACTTGTCTCTTCTCCACAAATATAGGCACCAGCACCTTCGTGGACATAGACTTCCAGATCAAAACCTGAGCCAAAAATATTTTTTCCTAAGAAGCCACGCTCTGAAGCTTCTTTTAATGCTCTTTCCAAGATCTCTTTGGCATAAGTAAACTCACAGCGAACATAAATGTAGGCCAAGCGAATATTGAGTGCGAAACAAGTAATAATAATCCCTTCAATCAACTGATGAGGATCTTGGTGTAAAATAAAACGATCTTTAAAAGTTCCTGGCTCCGATTCATCCCCATTCACACAGAGGTAATGAGGCTTCCCATCATCATGGCGAATAAAACCCCATTTAGCACCCGTTGGGAAAGCGGCCCCTCCACGACCTCTGAGATTGGAGGCTTTCACCTCTTGAACAATCTCTTCGGGTTTCATCGTGAAGGCTTTTTTAGCTTCCGCATAACCACCATGAGCGAGATAGGTCTCTATATCGGGCTTGTAGCCTGGCTTGCTAATGTTGGCAAAAATGAGTCGCCTTTCTTTGGCGTGTGGTTCGTGAAGAAGAGAGGTCATAGGGAGTTGAAAGGTAAAAGTTGAAGTTGAAGAATTCTAGGCTTTGCTTTTAAAAAAAATTTTGCTGAAAGGAAGAATCCACTTCAACTCTTAACTTCAACTAATCTTCAAGCAGTAGCATTTGAATAGGCTAGAATTAGCGACGCTCCTCAACAATAGCAGCCACCTCTGCTGGCGCAACGCACTCCAGAAGGTCTTTATTGACAAGGCAAACAGGGGCAGAACCGCAGCTAGCGAGGCACTCTACAAATTCGACACTAAACTTCCCATCGGGACTTGTTGGCATGCCTTGTTCATGGGGGTGCTCTGGATCAATGCCTGTAGCTTTGCAAAACGCATCGTGTAATTCATAGGCACCTGCCATCGCGCAAGAGAGAGTACGACAAACGCGAATAATGGTTTTGCCTGGCGCATTTTGGCGAAACCATGGATAAAAAGTTACGATTTCCAAAATAGCAATCGGATTGAGCTCTAGCTTTGCAGCGATCCATTCTACACCACTCTCATCAATAAACCCAAAATGGTTTTGCCAAAGATGGAGCAAAGGGAGCGCCGCACTTCTTTTAGAAACAGGATAGTGCGTAATGGCTTCCTCTATTTTTTGCAGGAGAACTGCGGGGAGGACACTTGATTGACTACAAATCCCTGAAGCTTCTTGTGTCAGAACGCAGTTGTCCGTTGTCGGTTGTCGGTTTTCAGTATTTTTCAGATCGTTCATCTCATTAATATCAAGTCTGCGAGTAAGTCTTAGGGAACGTAGGCACAATGCTTCAAAAAAATTTGTCAGTTGTAAAGGGGGGGCACCCCGCAGCGACTGACAAACGAGAACTACGTCCTTCCCGTGAAGGCGAGAATAACTGACAACTTATCTTCTTGGCTCCAGCGGTAGGATTCGAACCTACGACCAATCGGTTAACAGCCGACCGCTCTACCACTGAGCTACGCTGGATTGCAAAACCACTTCTATTGGGGTGGAGGAGCTATTATCTACAAAGTTAATGAGGATGCAACTTCAAGTTTTAACTTTAACTCTTTTAAGTAAAGCTTCGTTCCATAGCTGGATCCCCGCCTTGGTAGGGATGCCGCTAACTTTGTAGCGACTCTTCAACTAACTAAGACATCATTTCCAAAAACTCTCGAAATAAGGAAATCGAATCATGCGGTCCTGGAGAGGCTTCAGGATGAAATTGAACAGCCAGCACAGGTTTTGAGCGATGGCAAAAACCAGCAATGGTTTGATCATTGAGATGACGATGAGTGACTTTGAGCTCTGCAGGTAAATGTTTTTCTTCCACTGCGTATCCATGATTTTGAGCAGTGATAAGGACTTTTCCCGTGCGCAGGTCTTGCACCGGATGATTGGCTCCACGATGTCCAAATTTTAACTTGAAGGTCTTAGCGCCAAAAGCATGACCGAGAATTTGCAACCCAAGACAAATCCCAAAGACTGGCTTGTGATCACAAAGAAAATGGGCGGTTTGATGAATCTGAGAAAGTTTTGCAGGATCACCTGGGCCATTAGAAAAAAAGAGACCATCGGGATTCATCCCCAAGACTTCTTCAGCAGAAGTTGTTGAAGGAACCACTATCACCCTCATTCCATGCCATCTCAAAAGGCGCAAAATATTCCTTTTTATTCCAAAATCATAAGTCACCACCAATGGTTCTTTGACCTGTTGTGCGAGATCTGGGGCAAGCTGACTGCCTAAGGTCCTATCGCTACGATGAGGATCCCACTCATAAATTTCTTTGGTCGAAACCTCTTCAACCAAGTCGGCTTCCTCCAAAAAAGGAGCGCTTTTGGCCAAAACAAGAGCTTCTGCTGCATTCAGCTCGGTGGTGATACAGGCGCGCATCACGCCCACATTACGCAAATGCCGCGTGAGCGCTCGCGTATCAACGTTACCAATAGCAACAATATTATTTTTTTGAAGATACTCCTGCAATCTTGATTCTGAGCGATAATTGCTAGCAAGATCACTGATTTCTTCCACGACAAAGCCACGCACATGAATGGTGCTACTTTCTTGATCCTCCAGAGTGATTCCATAATTGCCCATTTGAGGATAGGTCATTGTTACAATCTGACCACGATAAGAAGGATCGGTAAGGACCTCTTGATAGCCACTCATCGATGTATTAAAACAAATCTCCCCAGTGCAAGTCCCCACGGCTCCTTGGGAAACCCCTGAAAAAACAGAGCCATCTTCTAAAACTAAAACAGCAGGAGGATAAAGTGAGTGAGGCATAGCTGGAGAAGGGTGAAGAGTGAATCGGCAGGTTACAGTTTGCAGGTTGCAGGTTACAGGTAAATTTTATGGGTTCGCTAAAAATGATAAAGGACTAATAACAGCACTTTCTCTAAAAATGATGTGTTATAACTTTCTCCAATGAATTTTAGGAACTTTTTTCCTGATTATTGCCAAAAGCAAGATACTTTATCCTATAACCTGCAACCTCCAGTCGTGTTCCGTTTTCTTCTCCTATTTTTCTTTTTATTTTCCATTATCTGCCTCCATGGAGAAATAAAACCCTCTTCTATTCCACTAGCAGAAGGATTTGATTTTCCAGTAGCCCCTCCTAATGCTGATGAATTCTACAAATCACGTGGATTCCGCCAAGGAGGTCATCTCGGAGAAGACTGGGTCAGCATCAATGGTGGAAGCGGCAACTCTCTTGGGAAGCCCGTTTTTAGCATCGGTCGCGGCATGGTGATCTTAGCGCGCGATGTCCATGTCGCATGGGGAAATGTGATCGTCATTCGCCATGCCTATTTTGAACAAGGAGAGACACACTTTATTGATTCACTCTATGCTCATCTTGATCGGATCGATGTGAAAGAAGGGGACCTTGTCACCAAGGGACAACGTGTCGGCTCTATCGGAAACAATCATGGGATGTACCCTGCGCACCTCCATTTTGAAATTCATAAGAACCTCAATATTGGGGTCAATCATACTGGGTTTGGAAAAACATTGCTAAATTATTGGACCCCCACTGAATTCATCGTCAAACGGAGAAGCTGCTGGAATAAGCCTGGCAAAGCGATTCTACCCTTATCCCACTTTGATATTCCAACTCCCTGGAGTCATACGCCTAAAAAGCATCACTCCAAAAAGAGAAGCAAGAAGCACTAGCCTCAGTTCCTCCATTGTATTTGAGCTTCAGGAAACTTCAGGTTTTTAGGAGAAACAGCTTCTGCTTTTTTAACTTCTACTTTTCTAGCTTTTATCGATGGGTCTCGTTGATGTGTTCCTTGCTGTGGCAGAAGAGGCAGAACTTGTCCTTGTAGAGGAGTCTCTACTTTTCCCCGTGGAAGCCGCCTTAAATCCGCATCAGTTTTTTTAATTTCTCGAGCTTGGACTGCAGGAGCAGGGGAGATGACGGGTAGTTCCCATTGGTAATTCCCTTGAGTTACGACATTATAGGCTCCTGGTGAGGTTAACTCATTGCCATGAATTTGCATGCCGATTTCGTGAGCCACCAAGGTGTGGCCGACAGCCTCCTCTTGAAGAAAGACAATGTAGTCTTCCTGTTTTTTAATTCGCTCAGGACTACCATGTTCTTTCACGGTGCCGAGCAGTTTTTCTTGCCTCTTTATCTGTCTCTCGTAGTAAGCAGCTTTCTCTTCATGAGCAGCCATTGACCTTAATAAGCGACGTTGCTCGCGCTCTATAGCAGCCCTAGAATTACTATCCTCCCTACCACTCACAAACGAAGGTGGGAGCTGCTCTGGAAGGCAAGTCTGCTCTAGCCGCCTCCTTTCTTCCTCAACCACAACAGGGACAAAAGCACTAACCGTACGGGCCTCAATCCCAACTTCTTGCCGTATAGTAGCCAGTTGTGCCGCAATTGGCCCGAGGGAGCTGCTTTGATTTTCTTCCACTTTTTGCAATGCCTCTTGGGCTAGTCCTGTCTGAAGAGCAGCTTGTTCTTTCAAAAAAATGATTCTTTCAAGAAGAGCCGGCTGCTCCTGAAAGCCAGAAGCAGAATGCTGCTTTAATAACTCCTTTGCTTCTTCTAAGTGCTGCAAGGCAATGTTAGAATGCTCTGCTGCTGTATGCAAGGCGACCTCATGTCCAAAAAAATCTTTACGTGCAGGAAGTACTCCCTCCTCAGCTCTCTCTTCATGTTGCATGGAAGGAACAACATTACTTGCTAATTCAGAAGATACGAGAGGCAAGGAATTGTTGCTCATATAAGTTTTTTCAAAACTCCTTTCAACTCTGGCACTCCCTCTCCCAACTCAGCACAAAGCGGGATTACAAGAGCATCTGGCTCGCATTTGCGAAATTTTTTTAAATGCTTTTCAGCCTCTGGCAAATCCATTTTGTTGGCAACAACAGCCCAAGGGACTTCTTGAAATTTCTCATCATACAAAGCGAGTTCTTTTTTAAGAGCACAAAAATCAGCATGAGGATCTCTTCTCTCCGAGCCCCCCATATCCAGGACAAACAAAAGAAAGCGACACCTCTTGATGTGGCGCAAAAACTCATGTCCCAAGCCGCGATTCTGACTCGCTCCCTCAATGAGACCAGGAATATCAGCCACTGTCGTGCGTAAGTAATCTCCTAACTCTACAACCCCAACACTCGGATGCCGGGTGGTAAAAGGATAAGAGGCCACCTTGGGATGTGCTTCTGACAAGGCTCTCAGGAGTGTTGATTTTCCCGCATTGGGATAACCAACTAATCCTGCAAAAGCAATCGTACGCATTTCTAGAAGAAACCATCCTTCTTCTCCCTCTGTGCCTTCGGTAAATCGGCGTGGAGCGCGGTTGCGAGAACTTTTAAAATGGATATTGCCGCGGCCTCCATGCCCACCCTGACACAGAATCAACCGCTCTCCAGGTTCC
Organism: Chthoniobacterales bacterium; assembly: GCA_019747735.1. Taxonomy (GTDB): domain Bacteria; phylum Verrucomicrobiota; class Verrucomicrobiia; order Chthoniobacterales; family UBA6821; genus CAIWMF01. The sequence goes on along the minus strand of JAIEQL010000038.1, from coordinate 44,559 downwards.
ATTAAATCCCCCACCAAATCGTCAGGATGAGGCGTGGGAAGGCCTTTTTTTGGAGGGAGCACCTCATTCTCTTCTTCAGCAGCATGGTGCTCACTCATTGATTCCCTTTCTGCCTCATTTGAAGCAAAGCCAGGAGCGGGCATTCGATAAATCATCGTCCCTACCGGAACGGGGATGATGAGGTCAGCAGCTGACTTACCATGTTTTTGACGACTTGACCCAGCAGCCCCATTTTTAGCCCGCAAGATCGGTTCATAAAAAAGAGGAGCCAATTGATTAAGGTGAGTAGAGGCTTCCAAGATGATATCCCCCCCTTCACCTCCATCGCCACCATCAGGCCCTCCCTTAGGAATAAATTTTTCTCGACGAAAGCTGGCACAGCCATTGCCTCCATTACCAGCTTTTGCATGAATACGAACGCGATCGATGAACATTAAAAAAAAGTTTGAGTGTTAGTAGTTTGAGTTTGAGTCATCTTCGCGCTTCGCGCAAATAGTTGAATAATGTCTCTATCAAGGTGCCATTATGTAGAGACAGTTTAGGCATTGAGGACGTTAGCATAAAGCCGCTCTGTTTTCTTAGCGATCATTTCCCATGAAAAATGATGTTCAGCACGCTCTCGTCCAGCCGCTCCCATTCTGGCTCGCAGCGCTGGATCAGCAATGAGTTGATTAATTTTCGCAGCCAAGTCAGAAGAAAATTGGTCGGGATTCAGTGGCTCGAAGGGACTCTCCTGCTGTTGCTCTACAGCGACCAAAAATCCCGTCACGCCATCAACTACCACTTCTTTAATGCCACCTACAGCACTCGCTACAACCGGAACGCTGCAAGCCATCGCTTCCAAGTTGATAATACCAAAGGGTTCATAAATCGAAGGGCAAACAAAAACAGCCGCTCCAGAATAAAGCGCAATCACTTCATGGCGTTCAACCATATTGCGAATCCAGATGATCCCTGGACGTTCTTCTTGAGCGGCTGCAATAGCCGCTTCGATTTCTTGAGCAATCTCAGGAGTATCAGGAGAACCAGCACAAAGAACGATTTGAAAACCGAGCTGAAGTTTTTGAAAAGCTCGGACAAGATGAATAATTCCTTTTTGACGTGTGATGCGACCTACAAAAAGGAGGTAAGGCTCTTCGGAGTTGATCCCCCATTTTTGGAGCAACACTGGATCTTTGGTAGCGCAATATTCTTCAAGATCAATTCCATTGTGAATCACCACCACTTTTTTTTCTGAAACGGGAAAGAGGGAGAGAATATCTTTTTTAGTCTCATGAGAGACAGCGATAATAGCATCGGCAAGCTCCAGGGCTTGTCGCTCTACCCAAAGCGAAAAATCATAACCACCTCCCAATTGTTCTCGTTTCCAAGGTCGCAGCGGCTCTAGCGAGTGAACTGTAATAATTAAGGGAATCCCATAAAGCAGCTTTGCCATGATCCCTCCCAAATGTGTGTACCAGCTATGGCAATGGACCAAATCAGCATTGATACCAGCAGCATTCATATCAACACCTCTGCGAGCCGCATCAATAGGGCTTTTGAGCTGCTTAGGACAACTCATGATTTCTTCCAAATCAAATCCCCTCACCGACAAATTGCCATCCATCAAGCTCTGACCCCCAAAACAGCGGACTTCTAGAGAAATTAATTTTGCAAGTTCTTTGGCTAAATAAGTGACATGCACTCCAGCACCACCATAAACATGCGGTGGGTATTCTTTAGTTAATAAAAGGGCTTTCAAGATAAGCTGAAGGTTGCAGAGACTCAGGTTACGGGTGAAGTTGATAACAATTCATAGGGTATGAAAAACTCTAATGTACCAGCTCCTGCAGCAATTTTTTCTACATGAATGCAAGTGAGTGAAGCTTTCTTCACCTCCACTCCCTCTGCATGAGGTATTCCAAGTAAAGTGGCTATGAGCCATCCAAGATCGGGTTCATGACCGACAAGAAGGAGTGACCCTACCCTCTTGTAAGCGGAAAGCTCTTTCAAGGCGATCTCTGGAGTCATTCCACAAGCAATCCATGGTTGTTCCATCAATGTGATTTCATCCTCAAACTGAGCCACAAAAAGCTCCGCCGTCTCACAAGCCCGTACGACTGGACTTGTTAAAATCAAGTCAGGACGAAAGTATTGATCGTTACAAAACTTGCCAACACGGATGGCCTGCTCTCGCCCATGAAGCGTTAGCTTGCGCTCATAATCAACGCCTTCTTTGGCTTCGGCTTCAGCATGACGGAGAATAATGAGTTTCATTAGGAGTCGAAGTTAAAAGTTGAAGTGTCAAAACAAAGCAACGACTAGCGCTGCAGCAAAACTTAACTTATCAAAGAAGAGATTCTGTTAAAGTTCGCTGCTGAGGATGCAGAGCAGAAGCGCCAGTCGAATGCAGAGCGGTAGAGCTTGTTTAAAAATGGATAAAATTGATGTAGTACTAGGAGTCGAGGAGCACAGCCAAGGAGCGTATTGAAATAGGTGACGAGGCGAGCACCGGAGCGACGACGCAATGCACAATTTTAAACTTTTTAAGCAAGCTCTACATGGACATCCCTCCATCGACGGCTAACACCTGTCCCGTCACATAGGCTGCCTTCGGTCCTGCTAAATAAGCGACAGCAGCAGCGATCTCCTCGGGTTTACCAAAACGAGCTAGTGGAATTTGAGTCACAGCACCTTGACGAATAGCTTCATTGAGCACGGCGGTCATGTCTGTTTCGATAAAGCCAGGAGCCACGACATTGGCGGTAATGCCACGACTGGATACTTCGCGAGCGAGGCTTTTGGTAAATCCAATGAGACCTGCTTTGCTGGCGCTATAGTTGGTCTGACCTGCATTGCCCATAATGCCACTGACAGAACTGATATTGATGATGCGGCCTGTGCGGGCCTTCATCATCGAACGTAAAACGGCATGTGTAAAATTGAAGGCCCCTTTGAGATTCGTGTTAAGAACCATATCCCAATCTTCCGAAGACATCCTCATGAGCAAGGTGTCGCGCGTGATGCCCGCATTGTTGACAAGAATATCAACGCGTCCAAAGTCAGCGACAATCTGCTCTCCAATCTTTTTCACCGCCTCAAAGTCAGCTACATCGACGGCATACGCTTTAGCACATCCTGGAATTTTTTTATTGAGATCTTCTTCCACTTTGGTGGCAGTTCCCATACTACGGCTTACGACCGCAATTTTAGCTCCTTCCACGGCGAGCGCTTGAGCAATGGCTTCGCCGATTCCTCGGCTAGCACCTGTGACAATGGCTACTTGATGTTCTAATGGTTTCATAAAGATGAGTTGAAGTGAAGAATTGAACAGAGGCAAATAATTTAACTGAGAACTGGCAACTGACAACTGAGAACTTGCTATCAAACGCCTTAGGGGTCAGTCCGTCATATTGTCACATTCGTGCTAATCTATCAGTTTTTTTCATGGCCCCAAATGTGACAATATGACGGACTGACCCCTAAGACTTTTGAAGAGGATGTGGCAGTTGCGATATCGCTCAACTGAGAACTTGTCATTGCTTTGCGATGACAGCCACTGGCACCAAAATCGCATCTTTCATCCCATGCAACATTTTTTTATCTGCAGGACAAATGGTGGCCAAAGCACCTGAGAGAGTCACTTTTTCTGACGTGATAAAATAGTAAGGCGTCAAACGAACACGACCTTTCATCGTGGTGATCTCCTCTTCACTGCTGAAGTAAGAATGATCTTGCAGGGAAGAGTGATGAAAGACTTGCAACAGATGAGGGCGTTCTGCGAACTCACTGAGTGCCTTGCGCAAGGCTGCGCCCCATGCTTCTTTGGAAACATCGGCGCCTATCACCACACCGCGCGATCCCCAGGCTCGCTCATCAAAGCCACTAATTTTGATCACAAGCTCCCGTTCTTGTTGGCTAAAATTAGCGACTTCTTCCCACGATTGTGTCTCAAGACGGGGGTAGACAGCTTGCACAGGAAGCGGTTCTGGGTTGAGGAGCCATGTATAGGGAATAACTTTTTGGAGCTGCTCAAACCCACGCTGTGTCAACTGCCGAATCCAAAATTCTCGCAGCGGCTTCATCCAAAAAAGAGCAAACCAGAGTTTTTCTTCCAGCTGAGGCTTGGGAGGAGGAGTTAAGGTAAGCTCTCCTGTGAGGGCTCGTTCAAACAAATCTGCGGCGCAAGGAACATTTGCCACATCAAAGAGTTCAAAAAAACGATAGACCTGTGAAGCCCATTTTTCCTGGTTTTCCGAAGAACAAAGACGCCATTGCTCTTGAGGAAAGAGTTCGTGCAAGCGCTTAATAAGATAAAGCATCTCAGGGCGATAAGTTGCTGACTCTTCAGAAACGACAATATCTCCTCCTGAGAGGATCGAATAAAACCCTCGAAGCATCCCTTGGGCGCCACCAAGCATCTCAAAACCTAGCTCTGAGTAGACTTCTTGCAACCATGCTGTCAAGCCGATACCTCCTGGAATTGTATCCAGTTCACAGATGGTAAAACCTTCTTTGGTCAAGAGCAGGTCAGGGCGGATCACATTAGCCACTGAGCCTCGAAAGGCTTTGACCCGAGCAAGCGCTATGAGCTCTGGAGGCTTTCCTCGATCGAGCAATTCGGCAATCCAGACTGGCTGGCGACCTTCATAACTGAGGCGATAAAGCAGGTCACAGGCGACATTAAACTGATTCAATCGATGACCTAACTGTTCCAGTGATTTTTGAACATTAGGAGCCATCAAAAAAGGCTCTGGTGATTGCCTCCACACTTTTTCGGCAAAGAGTCCTTCCTCTGGCATCGCCGCTTGGAGGCTCTGAAGGCCTTTTTTTTCTTGTTCAGAAGCTAAGCGAGAAGAGAATAGATAATCCACAGTAAATCGAAACGATTATCTCCTTTTTAAAAAAATACTCCTCTAAAGTCACTGAAGAAATTTATGATATCTACTTTGAACAGCATCTTTACCAGTAAAGATTAATCATCGTCAGCAGACACACTGAATACTAAGCTTGCAGGAATTCCTATTAAACAAGCACCAGGTAGATGGGCGATTGGAGATTTTCTCGGTGTACGAACCAAAAATGAAGGGAATGCTATCAATAATGATCCGGAGGTAAAAAATTTAGAGAAAGAGCTTAAGGATACTTATAACGAAACTCGAGATAACCAAGGAAGCTTGAAAAATACTCGGAGCACGCTAACAGAACTCGAAAACAACCTAGCCAAGGCTAAGAACAAAGCCCTCCAGGATTATAGAAAAACAAAACTTTCTACACCCCCCTTCCTAATTCCACCTCTCCTACTTCACAATTTTTTTTAACGAATGACAAACCTCATTCACTGACCCCATTCGCCGTGCCTGCCATGCCTGCTCCAGCCTCATTCCACGTTCCTTTGGGACGCCCTAGTAGTAATATTTCTGAATCACTCACTCTTGCAGAAGAAAGAAATCACCTTGTCATCGACGCGAAAGTTGACCCTCGTGATCCATCAAATATCACCTGGATTACGGCACCTAACAATTTTTTTGGGAAGGCGCTCTGGTTCTTTTTTGGGAGACCAGAGAAAATTAACATTACTATCCAAGCTCATCTCCCCCCAATCAAGCACAAGCTATCTTTTTCGACTCCTCTGACGGTTGAGCAGATTCGTCAAGAGATAGAGACCCATAAGAAACTGTCTGAGCAAACTGCTCCACAAGCAGGCCATCGACCAGCAGTTGAGTCAGTTCAGTTTTCAAATCATCCTACAAGAGGTGAAATTGTGCACAACGTGATAGAAACACTCTATGGCGAAGTGAAAAGTTTTAATGCCTCACGTCAAAAAGAGCACGACTTTCTTCACAAGCAGGTTACTGACTTAGTCTATCGTCACGCTCCACGATCTTTTTTAGAACAGCTCTCTTTTCATGAGAAAGAGATGAGTACTGAAAAAGCCCAAAAAATTTACAAAGAGATTCTCTTCTCGATCGCTGAGAATGAGCTTGAGAATTATGATCATGGGAGAAATCAATCTTATTCTAAGCCTAACTCTCTTAAGAAGGTATCTAACGAAGATCTCACCCTTCAAGAAATACGCGAGGACAACCAAATCCAGTCCTTACAAATAAAGACACAAAGAGCCAATCTTGCCTTTGATATGAAAATCAAAGCAGAGAGGTTTTTTGGCGAAGGTTCTGAGATTGCAAACGCTTGGGATGCTCGTTATAAAACGGCTCTCAAAGCGCTAGAACATTTTAAATAAAACTACAGCCATTTTAGAGCATCATTAAAAATTTTTGTAGTCGATGCAGTGCCAGGAGCTGAGGCGCACAGCGAGGGAGTGTATAGCTAATACTCGATGGAGCGAGTACCGAAGCGACGACGCAATGAGCGGCTACAGAATTTTTTAATATGCTCTAGAACCAAAAAGCAAGGAAAGTAAGAAGAGCTAAGAACTTTAAAACCTATGTCTAGTCCTAGCATTAAGCCATCATCAAACGCCTCTAATCCTTACACTGTCGCCATTACAGGCCAAAAAGAGGGAGAGGTTGTAACAGACAACCACCGCATTCTTGATGCTAAGTTTAATGCAGAGAAAAACCAAATGACTTACACGGTAGCTCCCAAAGGCTTTTACGGTAAGGTCATTTGTTTTTTGTTTAGAAAGGATGCTAATATTGTTAAAGCCCATCAGGAGGCCTTGGCCCATCAATATAAAGGAACCTATGATTTTTCCTTTCCTGAAAATAAAACCACCCAATCTTTCTTTCCCTCTTTTTCGTCGATCACGGAAGCTCATCCTGAGAGGAAAGGATCTTTAAAAATAAAGGATACTCCTCAATTTTTAAACTCTATTAAAAAACAGCAGTTCGAAAAAGAATATGAAATCTCATTAAAAAAAGCTGAAGAAACTGAAGAAGATGCTACCTCTTGCGTTAGTACTTCAATAGGACATGACATCTCAATGTGGAAAAAAGTCATAAAAATCGCTGAACACGCTAACAAGGAGTGTGGTCATGACCTACAAGAAAAGGAAAAATGGGAAGCCCGTTTAGAGAGTGCCAAGACTAAATTAGAGAACGCAACATTTCGGCAAAAGGCGGTCTATCTTGGCAGTCGAGGTACTTACTAAAAGCCGCACTCGATACCTTCCACTAGCCAAGGCTCATCGAGAGCAAATTCTCCAGGAAACAATATCTCCACCTAACTCATGCCTCTCCCACTCATCTACCTCGCACGCCATGGCGAAACAGCCTGGAGTATCACTGGGCAACATACAGGACGGACAGATATTCCCCTCACCGAAGAAGGAGAAGAGAATGCACGTCAGTTGGGAGAGCGGCTTCATAACACTGCCCTCACGACTTCCTCTTCACGGTACATTGGAGCCAATGAACAGCCACTCACCTTCACCAACATTTTCTCAAGCCCCTTACAGCGGGCGATGAAGACCGCTTCTCTCGCTGATTTTAAGCCCACTCCGGAACCACTCCTTTTCGAATGGGACTATGGTCAGTACGAAGGCCTCACGACAAAAGAAATCCAAGAAGGTCGCCCCGATTGGCAGATCTTTCGTGACGGGTGTCCTGGCGGTGAATCGCCGGATCAAGTTGCTGCCCGCTGCGATGAGCTCATCAAAAAAATCCGAACGCTTTCTGGCAACACGCTGCTTTTTGCCCATGCCCATATTTTACGCATGGTAGCCACTCGCTGGCTGGGCCTTTCTCCTCAGGAAGGACGACTCTACTTCCTTAACACAGCAAGCTTGAGCATCCTGGGCTATGAGCATCACATGGAAGATCCGGTGATTCACCTTTGGAATGAGACGAGTCATTTGCATTAGTAAGACAGGTCCCAAAGTCTAACTGAGATGGCATATTGCAGGGAGTTCTGCGACTCTTTAAAGAGACTTCACTAACCACATTCTAATTACACTACACATCAACGTCATATAAGCGTTCGCTGGAATGACGTTAAGCTGTGAATGTAGCTGGAATGTGACGAGGAGACCTTTTCTTCTGTTCATAGGTTTTATTTTGGGTCAAGACTAACTTCCAACTCACACTTTCATCACCTACGGCTTTTATCTTTCTTACCTGTCTATAAACTGCTTCTCAATTTGCCCCTATGACCTCTTCCCAACTCCGCAATTCCTTTCTGGCTTTCTTCCGCAACAAGCAGCATACGATCGTTCCCTCTTCCAGCCTGCTTCCCACCGCCCCCAATCTGCTTTTCACCAATGCGGGGATGAATCAGTTTGTTCCACTTTTTTTAGGAAATGCTCCTTGCCCCTTCACTCCTCCACGCGCGGCTGACACACAAAAATGCATTCGCGCTGGTGGTAAGCATAACGATTTAGAGGAAGTGGGTCTAGACACCTATCATCACACTTTTTTTGAAATGCTGGGGAATTGGTCCTTTGGCGATTATTTTAAAAAAGAGGCCATTGAATGGGCTTGGGAACTGATTGTTGAGATTTGGAAGTTTCCACCACAGCGCCTCTATGCCACTGTTTATAAGCCTGCAGAGGGAGATCCCGCTTCCTTTGATCAAGAGGCTCATGATCTGTGGGCCGCTCTTTTTTCTAAAGCAGGACTTGATCCGACCGTTCACATTGTTCCTGGCAATCGCAAAGATAATTTTTGGATGATGGGAGAAACCGGTCCTTGCGGTCCTTGCTCTGAGCTCCATGTAGACTTAACGCCTTATGGCGATACCCGGGGAGCCTTGGTCAATAAAGGAACAGCAGAGTGCATTGAGATTTGGAATTTAGTTTTCATCCAATTTAATGCGACGCTAGAAGGCCAATTTATGCCGCTTCAAGCCTGCCATGTTGATACAGGGATGGGCTTTGAACGCCTCTGCTCGATTATGCAGAACACTCATGGTTTTCAAGAATTTGGCAATGTCATTATTTCCAACTATGAAACGGATCTTTTCCGTCCTCTCTTTGCAGAGTTAGAAAAAAAGAGTGGCCTACACTATCGCTCGACCTTGCCTCAGCCAAACAGCGAAGGAGCACTGATTCCTGTCACTCACCAAGAAAAAGTTGACGTTGCTTTTCGTGTCATTGGAGATCATCTGCGCACGCTGGTCTTTGCCATTGCTGACGGGATTTTGCCAGGTAACACCGATCGTCATTATGTCTTGCGCCGCATTTTACGGCGTGCCGTGCGCTATGGTCGCACCCTTGGTTTTCAACAACCCTTTCTTTATCAGCTGGTGCCTCTTCTCGCTACGATGATGGGAGAGGCTTTTCCCGAACTACTCACCCAAGAGGAGCAAATTGTAAAAGTCATCCATCGCGAAGAGGAATCTTTTCATAAGACGCTCGAAAAAGGATTGGCACTCTTTGAGGCGGAGGCCGCTCACCAAAAGGAAATTTCGGGAGCCGTTGCTTTTCGCCTTTACGATGAACAAGGCTTTCCTCTTGATTTGACACAGCTCCTGGCTCGAGAGCAGGGACTAAGCGTCGACTTGGCCGGTTTTGAAAAACTGATGCAAGAGCAGCGGGAGAGGGCTCGTGCTGCGCAGAAAAAAGAAATCATCACCGTTTCTTCCCTTACAACCACAGGGCCAACTCACTTTCTTGGATTTGATCAACAAGAAACATCAGCTTCTTTGCTTGAAACCATCTTGCTTCAAGGACGTACGGCCCTAATCTTCGATCGTTCTGTTTGCTATGCCGCAATGGGCGGCCAAGTGGGAGACACCGGGCTTTTTCAAGTCGGAACAGCTTCTTACGAAATCATCGACACCCAAAAACAAGGAGATATCTGGCTTCATTTTATCAAAGGAAAAACAGACTACTTGCATAACTCTACTGCTGACGCGAATAGCAGCGTCGCGTCGGTGCTCGAGTCGTCGAGTATGTCCTTATACACTCCTCCTCTGTGCGCCGCCGCTCCTTGCTCTTCATTGCCAGCAGCGAATTCTGCAAGCAGTCTAACACTCCCTAATCTGCATGCTAAGGGCATTCTAAAGCTGAATCCTTCTCGCCGCTCTGCTATTGCAAGGCATCACACCGCAACCCATCTCTTGCACTGGGCTCTTCATAAGCTTGTTGGTAAAGAGGTCATCCAAAAAGGTTCTTTTGTGGGACCAGAAAAACTGACCTTTGATTTTAATAGCGCTCCTCTCACAGCTGCACAGTTAGAGGCTCTAGAACTGCTCATTAATAAAGAAATTTTAAAAAACCATCTCGTAAGCTGGCAAGAGCTGCCTTATACCGAGATAAAAAACCGTCCTGAGATCATGCAGTTCTTTGGCGACAAATATGGAGAGCGCGTTCGTGTTGTGCAGATTGGAGGCAAAGCCGGAGCTCTCGATGGTTTCTCCATGGAGCTTTGTGGGGGTACTCATGTGAAGCAGACTGGTGAAATTGGATTATTCAAAATTGTGAGCGAGGGAGCCGTGGCTGCAGGCATTCGTCGAATCGAGGCTGTAGCAGGGCTTGCTGCTCATACAACAACTATTGAAGAAACAAAATTACTCCACTCGCTCACTACCAAGTTGCGCACACCAGCCGTAGAACTTGAGAAAAAAATAGAAGTCACTCTTTCTAAAATCACAACCTTAGAAAAAGAGCTCCAGCAATTGCATCAATCAATCGCAGCAGAACAAGCCACCTCTCTTCTTACTCAACAAGTTACTCTTGGCACGATCCCTGCTATCCTTGCAACCATTGCAGAGGCTGATGGAACAAGGCTGCAAGCGATTGTCAACGTGCTCAAAGAAAAGATAAAGGGAGTCATCCTCCTTGCTGGCACTCTTAACAATTCGGTTTCTCTGATGGCCTATGTCAGTGCTGACTTTAGAAAAGTGGCTTCGGCAGGAAAATTGATCCAAGCCATTGCCCCACTCGTAGGAGGAAAAGGGGGCGGCAGCCCAGAAGCTGCTCGTGGAGCTGGTTCTAATGTTGCTGGCGTTGCGGCAGCTCTAGAAAAAGGAAGATCACTTCTTCATGAGTCCCTCTAGAAGCAAGGATTATAGTAAATTCTTCTTTCTATTTTCGTAACTACCAACAGCACATTGGCAGTTGCTCTAATAGTTGCCATCGATGTTGCTAGAGTTTCCGAAATGGAAACAGAACAATGATATTATTGTTTCGCAGACCCCAGATCTCCATTGATAATTAAATTTACTCCTATGAACACCGGCTAAAGCGTTATATTGCTGATCTGTTATAGTAAGAAGGCTCGTCGTTATGTCAGGAGGGGAATTCCCCTGACTCTCACCATATGGCACCTGAGAAAGAGGGGGCTCCTTTTCTAAATGGCCCCTTGAGACAATCATTTTAATTTGTTTTTCATTTAGTACACCGGGTTGATTATATCGACCTTCAGAGATAATCTTATTTGCTGCTGCGCAATCTTCAGCTGAGAATCCACCTCTCGATATTATGTTATCGACAGGTGGACACCCGAAAGGGCAATCAGAGTAGGAGCCTAAAAATCTCACCTCTCCTGCACCTTTCCACGCAGCCACCATGTCGCCCACGCCAACAATCATGCTAAGGCCTCCCACAACATTCCAAAAAACTGTCTCCAATCTAGCTTTTTCAATGTCATTAGCCTGTTGATAAGAAGCACTACTTTTCAAAAAAATAAAGTTCTGTTGCATCGCTTGAACAGTTTGTTGAAGGTGCATCTCCACTGCTGCTGCATCCTTCTCTTGCATCATGATATCTTTGTTGACACCAAGTTGAACGGCGCCTGTCTGAGTTGAAGCATCGCTATTATTCACCGACTCTGCAGTCCAGGAGACTCCTCCTTCAAGTCCCAATTGCGCTGCATATCCAACGTCCCAAGATTCTTTCTGCGCGGTTGTAGGTAGAAAGAATGCAGCTTGGGGGTCGATGCTCTCAACGCTAAGCCCATTAGCAGAAAACCAATAGCATCCTATCTCGGTACTTTGGTTCAGTATCTCATCAATGTGATCGATTGACTGAATGACATCAATGGCTGGGTAGATACATTTTTGTTTAAAATAAATTGTTAATCGATCCTCTCTCTCTTGCTCTATTTGCTGTTGATTAAAAACAGCCTCTTCACGCTGGAGCTGGTGATAGAGCCAGTAGTGAACATTTCTCCAGTTCACATAACGCATGGCTGTGGCAGGAGAGAGTGCAGCGGGCTCATTACCATGTCCTGACACCACATGGTAAGAAAATACTTTGGTAGAAAATGGGCTTCCTTGAATTTGGCGACTCACTACCTTTCGTGTGATGTAAGGTTCCATCTCACTTGTCCAAAGATTGTGTTGTGTCACATCAGGATTACTCGAAGAATAGAGGGTTCCAGCGCTATTGAGGCATTGCGCAAACTCACTCCAGGTTGTTAGATGATCGCTCAATGCTTCCCCTACAACATCAGGAACATTATAGAAAGAAGGCTTCGAAAACAAGGCTAGCACTCTGTCAAAACCTGTAATGTATTGAAATGCGACCTGATGAAAATCAGAGAAGTCGGGAAGACTATCGAGCGGCACAAAAAAATCTACTCCCGGTTGCCTGTCAATACTGTTGTTCTCAGCATCAGCTAACATGTTTTGAGAGGAACCAAAAAACAATATTCCACCTAACAAGAAAGCAAAAAAACGGAATCGCAGATGAAGTTTCATGTTGTAAAAAGCAAAGGGACAGGAATCTACTTCATCTTTGACCTCCTGTCAAAAAGACAACGCGTAAAGCGCCTAAGACCTGCCTGCAACTTGACTCCCTGCAACCTGCACCCTTCTCCTTAGCTGTCCACAAGCTGCATCTATATCGTGTCCTTTTTCTCGACGAATGGTTGCTGCAACTCCATGACGCCGCAACTCTCTGAGAAAGGTTTGCTGAGCAGCTTGGGAAGGGCGTTCCCAGGGGAGACCCTCCACTTTGTTGTAAGGAATTAAATTTACTTTTGCTCGGAGACGCTTTGCGTGAGCGGCTAGTAGCGTGGCCTGCTCCAATTGATCATTAATCCCAGCAATCAAAATATACTCAAACGTGAGGAGCTGTTTTTTGCGTGTGGTGTAATAGAAACAAGCCTCCATCAGCTCGGCAATCGGATAGCGCTTATTGACCGGCATGATCTGCGTACGGACTTCATCGGTGGCTCCATGCAGTGAAATAGCTAGGCGAATCTGCTCGGGTCGTTCTGCAAATTCGCGAATACGTGGTGCCAGGCCACTGGTCGAAACCGTTATTTTTCTGGCTCCTAATCCAATTCCCCATGGGGCATTGAGAATAGTAATAGCACGATTGAGATTTTCAAAATTGGCCAATGGCTCCCCCATCCCCATAAACACAAGGTTGTTGATAGGCAATCCCGACTCTTTTTCCACAAGCAACACTTGCGAAATAATTTCATCCGTTCTCAAATTCCGCTTAAAACCATCTAAGCCGCTAGCACAAAACTTGCATCCATAGGCGCACCCCACTTGGGTCGAAACGCAGATCGTCCGCCGATCCGACTCTTCTCCATAAAGAGCCGGTGAGGCTGGGATCAAGACGGTCTCCACCATCTCGTTATCGGAGAATCGCAATAGAAATTTTTGAGTCGTGTCCTTAGAACCACTCGCGGTTACTAGTTCCGGAAAATGCAAAGGGAATGTAGCTGCTAATTTTTCACGCAATGGCAGAGGAAGGTTCATCATCTCGCTCCAAGCGGTGACTCTCTTTTGATAAACCCATTCCATAATTTGACGAGCACGATAGGCTGGAACGCCCATGACATCAAGCTGCTGGGTTAGCTCTTCAATAGAAAGACCCTGCAAGGGCAATGAATAGGGGTCAGTTCCGTTATTTGGATAATTTGGTGCCATAGCGGTTTTTTTAGTAAAGCGATCGTTATAAGTTAAGCAATTTTTTCCTTGAACAAATAGATAAGATTGTAAGGCGATGGGTATTATGATAGTTCCACACAATGCCACGACAACTACGCATTGAATATGCTGGCGCGATTTACCATGTAATGAATCGCGGAAATCACAAGGAAAACATTTTTCTTGATGATGATGACCGAAGAAAATTCCTAGTAACGCTGGGAGAAGCCTGCTGTAAAGCTGATTGGGAGGTACATGCCTATTGTCTCATGAACAATCATTTTCATTTGGTTATTGAGACACTGAAACCAACGTTAGTAGATGGGATGAAATGGCTGCTCGGAGTTTACACGCAGCGTTTCAATGCACGACATCAAAAACACGGACATCTTTTTGCAGGGCGCTACAAATCTCTCATTGTTGATGGATCGGATGATGATTATCTACGAAAAGTTTGTGACTATGTACATCTCAATCCAGCTCGTGCTGGTCTTCTTAAAAATGGAGCCCTGCTAGAAAGTTTTCCGTGGAGTAGTTTTAGCGAATATCTAAAACCATCCTCTCATCGCTTCCCTTGGTTGCGTGTTGATCGCTTGCTAGGAGAGTATGGTATTCAAAAAGATGATGCAGCAGGCAGGAGAGAATTTTTCAAATTGATAAATAGTCGCTGTGCGGAAGAGAATTCGGGTGAAGAGGGCATTGATAAGATTATTAGACGCAGTTGGAAGTTTGGTGCGAAAGATTTTGTGGAGCGATTATTTGAACAAATAACTTCTGTTCCAAAAAAAGAAATCCACCTTTCCCCTGAAATTGATGAGACCATGGAGGTGAAAGGGCGTAAATTGATTCAAGAAAAATTAAAAGCATTGAACTTAAAGACTGATGATCTGGATGCATTACCTCGTATGGATCCCATGAAAATAGAAATTGCTCAACTTATCAGAACTCAAACAACTTTGCCTCTCAAATGGATTGTGCATGAGTTAAAAATTGGATCAGTAAGCACATTAAAAGTAGCTTTTCATAAAAGAAAAAATAACCGCTATGGCACCAAATTATCTAAATAACGGAACTGACCCCTTTGCGGAAAAGGGCTTTTTGAAATTTCACATTCTAAAAATCAGAAGACTAACCGTTCCTCTTTTTCTCCGCCAAGACAAAGGTCATTAAGGTCACGACCCCGCAACATAGATAGACAGCGGCACTCAAAGAGATCGCTGCCGTGAACCCGCTCTTTCCAACTCTACTGAAAGCTCCTACCACCATGGGTCCTAAAGCTCCCCCCAATGCACCAAGGGTTACCATAACACCCAACGCTGATCCGCGTACTTTCGGTTCAATTTGATCAAAAATAGCAGCAATCCCTCCTCCATCATAACTTCCTTTGCACATTCCATAGGCAATCATAGCGGCAATAAACGCCACAAAAGAAGCAACCCTCCCCATGCTCATGATGGCTAAGGCACCCAGTAAAAGGCTTCCTGCCTGGAGAAGAAGGCGATTCCTTTTTCTGTGCCGTGCAATCCGATCAGAGTACCACCCGCTACAAAATGTCATCAGCATGGCGGCTGTTTGGATAAAAGTGACTCCAGAAAAACCAGCCACAGTGAGACTGCAATGAAATTTTTCATAAAGAAAAAGTGGCATCCACACTGTAAAGAGAGCATTGACAAAACTGACTCCTGACCAAGTCCCCAGCTGCAAAAGATAGAGCGGCTTCTTGAGTAAATAAGGAAGGAGCTCTCGCAGTTTCAGGGCCTCATGAGGAGTCGCTGCAAGAGTTGTCAAAGATTGCTCGAGTCCCCCACGACGTGGTTCTTTTAAAAACAAAAAAAGAACTCCCACCACCAAAAGGCCCATTACTCCAAAAAAATAAAACCCATATTGCCATTGATAATATTGCGCGAACCATCCTCCGAGGGAACTTCCTGCAATCATCCCAGCGGTAATTCCTGAAAGATGAAGAGCAAAAGAAAGGGAGCGCGTTTTTCCTCCGTGATAATCAGCCAATAAAGAACTAGAAGCTGGAAAATAAAAAGACTCTCCAAGTCCTTCTAAGGAACGCACGCCCACAAATTGCCAGCATTGCGTGCACAATCCTGTTCCCATGGTGACAAGACTCCAAAAAAAACAACCTCCCAAAATAAAAAATTTACGAGACCAGCGATCAACACAAAACCCCGCCACCAGAGCGGAACTAGCATAGACCCATAAAAAAGCAGACCCAAGGAGGCCAAGCTGCCATTTGCTAAAAGAAAAATTTTTTTCAAGAACTGGAAAAATACTGAAGATGGCCTGACGATCCGCATAATTTAAAAAACAGATGAGCCAGAGCATGGCGACCACTGCCCATCGGTAAGTGGATTTATTGATATTCATTTTAGTTTTTACAATTCATGTATCATTCATGCTTTTGCTGAAAAAATAGTAGTATCTTATTTCAATGTTATTCAACAATACGACTCAACGTCATTCAGGACGCTAGTGAAGCGTGAGTAAGGTTAGTAGCAATTCTTTTCTATTGTTTTTTTATCCCACAAACCGACGAGCCTTAAATAGCATTGCCTTTTCAATTTAACTCACTATACTTTTTCGCTTCCAACGTCTGCTTTGAAAGGGCGGCGGTCTCACAATTTACAAAAATTGTGGTGGAACTTTATTTATCATGACAACACAAACAAGCAGCATGGCTGATCTTCAGCACCTCATTGCCAACTCGGTTAAAAATTATCGTGAAGGCAGTATCGTTAAAGGGCATATTCTTGAAAAAAGACCAAAAGAATTTTTAGTCGATATCGGATACAAATCAGAAGGAATGATTTCAGCATCCGAGTTTGATAATCCTGAAGAAATCCAAGTAGGAGATGAAGTCGAAGTTCTTCTTGAGCGTTTAGAGAATGACCAAGGAATGGTTATTCTTTCCAAAACAAAAGCAGCACAACGCCAAAACTGGGACAAGATCTGCAAGCTGTTTGAATCAGAAGGAATCATCAAAGGCAAAGTAAAAGCTGTTGTCAAAGGTGGTCTTACTGTCAATGTTGGCGTCGAAGCCTTTTTACCTGCATCTCAAATCGATGTCACTCCTCCCAAAGATCTGCATCAGTTTGTTGGAAATACGTACGATTTCAAAATCGTTAAGCTCAATGAAGATCGTAAAAATATTGTCTTGAGCCGCCGTGAGCTCATTGAGGCTCAACGCAGTACACGCCGCCAAGACTTCCTCTCCACGATGAATCCAGGAGATGTTGTCGACGGAGTGGTCAAAAACATCACGGACTTCGGAGCTTTTCTTGACCTGGATGGAATTGATGGATTGCTCCATATCACCGATATGTCTTGGGCTCGCCTGACCCACCCTAGTGAAGCCGTCAAACCCGGGGATCGTCTCAAGGTTATTATCCTTGAAATTAATAAAGAGAAAGAACGTATTTCTCTTGGATTAAAACAACTTCAAGATAATCCATGGGACAAAATTGAGGAACGCTTCCCAGCTGGTCAAAAAGTGAAAGGGAAGATCATGAATCTCATGCCTTATGGTGCCTTCGTCGAAATTGAAGAGGGTATTGAAGGACTTATCCACGTCTCCGAGCTCTCCTGGACCAAGCGAATTGTTCGCCCTTCGGATGTCCTCACTCTTGGTCAAGAAATTGAAGCAATCGTCTTAGGCGTCAACAAAGAAGATCAAAAAATCTCGCTTGGTGTTCGCCAGCTTGAACCTAATCCGTGGGATGAAATTGAACAGCGCTTCATGATCGGCAAACAAGTCAAAGGAAAAGTTCGTAACATGACTGCTTATGGAGCGTTCATCGAGCTTGAAGAAGGCATCGATGGAATGGTTCATGTCTCTGACTTAAGTTGGAATCGCAAAATCAATCACCCCAGCGAAGTGCTCAAAAAGAATGACGACATTGAGGCTGTTGTTCTCGACATCGATAAAGCTAATCAGCGCATCAGTCTGGGCATTAAACAACTCGAAGAAGATCCTTGGAAAGAAATTGACCAACATTACAAAGTTGGCGATCTCATCAAAGGAAAGATTAGTAAAATCGCTAATTTTGGAGCCTTCGTAGAACTAGAAAATGGTATTGATGGGCTTGTTCATATTTCACAAATCAGCGAAGATCGCGTGGAAAAAGTGAAGGATGTCCTCAAAGTTGGGAGCGAAGTGGAAGCCCGTGTTATCAAAATTGATAAGGTAGAACGCCGCTTAGGACTCTCGATCAAGGCAACTTCTTATAGTGAAGACGCTCTGAAAAAAGAGACCGAGGCATTCGATTCTCTTCGTGGCTCTGATGATATGGTCAGCTTCGGAGCTGCCCTACAAGCTGCAGAGGATGAGTATCGACCAGGAGAAGCTTAAGAGTCTTTCCAAATGCTACTGCTGAGGCGCAGGGCAGGGTCACTCCGGTGCTTGCATCCTCGAGTATTTCCATATACACTGCGGTGCTTTGCTCCTCGTTCCTTGCCCTGCACATCCCCAGCAGCGCATTTTGACTAGACTCTTTATACATCAGACGAAGTTCTCCAAACCGAACTCTTACTCTAGTTCGTTTGAAAAGTGCCTTACGTCGTCTTTCGCCTTCAGCTCTCCACCTTATTTACCATGCAAATCACTGCCTATTTAAAAACAACCTGTCGCTGGAGCAACGGAGTTCGTGCTGCCTTAGCAAAGTACAACCTCTCCTACACAGAAAAAGATATTATTATCCATCCTGAGTTTCGCTTGGAAATGGAGCAAAAAAGCGGCCAGCCACTTTCCCCTTGTGTAGAAGTAGATGGGGTGATGCTTGCCGATATCAGTGGAGAAGAATTGGAACAGTACTTACTCGAAAAAAAGCTAGTCTCTCCTTCCTCTGTAACGAGCAACGCTCCACTGACAAGCGCTTCTTGTACGCATTAGCGACAAAATGCATATGACCTCGTTTTCTATCTACGAAGCGGGTACAACTTCCGACTGGAAACACTTCCAATTCAAATCTCCAAACGGAGTGAGCGTCTCGAAAGGCTTTTTGAAAAAGGAACTCAGCCTGACCTCCATGGAAGTTTCGTTGAATTGGCTGCCACCTGGAGCCGGAATGTCATTCACTCATCGGCATCAAGTGAACGAGGAACTCTATGTATTTTTAACAGGTTCTGGTGAGTTTCAGGTAGAGAATGATATCTTTCCCATTAAACCGGGTACTTGTATCCGTTGTGATCGAGAAGTTAATCGCGCCTGGCGATGCACCGGGAATGAGCCATTGACCTTCGTCGTTATCCAGGCTCCCGCCGGCGGCTATGGGCCGAAGGCGACTACCGAAGATGGAGTAAAGGGAGACCTGCCGCTAGCTTGGAAGTAACAGGCAGTAGAAAGAAATCCGGGAACTCCTCATCTCTTCGCAGTGAGAAGATCAGGCCTCTTCGCGCGCGTTGCCTCCATTGCCTGTTCTTTTCTCCAGGCTGCGATCGCCTGATGATTTCCTGAAAGCAGCACAGGCGGAACAGACCATCCTTTGAAAACCTCAGGTCGCGTGTAATGAGGGGCATCGAGGTGATTCTCCTCAAAGGAATCTTGCAAGGCTGAGTCTACATCACCCAATACCCCTGGGATCCTCCTAACAACAGCATCGGTCACCACAAGAGCTGCTAAGGCACCATTAGTGAGCACGTAGTCTCCTATCGAAATCTCTTGATCCACGAGATGATCAATCACCCGCTGGTCGACTCCCTCATAATGACCACAAAGAAAAACAAGATGCTCTTCTTTGCTTAAACGGAGCGCCATGGCTCGATCTAATTTTTTTCCCTGAGGGGACATGAAAAGCACCTTGCTCCCGGGGCGCCGTAGCTCTTGAAGCGCCGCTGTAATAGGCTCTATCTTCATCACCATACCAGGACCTCCACCGTACGGAGGAGCATCCAGCGTTCGATGTTTATCGGTGGCCCAACGCCGCAAGTCGATGACCTCGAATTGGACAAGCCCCCCCTTATGAGCCCGTCCCAGGATGCTTTCACCAAGGACACCTTCACAAATTTTTGGAAAAGGAGTGAGAATTTGGATGAGTAGGGGCATTGAGTTATTTAAATTAGAAAGCGTTATCAGACATTGTAGCTGTACTCAATTGAGGAAAAAGAAATTATAATAGTTCTTTTTAAGAAAATCACTTCAACCCTACTTTTGAGCGATGTACACACTCACAATCCCTCCCGTCAACGGCTCAGCAACAGGACGCGTGAAGTGGCATTTTTTTAAAAGCGCTTTCATTGCGTCTCCTGAAGGAAAAGTTTCAATCGAAGCTCCCATGTACTCATACGCCGCACTTTTTCCCGTAATCCAGCTTGCGAAGCGCGGCAAGAGATGATGGAGGTAGAAACGATAGAGTGGTTTGAGCAGCGGTGCGGTAGGAATTGAAAAATCTAAAATTAAAAGATGACCACCAGGTCGCAAGACGCGCCGCATCTCACTAAGGGCTCTCTCGAAAGAATCCATGTTACGCAATCCAAAAGCAATGGTCACCACATCAAAACTCTTTTCATCAAATGGAAGCTCCATTCCATCAGCCTCTAGAAAGGTAATAAGATCATTTTTTTTCTTAGCCTTAGTTTGATCAGCACACGCAAGCATCTCGCGACAAAAGTCGACCCCGATAATTTTTGTCGTGCGATTTTTTTTTGCAATGGCGAAGGCTAGCGCTCCATCACCGGTTGCGACATCCAGCAATTCTTTTGGTTTCCAGGTGGCTATTTTTTTTGTAACGTGATAGCGCCACCAATAATCGATGCCACCTGAGAGAAGATGGTTTGCCAAAGCATAACGAGGAGCAATAGAAGCGAAAAGCTTTTGGATATTTTCAGAAGTCATGACTGGAATAAAAAAAAATCACAGGGATAAAGATAATAAATGATTCAGAGGGATAGAAGCGATGGAAGGGATAAAACAAGTTTGAGTCACTTCTGTTCTTTTGTGGCTATTCATTTTTTTCTGCCATCTCTTTCATCCCTTCCATCCCTGTGAATCCTGCCTGCTCACGAGAGGACTCGAACCTCCATGGAGTTATCCATACGCTTCTGAGACGTACGCGTCTGCCAATTTCGCCACGTGAGCTAAAGGGCCGTTACTCTCTCTCATTTCTTTCAAAAAGTAAATTCATACCTTTGAAGATAATATTTCTTGCCAAAAAAATTGAAATTTCTACTGGACTTCTTTTATTCTCATGGCACTTTCTCACTACTTATGAAGTCTAAGAATATATCACTAATTGCATTAACCCTCGCTCTTCCACTTACAGGCTCTCGGCTAAACGCCGCCCCCTCTACTCCGCCTGCACCTAGTGCTATGGCTGTTTCTCATACTGCGACTCCAGCCAATCCTCCCGCCGCAACAAGCAATGTGGTTTCTACTCAAAATTCAGCAGCACCAACCAATGCACCCAAGCCAACTACAGCAGGGGCAACTTCGGCAGCCATCGTTCTTAAAGATCCGGTTGCTATTGTTGATGGAGTTCCTATTTCTAAAAACGACCTAGAAAAAGCATTTAAAGAAGCTGTCACCGCCAGTGGCGTGAATCCAGCAATGCTCACTGCGGATCAAAAGTTACAAGGTTACAATCAAATTTTGGATGCCATGATTATGGAGAAGTTAGTCGACAAAAAATCGACTGGCCTAGAAGTCTCCGATACAGACCTCAACGCTGAAATTGAAAAAATTCAAAAGCAATTTCCCAACAAAGAAGCTTTTGAAGCTGAGTTGAAAAAATCAGCTCAAACTCAAGAGCAGTTTAAAGCCAATTTAAAAAAGTCGATGCGCCAAACAAAGTGGATTAAGAGCCAAATGCAAGGCAAAGACGAAATCAGTGATGCTGATGCCCAAAAGTTTTATAACGAAAATATCAAGCAATTTTCTAATCCCGACATGGTAAAAGCAACGCACATCCTTTTCCTAGTGCCAGCTGGAGCTTCTGAAAAAGTTGTTAAGGAAAAAGAAGCTGCTGCCAAAGCCGCTATTGAGCGTGCCAACAAAGGAGAAGATTTCTCCAAGCTTGCTGTTGAGCTCTCGGAAGAGCCCGGTGCAAAACAACGCAAAGGTGATCTTGGATTCTTTAGCAAGGAACAAATGGTTCCTGAGTTCGCCAATGCCGCTTTTTCTCAAAAAGTTGGTACTGTCAGCGAAACGCCTGTCAGGACTAAATTTGGATTTCACGTCATCAAAGTAACCGAGAAGAAACCTGCTGGAACGGCTACTCTTGTTGAAGTCAAGCCAAGCATTGTTTCTTACCTTCAAAACAAAAAGCGCCGCGAGCTTTTCAAGTCAACAATGCAACAGTTGCGTCAGGCTGCTAAAATCGAGAGTTTCCTTCCTCCTCCACCAGCACCTAAAATCACGGTTACTCCAGCAGTTAAGCCTGCAGGAACCAGCACGAATACGGCAACAACAGGAGCAACAAAAACCGCTCCTGCAGCAGCACCTGCTAGCTCCCCTACTCCAGCTCAACCTGTAACACCAGCTCCAGCCAGTGCTCCTGCTGCTAAGTAAGTTTGAGTCAAAAGGTTGATTTTGAGTTTAATAGGCGCTTCGCGCTTTCGAAAATAGTGCGAAGCACCCAAGATGACTCAAACTCAAACTGCTAGGATTTAAATTATCATCGCAACGAGATGATAAGGCCATGTCTCCACAAAAAACCAACACTACCACCAAACAAACCATTGGCCTTATTGGTCTGGGCATTATTGGAAGTCGTGTTGCGCTTTTGTTGAGACGAGCTGGTTATCCTCTTTTTGTTTGGAATCGAACTCCTCGCGCCGAGCCCAATTTTCTGCCTTCCGTGACTGAGATCGCTGAGGCAGCGGATACTATTCTCCTCTTTGTACGAGATGGAAGTGCTTTGCTTGAAGTTCTTCGAGAGCTTTCTCCAAGCCTTACAGCGCGGCATCTTATCATCAACCATGCTACGGTGAGCCCACAACAAACGCTCGAAGCCGCACAACTCATCGCTCGCCGAGGCGCCTCTTTTTTAGAAGCCCCTTTTACAGGGAGTCGTGATGCAGCTACGGCAGGAGCTCTTGTCTATTTTATCGGTGGCACTGAGGAAATCTTACGACGAGCTCGTCCCGTTTTAGAAGTTTCCTCTAAAAAAATCATGATGATAGGAGAGACGGGAACAGCAAGTTATATTAAAATTGCTACCAATATTATCTTAGGAGCGGAGATTGAAATTTTGGCTGAGGCACTGGCTTTCTTACGCATGGGAGATGTCCCACTTCAGCGCCTGGGAGAAGCATTGGGAGAGAGCGTTGCCCACTCCGAGGCCATGGCAATGAAGCTTCCTCTCATGCTACAAGGTGATTTTGAACCACGCTTCTCTGTCAAAAACATGCTCAAAGATCTTCAACTTGCCCTCACACTCGTGAAAGAACAGAGCATGACTCTTCCTGCTACAGCAGCGACAGCTCAGGCTCTACAACATAGGGTAGAAGCTGGCCTTGGCGATGCTGACGTGGCTGCTGTGGCAACCCAGTATGACTATCCAGGAAATCAAGAGCTCTTCTCGCTTCCTGCAAAACCTTTTTCTTCCCAAGAGATGAAGGCAAAACAAAAAACTCCTCTTCCGAAAAAAAGATTATTTTTTTCTTTTTGGAGAAAATAGATTTACCATTTGCGGTACCAAAGGTGCAATCCACCATTGAGGATTTGACCAAAACCACCCATGGCATCTGTTATATCATCTCCATAGTAGCTACAAACAACACCGCTGACCATAGTCGCAGAAAAAAAAGCGACACCAAGAGGAGTTGAAAGGCCAGCAACCTCTGCTACCGTTGCTAGAGTTGCTAAAGCCCCAGGTAAGGTTGCCATAGCGCCAGGTAAGGTTGCCACAGCGCCAGGTAAGGTTGCCACAGCGCCAGGTAAGGTTGCCACAGCGCTTGCTGAAACTACACCAGCAGTTGCCGCTGTAGTTTCAGCTGCTGTTGTTGTTGCAACTGCAACTGCTCCTTCAGCGGCATTGGGAAGAAGGTTGGTCGCTATTTTTGCTGCTAACCCAATGCCTTTAAAAAGAGTTCCATTAACAGCCCTGCCAAAAGCTTTTACTATATCATAAGTATACTGAACTGTAGTTATAGCAACGTGATTGAGAACTCTACCAAGATATTGAAAACTTGTTTCTTCCGTTACGTTGCCAATTGCTATTGGTGAAAATTCCATATTGTATAGCTCCACTAATACACTATGCCAAAACTCTGGAACAATCATACCAAAGCTCCAGTTATAAAAATCCATACCAGCAGAATTTACCTTATGTCTGTATTTAGAACTAAAAGGATTAATATCCTCTCCTGTTTGCTTCAAAGCACTCCAAAAACGAGCCCCAATTCTTAGCGCTCCATACCGGAACTCATGAGCATATGACTCTGGTGAGGGCGGAGCATTGTAGACCAAACGAAATCCAATGGTATTCGTTGTAGTCGCCAAATTTATAGGTCTTCGCAGGGAAGTAACTCCAATTTCTCCAGTATCAGCTTTGATAGAACCATCAGCTGGCATTCTCTCGAAACTACTATGAGTCGACTTCCACGAACCACCTCGCACACTAAAGGCCCAATAGCGGGTGCCAGCCTCATCTTTATTCTCAAACAAAACCAATTGGTCAACATTTCCCGACATATCATACAGTCCAAAAGGGCTCTTTGTTTTTTTAAAAAATCCTACGGGGGTTATGTGAGGAGCCTCTGCTTCGGTATAATGCAAGCCGTTATCACTATCTACTAAACAGAAATTGGCAGCGTTGTGACTGCTTTGTGCCACTTCTATACTATTATTTGGGGAAGTGTTATCTCCTGTTCCATAGAGATAATACAATGGAGGATGTTTTGTAAAACCATCCATCCCCACTAGTGCCTTTTTATAATAAGCAGCTTTGCACCATTGATCTTCTGTAGGAAGAGACCATCGTGCATTTGTATTTGCTAGGACACTTGTATAGATATTTGTTCCTGTTATAGTTGTACTTATGCTTCCAGGAGTAGTAGTCCCATTAAAATTCTTGGTAGGAGGAGTAATAATATTTTTATAAAAATAATTAGTAGTATAAGTAATATCAAAGGCTCCTTTGAGCAGGCTCTCTTCTCCTTCAATGGGTTTGTTATTTTCTATATTTTCCATCCAGTTACAAAAGGCAGCAGCCCTCCCTGCTGAAATATAGGTAATAGGAAACTTTTCTCGCCCTGGAATAACTTGATAATCATAAGAACCACTCTCCCCACTACGAGTAATACAGGCAATATTACTATCAGAGCCCATATTAGTATCATAAAGTTCATAATAGTCATTATTAGTAGCTACTGCTTTTAAAAAAGTACAATATTGTTCAGCAGTAATGTCCGTTTCACCAATTTGAAAAATATTAGAAACAGCACCCCAACCTCCTTGCTCAACTGAACTAGGTTCGTTACCAGGATCATCGATAACGATCAGCTTGATTTTAATGGGACATAGGTTAGCAGTGATTGCTATTGGAGAAATAGTAGTACCAGCAGTTTTGGAAGCTGTAGAAGAACCTTCCTTAGTTGAGCTCTCTATTAGAGGACTGCCTAGTAAAGGAACATTAGGAGTATTATTCTCTAAGCCTTTTTCCAAACAGAGCACATCCGCCCCCAAGCAAGAATCATTCTTATCATCAGGGGAGATACTACGATCGGCCTTACACTCCATTACAAAACCATCTCCACTACCTAATCCCAGCATGGGATCAACATTATTGAATTTAGCATCAAGGCGATAATGAGCATTAGGCTCGGGCAAAAAAAGGAACCCAAGAGCATCAGCTCCATTAGTCAGTGAAGTGAGATCATAAACACCCGTTTCTGTACTATGAGGCTTCTCTCCATTTTCTTTCCAATTACAAAACCGAGCCTGCGATAACCTATTAACATAACTAATAGTAATATCACCTATGAACTGAGAACATTCATAATCATACTTGCCGGGACGTCCATGGCGTTTGATCATAGCAGGAGCATGCTCCATTTTGGGATCATAGAGGTGATAACAGTCAGTAGCAGCTACGCAATTAAGAAAGCGACAATACTCAGCAACGGTCACTGATCTTGAAATATACTGCCCCCTCTGCTGGGCAAACAGACTCTGATGCAACATCACCAGAAAAAGAACAAACCAAAAAATGAAGTTTTTAAAAAATGAAGTCACCTATTCAGAAAGCAAAAATAAAAAAGGGTAACTAATCTATATTTACTTTTTAAAAAAACAAGGGCCTATCTATTTTTTTAGTTTAGACATCAGAGAGTTGGGTGAGAATCTCTGGCATGCCTTCTGTTACCAAAACAGTATGCTCAAAATGAGCTGAAGGACGTCCATCGGCTGTCACGACAGTCCACCCATCTGAGAGTATTTTTACTTCAGAGCAGCCTAAATTAATCATTGGTTCAATGGCCAAGGTCATCCCAGCCTTAAGCCTAGGACCGACTCCTGGAGGGCCAAAATTAGGCACCTCGGGATCTTCATGGAGTTTACGGCCAACCCCATGCCCCACAAATTCCTTGACCACACTGAAGCCTTGCCTGGAAGCCTCTTTTTCTATATGAGCCGAGAGATCTCCTAAACGACGTCCCTCTGTGGCAAAACCGATCGCACTCATGAGCATTGCTTTGGTAGCCGCACAAAGCCGCTCTGTTTCAGGAGCAATAAGTCCACAGGGAATCGTTCTTGCTGTATCCCCAATCCATCCTTGAAAAATAACTCCTACATCAATTTTCACAATATCCCCGTAAGTCAAGCACCGTTGACCTCCGATGCCATGTACCACTTCTTGATTAAGAGAGATACAGATCTGTCCAGGAAATTTTCGATATCCTAAAAAAGCACTCTTTCCACCAAGTTTGGCAATGATTTCTCCAGCCGCACGATCAATTTCTCCTGTTGTTCTCCCTGGTTCTACTAACAAAGCAAGCTCGTTGAGTACTCGGGCCGCAACCTGCCCGGCAAGACGCATTTTTTTTATCTCAGCAGCTGTTTTAATAGGAATGTTCATTTCAGAATAGAGGCAAGAGGGTGTACGTTATAGGTTGTCAAACCTGCTAACTCAAGCTTTATACCTTTGTCGGATGAATTTCAGCGTAATATCTATTTCTTGTAGGTGCTAAATTACACCTTAGAAATAAATTTATGAATTGTTTACTGATCACCCTTAGCAGCAGAGACGATATAAACATTTTTATTAGAGCATGTTAAATAAAAATAAAGCTATTTTAGATTTAGGATTATCTTTTATCTCATGCGCTAGAGCAGAGGAATAATTGAAGTGGATGAATCTTATTCTGGCGGAACTGGTAAAGGCAAATGTGGGAGAGGTGCAGTTGGCAAGGTGCCTTTCTTTGGGCTTCTGAAGAGGAAAGGCAAGATTTACACACAAATTATTTCTGATGCAAAATCATCAACTCTTCTTCCCATCATAAAAGCAAAAGTCATTCCTGATAGTATTGTTTACTCCGATTATTGGAGAGGTTACAATGCTCTAGATGTTAGTGATTTTAGGCACGATAGAATCAACCACTCGGTACGCTTCGCCGATAGCAAAAATCATATCAATAGAATAGAGAATTTTTAGAATCAAATTAAACGTCACATGCGTAAATTTAACGGCATTCCAAAACACCATTTTCATCTCTTTTTAAAGGAATCTGAATGGCGTTTTAACAACCCTTCTCCTCAAATTCAATTACGTCAACTCAGGCAATGGGTCGCGAAGAATTTAAACTAGTTATCTGGTACAGCCTCTAAAAATATTTCAAAAACTCTGAATCCGCCCAGACAAGCTCTATGTAGTGAGATTGAAAAACTGAGCAAACAAAAGCTGCAATAAGTTTTACTTATGCGTTGTCAAGAAAATCGTCACTCCTGCAATCGCCAAAAACCCTAACCCTGTATAAAACCAAACAAGGAACGTATCACTCACCAAGGCTCCACTATTCATTGGTTGCCGCATGAGACTACGATTGCGTACTTTTCCTTTTTTCAAAAATCCATCGTAGTGGCGTTGTAATAAAAAGGTCTCAACTTGACGCATAGTATCCAAGATGACTCCTACAATAATCAAAAGGCCCGTCCCTCCAAAAAATTGAGCTGTCATATAGGGAATTTGAAGGCCTCGGCTCAAGAGCTGTGGCAAAGTAGCAATCACGACTAAAAAAACAGCTCCAGCAAAGGTCAGGCGACTCATAGTGTAGTCGAGAAAATCAGCGGTCGGTTTGCCAGGACGTATTCCTGGAATAAATCCTCCATTTTTCTTGAGGTCATCAGCAATCTGAGCTGGTTGAAATTGGGTGGCGACCCAAAAATAGCTAAACGAAAAAATAAGAAGCCCGTAAAGCACATAGTGAGCCCATCCCAGAGTGAGAGCTGATGCCAGCTCTTGGGCCCAAGCTTTACCAGGAAAAGCCATATTCAAAATAGTTGAAGGAAAAAGAAGGATCGCTTGCGCAAAAATAATAGGCATTACTCCGGCATAATTGACTTTGAGCGGCATATATTGAGTCTGGCCACCGTAGACTTTGCGGCCAATGACACGTTTTGCATATTGAATGCTAATTTTACGTTGCGCTTGTGTGACTGCAATTACTGAGGCAATGACAATAAAAAGGAAGGCACAGAGAACGACTAGCACAATAGGATTAACAGCGGTCGCCTCTCCTGAAGGAACAAAAGTACGCCAAGCCTGCACCAGGCCAGCTGGCAGTTGAGCCAAGATGCCAACAGTGATAATTAAAGAGACACCATTACCAACGCCACGTTCTGTAATTTGATCTCCTAACCACATTAAAAGGAGAGTCCCTGAGGTCATAGTGAGGACCGTGATGAAGCGAAATCCCAAACCAGGATCAGAGACAAGAGGAATGCCTAGACGCATAA
The DNA here is from genome assembly GCA_019747735.1 of Chthoniobacterales bacterium. Lineage (GTDB taxonomy): Bacteria > Verrucomicrobiota > Verrucomicrobiia > Chthoniobacterales > UBA6821 > CAIWMF01. The sequence goes on along the minus strand of JAIEQL010000038.1, from coordinate 15,893 downwards.
TCGTATCGGCGATACCAGGCAAAAAAGGATTAGACTGAGGCGTTTCAAAAGAAAGAGCTAGCAACCATCCTTGAAAAATACAAAGCAAGATGGTGGTGTATCGCGTGTATTGCGATATTTTCTGACGCCCTCCCTCTTCTCGGGAGAGCTTACCAAGCTGAGGAATAACAGCCCCAAGCAACTGAAGCATAATCGATGCGCTAATGTAAGGCATGATCCCTAAAGAAAAAATGGCACAATTGCTCAGTGCACCACCACTGAAAAGATTGAACATGGCAGCGACACCACCTCCGACTTTGGCGTCAGCAACATTTAAAAACCATTGCCTTAAAACTTGAGCATTGACTCCAGGTGTTGTAATAGCCGCTCCAAGACGCATGATAATGACCATGCCCAATGTAAAAAGAGCACGCGAGCGCAACTCTGGGATTTTAAATGTATTAGCAAATGCTGAGATCATGGAATTAAAAATAAGATGTATACCTTTATCGGATGAATTTTAGGTTTTTTTTATGCAGGAGTTTTTGGGGCTAGCCAGACGTCAGAGAGTGCTGCTACCGACGTAACAGCGGCGATGACAACGCCGCTAGCGCCAAAAAGAACCAGTAAAAATTCCTAAAATTCATTCGATAAAGGTATAACTACCAGGGTAGTCGAAGCAGGAAGGAATTCACTACAAAGATCACAAAGCACAATAAGAAGCAAAATAAATCTGGGGTTTAAAAAAACCCATCCTCCAGCTTCTATCTCTTATCTTCCAGCTTTTGACGGCGAGAAAGACGATCCCTTTTCACTCGCTCAACTCCTTTAGGCAAACGCATTGTTTGTTCTACTTTTGCTGGGCGAAGACGGAGTGTCCCACCAGCTTTTTCAAGTTTTTCTTGAGCGGCAGCACTCACCTTGTCGACTTCAACAATAAGTGACTTTGTAATTTCGCCACGAGCTAGAAGCTTAATACCATCATTGCAACCACGAACCAATCCTGATGAACGCAGAGTTTTTTCATCAACAGTGGTCCCCTCATCAAAACGATCATTGAGTGTGTCAAGATTAATAACAGCAAAGACAGGTTTGAAATTGGTATTGTTAAATCCTCTTTTGGGAAGGCGGCGAATCAAAGGCATTTGACCGCCTTCAAATCCAAGTCGAACGCTGCCGCCGGAGCGGGCTTTTTGTCCCTTATGGCCCCGACCAGATGTTTTACCATGGCCAGAACTTTCGCCACAACCAAGACGCTTAGACCGATGCTTGGAACCGGGACGAGGGGAGAGTGTATGAAGTCTCATAAAACAGTTTAGGAGTTTAAAAAATTAGGAGTTTAGATCGAGGCAGAAAAAAGTTTGATGTCGGCCCTAGCTTGTTTTTTGGTTGGCCTTGAGAGGCTTTAAGGTAGCCTTTAGTCTTTTTCAGAGGGATTAAGAGCAAGTTCAGCAGCAATAACTAACTCTTGAGAATCTTTTTTTCCTGAGGAAGATTTATGAATTTTTTTTCCACGCAAGTGATAAACCTGCTCTCGCGAGCGAAGGCTTAAAAGAGCGTTGAGAGTCGCCCTGACAACGTTAGCATGGTTACTAGAACCAAGAGACTTTGCCAAAACGTCACGAATACCAGCTGCTTCTACAACAGCACGGACTCCACCGCCGGCAATAATACCAGTACCAGGAGAAGCAGGACGCAATAAGACACGCCCTCCGCCATGAAGGCCTATCACTTCATGTGGAATTGTTTTTTCACTGAGGGAAACAGAAACCATGGCCTTACCAGCAGCATCAGAGGCTTTTCGAATAGCCTCGCTCACTTCATTTGCCTTTCCAAAGCCGATGCCAACTTTTCCTTTCATATTGCCAGAAACAATGAGCGCGCTAAAACTAAAACGACGCCCACCTTTGACAACCTTAGCACAGCGATTAATAAAGACAACTTTTTCAACAGTCTCTTTAGAAGCAGGTTCGCTTGTTGCTTCTCGACGTGAATTTGTCCTTTTGTTAGATTTTTCAGCCATAAAATATATTAAAATTCAAACCCAGCAGCACGAGCAGCCTCAGCTAATGCCTTTACTTTTCCATGATATTTAAAACCGCCTCGGTCAAAAACGACTTTTCTAATTTGCCTTTTTAGTCCACGCTCTGCAATTAATTGACCTACTTTCGTAGAGGTAACAGCATTAGCACGAGCGGTCTTATCATGTTGAAATTCTTTTTCCGTTGTATGAACACTTGCAAGCGTCATTCCAGTTGCATCATTGATTACTTGAGCAGTAATGTGTTGCCCTGAGAAGTGAATCGCCAAGCGAGGACGCTCTGAGGTTCCTGAGACCTTTTTACGAAGACGGCGATGCCGTAATTGACGAGATGAGATACTAGAGGACATAAATTAAATTTTATTGAACAGTTTTTCCTTCCTTGCGGCGAACCTGCTCACCAACATAGCGGATTCCTTTACCCTTATAAGGTTCTGGTGGATAGTAAGCGCGTATATCAGCTGCTACTTGGCCGACAAGATGTTTATCAATCCCATCGATAGAAATTTTTGTATTTTCAGTTACAGTAATTTTAACTTCTTTGGGAGTTTTAAAAAGCACAGGATGAGAATATCCAATAGAAAGATCTAGAAACTCTCCTTTGACAGCACAACGAAAACCTACTCCTTGTATTTCAAGTTCTTTTTTAAATCCTTGGGCAACTCCAATAACCATGTTGTTAACAAGAGCTCTAGCAAGTCCATGAAGAGCGCGTGTAGCCCGGTTATCGTTAGCCCGCTCTAGAAAAAGAGTATTTTCTTCAAGACGACAACTGATTGTTTTTGGCAACTGCCAAGAAAGCTTTCCCTTAGGACCTTCCACGACAACAATACCTTGCTCATTCAAGAGAACCTTAACTGTCTCAGAAAGAGTAATTGGAGTTTTTCCTATACGTGACATGAAAAAAAAGTGTTAAAAATAGATTTGATGAACAACGAAAATGATACACTAAAAAACTACCAAACGGTTGCGAGAAGCTCGCCTCCAATTTTTTGCTTTCGTGCCTCTTGGCCGGTAACAAGCCCGCGAGAGGTTGAAAGAATAGAAATCCCTAAACCACCTAATACACGTGGGATCTCTTCACTATTGACATAACAACGCAATCCTGGGCGACTTTTGCGAGCAAGCCCGGTAATAGCTGAAGCTTTACCAACATAACGTGGCAGAATTCTCAAACGTGGATGAGCTTCTGTTTTGTCTAGCTCGTAGGATTCTAAGTATCCTTCTTTTTGCAAAATGGCAACGATGTCATTTTTGATCCTAGAATAAGGAACAAAAAATTCTTTTTTGTGAACACGGGTTGCGTTGCGAATACGAGTCAATAAGTCAGCAATAGGATCGGTTAAGGCACTCATGGTTAAAATAATTACTTAGCAGCTGTTTTTTTGGCGCTATTTCGCCCTGTAAAAGGCATTCCCAGCTCCGTTAAAAAATCTTTTGTTTCTTCACTGTCTTTCGCAGTAGTAACAATAGTGATATCAAATCCGATATTTCTCTTAATTTTATCTAGCTCAATCTCAGGAAAGATAGACTGCTCTGAAATTCCAAGCGTATAACTTCCTCCCCCGTCAAAAGACTTTGCCGAAACACCGCGAAAGTCACGAATACGAGGCAATGCCATTTTAATAAGGCGCTCTAAAAACTCATACATGATGAGACCACGCAAGGTCACTTTAGCACCAATGGCTTGACCTGCGCGAAGCTTAAAATTGGAAATGCTTTTCTTGGCAATTGTGTTAATAGGAAGCTGCCCTGTAATAAGAGCTAACTCTTCTCTTGCAATTTCAAGAGCTTGTTTAACGTCAGGTGCCGAAGCAACGCAAGTGTTGAGAACAACTTTTACTAAACGAGGAACTTGATGTTTGTTTTTATAACCGCGCTTTTTTTGAAGAGCGGGAATAACTCGTTGCTGGTAATCAATAAAAAATTCTGATGCTTGTTGCATAATGGCTTATTTCTCCTGCTTAGGTTCTACAGTTTTTTTTGATTTCTTGCTAAGAGTGTCTGTTGATTTCACTTTCCTTTTTAAACTGGCTTTACTCTTAGCAGAAACCTCTGAATCAGAGGAAACCGAGTTTATTTTTTTGACATTAGAAATATGAATAGGACCTTCGCGTTCAATAATCTCACCTTTCTCTCGATTTTGAGAGCGGCCAAGATGCTTTTTGATCATGCGAACATTTTCGATAAGAACTTGATTTTTTTCACGAACAACACGAATAACCTTTCCTTGAGCTCCCCGGTGGTTACCAGTAATCACTTGAACAAGATCACCTGTACGAACGTGCATTTTATTTTTTTTAGGTAACATCATAAAACTTCAGGAGCTAACGAAACAATTTTCATAAAGTTTTTTTCCCGTAGCTCGCGAGCGACTGGGCCAAAAATACGTGTTCCCCGAGGGTTCTTATCTTTATCAATGATCACAATAGCGTTATTATCAAAACGAAGATAGGAACCATCTTCACGGCCAATTGCTTGACGGGTGCGAACAATGACAGCACGAACGACTTCTCCTTTTTTAACAGTTCCCCCAGTTGTGGCTTCTTTGACATTAGCTGTAATAATGTCACCAACAAGGGCGCAAAGTGTTTTTTTGCCTATAACGCCAATCATGGTCGCCATGCGAGCACCAGTATTATCGGCAACAACAAGGCGAGTACGTAGATAAATCATAATTGTAATGGTACAACGTGAAATTGTGAAATTAATGTTTAATAATTTTGACAAGCCGCCAGCGTTTCAAACGGCTAATTGGTCTTGTTTCCATAATAGAAACACGATCCCCAACAGCGGCTTCACTATTTTCATCATGAACGTGAAACTTTTTAACTTGCTTGATAATTTTACCAAAACGTGGATGAGGTACGCGTGTCACCGTTTTTACAACAATAGTTTTATTCATTTTGCTGGAAACAACCTCGCCAGAGCGAGTTTTACGTAGACCGCGATGATCGTGATCATTGAGAGGGTGAGCAATATCGTTCATTAGAAAGCTTAAAATTGTTAAATGACTTAACGAGAGCGTTGTTTAAGAATTGTTTGGAAACGAGCGATCTCACGACGCAAGGAGCGTAAAAGATGAGGTTTCTCTAGTTGTCCTGCTTGCTGTTGCAAGCGAAAGTTGAACACCTCTCGACGAAGGTGGCCGATTTTATCACTCAATTCTTCTGATGTCAATTCCTTGATTTCTTTAAGGTCCATAAACTCAATGAGGGTTAAGCAGAAGCGTGATGACGAGTGATAAATTTCGTACGAATAGAAAGTTTATTAGCTGCTAATCGGAGAGATTCACGAGCTACGGATTCAGAAACACCATCCAGCTCAAAAAGAATATTGCCGGGCTTGACAGTCGCTACCCAATACTCTGGTTGACCTTTACCTTTACCCATACGAGTTTCTGGAGGACGTGCTGTCACCGATTTATCAGGAAAAATACGAATCCAAAGCTTTCCCTTACGTTTCATATTACGTGTTAAAGCAACACGAGCTGCTTCAATTTGTGTATTGGTAATCCACGCCCGCTCGAGAGTCTGCAGTCCAAACTCACCAAAATCAATACGTAAGTTGCGAGAAGCAATTCCAGAGCGGCTTCCACGCTGGGTCTTGCGATATTTAACTCTTTTAGGTAGTAAAGGCATAATTTTTCTGAAAAAGTAAGATTACTTGGCAGTTGTACTTATATTAAGCATTGCTCATTGAGGATGGCGTCGAACGGGATTCTGAAGAGCTAGATTCGCTTTTTTTACAGATCCAACATTTAATACCAATTTTCCCAGCAACAGTATCTGCTTCTGCAAAACCATAGTCGATCTTCTTACGAAGTGTATGAAGGGGAATAGTTCCTGCACGAACGATATCTGTGCGAGCAATTTCGCTTCCCCCTAGCCGCCCTGAGACTCGTATCTTGATTCCTTCTGCGCCAAGATCCATGGCAAGCTGCATCGCTTTTTTCATGGCACGTCGGAATCCAATACGACGTTCTAACTGAGATGCAATACTTTCTGCAACCAAGGTGGCATCTAGCTCTGGCTGCTTGACTTCAATAATATCAACTTTTGCTTGTTTGCCGCCTGCAAGTGCAGAAATCTCCTGAGTCATATTTTCGATCTCAGAACCTTTACGCCCAATTACAATTCCAGGACGAGCTGTAATGATAGTCACACGAACACTATTCCAGGCTCGTTCTATTACAATGCGAGAAACCGCGGCTGATTTGAGTTTCTTTTTTAGCGTGCGACGGATTCTTGCATCAACATGAAGAAAGTCCGCAAACTCTTTATCAGAGGCATACCATTGAGAGGCCCAATCTCTAGTAAGCGGAAGCCTGAAGCCAATAGGATTAACTTTTTGTCCCATAATTTAGTTAGTGATATTAGTGTAAGATTAAGCTGTTGCTTCTGATGTTAATTCTGGCTGAGTCTCAGCGGAAGGAACTGGGGACTCTTTTTTGAGATGGGCAGGCTCTTTTTTATTGTTTTTAGCTCTTTTTTTTGTCGCTTGAGCACGATCAGAACGGCGTACAATAGGCACCTCATCGGTCAATACGATACGAATGTGACTGGTCCGTTTACGAATAGGACCAGCACTGCCACGTGCTTTAGGGGTAATTCGTTTCAGAGTAGTCGCCTCTCCAATGACAGCTTCTTTGATGACAAGCACCTCTGGACGAAGATTGTTATTTTGCTCTGCATTAGCAATCGCACTTTTAAGTGTTTTATAAATCAAAGGAGCTGCTTTTTTAGGAATAAATTTTAGCTGCAAGAGAGCATCCATGGCAGGCATGCCTTGAATCTCACGAGTTACCTCACGAGCTTTAAAAGCAGAAATTTTTGCGTAACGATAAATAGATTTAACTTGCATGAGAGCGATATTAGAAAATGACTTTAAAAATTAAGGAAGAGCACAAAAGCTAGTTAAGGAACGTGAGTGGGTGAGCCAGCATCAAACGCTATTTAGTTACTTTAGCGGTATGCGATCCATGTTTCTTAAAGATACGAGTCGGGGAAAATTCTCCTAATTTGTGTCCTACCATGTTTTCTGTAACAAAAACAGGGATGAAGGAACGACCATTATGAACATTAAAAGTATGTCCAACAAAGTCAGGGGTGACTGTGGAACGACGAGACCATGTTTTAATGGGTTTTTTAATACCACCTTCATTAAGCTTATCGATTTTCTCGAGAAGCTTCCATTCGACAAAGGGACCTTTTTTAAGTGAACGTGCCATACTAGATTATTTCTTTTTACGATGCTGGGTAATAAACTTGTCTGAAGCTTTGCGCTTGGCACGGGTCTTAAAGCCCTTGGCAAGCTGTCCCCAAGGACTCATAGGATGATGGCGCCCGCCACCTCCCTTGCTCTTACCTTGTCCTCCACCCATTGGGTGATCAATAGGATTCATAGCCATACCACGTGTCTGAGGACGAATCCCGAGCCAACGGCTACGACCAGCTTTTCCGCTAGAGACATTCATGTGTTCTCCATTGCTAACTTGCCCAATGGTAGCATAACACTCTTCATGAATACGGCGCAACTCTCCAGAAGCCATCTTAATGAGTGCATAACCAGCTTCTCTATTGTTTAGCACTGCTTGCGAACCAGCGCTGCGAACAATTTGCCCTCCACGACCAGGTGTCAGCTCAATGTTGTGCAATACAGAACCCAGTGGGATTACTTTTAAAGGAAGAGCATTTCCAAGAGTTGGCTCTGCATTTTCGCCGGCAGTAACTTTTGTCCCAACAGTAATTCCATTGGGAGCAAGAATGTAGGTTTTAATTCCATCAGGATATTGTACAAGACAAATACGGGCTGTTCGATTGGGATCATACTCTACTGATAAGACTTCGCCAGAAACGTTACGATGAATACGTTTAAAATCAATTATCCGATATTTTTTCTTGTGCCCACCTCCACGATGACGTGCCGTTTTGCGACCAAGGTTATTGCGACCCCCAGTACGTTTTTTGATTTCGCAAAGCGACTTTTCGGGAGTCCCTTTGGTAATTTCCTCAAACGAAGGAAGCGCTTTAAAGCGCTGCGAGGGAGTAAGAGGTCTAAAAGTTTTCAGTGCCATAAATCAGGTTACAGTTGGCAGGTTGCAGGTAATAATTAAAAATAAAAGTTTTCTCTCTTGTCTTAGGTGAGGTCGATTTTATCTCCAGGAGCTAAGCTAATAATAGCTTTTTTCCAATGAGCACGACGCCCAAAATCAGCACGACGCTCTCGTTTTTTCTTCCCTGCATATTGCATGGTACGAATGGCGAGTACATGTTTTTTAAAAAGACGCTCAATAGCATTCTTGAGTTCAATTTTATTAGCCTCCGGATGGACACGAAAAACATATTGATTTTGTTTCTCCCCAAGCAAGCTTGCTTTTTCGCTGATATGAACTTTTTGAACGAGATAAAAAATTTCTTTCATACGATAATAATTATGCCAAGCGGTTGCTAAGAGCTGTCAGCGCTTCTTGAGTAATGATAACTTTATCAAAAGCAAGCAACTGTTCGGTATTGACCTCTTCTGCGCTCATCAAAAGCGTATTTTGAATATTGCGAGCGCCTAAAAAAGTGTTTTCTAAAAATTGTGTTCCAATTACCAAGGTGCACTTTGCTCCTCCGTGAATCTCCTTGATAAGAGCAATAATCTCTTTTGTTTTGGGTTGCTCCAAATTAAATTTTTCTACGAGAAAAACATGACCTTCAAGAATGCGAGCACTAAGGGCTTTTCTAAAGGCAAGTTTTTTAACTCTTTTTGTCACATTTTTAGCATAGGAGCGAGGGTGAGGCCCATGAACAACCCCACCACCAACCCAAACAGGAGAGCTGGCATAACCTGCACGAGCACGCCCCGTGCCTTTTTGCCGCCATGGCTTCTTTCCAGAAAGATTGACGGTTGCTTTAGTTTTGACAGAAGCGGTACCACTACGGCGATTGGCCCTCATGGCTACCACAACATCGTGAACAGCCTGAGTCCCTTTGCCGCTAGTGATAAGATCGATGTTGGCTGTTTTAGCTAGCTCAAGAGTTAAAAGATTTGATTTCATGCTTGTTAGCTTTTAGTTGCTGACTTCTTTTTAGCAGGACGCACCATAACATAAGTTCCTTTAGCACCAGGGACAGCGCCACTAATGAGGATAACTCCTTCCTTTTCTCGGATTTGAATAATTTCCAAATTCTGAGTTGTAATTTGTGTATGCCCCATATGTCCTGGCATCCCCATATTCTTCCAAACACGTCCTGGCGTAAGACGATTTCCAATCGCACCGTTACGACGATGCATCATTGAGCCGTGCGTTTCTGGCTGCCCAGCAAATTTAAAACGACGCACAACACCTTGAAATCCTTTTCCTTTCGAAGTGCTAATCACATCGACAAACTGTCCTTGCTGAAAGTTGGAAAGATTCCATTCTCCTAAAGCTGGAGCAGCTTCACCTGGAGCTAATCGAAACTCTTTCTGAAAACGTTTTGGAGTTGACCCTGCTTTCTTAAAATGACCTTGCTGAGCTTTTGTCACACGGTGAATTTTTTGATCGTCAAAGCCAAGTTGCACAGCACTGTAGCCTTCCTTTTCTAGAGTTTTCACTTGAAGGACATGGTTCCCCTTAGCCTCAAGAACAGTGACAGCGCGAGCATGTCCTTTCGCATCATAAACACGAGTCATCCCAATTTTTTTTCCGAGAATTCCGATGGCCATAAAAGAGTTGAAGTTACAGTTGAAGAGTTACGTTAGATCTTGATCGAAATATCAACACCAGCCGGTAAATTAAGCTTACGAAGCTCATCCACAGTTTTGGCTGTTGGCTCAAGAATATCCAGAAGGCGTTTGTGAGTTCTTATTTCAAATTGATCCATCGACTTCTTGTCGACATGAGGAGAGCGATTGACAGTAAACTTTTCTATATGGGTTGGAAGCGGGATAGGTCCTACCACTTTAGATCCAGTGCGCTTAGCCGTCTCCACAATTTCTAATGCAGAAATATCAAGGAGACGAAAATCAAAACCTTTAAGTCGAATGCGAATGCGATGTCCGGCAGCCATGAAGAAGTTTGAAGTTAAAAGTTAAAGTTAAAGTTTGAGCTTAATTCTTTTGATCCAGAACTGCTGCCAAAGTTTGTGCTGGCACTTGCTCAAAATGAGATGGTTCCATGGAGTAGGCAGCACGACCTTTAGAAAGGGAGCGGATTGCCGTAGCATAACCGAACATTTCAGCTAAAGGAACTTGCGCATTGACGCTCGTGTTGACTCTTTTTGTTTCAATGGACATGATTTTTCCACGACGACGATTCAGGTCACCCATGATATCGCCTTGATACTCTTCAGGAGTAGTCGCTTCCACTTTCATGATAGGCTCTAAAAGGATGGGCTTTGCTTTTTTCATGGCATCTTTGAGAGAAAAAATGGCTGCCATCTTAAAGGCCAACTCATTAGAATCGACGTCGTGGTAAGAGCCATCAACAATATCGATATGCAAATCGATAACTGGATAGCCACCAACAACACCATTGAGGACCGCCTCGTTCAGCCCCTTGATAACAGCTGGGATAAATTCTTTTGGAATAGTGCCACCAACAATTTCGTTCTCAATAGTGATTCCTTTACCACGTTCATTTGGTGCAATCTTGATAACAACATGTCCATATTGACCGCGACCACCTGATTGCTTGATCAACTTGCCTTCTCCATCAGCAGGAGTTAGCACTGTTTCTTTATAGGCAATCTGAGGTTTGCCAGATGCAGCATCCACTTTAAATTCACGCAACATTCGGTCACGGATAATTTCTAAATGCAATTCACCCATTCCAGCGATGATAGTCTGACCAGTATCTTCGTTGGTGAAGACGCGAAATGTTGGATCTTCTTCAGCAAGGCGCTGAAGAGCAATTCCCATTTTTTCTTGATCAGCCTTAGTCTTCGGCTCAATCGACATTGAAATAACAGGATCTGGGAAAGATGGCGGCTCTAACAAAATAGGGTGATCTTCATCGCAGAGGGTATCACCGGTAGTGATGTTTTTGATCCCGACAATCGCAGCAATATCGCCCGAATAACAAGTATCAATGTCTTGTCGTTTGTCAGCCTGAATTTGAATCAGACGACTGATACGTTCGCGCTTGTTGGTCCGAGGATTATAAACAGTATCTCCTTTGCTCAATTTTCCGGAATAGACACGGAAGAAAACGAGCTTACCAACGAAAGGATCACTCCAAAGCTTGAAAGCTAACGAACAGAAGGGCTCAAAATCGTTTGTAACGGCAAACTTCTCAGCATGAGTATCGGGATCCATTCCTTTAGCAGCCTCAATATCAACAGGACTTGGAAGATAGTCCACAACAGCATCAACGAGGTATTGGACTCCTTTGTTTTTAAAAGCAGAACCACCTGCCACGGGAACAAAACGATTAGCAATTGTTTGGCGACGGATTGCCTTTTTCAAATCTTCACGGGTCACCGGTCTCTCTTCTAAGAAAAGATTACCGATCTCCTCATCAAGATCCATCATTTGGTTAACTAAATCGTCATAAGCTTTTTTCGTAATGTCACTATATTCAGCTGGAACATCTTCAATCGTGTAAGTCGATCCCATGCTACTGTCATCAGCGTAGAGAACTATTTTGTGGTTCACGACGTCGATTTGACCACGCAAGTTATCTTCGGAGCCAAGCGGAATCAAAATGGGCCAAGCGTTTGCGCCAAGCTTGGTCCGCATATCATTAACAGCATTTTCAAAATTAGCGCCAGTGCGATCCATCTTGTTGACAAAAGCAATGCGAGGCACACCATATTTGTCAGCTTGATGCCAGACGGTTTCGGATTGAGGCTGCACGCCTGCAACACCACAGAAGACGGCGATAGCACCATCAAGAACTCGAAGAGAACGCTCCACTTCAGCTGTAAAATCAACGTGACCAGGGGTGTCAATGATATTGACACGCTGTTCAATATCTGGAAAAAGTTTGACGACATCTTTTTCGACACGCTGCTTCCAACTACAAGTTGTAGCCGCAGAGGTAATCGTAATACCACGCTCTCTCTCTTGCTCCATCCAGTCAGTGACGGTAGTTCCTTCATGAACTTCACCAATCTTGTGAATCATTCCGGTATAAAAAAGAACACGCTCTGTCAATGTGGTCTTACCTGCATCGATGTGGGCACAAATTCCAATATTACGCGTTCTCTCCAAAGGGAAAGCGCGATCCGGAGAATTCGGATTGGAAGAATCAATGTTAGCGGAAGCCATAGCTAGTTAGAAAAGGTGGTTATCAAAGAACGATAAGGGGAACAAAAATTACCAACGGAAGTGAGCAAAAGCCCTATTAGCTTGCGCCATTTTATGAAGATCATCTCTTTTTTTAATCGCAGCTCCTTGACCCATAGAAGCATCCTTGAGCTCGTTAGCAAGGGCCTTGGCCATGGGAATACCTTTCCGTTTTTTTGCAAAAGTCACCAACCAGCGCATAGCCAAGGCGTGAGAACGGTCTAAAGCCACTTCCATCGGTACTTGATAGGTAGCTCCACCGACACGGCGGCTTTTGACCTCAAGGCGAGGACGAATATTTTCAATAGCTTTTTGAAGAACATCAAGCGGATCGACCACCTCTGTAGAGGAACGTGTTGTTTCGATGGCGGTATAAACAATTTTTTCTGCAACAGAACGCTTGCCACAACGCATGATTGAAGTAACCAGGCGGGCTACTAAAGGACTAGCATAGCGAAGATCAGTTTTGACCTCTTTATGAAGAACACGTTTGCGACGAGACATAGAAAATAGTTGTCAGTTGTTAGTTGTCAGTTCTGTAGAAAATTATTTTTTCTTGGAAGTTGCTTTTTCATCAGCGCCAGCCTTAGGACGTTTGGCACCATATTTGGAGCGACTCCGACGGCGACCATCAACGCCAAGACTATCAAGAGTTCCACGAACAATATGATAACGAACGCCAGGAAGATCTTTGACACGGCCACCACGGACTAAGACGATAGAGTGCTCTTGTAAGTTGTGACCTTCTCCTGGAATATAAGCAATCACCTCTTGCCCATTGGTCAAACGAACTTTCGCAACTTTGCGCAAGGCAGAGTTAGGCTTTTTGGGAGTACGCGTCATTACTTGAACACAAACGCCACGGCGCTGTGGACAACTGACAAGTGCTGGTGATTTTGATTTCACCAAGACTTTGCGGCGTCCTTTTCGTACGAGTTGGTTGATAGTCGGCATAATGTTAACGGGGCCTTACTTTCTCTTTTCTAGCGGCAAAAATCAAAGTCGGTTGATTATGCTCACGAAATCCCATGAAAGGCCGGACGGGTGAATGTAGACAAATAATGCAGAAGTGCAAGCAGAAAGTGAAAAATTTTCACTTTTTATATTCTCTTTTTTTTGACACCAAATGTTAGGTTTTTATTTAAAAAAAATTCCTCGCTATACTCATGACAAATGAAAATCAGATTTTTTTATGTTGAAATCATTTTCTCTAGCAAGAGCGAAGAGTACAGCGCTATGCGAATATAACGCTAGCTCTGATAAAGAAGTTAGGAGTAATAATAGCAAGCAAAAATCCCTAAGTTTCGATTTGTGATGAGTATATCCATCTTTCCTAATGTCTCAAAGAATTCATGACCCCGCAAAGCAAGCAGCTGCCAACTGCAACCTTATCTCCGCGAAGAAGGTTATAAAAACTGATAAAGATTGCTTAAGTACTCCTTGTCTTGGCTCCCACATTCCCACAGTTGGTGGCGTTGCCAAGGCGATTGATCGCGCTGTGAATATTGGCTGCAGTGCCATGCAGATTTTTGTCAAAAATAATATGCAGTGGTTTGCTAAACCTTTTTCTGAAGAGGAAATTCAAGCATTCATAAAACATCCGCTGCGCCACAGACTGAAGGCCTTGGTAGCACATGCTGGTTACTTAATAAATCTCGGCACAGAAAATTGCCAGAACCATGAAAAATCACTGCGCTCGCTTGGTGAAGAGTTGGTGCGCTGCGATCAACTCAACATTCCTTATCTTGTCTTGCATCCTGGATCCCACTTAGGAGCAGGTATAGAAAAGGGACTGCGCTGTATCGTGCAAAGCCTTAATCAGATTCATGCTGAGCACCCAACATTAAAAGTTCGCATCACACTCGAAACAACAGCCGGTCAAGGAAGTTGCTTAGGCTCTCGTTTCGAAGAGCTCGCAGAAATTCTCTCTCGCGTTAACTCTCCAGAACGCCTCTGTATCTGCCTTGACACGGCACACGTGTTTGCTGCTGGCTATGATCTCTCAGCAACCAAAGGAGCTCAAAAAGTTTTTAAAATTTTTGATGACATTTTATCGCTCAAGCAACTTGCCGTACTGCATCTCAATGAATCCAAGGCAGCATTTGATTCTCATGTCGATCGCCACGAAAATTTGGGTAAAGGAAAAATTGGTTTAGATACTTTTCGCTGGATTATGAAGGCTCCAGAGCTTGCCCCGATTCCGAAAATTTTAGAAACCCCAAAAGGAAAAGACCTCGCGGAGGATGTGATTGCCATGGAACTCCTGCGCCGTTTTGCAGCCTGTAATGAGTGATGGGTAATGGGTAATGAGTGTTTTAAAAAATCAAAAACAATTCAGTTCTCGAAAATCATATTTTGATAAGATGGATTTTAAAAAACCATCATCACTTATCACTTACCCTCACAGTTCTATTTCTTTTCTTCTTCCAACCTTGCTTTCACAGCAGCCTCAATCTCCGTATACAACGCAGAATCGTTCTTCAGAGCCTCTTTCCCTGCATCCCGGCCTTGAGCGAGTTGGTTGCCTTTGTAACTGAGCCAGGAGCCACGCTTCTCGATGATATTTTGTTCGAGCGCAAGATCCAACAAAGAGCCGGTATTGGAAATTCCCTCGCTGTACATGATGTCAAATTCTGCCTCGGTAAACGGTGGAGCAACTTTATTTTTGACCACCTTGATGCGCGTACGATTTCCTGTGACAGTACCATCGCTTAGCTTAATCGCTCCAATACGGCGAATATCAACCCGGACGCTCGAGTAGAATTTAAGGGCCTTGCCCCCTGGTGTTGTCTCGGGGCTGCCAAACATCACTCCAATTTTCTCGCGAATTTGATTGGTAAAAATCACGCATGTATCCGCCTTAGAAATAAAAGCAGTAAGCTTGCGCATCGCAGCGCTCATCAATCGGGCTTGTGACCCTACCACTGAATCACCAATCTCTCCCTCCAGCTCGCCCTTGGTCACCAGTGCTGCAACAGAATCAAGCACGACAACATCCAACGCATTGGAACGAACTAATGTTTCGCAAATGCGGAGCGCTTCCTCTCCAGAGCTGGGTTGGGAGACCAGAAGATCTTCCAAATTCACTCCCAACTTTCGTGCGTAGATCGGATCCAAGGCATGCTCCACATCGATAAAAGCAGCTAGCCCTCCTCTTTTTTGAGCTTGCGCAATGACGCTCAAGGTCAGGGTTGTTTTTCCAGAAGACTCAGGACCATAAACTTCAATAATGCGTCCTTTAGGAAATCCCCCAACACCAAGAGCACGATCGATCAATAAATTTCCCGTGGGAATCACAGAAATCCCTTTGGCCCCTGGTTGCCCAAGCCGCATGATCGCGCCGTCACCGTAATCTTTAGCAATTTGTTGAATCGCTAAATCGAGATTCTTAGCACGCGCCATCTGCTCTTTGGTAGCGAGAGCGGCGTTCTTGTCGTTAGTGGAGTCGTCTTTAGGCATAGGAAAAAAAGTAAGTGAGTGAGAATGGTGAAGTTGAAAAGTGTAAGAAGGATACTCTTTCTTTTCAATGTTTTATCCGGTTATAGTCAAATTACTTAGAAATTACATGAAAGAACGCAGAGATTTTTAGAAAAGGCAAGGCCGAAGAGCGAGCGCT
>JAIEQL010000004.1 GCA_019747735.1 Chthoniobacterales bacterium | reverse complement strand
GCGTTGATGTAAAATTCCCCGGTTACTACACTCACAGGGTCTTTCACGAAATTGAGGGCAAGGAGCTTGCCGTAGTAGGAATTTTTCCCAGTGTTACCTAGGTTTTTTTCTTTTCTTAAAATAGCTGCCACATCACTACCGCTGTTTTGAATGGTACTGGTATTGCCATTTAAGGAGTTTTGGTTCCATTCGCCAAGACGATCAACGGCATCAGAGGAGAGTGCTTCGGTTCCTTTTTCTAGGTTACTTGCGTCTTTGGGATTGCTGGTAATGAGCGGTTGATCTTTGTTGAGGAAGTTGAGGGTGTAGCCGTTGTAACTATTTTTTGTCAGGGAGCATTGGGAGAGCCAGGTTGAGGTTGAATGACCTGGGTAGATGGGTGCGCGGAGAAGTTCTCCAGAACCACCATGAAAGAAGGTGGTGTTATCGCAGAGGAGGCTATTTTTAAGGTTTCCAAAAAGTGGATTCTGGTTGGAGTTGGCTATAATATAGTTAAAGTTTTGATCAAAGGTTAGAAGCATCTTCCTGGAAATAAGTGCTCCTATGCCATCAGTTCCTAAGATAAGAGCTCCCATTCCAATATAGGGATCACCATTTTTTTCAGCTGTTTTTACGGGAGCTGGTGTTAATATAATTGTGTTTAGTGGATTTTGTAATGCACCATTAATGCTGTCTAAAAATCCACTCGCCTGCATCCATCCTCCTAAGGAAGTTGTTAATGAAGGGATAGTTATAATTTGATGAAGTCCTGGTGGAAATATAAATGTTCCTGGGGCACTAGAATAACTATTAGTAGATTCGCTTGTAGCATTAGCCTGTGATAAAATAACAACTCCCTCTCCAGGATGAGCTGCTACTCCTGTCTCTGGAGTCCAACCTTGAGCAATATCAAGTAATCTTATTGTTGAGACAGCATTTTCTTGTTCAAAAAATTTATTAATAACTCGATGTTCATTTGCAGAATTATCTACAGTAAAAAGTATTTCTATGTCTTGAGCTATTGCTCCTGAATCTAGGTGCGAGGTATTATTTCTTAAATAGGTAGCTCGTTGTACGGCCATATCAACGATAGGATACCCTAAATTGAGATCGTTAATATCGTTACTATTTATTATTTTTAAAGAGCGATTATAATTACGCTCTGGAGTCAACTTAACTAATCCTTGTCCAAGATAAGAAATGGCTTTCTTTTTTGTTAATGGTTCAATAAAACTCTTAAACTGGCTTAAATTATAGTAATAATTTTGCCCCATGAGTTGAAGCAATTGCCCTATTCCTCGCTCAGCATCGATATTTCCAGAGTTGGCTGCAACTTCTTCTTGATAATCCCAATATTTTTTAGCTTCAAAATCGAGCATCTTATCAGTTACTCGTCCATAACTAAGACTCAGGCAAGCCATTTCTCCTTTTGCTATAGGTCGTACCAACTCATTGCTAGTCCTATTAGCTATCCCAGGAAATTGAGCTGCGTAATCTCTTTCAAGATCTACTGTTCCAGCTTGTTGTTGACGGGAGTAACTTATTTTATAATTAAAAACATTATCATTATCAGTTAGAACAAAACTTTGTTGTTGCGCGCTTCGAAATAATGCTCCTGCTGGATCGGGATTATTGCCCTTATTAAAAGTGTATGTTTGAGCACAATCACTAGGAGCCGCGTTATCATAAGGCTCTAAGGAAAGGATCATCTTAAACTGAGCTGGATTACTTCCAGGTATTAACTGATGATAAAGGAGGAGCCGACGATTATGAAGGTCAGCAAAACGCATGGGGCCTGTTTCCAAAAGCAAATTAGAATTGGGTGTTGTACTAGTAATCTGTATGCTAATGGTATCAAATATATTAGTTAATATTGCTGCCAGGTTAGGGTTTTGAGCAGCATCGAGGTTTTCTGCTAACTCGTTATTTGAAATGAGTGGTGTTTGCCAAGGCCGAGGAAAATCATCCCAACTATTATAATAGTGAGGGCGGTTGACATAATGCATTCCCACATCTTCTAAGCCAAGTCCAGCCTGATTGAGCTGCGCTTCTGCATACAGAGGAAAGAGGGTACCAGGGTTATCTTCTTGGCTAAGTCCACGAATATTAGGATCATTGAGCAAGTAATGCATTAGCCATTGGGTTTCAGTTTGGTAGCCATTAGGGAAGTAGCTCCAAAGATCGCGTCCTTCTCTCACTTCGGTATCTTTTAGCCAGGGAAAAAGATGGACCCATTTTCCATCAATATAAGCGGCGACCCATGGATAATTAATAGGGATGAGCTCTGGATATTTTTGGTTACCCAAATCGTCTACTGCTCCTCGAAGTTGGACTCTTAATAGTTTGCTCAGTTGCTCATCAAACATGAGTGTTTGGTTATGAGCAGGAAAGACATAAGCTGCTGGAACACCTACTTTGCGAAGAAGATAAATAAGCAAACCACATTGTTCTATTGGCGATCCTTCTCCTTCTAGATAGGTCCCTAAGGCATCGCGGCTGACCCCCTGAGGGTTGATGGAAACGTCGCTAATAGTATTAGCTGTATTATATCCTATAGCATCCGTAAGCTCTATTTCATTAAGAACATAATTTGCTAATGCTAAAGGATCATTGTTATAATCTGCTACGAGTTTATCTAATACAGAATGGCTTTTAAGTTCTGGGCTATTATTAACATCAAGAAGGTTGAGCCCCAGTTGTTCTGGCGTTGTGAGAGCATCACGTATAGCAGGAGATTGATGTATCAACTCATCCACGCCTTTTCCTTGATAGACACTTGGAAGTGGTACTCCTTGAAAATGAGGAAGGTTTATTAATGAGATTTGCCAGGGAAGTGGTTCACTAAAATCTAAGCTATAACTAATATTATAAGCAGGAGCGCTATGCTGCTCGTTTTTTGCCATGTCAAAAGGTGTGCCATTATTAATGGTCACTCCCATGATGTTTACCTTGTAGTAAAAAAGGTTATTCCTGGCCCTATGAGTAATAGCAAGGGCATAAGCTGGAATCATTCCCCATTGATCATGCGGAGAAAATGCTTTTGGATATTGAATTTGTGTGTCAAAATCAATCTCTTTCCCATTGTAATTTGTGAGGAGATGATAATCGACAACACCTCCATTGTTGTTGAATTTAGCAAGTGTATCTCCTGAGCGAGGTAACGAATAGGTTTGCGTGAAAACAGGGGCTACTTGTATTGCTCCCTTTTCAAAAAAGCTCGATTCATAGACTTCTATTTTAATATCCGGATTATTAGTTAAAGAAAAATTTTCTCCTCCAGCAGCAATTCCAAAGTGATAGTTTTGGTTAATATAGAGAGGGCTTCCTCCTCCTTGAACACCAAAGGCCACACACGGTGGCTGGCCTCCTACAGGACTACCATTAATCGTTGGGAGTGTGTTAACAGAACGATAACTAATAGCATCACTTTCATTATGATAAATATGATAGCACGATTCGTTAGGGTCGGAGGCAGTTCTTAAAAACCATGGATAAGTAGGATAAATTGTAGAGGGAAAGGGAATGCTAAAATCACTAATACCATCTAAAAAAATTCCTTTTTCAAAATCTAAGGCAATAATAGAGGAAAGGTAGCGCTGATCTGTTCCAAATCCACGGTTATAACGGTTGGGAGGAGCAACTTCGAATTCTGTCGTAGCACCCGTTATATTCCCTTCAACATCATAGGCTCTTGCTTCAATACGGTAAGTTCCTTGAGGGGCATCTTTATAAGCAAACTCGTAAGGAGGATCTGTAATAGTTCCTAATAGTGTCTCTTTGTTATAAAATTCTACTTTTGTAATAGTGGTATTAGCTGGGTGGGTCACATTTACCACCAGCCCTATGTTAGCAGGAGCTTGATAAGGTCCAGTGGCTAGCACACTTATCGCAAAGGGCTCTTCGGGAGAAGCAAGAGCTGCTTCCCAGAGTTCTTCTTCTAAAAAAATATTAGGAGTAGAAGAAAGTAGGGGCAACCCTACTTGACTTTCTGTTTGCTGTTGTAATAGGTGATTTTTCTTGTTTTGCTCTTTATTACTATCACCGCTTCCTATTTGTTGCTCTCTCTCTCGATCAATTCTTTTTAACCAAGGAGCTATTAAAAAATCATCACTACTCTTCCAAATTGTCCCGTCATGGCGTGTTGCCACTGTTGTCCTTCCATTACACTCAATAGAAGCGACATCTTGCAGAGGGCCTGTAGAGGTTTCTACTGGAAGGGGTACTTTCTCAGAAGTGGTCCTTACTCCTAGTTGCCCATAATCATTCTTTCCCCACCCCCAAACTGTCCCATCTTTTTTAAGGACTAAGGTAACATTAGGGTGTTTTGATATAGCAATAATATCTGTAACAGTAGCTTCACCTACTAATCTGACCTGAACAGAATCAGAATTATTAGGTTCTTGATCAGCTTGTCGCAATAATCCATAGCTACTTGTCTTACACAAAAAAACAAGAAGTAAAAAAGACCAGCGCATTCTATTTTTAATAGAAAGAGTCATCAAAAAAAGACTGGTTTTCTTAATATTACTTAGTTTCAAAAACTTATTGAACTAGGGAATCAACAATATTAATTGTAAATTCTTTTTTCAATGACATGCCATTTTGTGTACAATTAAAAACAAGTTTCGGTGATCCTAAAGATAGAGAAGTACAATATAATAATATATCTATAGTAATATTACTGCCTATATTTACTACTGAAGTTGTTTCAACGTGAAGCTTACTTTGATCATACTCAAGATTGTAATAATGAGTTGGATCAGCAATAAAGGTATTTGAAGAAATAGTAACTGTCATTTTTATAATAAGCTCTTGATAGAGTCGCGAGTAAATAGGGGTAAGACCATTGAATTCATCTTGCGTTACATATCTGACAGGCTTATTAAAATCCTCTGGTGAAACTTGCATCATAATTGTGTTAGAATTATTTTTACTGTTATTAAGATTTGGAATACTTGAATAGTTTTCCTCTGCAAAAAGTTGAGGGGCGATCAGGAGCAGAACGAAAAGAAGAAAGAATGTTTTTTTCATAAGATTTTTATTTTTTGGTTTGTAGTTTGGTTTATTGAAACAGCTGTGCTAAAAACGTTAGCGAAGCTGTTTCGTGCATAGTGCACATTTTTTTTAGAATATCAATAAAAAAACAGTTTTCTTTTTATACTTCGCCAAACATCTTAAGAATTATTTTACCCTTATTGATGACAGACTCTAAAAATAATTTATGACCATAGGACTACTCGCTCACATTGAAAAAAAGGGGGCTGCTGAGGCGGTCTCTTTAGTAGTGCAAGAATTAAAAAAACATGGCCTCTCTTTTTTAATAGAAAAAGCAACGGCAGCATTAATTGGACTCTCTTCCAACCTGGACGAAAGCAACCTTGCAGAGCAAACGGACCTACTCCTTGTCATGGGAGGGGATGGGAGTATTCTGAGAGCTCTTCACCGAATAGGAAGAAGTCATATAAAACCGATTTTTGGACTCAACATCGGCTCTCTTGGCTTTTTAACATGTTTCGCAGCTTGTGACTATCAACGTGCCATTCAATGCCTGGCTGATAAAAGCTATCTTTTGAGTGAGCGAAGTTTGTTGGAAGTTTTTCTCGAAAACCCCAAGAAGCAAACTATCCCCCTTGGCTTAGCTTTAAATGATCTTGTGGTAAGTCGAGGAGAGCGCTCCCAACTGGTAACACTTTCGGTTGCCATCGACGGACAACCTCTTACCCAGTATGATGCTGATGGCCTTATTATTGCGACACCAACAGGATCAACAGCCTATTCTCTTGCTGCAGGTGGCCCTATTGTAATGCCTGAAAGCAATGTTCTCTTAATCACAGCGATCTGCCCTCATGTCCTCACCAATCGCTCTTTGGTTGTTGCTGGTCAAAGCACCATCACCATTACCCCAACATCTCATCAAGAAGTTTTTATGAACATTGATGGTCGTAATATACGATTAGTCAGACCTGAGGAGCAGCTTGTCATTCGCACTGCCTCTCAAAAACTTCCTTTAGTAATGCTTCCAGAAATAACTTTTGCTGAAATTTTGCATCAAAAATTAAAATGGCGAGGGAGTAATCTCAGTAAAGAGTGAAGACAGGTTGGAGGTGTTCAGCTTGCAGTCTATGTAGCGCGCGCTTCGCGCTTTTGTAAAAAAACTGACAACTGACAATTTTTTACCTGTAACCTGTAACCTGCAACCTGTAGCCTGAAGCTGTGTCCCCAAAAATTATTTTTTGGACAAAGCTCTATGAATCAGCTTTCTCATTTTTTATATCCTGAAGCAGTAAGCCTTTCCCTTTCTGCAATAGACAAAGAGGCAGCACTTGAAGAAATGGCTATTTCTTTACGTCATGACCCTCGCATTATTAACTGGCAGGAATTTTCTCAAGCAATTCTTAAAAGTTCTGCTTTTGCAATCAACATTGATGAGAAGCGGTCCATCATGGTTCATCACCTACGCACAAATACTGTTCAAGATCTCACCATGGCTGTCGGTTGCAGTCATCATGGAATTTATTATGACAAAAGCAATGAGTTGGTTTTTCTTATTTTCATCGTTAATATTCCCCATGCTCTGAACAACGAATATCTTCGTGTGATGGGGGCCATAGCCCGTCTATGTCAAGAGCCATCGTTTTTGAACATGCTTCTTGCTTCCACAACGCCAGAAGAATTTATAAAACTTCTTTCTCAAGAAAAACTGTAATACCATCGTTTTCTTTTTATGAATTTTGAACACTCTCTTGCTCTTATGCCTGGTCTTTTTTGGATTTGCCTTCTAATCCCAGCAGTCTTCGCGATTAGTGGAATTTTTCTGGCAAGAAAGTTAATTGCTCCTCACAAACGCACTCCTCATCACGATATTGCCCATGCTCTTTTAGGGCCAATTGCAACTGTGTTTAGTATTTTGGGGGCTTTTATGGTGGCAACAACATGGCATGAATATTGTGATACAAATTCAAACCTCAATTCAGAATGCAACTCTTTGAGAAGCCTCTATTTTAATGCTCGTGCCTTCACTCCAGAACGTTGTAACCAGATTCAAGAGCTTTGCAGAGCTTATCGCTACACTGTTTTGAATCATGAATGGAAAATTATTCAAAAAGGAAAAGATGATCTTATTGGAGATCAGATTATCGGTAAGATAGCTGATCTTTATTTAAGCTATCCTCTCAAAACAGACAAAGAGCGTATCTATTTTCAAATAAGTGTCGATAGACTGGATAAATTAAGGTCCTATCGCGAACAGCGCATTCAAGATTCTTTTACAGGATTGCTGCCGCTCCTTTGGGCTCTTTTCTTATTAAGCGGCGCTTCATTAGTTGTTGTCAGTCTACTGATGATTTCTTCGCCAGGAAAAACTCATGCAGCCATGGCTGTACTCCTTGCAATGGTCATTGGAGCGATGATCTTTGCTATTATCAGTCTGGATTATCCTTTTGTTGGCTTTACAAAAATGAGCACCACTTCCTTTGAGATGCTTCCAATGGAGAAGGAAAGTCATTAAAGCTTTATGAGTTCTCCTCTACTTGAAGCTCGTCATCTCAAAATTTACTTTCCTATTTATCGAGGGGTATTGAAGCACTCACAAGGAGAAGTTCGTGCTATCGATGATGTTAGTTTTGTCATTCCACGCGGCCAGACCGTTGGGCTTGTTGGGGAAAGTGGCAGTGGAAAAACAACTCTTGGAAGAGCGATTGTTCAATTAATTAAAGTCACTTCTGGTCAAATTTTTTATGAAGGAAAAGAAATTACTGCAATGAACGCTAAAGCATTTCATCCTTTTCGCAAAAAAATTCAGATGATTTTTCAAGATCCCCACGGGTCACTTAATCCTCGCCTCACCATTAAAAACACTATCGCAGAGGCTCTCGAAATTCATTTCCCAAAACTTTCTCCCTCCCAACGAGAGGAGCGTGTTGCTTCTCTTTTAATCAAGGTCGGTCTCACCCCCGAAATGATGCGCCGTTATCCTCATGAATTTAGCGGTGGACAACGCCAGCGCATCGGCATTGCGCGAGCCTTAGCAGTCGAACCAGAGTTTCTCATCTGCGATGAGCCCGTAAGCGCTCTCGATGTCAGTGTCCAAGCACAAATCATCAACTTGTTACAAGACCTCCAAGAAGAGCTGGGACTAACAATGCTTTTTATTGGCCATGACCTTGCAGTCATCAAGCATGTCAGCCAATCAATACTCGTGCTCCACCATGGAGTCCTTGTAGAATCAGGCTCAGCACAAGAGGTATTAGAAAATCCTCAACATGATTATACAAAAAAACTACTCGCTGCTGTTCCAAGGATTTGAGCAATGAACTTTTGCCCTCATTTTTTTTAGCATTTTTTAAAAACCGTAGTAGATTTTTTGTCTCCTCTCATAATGACAAAGTTTCTTTTTAAGTTTTTTTTAACTACTCTATCACTCAGCGTTTTCTTTCTTTTTTCAGAAACGTTACAAGCGCAAGCTCAACCTGAAGAGAGTACTCAGGCTCTCATCCCAGGGCCAGATCAACAGCAAAGCGCTTTTCTTTATCAGGGATTTACCATTGATGAGACTAAGATAGAAAATAGAGATGACCTTCCTTCAGCAAGAGAAGCTATTGAGAAGCAAATAGACCTTATTCTCAACTTAAACTTGCCTCTCGAGATAGTAACATTTTTTAAAAAGGTACCTATCTATTTTGTAAGAAAATCTGCCAGTTCGCCTCGAGGAAACTATGACTCTAAAAGTCATATTATCTCTTTGAACATTGCCCCTTTTGTTACCGGCTCGATAGCAGAGTGGTGGTATGATGTTGATAGAAACACAACACTCTTGGATCAACTGCTACACGTTTATTATAACGATGTTCTTGCCCAAGATCCCAATAAGCCTATCGATACTTTTTTTAAAAATGCTAAAAAGAACCATTTATATTATGCTCTTCTAGAAAAATTCCCTAAGGTCGATGAAGATAGATTTTTTGCTCATACTGCTAAAACTTATCTTTGTAATTGGTCTTATAACTCTTGGCCATATAGGCGACAAGAAATCCAAGATGCACAGCCAGATTATTACCAATATCTCGAACAACTTTTTGGCCCGGCTCATTACTCACTACAATAAAACGCCTCATGTTCTAAGAGCCATTTCTTTCGCTCCAGGCCGCTTCTATAGCCTCCTAGCCCACCATGGGAGCCGACGATGAGATGGCTCAATCAATAACGTCTAAAAAAAAAGCTCTTTTTCATCAGCAATAGCACAAGCATTATGCCCAATGGCGTCTCTAATTGAGCTGCAGCGAGCTGTTGTTCTTTCATATTAAAAAACACTCATCACGAATGAAAATTAGGTTTTTTTTATGCAGGAATTTTTGGGGCTAGCTGCTTCCCAGCTTCGAGGGAGTGAGGTATCAGAGAGTGCTACTACCGACGTAATAGCACGCTCTGACAACGCAGCTAACGCCAAAAAGAACCAGTAAAAACTCTTAATTTTTATTCGTGATGAAGTCTATCGTGGTTCTCAGAAAGAAATGCCTTCGTCAACTGTTTTGATATAACGTTAAAAAATACTTACGGCTTTTTTCTTGAGTCAACAATCGCTTTTTTTAGAATCAACTCTTGTCTCTGAAACTGCCAACGTGCCGTTGGCAGTTAGGAGATGGAAGCCGAGGCCTGCTATTGCAGGCAAGAAACATTAAAAAACTAATTTTTAAATTTGCCGAAGGCCTCAACTCCTATCTTCTATCTTCCACTACCAATGTCTTCCTAGAAGTTGGTAGTTACTCCTCTCTTAAAAATCACCACATCGCTTCATCGCTTCATGCATCGCAATAACGAACAAATTTGGCAGCAGATCTCCACAATCCTTCAACAGCGCATGAGCCTGGATGGTTACAAGCGTTGGTTTCATGATGTTTCCATACTCGATTGCAATGCGACCTCCTTGTCATTAAGCGTTCCCAATCCTATTCATCAATTTTTTATTGAGAGCAATTATACTGCAGTGCTCGCCATGGTCATCGAGGAAGTTTTTGGGCACTCACTTCAGCTTCATTTAGTTCCTCGAGAAGCTCAAGAAAAAGAGCCAGAGCAAGAAATTCGAGCCACTTTGTCCAAATCTTCTTCCAAAAAATCCTCTGCAGTAGGACTCAATCCCTCCTATACTTTTGAAAATTTTATCGTCGGCTCCAACAATCAGTTTGCTCATGCTGCAGCTATTGCGGTTGCTCAATCTCCGGCCAAAACCTACAACCCTCTATTTATTTTTGGAGAGAGCGGTCTAGGAAAAACCCATCTTCTTCATGCCATCGGCCATCGTATTTTATCTACCAAAAAAGGAGCAAAAGTTGTTTACCTGCGCAGCGAGCAATTTATTAATGAATTTATCGATGCGATCCAACATGGGAGTATTCACCAGTTTCGCAAGCAATACCGTCAGGCTGATATTCTCATGATCGATGATATCCAGTTTTTTGCTGGAAAAGAGCGCTCTCAAGAAGAATTTTTTCATACCTTTGGAGCTTTGCATGACGGTCATAAACAAATCATCCTCACCAGCGACCGCCCACCAAGTGAAATTGAAAAATTAGAAAAACGACTTGTTTCCCGCTTTGAGTGGGGCATGACAGCTGAAGTGCAACCTCCCGACATGGAGACACGCATTGCCATTCTTCAAGGAAAAGCAGCAGGTCTGCAAATGAACATTGAAGATTGGGTCTTAGAATTTTTAGCAGATAATATTCAAACAGACATCAGACGCCTGGAAGGAGCTCTCATGCGCGTAGCTGCTTACAAGTCGCTTAGTGGAAAACCGCTCACTAAAGAGGCTATTGATCACCTCCTTCGCGATGTCTTCCAAGAGCAAGCTCGCAAAAACATCACTATTGAGCAGATCCAAAAACAGGTTGCCGAGCATTTCGATATTCGTCTTGCAGATATGTCCAGCAAACGTCGTCAAGCTAGCATCGCTTATCCACGTCAAGTAGCCATGTATCTTTCGCGCGAAATGACTTCAGCAACACTCAAAGAAATTGGAGAGGCTTTTGGGGGGAAAGATCATGGCACTGTTATTCACGCTCACAAACTGATCAAAAATCGAATGGCAACCAATGCCTCATTACGACATCTTCTACGACATCTGGATAAAGAACTCGCTCAATAAACAAACATGAAATTCACTATCACTAAAGAGGTCCTCATCGATGGACTGCAACGCATTCAAGGCATTGTCAGCAATCGCGTCACACTGCCGATTCTTTCTAATCTGCTTTTAGAAGCAACAGAAGATGGCCTCACACTCACCGTCACAGATAGAGAAGTCAGTTTGCGTATTCAGCTCCCTGTTGTCTCGTTAGAAGAACCTGGAGCCACTACTCTTCCTGCTCGCCGCTTATTGTCAATCATCCGTGAGCTGCCAACAGAAGAATTTTCTTTGGAAACAGACCAGAAACAATTCACTTCTATTTGTAGTGGCCCTAGTTTTTTTAAGATTGTGGGATTGCCAAAAGAAGAGTTCCCAGCTTTTCCATCACTTGAAGAAAAACGAGGTTTCACCATGAAGCAAAACGAGCTCCTAGCAGGCCTCAACAAAACTTCTTATGCGATCTCCTTTGATTCAGCTCGCGCTGTCCTTAATGGAATTCTTTTTTCTTTTAAAGAAGGACGCCTGACATTAGTCGCTACCGATGGCCGTCGTTTAGCTCTTTCCGAGGCAGAGCTTGGTGAAATTAAATACCCAGCAGGTCATGAGTGCGATTTCATTGTTCCTACAAAAGCAATCAATGAACTACAACGCCTTTTAGCAGATGATAAAGATGTTCGTATTCATGTTGGTGATAACTTAGTCGCTTTTGATCTCGGCACTTCTGTACTAGCAACCAAACTCATTGATGGAAAATACCCCAACTATCTTCAGGTTATTCCTACAGAAGCTACGGAGCGCATTACCTTAGAACGAGAACTACTGTTACAATCGGTACGACGTGTTTCTCTTCTTACCAATGATAAGAGCGCTTCTATCTCACTTCATTTTACAGAAAATAACTTAGACATTACTTCCAACATTCCTGAGGTTGGAGAAGCCAAAGAATCACTTGCGATTGCTTACAAAGGAGCTGATCTTTCGATGGCTTTTCATCCTGATTTCTTAATGGATCCACTCAAGAATTTAGCTGAAGACACGGTTGCTCTAGAGCTGTTGGATGCAATGAGTCCTGGTGTTTTTAAGATTAATTCTGCACAACGCTTTTTATATGTTTTGATGCCCATTAGGGCATCGAAGTAGGCAGAACGCCTTGTTGAATAAATCTCAACAACGTGAGTTGAAGTTGCTAGTTTGAAGTTGAAGTGCCGCTACGAAGTTAGCGGCATCCCTGCTCGTTGCGGCCTTCGCGGGAATAACGTAGGGATCCAGCTATGGAACTGAGCTTCGCTTGAAAGAGATGAACTTTAAGTAGAGAGCTGGAATTGATTGTTCTTTTCAACAAAAAAATTTTATTTCGCGAAACGGTTGAATTCTTCAACTTCAACTTTTAACTTTAGCTTATTGCGAAGCAATAACCCCATGCTCTCCTTCATCCTTCGCCGCCTCACTCTCAGCTGCTTTCTCCTTTTTCTCATTAGTCTCATTTCTTTTTTTATTATGACGCTAACCCCGGGAAGCCCTTATCCCTGGGGTGAAATGAATCCGAAAATTTCTCCCGAAGTAAAAGCAGCCTTTAGGAAAAAATTCCATCTCGATCGTCCTCTTCCTGAGCAATACAAATTGATGATCAGTGATCTTTTTACAGGCAAGCTGCGCAGCATGAAAGATGACCTTCCTGTCTTACAAAAAATTTTGGAACGTCTTCCTGCAACCTTGGCTCTTAACATCACCGCCATTTTTTTATCACTCTCTTTTGGAACATTGCTTGGCATCTATGGAGCGTGTCACAAAGACAGATGGCAAGACCTCTTAAGTTCCATCCTTGTTTTCTGCTTTATTGCGCTCCCTGGATTTTGGATCTCCTACCTAGTTGTCATTGCTCTGGTTAAAGATGTGGGGATTCCTTTTCTGGGAACGCATAGTTATGGAATTGATTTTCCAAATCACCTCTCCCTCTGGCTTGATAGGGCATGGCACATCATGCTCCCCGCTCTGCTTCTCTCTCTTGCAGGCATGGCAACTCAATCTCGCTACCTCAGGGCTAGCCTCATTGAAGCCTTACAAGAAAATTATATTTTGACAGCACGTGCCAAGGGACTCTCTAAAACAGTGATCCTTTATCAGCATGCACTCAAAAACTCGTTGCGCTCCCTCATTACAGGAGCAGGCATGCTCTTGCCAGGCCTCATCAGCGGCGCTGTGATTATTGAAAGTATTTTTGCTTATCCAGGCATGGGACAACTTGGATATCAAGCAGTCTTGGAAAGAGATTACCCTACACTCATCGCCCTCAATTTCATCGTGGCCGCTTTGGTGCTTTTGGGAAATCTTATTGCTGATGTGCTCTATGCCATTGTCGATCCAAGGGTTCGCCTAGGATAGCTCTATGAAAGACACTCCCACAACAGAACTTTGGCGCCGGTTTTCAGAAAATCGCATCGCATTGTTTTCTTTAGGAATCATTATTTTTCTTACGCTCTTGGCTATTGCTATCACTCTTTCCAACTTGCATGGCACTCCTTGGCCAATGGATCCCAACCTGACGAACCTTCAACAAAAATTATGTTCTCCTAGTTCACAACATTGGCTTGGCACCGATCATCTGGGGCGCGATGTTTTTACACGAATGCTGCACGGAACCTCTATTTCACTCAGCGTAGGGTTCACAGCCATGCTTGTCTCTCTTGTCATCGGAGTCACTATAGGATCCATCGCTGGGTACTGCGGAGGAAAAATTGATCAAATTCTCATGCGTTGCGTCGATGCCCTACTCTGCTTTCCTACTTTTTTTCTTATTCTTACAGCGGTAGCTCTGCTTGGCCCAAGCCTATGGAATATTATTGTTGTGATGGGCCTCATTAGCTGGACAGGCACAGCGCGCCTGGTGCGAGGAGAATTTCTTGTTTTACGAGAAACTGAATATGTCCATGCAGCCTACATTCTAGGACAACATTGGCTTCGGTTAATCATTCGCCACATTCTTCCCAACGCGGCTGCTATTATCTTAATCACAGCTGTCCTTGGTATTCCGGAAGCCATTCTTGCGGAAGCAGGATTAAGCTTTCTTGGTTTTGGTGTTCAACCTCCCCAGGCTACATGGGGCAATATTATTGCCGATGGCAAAACCTATCTACTCGATGCATGGTGGCTTCTCTTATTTCCAGGAATGGCTATTTTAATCACCGCTCTTGCTTTTTATCTCCTCGGTGACGGATTGAGTGCAGCCACAGAAAGCCGAACGGCGAAAAATTGATTTTCTTATGACAAACGAACAACATTTCTCCGCAGAACCAAGTTCCAATCCAGAGCCAGAGCCTGTTCAAAATTCGCTGATGTGGATGCAGGATAAGAAGCGAGAAGCACAGCCCCGCAGTGTATATGGACATACTCGAGGAGGCGAGCATCACAGCGACACAGTCCTGCGCCACAGCAGTAAAATTTTCAATAGGCTCTCAGAACCACTTTTGGAAGTGACCGACCTCCATATCGGTTTTTCCAAAGGAAATAAAATCACACCTGCTGTTTGTGGCGTCTCTTTTTCTTTAAAAAAAGGAGAGACCCTAGCCATTGTAGGAGAAAGTGGAAGTGGCAAAAGTGTCACCGCTCTTGCCATTACACGGCTACTCTCAACGCCACCTGCTGTCTATCAAGGAGGAAGCATTCGCTTTCAAGGAACAGAGCTGCTGACTCTATCAGAAAAAGAATTATGCAAATTTCGATGGGGAAAAATTGCCTACGTTTTCCAAGAAGCTTCTACCTCTCTTAATCCCGTCTATTCGATTCGCAGTCAAATTGCCGAGAGCCTTCGACTTCATCGTCCTGAAATCAAAGATACCGATGCAGAAATTATCCGTTGGTTAGAAATTGTCGGTATTACCAACCCAGAGACACGTCTCAAAAGCTATCCTCATCAGCTCAGCGGGGGTATGCAGCAACGGGTCATGATCGCCATGGCGCTCTCAGCTCAACCTGATTTGCTCATTGCTGATGAACCGACTACAGCACTCGATGTCACCATCCAAGCACAAATCCTCACCAAACTCCAAGAACTCGAACAACAGCTTGGCATGGCGATGATCCTCATTACCCACAACTTTTCTATTATTCGTGGTCTCGCAAAAAAAGTAGCCGTGATGCACCGAGGCCGCATTGTGGAGTTTGGAGAGACCGATCAAATTCTTCAAAACCCGCAACATCCTTACACCAAAGCCCTCATTGCCTGCATTCCTAGGTTAGATGGTCATTTAAGGCGCTTGCCAACGATTGGGGATCATCTATTCGAATAGCGAAATCAGGCTAAGAGGGTGTCTTGAAAAGACTAAAATTGCGCATTACGGCGTCGCTCCAGTGCTCGCGTCCTCGAGTATGTCCATATACACTGCGGGTCTGTGCGCTTCGCTCCTAGTACTGCATCAATTTTATTCATTTTCAAGACACCCTCTAAGAGGCATTGGCAGTTATAGTGTATTAACCTATACCTATTTTTTCAAAAATCCTGTTAGCGGACTTGTCGCAACGGCACGATCAGCTCGAGAAGAAAGTCCCGCTACAATTGCTTCGCAAGCACTTTCTACGACCTTACGAAAAGCACTTGCCATCCCCACAGGATCTTTTGCAGCTGCGATAGCAGTATTGATTAGCACAGCATCCGCTCCCAGTTCAAAGGCTTCTGCTACGTGACTAGGGGCTCCCAGACCTGCATCGACAATCACAGGAACAGTTGCTTGAGCCACAATAATCTTAATCATCGCACGAGTCTCCACACCACGGTTAGAACCAATAGGTGAACCAAGCGGCATCACCGTAGCAGCCCCCGCCTCTTGCAATCGTTTGGCAAGAACCGGATCTGCGTTGATATAGGGAAGCACTGTAAATCCTTCTTTCACCAAAAGTTCCGTAGCACGCAACGTCTCGATAGGATCGGGAAGCAAGTAATGAGGATCAGGATGAACTTCTAGCTTCACCCACGAAGGCAATCCTGCAGCCACGCCAAGCCTAGCCAATCGTACGGCCTCTTCTGCCGTATGGGCACCACTGGTATTGGGAAGGAGTAGATATTTTTGAGGATCTAAAAATTCTAAAATGTTGGCAAAAGGATCTTTTTTTCCACTCAAATCAACACGCCTCAGTGCCACTGTCACTATCTCAGTGCCGCTTGCTTCCAAGGCGTCTTGCATGAGGGCGTTGGATGAAAATTTACCAGTACCCAAAAGTAATCGGGAAGAAAAAGTGCGACCGGCAATAGTCAAGGGAGTTGTAGCAGACATAAGGCCGTTATCTTACCAGAGGATGCCAACGATGACGAGCTTGCAAATTAAAATATTGGTCGCCATTGTCCCTGCGATAGTTATAACAAAAAAACAAACAGGCAAGTAGCTGCAATAATTTAAGATGATATACTTCATCACTAATGAAAATTAAGAATTTTTTCGCTCCCACTGGTATTTCCTTTGCCCAAGCAGCTCCACAGGTCACTCATCTTGGCATTGGTGCGCATCAAGATGATCTCGAGATCATGGCGCTCCATGGAATCCTGGAGTGCTACCAACATTCTTCTAAAAATTTTGCTGGCATTACCTGCACCAGTGGCGCTGGAAGTCCACGAATAGGTCCCTATGCTGATTATCATGACCAGCAAATGCAAGAGCTCCGCCACGAGGAACAGTGTCAGGCAGCAAAGCTTGGAGAATACCTCTTTGTAGCTCAGTTGGGATTTTCTTCCGCTGCAGTTCAAGAGGCCACCAAACATGATCTTGCAGATGCCCTTCACAAGCTGCTAACAGAGCTTCACCCTCAAATTATTTATACTCATCACCCCCTCGACAAACATCCAACACACCGTGCTATTTGCCGTGCAGTCATTGAGGCACTGCGACGCCTTCCCCAAGCACAGCATCCACAACAACTCCTTGGTGGCGAAGTCTGGCGCAGCCTGGACTGGGTTATCGATGAAGATAAAATCGCTCTTGACGTCAGCACTCATCTTGAACTTTCAGAAAAACTCCTCACTGTTTTTCAATCTCAAATTGCTGGAGGCAAAAGCTACGACCTAGCAGCTCAAGGCCGTCGTTACGCCAATGCCACCTTCGCCACTTCTCATCTTGTCGATCAGGCCACTCAAGTCACCTATACCATCGATCTGATGCCACTTTTAAAAAAACCTCAACTGACTCTAGGGGAATTTGCCCTTGGATTTGTAGATCGATTTCGGAAGGAAGTGGAGAGGGAGCAATCCTAAGTAAATTTTTCTCGAAAAGGGAATTTTCTTCTGCTACATGCCAACCATGATTACTGCATTATCTCTTAAAACTAAAACTCTCACAGCTAGAGAAGGCATTGCTCGATTTCCAAGAAAAGGCCAACGTGCTGCTTCTTTAGAAGAAATGCAAGAGGCCATCATACAAGGAGCTACTAGAAAATTTACTTCACCTACTTTTACACGGGTCAGAAAAAGGTTACTGAAAGATTCTATTCCTTATTTTCCTAAAAAAGCAGATCGGATAGTTCCCTTAGAAGAAATCCAGACAGCTATTGAAAAGGGAGGCGAAGAATGGTAGGCGTCGACACCAATGTCTTACTGTCAAAAATATCACTGCACAGCCTTGGTCACTTTTGATAAGAAGTTTGCCCAATTTTATCCTGATTTTGTTAAACTTCTTTTATGATCTCCTTATCACTTGTTCTCGTTGTTCTCCTCGCTTTTCTTATCGGCACACTTCTTGGATGGTACCTACACTCACAACGAGCAGCGCGTGAAATTGCAGCAGCAAAAACAGAAGCTCATACTCAATTTCAAGAATTGATCACGGCACAATTTCACAATCTTGCGACAGAAATCCTGGAACAAAAAAAAGAGCAACTCTCCCAGCAAAGCACCACACAACTTGGGCATGTTCTCTCTCCCCTTAAAGAAAACTTAGAGCATTTCCGTAAGCGCGTTGAAGAAATCCACACTGTTCAGGTGGAAAGCAGCGGAAGCCTTCGCCAGCAACTTTCTCAACTTTCTCAACTTAATCATCAACTCTCCACCGACGCCCAAAACCTGGCTTCCGCCCTTCAAGGTAAATCACAACGACGCGGGGCTTGGGGCGAACTTATTTTGGAACGGACGCTTGAACTCTCAGGCCTCGAACGTGGACGGGAATTTGAATTGCAAGTCTCCACTGCCGAGCGGCTCCGCCCTGACGCCATCATTCATCTTCCCGAAGATCGAATCATCGTCATTGACTCTAAAGTTTCTCTCGTTGATTACGAACGAGCTTGCAATGCAGCGGAAGAATCAGAGCGTCAACGAGCCCTTTCTGCTCATGCTGCAGCTGTTCGTACGCATATCAAGTCACTTGCTGAAAAAGGGTACCCTGATCTTTTTCCAGGCAAGACTCCAGAAATGACGATGATGTTTCTTCCCATTGAACCAGCCTTCGGAGCTGCATTGACAGCTGACCCTCAACTTTTTGAATTTGCCTTTGCTCATCGCATCATTCTGGTCACACCGAGTACCCTCCTCGCAGCGCTCCGCACGATTAACAATTTTTGGAAAGTGGAAAAGCAGACTAAAAATGTTTTGGAAATCGCTCGCCTTGGAGGAGTCCTTCACGATCGTTTTGTCGACTTTACCAATTATCTTTTGACGGCTCGTTCTCAAATTGCAAAAGCGCTCACCACACAAGACGAAGCCATTGCTCGCCTCTCCTCACAAAAAGGAAACTTAATCAGCACCGCTCAGCGCTTGCAGCAGCTCGGTGCTAAGACGGAGAAGAAAATGTCGAAGGAGTTGTTGGAAAATTTTTTAGAGGAAGAAAATTCACAGGGATAGAAGCGATGAAAGGGATAAAGTAATTTTAAAAAAACGATATTAAGATTTAAAAGTTCAATAAAATTTGTTGTAATCGCATCTTAAAAATTAAGGATTAAGAAGTTAATTTTTATCATCCCTTCCATCGCTTCTATCCCTGTGAATTTTTACTATTCTTTTTATCCCTGTTAATTTTTATGTCACACCACACCGCTCTTCTCTTCTCCGGTCAAGGAGCCCAAGCCGTTGGCATGGGCAAAGACCTTGCTACTCACTTTCCTACTGCTGCTGCCCTTTTTCAGCAAGCTGATGAAACACTTGGCATCCAGCTTTCCCAAATCATGTTTGAAGGACCTGCTGAGGCTCTCACTCAAACATCCATCTGTCAGCCTGCACTCTACGTTCATGGCCTTGCTTGCTTAGCTCTTTTAAAAGAAGCTCTCCCTAACCTCAGTTTTGATGCGACTGCAGGGCTCTCTCTTGGAGAATTCACGGCCCATGCGGCTGCCGGAACATTTGACTTTGAAACAGGTCTTAACCTAGTCACCCAGCGCGCCCAATTTATGCAAGAAGCCTGTGAGGCAACTAGCGGAACCATGGCTGCCATTATTGGAGCGACGGAAGAACAAGTCCGAGCCTTGGCTGCTGCAGCTGATGTCGATGTCGCTAATTTTAATGCACCAGGTCAAATTGTAATTTCGGGAGAAAAAACAAAAATAACTCATGCCATTTCCATCGCTAAGGAATATGGGGCTCGCAAGGCCATTGAGCTCACTGTCGCTGGTGCCTTCCACTCGCGCCTTATGCAACCGGCTTTTGAACGCCTCCACGAAGTTCTCACCGTAACTCCCATCGAGATGCCTTCTCTACCTGTGATCGCCAACATCACCGCTCGTCCTACCGCTTCTGCAGAGGAGATTCGAACAACCTTAGCAAATCAAGTCACTGGCTCGGTCCGTTGGACAGAGACGATTGAATACCTCATTGAGGAAGTTGGTTGCACGCGCTTTCTGGAGCTGGGCCCCGGCGGCGTCATTGCAGGACTCGTCAACCGTATCCGCAAAGGAACAGAAGTCATCAGCATCAGTGACACAGCTAGTCTTGAAGGGGCTGTTCAAGTATTACAGGCAGAAACTTAGTCCAATTTTTGCTCTTTATTTTTTTATGATCGACTAACTGCATAAGTCGGTTTAACCTTGTTCGCTTTCCTTGGGTAGGTACCGAAGTGGCCAAACGGGGTGGACTGTAAATCCACTGGCTTACGCCTTCAAAGGTTCGAATCCTTTCCTGCCCAGGCCTCTTCAAGTTTTTAGAAAAACTTTAAGAGAATTGAAGTTAAAAGTTGAAGTACTGCCATTGTGTGCCGGCATCCCCGCGAAGGAAGGGATCCAGTTACCGTCTCACCATATCCTCAACCCTTAAATATCCTTGCCATGACTTTTCCAAAAAACTTTATCTGGGGTGCCGCTGCGGCCTCTTTTCAAATTGAAGGAGGAGCTCGTGACGAAGGCAAAGGTCCTTCTGTCTGGGACATGATGTGTCAAACTCCAGGTAAAGTCTGGCAAGGACACACGGGCGATATCGCTTGTGATCATTATCACCGCTATAAAGAAGATGTCGCCTTGATGAAAGAGGTAGGTCTAAAAGCATACCGACTCTCGCTTTCATGGCCACGCATCCTACCCAGTGGTGTTGGTAAAATCAATGAAGCAGGGCTTGCCTTTTATGATCGTCTCATTGACGAGCTACTCCAAGCAGGGATTGAGCCTTGGGTGACACTTTTTCACTGGGATTTTCCTTACGAGCTTTATTGCCGCGGGGGTTGGCTCAATCGCGACAGCGCTGACTGGTTTGCTGACTACACAGCGATTGTCACCGAACGACTTTCTGATCGTGTCTCTCATTGGATGACGCTCAATGAGCCACAATGTTTTGTTGGTCTTGGGATGGATTTTGGCATTCATGCGCCAGGAGACAAACTGGGCCTTCAAGAAATCTTACGCGCTAGCCATCACGTGCTCTTGGCTCATGGGCGAGCTGTTGAAGTTTTGCGTTCTTCTGCCAAAAAGAAACCACTCATTGGCTGGGCCCCCGTGGGGGTCAGCGCTTTCCCTTCTGAGGAAAAAGAAGCCAATATCAACGCCGCTCGCCAAGCCATGTTTGACCATGAAACAGTAACACGTCTTAATAATGGCAACAAAATTTCCGTTTGGAGCAATACCTGGTGGGGCGATCCTGTCGTCTTTGGTAAATATCCTGAAGATGCCTGGAAAGCCTTTGGCAATGCGGTCCCAGAAATTCAAGAGGGAGATATGAAACTCATTTCGCAACCGATTGACTTTTATGGAGCCAATATTTATAGCGGCTTAGAAGTACGCGCAGGCAACGATGGAGCTGTAGAAGCTGTCCCTCTTGCGCAAGGCGGCGCTATGACCGCTTTCCGCTGGCCAGTCACTCCTGAAGGTCTTGGGTGGGGCATCAAGCTTCTACATGAACGCTATCAACTCCCCATGGTGGTCACTGAAAATGGCCTCTCCTGCAACGACTGGATTTCCCTTGATGGGGAAGTTCACGATCCACAGCGCATCGATTTCTTAAATCGCTATCTTCTATCCCTGGGAAAAGCCATTCAAAAAGGAGCGGACGTCCGGGGTTATTTTCAATGGTCCATCATGGACAATTTTGAATGGGCTGAAGGGTACAAAGAGCGCTTTGGGCTCATTTATGTCGACTACCCCACCCAAAAACGCATCCTTAAAGATTCCGCAAAATGGTATCGCACAGTTATAGAGACTAACGGAGAACGGCTAGTGCATTTTAAATAGAGGCATAGTAGTCGATGCTGTTCCAGGAAAACGATCTGAGACGATTCGCTCAGTTAGCCTACCGATTCCCAGCAGGCGAGATCACTTAGTTTTGCTTTTTCCCTTTTTTGGGATTTGCTGAACTATTTGTATTTGTAGCTTTTCGTTTCTCTTCTCTTTCTAGCAACTCTAAGAGCTCCCTTTCCTTCTTATTCGCAGCAATTTCCTTACCAATAGTTTCCTGAATAACACGTTGGATTATTGACTCATTGTATGAGTTAAGTTGGTCAGCGTATAAATCGGTCATTCTCTTCTCAATCTCTTTTTTGAGAAGCAGTTTACATTTTTTATCTCCGTTCCCAATAATATAGTCCATTTTTTCCTCTCGATTATTTATAAGCGCTATTGCTGTTGCGCCCAGGCCTGAAAAGCGTTCTTCTTTAACTAACTCCCTAGCTATAATAGCCGCTTCTGATTGATACTGATTATTAGGTTCGAGCATTTTTACGACTCCTGCTGGAACATATTCCTTTCTCACTCGTTCTTCTAGCTCTCGTTTTTTTTCTTCACTAATAGTATTAAGATCTTCTTTCTGAACAGATCTTTTGTCTTTTCCTGCTTTATTAGATTTTTTAGTACTACTTCCTTTTTTTGCAGCCTCTTCTGCTGCTATCAGTTCCATCATACTAGCATCAGCTGCTGATGATTCCTTCTCCAGCTCTTCTTCTTTTTGTAAAACTGCTTTTTTAGTTTCTTCTCTAATAAGCTCTTCGTTGTAAAGTTGATTAACCATTGTTTGAACTGCTTTCTTAAACTTTTTAACGACAGGATGATCATTATCCTTTTGAATATAATCAAAGTCCTCTGGTTTACTACGTATAGCATCACGAACTTGCAGAGGTAACATCGCAACATATTCAGCATATATGGAATCATCAAAAATCAATTTAGCTATAGAAACTGCTCTCTCTTGATATTCTTGAGGATTCTCTTGTAAATCCTGAGTCTTGTGAGCTAGCACTATTTTAACTTCTATGTTACGACGTTCATCAATACTAAGTGAACTAAGTGAAATAGGATGGACCACGGCCGAAGGTTTTTGCTGCTTGAGTGCTCCTTTTTTATTTTTTTTTACTGTTGCTAAATTATTTTCCTGAGGGGGCATGAGACTTTTTTTCAAAAGCGCTTTTGTTGAAGTCTCAGGAGCCTCCGGCGGGAGTGTATATGAGGTGCTCACGGGCGCGAGCACCGGAGCAACGCCACAATTGCCGAAAGAAGTAATTTCCTCTGGTTTCTCGATGCCCACTTTTGAAAGATCTATCGCTTTTTTTTTATAATTTATACTAACATTAAAAGCAGCATCCAAGACACTTAGACGTTCTTTTAATAATTCGACCAGCTGCTTGGTGACGTGTTGAATGAGTTTTTGGGCAGTACGCACACCAGCTTTGCCATCTTGATAATCGTTTGCCGGTAACAACATCTTTGCTGTTTCAAGAAGATCTTTTGCGTTAGAAAGATGCCCTCTTATATTAGGAACTTGCCCTTTGATTCCTTCAATTTCCTGAGTGAGTCTAAGAAGCTTATCCTCAAGCAACATAGGAGGAGGCAAAGAGGAAGAATTTTCCGTAGTGCTTAGCACTTGTGCAAGAGAGAGGCGTGTTGCGTTATCAAAACCAAGACTATTCAAACGTTTTTGGATAGCTACGACGGTCTCGTAGGATTCCTGAATAGCCACCCCTAATTTTTCTTGCTGAGCTGTTTCATCATACCAACCTGCTTCGGGTATTTGCGAGATAGCCTCTACATACTTGGTATGTTTCGAGTTCCAATAGTGATGAGCAGCGAGCAGCTCTTCTTCCTCATCTATCGCTGGCAGAGCAGATCTCACCTCCACAGCTGCTTGGATTTCTTGATCTAGGAACTCTGGGGTTAGATTAAGGGGTTCTTCCTTTGCTTGAAGTTCGTCTGGACTTACAACACCTTCTTTCTTTTCTCCACTTATCTCCACTTTTTCGCTGCTTTCACTTTTCAAAAGCACTCTCTGTGGGGAAGAAGGATCATAAGTAAAGGCAGCTTCTTTTATAATCGCCTCTTTTTCTACTTTCTTGCTATATGCAAGCGGATCTTCCTCTGGTTTGGTTTTAAGGCTTTCTTCGCCATTTTCCACCTCCAGCATGGCATTGACTCGCAAAGGAGAGATCAAAAACAGACTCAGCAAAGTCAACAAGAATAATAAAGGAGCAAATTTGCTTAACAGTAGTTTCGTAGTCATAGGGGTGAATTTTTCTTAACCTTTTTAAATAATAACTTCTACTTTTTGTAAAACGGCAACTTTGCTACTTCGATAGGAAAACGCCTGCCTCGAATCTCCACCTCGAGGCTTGTGCCAGGCTGTGTAAAGGCAACTGGAAGATAGGCCATCGCAATTCCTTCTCCGAGGCTGGGAGACAGGGCTCCACTGGTTGTTTCCCCTAATAATTGCTCGCCGCTATAAATGGAATAGTGAGCACGCAAAGGAGGAGCAACGACTCCCTTGCACAATTTTAAAGGAGTTAATCGCGAGGCTAATTGGGCCTCACGTTGCTTCTCCAATGCTGCGCGCCCGATAAAATAAGGTTTCAAGGGGTCATCTAAAGAAAGAAACTTCTCCAAACCTGCTTCCAGTGGAGTGCGTGAAGGCAAAAGATCAGCACTATTGAGAGGATACCCCATGTCCAAACGCAAGGTATCACGAGCTCCCAGACCACAGGGAGTCACTCCCGCAGCAATACAATTTTTCCAAAGGATGACTCCATCAGCATGCGAAAGAAAAATTTCGAAACCATCTTCTCCCGTGTATCCAGTACGTGCAATCCATCCATTATTTTCAAGGGCCACAATTCCATTGCGCTTTGGAAGAGGAACCATCGGAAAGACCTTAGTAAGAACCTCTGCAGCTAACGGTCCTTGAATGGCAATAGCAGCAAAAGAATCGCTCTTATCTTCCAAATGAACAGTTCCATCTTGAGGCACTTGTTGTTGCAACCAGGCTACATCCTCTGCATGACGTCCTGCATTAATCACAAGAAAAAATTCTTTTTCTTGAATTCGATAAATAAGAAGATCATCGATGACTCCTCCTGCTTCATTGAGAAGCAAAGTGTATTGACCTTGCCCCACAGCACATTTACTCAAACGATTGGTGAGCAAGCTTTCAAGCCACGCAGCAGCCCCTTCTCCAGAAACCACAATCTCCCCCATATGCGAAATATCAAACATTCCAACTTTCTCACGTACTGCTTGATGTTCTTCTCGAATCCCTTTGTATTGGACAGGCATCAACCATCCTGCAAATTCTATCATCCGTGCGTTAGCTTCCTGGTGAGGCAATTCTAATGGAGAATGTTTCATAAAAAAAAGAAAACCTAGTCAAATCATTTTGAAAATACATGAAAAAATGATCGGATTTTAAGAAAAGTAACAAAACAAGCTCAATGAATACCGAATTAGACAGAGATAAAATATCCGAACTAAAAGAAGTAACTCTCCTTCTCGTTGGTCATGGTTCCACGACAAATCCCGATTCCTCAGAACCGACTCACCTTCATGCAGACGGCCTTCGCAACCGTTCTATTTTTCAAGAAGTGCGCTGCGCTTTTTGGAAAGAAGAGCCCTCTCTGCGGGAAGTACTTTATGGAGTAAGAACGCCGAAAGTCATTATTGTCCCTCTTTTTATTAGCGAAGGATATTTCACTCAAAAAGTGATCCCTCGCGAACTGGCTTTACAAGGGCCTGTCACGACTCAAGGTTCACAAACACTTTATTATACACTGCCGGTAGGAAGTCACTCTGCTATTACCCAAGTTATTTTAAAAAAAGCTCGCACTACCGCT
This sequence comes from Chthoniobacterales bacterium, assembly GCA_019747735.1. Lineage (GTDB taxonomy): Bacteria > Verrucomicrobiota > Verrucomicrobiia > Chthoniobacterales > UBA6821 > CAIWMF01. Next base: position 25,942 of record JAIEQL010000004.1, on the reverse strand, counting down.
CCCGAGCTCGACCCATTGGAAACAACACTCTTCATCGTCGGTCATGGCACAGCTCTCAATAAAAATTCTGCCAAAGCTGCCAAAGAGCAAGTCGCCCTTATCCAAGCAATGGGCCTTTATGGCGAAGTTCTTCCTGCCTACATGGAAGAGGCACCTCTAATCAGTGACTGGCATACGCTAGCCAGCAAAAAAAATGTGCTCGTTGTTCCTTTTTTTATTAGTGATGGACTGCACAGCTACCAAGACATCCCGCTATTACTGGGCATAGAGAAGGAAATTGGACCTGCAGCAAGTCAAGCAGAAGTGTTCCGACGCAACCCTTATTATTTACAGGGCAAAACACTTTATTATGCGAGTGCTATTGGAACAGAAACAATGATAGAAGAAATTATTTTGGAATTAGCGCTCTCCGCCTTGCCAGAAAAGCATCTAGCAACAAAATAGTTATTCCCATCGGAATCAAAAAAAGAAGACCAATGGGTACCATGCCATAAATTTGAGAAGGTCCTAGCCATGGGAAAAGAGAGTCTGAGGAAGAAATGCCATCATGGGCAATAAGATTGAAAAATTGTTCTCCGAAAATCCAGCCTGCATGCAGACCAATGGCAAGCCAAAGCGAATAGGTTTTTAAGGTAACCCAAGCCAAAATCACTCCTATTAAAAACAAACTCCCAAAGGCTCCTAAAGCAAGAGGCCATAAGGGAAGAGCGGTAGTCCAAGTGCGTAGCAAATCAAAGCCGCTCCACCAATGAACGTTATTTTCTCCTGCGTGAGGAAGATTAAGAAAATGGATACTCGCAAAAAGCAGGGCTGTAAAAATCGCATTGGCCTTCCCTTTGAGAAATCGACGGCACAAACCAAGAAGAAGGCCACGAAAGAAAAATTCTTCAAAGAGAGAGACCACGCAGGCGGTGCCCACCAGACGAAAAAATGATCCCCATAAAATAGTAGAGTAAAAAAGATACCAACCTTGCCAAAGAAAAAATAGATGAAGCAATCCTATGGGGAGAAGTGCGGCTCCCAGCCCCCAAACACAATCCAAAAACGGCTGAGCATTAGGATAAAGAGAAAGATCGGAAAGCCGATGCAGATGGAGTGAACGAACGGTAGGCCAGAGCAGCAGGAGAGCCACAACTTGAATACTTCGAGAAACATAACGATGAAACGGCATTTGCTGTAGCAAAGCGACAGCGTGAGCCAGTATCCCCTCTCCCTTTGCAGGTACAAGCTGCACGAGCTTATAAAACCAAGGAGCTAGCAACACCCCTACTAAAAGAGATGTCATGAGGTAGAGAAAAATTTTGATAACTGGTTTCATGATTATTGCTGGGCAATAAGTTGAAGTGCCGCTACGAAGTTAGCGGCATCCCTGCGAAGGCAGGGATCCAGTTCTCAACTATATAGAAGTTAGCGGCATCCCTGCTTGTTCCCGCCTTCGCGGGAATGACGTAGGGATCCAGCTGTTATATAGAAGGTAACGGCATTTCAACTTCAACTTTTTACTTTCTCCTGATATCGTCGATTGTTTTAAAGATATCATGAGAAATTGTCACTCCTGGACAGTACGAGAAGAAGATGGTGTAAAGCGAGAAATTCGTGTGACAAAACAAGCTTCGCGCTGGCGCTTCCAATCCAAAAGAGCTGACGCCACGATTTGGACTTATTACACAAAGCCACTGGCTCAAGATCTCTCTTCTTTTATTGAAGTTCTAGAGCGCAAGTATCAACGCCGTCGTGCCGCTCACCATGATATATTGCTCGCTCAACAAATGCTGGCCGAAGTAAAAGCGAGCTAAATTTTCTGTGGACTTTACTCAAACTACCATTTCCAAACTCATCCAAGGTGATCACACCCACCTCTGGCATCCTTTTACGCAACAGAAAGAGTGGTGTGAACAAGAGCCATTGATCATTGTTTCTGGAAAAGGAGTGATCCTACGCGACATTCATGGCCATGAGTACATTGATGGGAACAGTTCTATTTGGACCAATATCCATGGTCACTCTCATCCCAAAATCGTAGAAGCGATCTCACGTCAAGCCAGCAAATTGGACCATACTTCTTTTTTAGGAACGACCCACCCAGGCGCCATTGAGCTTGCAGAGCGGCTTGTAGAGCTTTTTCCAGGAAAGCCATTACCACGTGTTTTTTTCTCTGACAATGGATCAACAGGAATGGAAGTAGCACTGAAAATGGCGTTTCAATATTGGCAGCTTCTTGGACACAAAGAACGTCACCGTGTCGTTACTTTCTCCAATGCTTATCATGGAGATACGGTTGGGGCAGCAAGCCTTGGAGATACTCATTTATTTTCAAAATACTTTTCTCATTTCCATTTTCCCGTGGAGCACGTCAGCGAAATGGCCGCACTAAGTGCATTGCCAGAGCCTAAGAAGATCGCTGCTATCTTCATAGAGCCCTGTATTCAAGGAGTAGCAGGGATGAGACTTTGGCCCAAAGGGATGCTACGAGAACTGCGCCATTTTTGTGACCAACATGACATAATTTTAATTTTCGATGAAGTGATGACTGCCTTTGGGCGGACAGGAAAAATGTTTGCCTGCCAACAGGAAGAAGTCGTTGCTGATATCATCACCGTGGCCAAGGGGCTTACCGGAGGCACTCTCCCTCTTGCAGCAACTTTGATAACGGAAAAAATCTACGAAGCTTTTCTTGGAACCTATACCGAACAAAAAACTTTTTATTACGGACACAGCTACACAGCTCATCCGATGGGGTGTGCAGCAGCACTGGCAAACCTTGCTCTTTTTGAAGAAGAAGCTGTTTTAGAAAAATTGCCCACCACAATAGAGTTCTTCCAAAGAGCGTTAGAAAAACTTAAATCAGTTCCTCATGTTGCTGCGATCCGGCAATATGGCCTTATTGCAGGCATTGATGTGATGCTCGATCCAGCAACCCAAAAACCCTTTCCCTGGCAAGAAAAAATGGGGGCTACTATTTGTTTAGCTGCACGCAAACATGGCCTTCTCACGCGCCCTATTGGAGACACTATTGTGCTCATGCCTCCACTTTGCATTACCCAAGAAGAAATCACTCAAGCAGTGGGAGCACTTGCACTAGCTTGTGAGGAGAGAGGGTAATATTAAAACTTACGCACCTACCAACATGCTCTTGTCAGTTAGGAGATGGAAGTGGAGGCGTGCTATTGCAGGCAAAAAATGATATTTAAAAACTAATTTTTAAATTTGCCGAGAGCCTTAACTCCTATCTTCCATCTACCATCTTCTACTATCAATGTCTTCATAGACGTTGCTAGTCACTAAGACTTACAAACATTGACCTTCACTCCCATGACCTCTCCTTATCAACTCCTCACCAAAGACCCTTCTAGTCAAGCTCGAGCAGGCATCTTAACTACACGGCGTGGCATCATTGAAACACCGATTTTTATGCCAGTTGGCACACAAGCGACTGTTAAAGCAGTTTCTCCTGACGAGCTGCATGCACTTGGAGCACCAATTATTTTAGGAAACACTTATCATCTTCATGTGCGCCCTGGAGAGTCGCTGATTAAGGAGTTGGGAGGCCTCCATCATTTTATGCAGTGGAATCGCTCCATCCTGACTGATAGCGGTGGCTTTCAAGTTTTTTCTCTGGCTCGTTTACGCAAGATCACCGAAGAGGGTGTCCATTTTCAAAATCACCTTGATGGAACGCCGACTTTTATTTCTCCCGAAGTCTCGATGCAAATTCAGCGCGACCTCGGTTCTGATATCGTCATGGTTTTTGATGAGTGTCCCCCCTACCCTTGCGAACATGATGCCATGAAGACCAGCCTAGAAAGGACCTTGCGCTGGGCTCAACGTTGTAAAGAATTTTGGAATCAAGAGAAAAATAAACCTCTTGTTTTTGGCATAGTCCAAGGAGGCTCTCATGACGATTTACGCAAACACTCGGCGGAAGCTCTTGTGGAAATTGGATTTGATGGTTACGCCGTTGGTGGTGTGAGCGTCGGAGAACCTGAATCAGAGATGATGCAGGCTATTGAGGCCTCTACTCCTTATCTTCCCGAACATGCTCCTCGTTATGCCATGGGCCTTGGGACGCCACCTCAGATGGTCGAAATGGTCGCTCGAGGCATTGATATGTTTGATTGTGTTCTTCCCACACGCCTTGCTCGCAATGGAACTGCTTTTACCGAGCAGGGAACACTTCATTTAAAAAATGCTCCCTTCGCTCGTGATACCAGTCCCATTGAGGAAGGATGCACTTGCCCTGCTTGCGAAAAATTCACCCGCGCCTATATTCGCCACCTCGTTAAAGCAGAAGAAATTTTAGGACTCCGCCTCATTTCACTGCACAACCTTCATTTTTATCTCAACCTGATGAGACGTACTCGCAGAGCTATTCTAGAAGGAACCTTTTCTCAGTTTAGGAATACTTTTGTTTCTAATTATCGCAAACATTCTGAAAGTATCAGCTGATCTGGAGAGAGCTCACAATTGCCTCGACGAGCTCGGTCAATCCGCTCCAAGTAAAGATCCAAGGCCTGATCAGCAATTCCCAAAATGCGTGCTGCAGTGAAGGCGGCAACAGCTTCCTCCCATTTTTGCTCGCGGAAAAAAATAACTCCTTTCCAGAATAAATCGCGGCTTCGCTCTCGTTGAGGAGAAAGAGTCTCTTTTAATGCCAAAGCCTCGTAGAGCTCAACGCTTCCTCGCATACCTTTACGACGAAGAAGATCCATAGGGCGAAACTCTATAGCTTTCTCTGTTAGATGATACGTGTGAGGATCAACTAAAATACGGCATCCATAAACTCTACAAGCAGCACACAAATATTGAGCTAATTCAACAGTAGATCCTGCAACACTATAGTGGTTCCATCGAGGACCACCATATCTAGCAGCTATCATTCCTCCAGAAGCAATCCCAATGCAAAAATCGAAACGCTGTTGCCAACGGGCATCACACTCACGATTGAGCTCATCAAACCGCAAAGAGAGATCTAATGCTGCTTTCACGGCTTTTTCAGCATGACTGATCCCTCCTTCCAGTGGCAGTGGAATACCAAAAACGACCCGCAAATTTTCTCCTGAGCACTCTTCAAGATAGCCACCAACATCCACCAGGAAATCAGAAGCCATCTGCAAAATGAGATTAGTCATGGCTACATACTCTTCTGGTTTTAGAGAGGCAATAAGCTCCGCATGATTAGTGAGAGCACAAGCTAAGATGGTCCCTTGTTGCAGCTCTCCTAAAAAAGAAACTGCCTTGTCGCTTTCAACCAGTTTTTTAAAAAGAGAGCGAGGCAATCTGTCTCCAAAGAGGCGCTTTAAATGTGGTTGGCGAGCTCCTGAAGTCGTACGTAAGAAAAAAAAGAGCAAGAGACAAGCTAGCCCTAACGTTCCCTCTGCAGGAAAAGGACTCAAAAAAAAGTGATAAAGAGCCAACACCAAACTACCAGCAAAAATGAGAACTGCCGTAAGCAGTGCTAACACAAGCCGCTCCCTTCTTGCATAGAGAGTTATTCCTATGCTGGTTGTAAGAGTAGCAACCAAGAAAATAAGAAGCGCTTGAAGAAACTCCGTGGCAGCTCGGTCCATGGGAGTAAAATGCAAAAGCCTTCTCCAAAAAGTATCTAGTGGCAAAAAAGAACCACTCATGAGTGCTAAAAAAAAGGGAAGACCGCTGAGAAGACTCAATAACAGTGCTCTTTTAAAATTTCTCATGGTGATAAAGTGGTAGCATAACAAAGAAGCTGGTAAAGCTTTTACAAAACCATTAAGTTAGTAAGTTACCAATTTTTAAGCTTACTATCAACTCAATGGCCAAAGACATTTTTAAAAAATGCCGAGAATATCGTGATGCGCAAGATGCGCGGGCACAGGGATTCTATCCTTACTTCCGATGCATTGATGACAGCAGGGGTAATCATGTCCTCTGTCAGGGTGAAGAAAAGATCATGATTGGCTCGAATAACTATCTTGGACTAGCACAAGATCCTCGTGTTATTGAAGCTGCTTGTGATGCTACACGTCGCTTTGGAGCTGGATGCACCGGCTCTCGCCTCCTTAATGGCACTATTACTCTTCATGAACAACTAGAGGAAGCACTTGCTCAATTTTTACAACGAGAAGCTGTTTTACTTTTTTCAACAGGTTTTTTTGCCAACCAAGGAGCCATCATAGCGCTCACAGAATCAGAAGACGCGATTCTCTGCGACCGCGAAAATCATGCTAGCATCATTGAAGGGTGCCAGGCAGCTCTTGGCCAACTCATCCCTTTTCGTCACAACTCAGCACTTGCTTTGCGCAATCGCTTAAAACGTCTTCCTGAAGAAGCAGGGAAAATGATCATTATGGATGGAGTGTTTAGTATGTCGGGAGATATAGCTGATCTCCCTGGAATGCTCCAAGTCGCTAAAGAATATGAGGCGATCACCTATGTCGATGAGGCTCATTCTTTGGGAGTACTGGGCCCACAAGGGCGGGGAACAGTTCATCATTTTGGAGTCAACGATGAAGTCGAAATTGTCATGGGAACATTTTCAAAATCGCTTGGTTCTATGGGAGGCTTTATTGCTGGCTCTCGCGAGCTCATTGAATTTCTCAAACACAAAGCACGCTGCCTTATTTTTACGGCAGCTCTTGCTCCTGCCGTTGTCGGAGGAGTACTCAAGGCCCTTGAAATCATGCAAAGTGAGCCAGAACGCATCGATCAACTTTGGACAAACACACGCAAAATGCACGAGGGATTTAAATCGATTGGATTTAATATCGGCTCTACGCAGACACCGATTGTTCCTATTTTGATCGGAAGTGAAGCCAAAGCTTTTCGTTTTGCCCAACGCCTTTTTGAGGAAGGAATCTTTGCTACCCCTGCTGTCTATCCTGCAGTACGCTATGGAGAGGCTATTGTCAGAACAAGTTTCATGTCCACGCATACTTCACAGGACCTCGATCTTGTGTTAGAAATTTTTGCAAAACTAGCCCGCGAATTAGGAACCTTCGATGATCCCATCTATACCGAACCAGGCCGTCGCCGAAACGTTTTCGATTTTGCTTTGTCAGAGCAAGCAAGAACGAAAACTCTTTGAACAAATCCCTGAGCTACTCCATGCAGCTGACCCCAATTTCACACCTCCCTTTCCAGGGAGTGTTGTGAAGCTTATTGAACCAGAAGGAGCTTTTTGCAAACAACATGGTTCCCTTTGGCCACTCATTGTCTTACGAGATAGGAAACCAGTAGGACGCATTGCTGCAATCATCAATCGATCACATAATAGCTACAATAAGGATCGTATTGGGTTTTTTGGGTTTTTTGATTGCATTGATAATCCAAGAGCCGCTTCAACTTTATTTGAGGCTGCAGCAGAAATTATAAAAAAAGAAGGGATGATCTCTTTTCGTGGCCCATACAACCCTTCCATCAACGATGATTGTGGAGTGCTCACCGAAGGATTTCATACTCCTAGTTTTGTCTCCATGCCTTGGAATCCAGCTTATTATGCAGATCTCTACGTGGCAGCAGGGCTACATTCTGTACGCACGCTATATAGCTGGATGGTTCCACTTCAGAGAGAGACGCCAGAGCGCGTTAATAAAATTGTTGATCGACTTCGCAAGCGAGCAAAAGTCACAATTCGTTCGATTGACATGAAAAATTTGAAAAGTGAATTGGCCATCGTTCATCGTCTCTACAACAGAACCCTTGATCGCAACTGGGGTTTTTATCCTATCACTCTCGAAGACCTTCTCCATGCCGCTGATGACTTGAAAGCCATTGCCGACCCTAGTCTCATTCTCTTTGCTTGTGCTGATGGACGTGAAGTCGCCTTTAGCTTGTCTTTGCCGAATGTGAACGAAGTTTTTTATGCAGCACGCAAACGCAAAGGCCTTCTTCGCTTTTTAGAAATGGCTTTGCGCCTTCAGTTTCAAAAAATAAAAGATGTACGTCTTTGTGTTCTTGGTGTTGATCCAGAATATCGAGATAAAGGCCTCAGTGCGCTTCTCTTTTACGAGGCTTATTGCCGAAGCAAGGCTAAGCATGAGCGTTCAGAAGTTTCTTGGGTTGAGGCTAACAACACAGAAATTTTAGAAGGAGCAGAACTGATGGGCGGATATAAAGATCGGACCTATCAGATTTTTGAGAAGAATCTTTAGTTAGCCAATTTTCTTGTTGGTCAAAAAGAGTTTCTTTGTTGTCAATAGCAATGCTGCTGCAGAAATTTCAGCGAAGTAAAATTTCTCACTCACGTTTTCAGGATAATCATCCAAGCGTCACAGTGTGCGCAATCAAAGAGACCACATCACTATGGAGGTTAGGACGAGACTCTCGTGGATGAGATTGAAGTAATCGTAATAGGCTAAGCAGATCAATGAGCTTTGTTTTTAACCTCCATGTGGAGAGAAGTTTTTTTCCTCCTGCCTCAATGCCTCTGACAAATCCTTCTTCGTAACATGAAGGCAATTTGTGCGCATAACGCAAGAACATCCCCATATCTACAAAATAAGTTCCGACAAAAGAAAACTCCCAATCTAAAATGGAAGCAACTTTCCATTGCCCATTTATTTTTTTCACCAACATATTGGCTGGATCAAAATCACCATGGGTTAGGTTCGCCTCTCGCTCCCTAGGAAGCAAGTCACTATAGAGCTCAATCCATTTTGAAATAGCTTGATGCAGTTTATTTCCTAGGCTCTTTTGAACAAGAGAATCTTGAAGCAAACTAAAAATATAGGGCTTATATTTTTCAGACTCATGAAATGGCCTAACAACTAAATTTTTTTGAAAAAAACCACCTTGAGGAAAAGTGATCGCTCTCAAAAAATTGAGATATTTTCCTGCATTGAAGGCACATTCATGAATGGCAGTCTCCTCCCCGGAGAGAATCACATCGCGCATCAACTCACCTTCTACCCATTCCATAATGGCATAGGGATGATCGATCAACGTGCAGCTTGAATCTTCATGGTAAATTTCAGGAATGGGTATTTTTTCTTCCCGAACCCAACGATGCAATGCACCTTCGCGCAGAATAGAAGATTTTTCTCGAGTGTAAAAACGCAGCACTATAGGAGCTTTGCCATTCTTAAAAGTCACTTTGTAGTTGGTGTTGGCACATCCCTGGGAGAGCAATACGAAAGCCTCAAGGGGCTCAGAAGAATAAGGAGCAACAAGTGTTGCAACGGCTTTTTTTTCCAAGATCACATAATCTTTAAAACGTTCCCAGTGATTTTTAAGAATAGGATTGTTCATAAAAAAATTAAAACCACTTCAAAACATGATAGGAGCCTTCAACCCCAATCTCATTAAGAAAATTCTCATCCTAGGCAATGAGGATCATTGCTCTTCGATAATCTTTAGGAATAGTAATGACATGATGTCTCGTTTCTAAATCGAGATTATTAGTCACTTCATCTAAAATAAGAAGTTTAGGTGTCTTTGCAGCAATATGAATATGAACGAAAGCAAAATAGGGGTCAGGGTTTGATTATTGATTTTTCAAATGGAATTAGCGCTTGAGCGCAAACTTCCAGCAAGTGGCACGAATATAGATTCCTCTATCCAATCTGAATTAAGTGCAATAAGAATTTCCATATTACCAGCAGAATCCAAATAAGAAAATGTTAGTCCGTTATGTTGAAATCTCTTTTTTTAAAAAATGCATTGGTTGCAATTTACTCACCAACATTCTTCCAATCCAAAGATCCCGCAAGCATCTTCTCTTGGTCAAAAAAATAATAACCAGCAAATTTTTTTCCCTGCAGCATTCCTGGAATCCACTCTTGATCGTCCTCCCACATCTCGTGATAAGGAATTTGGGAGTGATGGCACCAAAAAGGAACTGCCTCCTCTGTTTCTTGAGGCTCTCCGTGGTATCCAGCAGCGGTAAAAACGACACAGTGCATGGCTTCAGAGAGGTTCTCTGCGTTTAATGAAGACAAACTTTTTCCTCGCTCAACAAATTGAAACGACAACTCTCCCATTTCTTGCAGACCGTAAGGACTCACCCTTACTTCCTCTTCCACTTCACGAAGTGCTGCTTCCTGAGCTGACTCGCCAGATTCTAGATGCCCTCCAGGGGCATTAACCATTCCCGCTCCGCTTCCCCGTTTTTTTCGAATGAGTAACACCTCTTCTCCACGCAAAACAAAACAGAGGCAGGTACGGGCTGTTGGTTTCCAGTTTTTCCAAAATTCTTTGTTCACCACGAAATTGGGGTCAAAATAGGGTAAGTAATTTTGTCCATATTCGAACCCTGCCCCCTATTTTGACCCAAGTTGTTAGATAAACGATTCTTCTTCCGAATAATCGGCTCCGCTTCGAATCGACTCGAGTTGCCGATGAGCACGGCTTTTAGAATGGGGACGATTGCGAATGCGACTAATAAAACTAGCCATCACAGGAACCATAACCATCACCCCCGCTGCCAAAAGAAAAAGGGAAGTACGACGACGTGCGCGCTTGCTCATTTTATCAGCAATGAGAAGCCCTAGGCCACATCCAGCCGCAGCTTGAGTAACAGCAATAGTTCCACTAACAGGAAGATTTTCTGAAAATTGAGAAAGAGAAAGTTGTGACATAATTTTTTAAAAGAATATTGCCAAACTATTCTTTTTTAAAACTAAGATCAATCAACTATGCTCATCACGAATGAAAATTAGTTTTTTTACACAGGAATTTTTGAGGCTATCCAGACGTCAGAGCGTGCCGCTACCGAGGTAACAGAACGCTCCGAAAGAGTTACTAGCGCCAAAAAGAACCAGTAAAAATTCTTAATTTTCATTCGTGATGAGTATATAGTTTTTTCTTTATGAAACGTTCTCTTGGAATTGATGTCGGGTCGAAACGCATTGGCGTGGCACTCAGTGATGAACTTGGTTGGATGGCCCAACCCCTACAAACACTGCTCACCTCACCACAAAGCCCTCAAGAGATTGCCATGCTCGCAGAACAACATGCTGTGAGCGTCATTGTCATTGGATTGCCACGTAACATGAATGGAACCTATGGACCTGCAGCCGCACACTGCCGAGAATTTTCAAAGAAAGTGGAAGCTCTCACAAAAATAAAAGTACTCCTTTGGGACGAGCGCCTCACAACTGCTGCTGCCACTCGCAGCCTTCACCAAGCAGGTCTTAAAACCAAAGCACATCGTGCTATTATTGACCAAGTCGCTGCGCAAGAGATTTTACAAAGCTGGATGGATTCGGGGGCGTTGTTGGGTGGGTCAATAATGCCAGTTGAAGTCGAAGAAAATTAGGCCAAGGGCTAAAGAATAAAAAATGAAAATTCCGTAAGAAGGTTCGTATACAATTTATGACAATAGCGCGCTTGGTGTGGCGAAGAATTCACTTTAACTTCAACTCTTTAAGATGCGCTTAAAGTTAACCCTCGCTTACAATGGTTCCCATTTTGCCGGCTGGCAAAGCCAATCCCATGGCAATACTGTTCAGGATTTTTTAGAAAAAGCGTTTTACTCCATCACAAAAAAAGACCTTATTGTTCATGGAGCAGGACGTACCGATGCAGGCGTTCATGCTTTAGCACAATGCGCTCATATCGATCTTGAGAGTGATCACAAAAAAATAAAATCGCCTCAAAAATGGCTTATAGCCTTAAATGCGGCCCTTCCTTCTTCTTGCCGCCTGCTAAAAATAGAATCAGTCAGTCAAGATTTTCATGCTCGTTTTACTCCTCATCAAAAAACCTATCGCTATCTCCTCTGGAATGATGAGGTTCTTCCACCTTTGTTGCATCAGCGCGTGTGGCATGTTTATGGACCGCTTGATGTAGGTATTCTTAAAAAACTCGCTGCAACCATTGTTGGAGCACATGACTTTCGTGGCTTCACAGCTCGCTCAGGAGCTGCTCGCCAGAACACAGTACGCACACTCGATGCTGTGAGGGTTTCTCAGCGAGGAAAAGAAATTCGTCTTACTTTTCAAGGAAGCGGATTTCTTTATCACATGGTCCGTATGTTAGTTGGATCGATGGTGCATGCTGCTCGAGGCAAAAGCAGCAGCGACGAATTTCTCAACCGCTTGCACTCTGCCGCTCGCTCTAAAACTCCCCGGACGGCCCCTGCTGATGGACTTTACTTGGTGAAGGTTCGGTATAAGAGGGTGTCTTGAAAAGACTAAAATTGCGCATTGCGGCGTCGCTCCAGTGCTCGCGTCCTCGAGTATGTCCATATACACTGGGGGTCTGTGCGCTTCGCTCCTGGTACTGCATCAATTTTATTCATTTTCAAGAAACCCTCTAAGAACTGCCATCAAGTTAAAAAAGAGAACTGTTGAGTGTAAAGAAAGCTGCTTCCCAGGTTTGAGTGTTTGCAGTTTGAGTTTGAGTTATCTAGGCTTCGCTTTATTGAGAGCATTTTAAATAAAACTACAGCCACTTTAGAGCATCATTAAAAATTTTTGTAGTCGATGCAGTGCCAGGAGCTGAGGAGCACAGCGAGGGAGTGTATAGCCAATACTCGATGGAGCGAGCACCGAAGCGACGACGCAATGAGCGGCTACAGAATTTTTTAATATGCTCTAAAAATCGGTAAAGCACCTAATGAAAACTTAATTTCATGACTCATCACTGTTTAAAACTAGGGAAGTTTTTTCTTTGTTTGCTCCTACTTTCCGGAGGTCTTGTTTTCGCTCACGCAGAGCTTACCAGCGCCCAAAAACAAGCTCTTTTTCTTAAAACAAAAAAAACAACCACAGGACATGCAACTTCCAAAAAGCATAATTCCAGCTCCTCGCCAAACCACTCTTCCAAAAAAAAGAAGCACCCTAGCCACACAGCCTCCTACTCTCATCATACTGTCACGCCCATTTCATCAGCTACTACACCCACTCATCACCTAACACACTCTCCAGCACAGCACAATATCGTCATTCCAATGACGCCTCATACGGCTCAGGAAAAAAATACAAACGCTGTCATTACGATTGAAAAATCAGGAATCCTCCAAGAGCAAGCTCCTGAGCCCACCCCAACGCCTCCCCCTTCCCATGGATGGAGTTGGCTTTTTGGGGATCATCATTCCTCTTACCACTATCTTTCCTACTCAGTACGTCGTGCCATTGATCGCGCCCCCGTACGCCATGGTCGTTGGAAATATATCGTCGTGCACAATAGCGGCACTCGAGGGGGAAATGCTCGCATTTTTGATATCTACCACCGGCGTGTCCGCAAAATGGTCAATGGACTGGCTTATCATTTCGTAATTGGCAATGGAGTCTCTTCTGGAAATGGAGAAATCGAAGTGGGTCACCGCTGGAGCGCACAGCTTAACGGTGGGCATGTAGCCAGTGATTATCTCAACGATATTTCACTCGGGATTTGCCTGGTGGGTGATTACAACCAGACCCAACCCACCAAAGCGCAACTGGGAGCCCTCAATGAATTAATTGCTTATTTACGTCAACGTGTCGGAACGACACAAGGTCATCATGCGACTGTTTATGCGCATAAAGAAATTAATCCACGACCAACCGATTGCCCAGGCACTCATTTTCCTTACGCATGGCTGCATCACGTTTTTGGGAGAAATTAACTCGAATATTTTAATTTTTTCCATAAAAAACAGTTTGTGAAAAAACCTCTCCTTCTTTTGCTCCTGATCGGGCCTGCACTCCTCCCACTGGAGGTCAACGCGATGGGTAGTGAAGAAAAAAAAGAGGAGCATAAAGAGTTGAGTGATTCAAAAGAAACTCTCGAAAGGAACAGCAACGAACAATGGTTCCAAGCCCAGAAAAAAGCTGCTGAAAAAATTAACAATTCTGCAGCTGACAACAACACAGAGACTGAGTTTAAGGCATCTGTTGAGAACGAAGAGATGGTCAAAGAGAGCACTCTGCAACAACCTCCCGACATCGCTGCTAGCCCGAGTTCCGCAGTTGAGAATGGCGATTTTCTGCAACTGAGCTCGCCATTAGATGACGCTAATGAAGAAAGCGAAAAGGAAAATCTTTCTAATCTAACCACCCTGGAAGAAAGAATCCAAGAGGCTAGGGAGGTTGTTTCTGATTTGACAGGGAAAGGCGCAGCCATAGAGCAAAGAAAGTTACAGGACCTTTTTAAAAAATGGTCTGATTGTTCGGAGCGTTATCAAGAAGCTCAGTCCTCTCTTCTTGAGCGAAACAACAACGCTGGACTCATTGAACAACAACAAAACGAGCCAAGGTTAAAAAAACTCAGAGAGCTTGTGGAAGCTTCTGGAAAAGTGCTTCTGCAGCTGAAGCAATTTCTTCAAAATTTTTCTCATGATACAGTTCGTGCCTCTGAACTCAGTGAGTTGAATATTTCTGAAAATGAAAAAAACTTTCTTTTGAAAATGAGTTCAAAAGAAGTCACTCATCAAGCTCTCAAAAGAAAAGAGTACACCTTAACGTTGGAAGATTTTCAAAAAGCTGTTGAAAACCATGCCACATCAGAACGTTTCATCATTGTTAAAAATAAAAAAGAGAAAATAGCTTCTCTGCAGAGCTTAGAAACAAAAGACGCCAATGAAAAAAAGGTGGCTGCTGAAAATGAGGAGATTTTCAAAGCACTAAAAAATGCCCTTAGAGAAAAATATGCTCAAGAAGAGATCGGAAAAAAATTTCCTAAAGAGGAAAAGCAACATGCTCCTTGGAGTGCCAAAAAACTTCGAGAAGTATTTTCTTATTTTGAAAAAATTACTCCGAAAGCCTCGAACGAAACAGTTTCTCTTGAAAAGCATCAAGAGCTGATTACCAACTTTTGCAATACTCTGCAGCAAGCACAAGAGGCAACCCAAGAGGGAGTCAAGATCCAAGAGAAACTAAAAAATCAACACGAAAGCTGGTATCTTGATAGTATCGATATTTATCAAATTAACTTGGCTAATTATCATACCATTCAGGCCAAACTTGATGAAATTGCTAAAGTTGCTTCTGTTCGCATTCATCAATGCAAAAAAGATAAGATCAACCTCAAAGGACCCCTGGATGCTGACTTGAGTTTTTTAAGTCAATTTTGCTCAGGCTATCATCCAGTCCAAAAAATGATAGAAGAGGCTAATAGTGATCATGAGGAATGGAATAATCTCCTTAAAACAGGTGCAGAAAACCGCCACGAAACTAGAACTCGCACCCAAGCTCAGTGGGAGCAGATTTTGAAAGAAGTAAAAAATATTCAAGATCTTTTTAATAAGAGTGACCTTTTACAAAATCTGGAAGAAGAGTTACAGCACTTTCAAAAAACCTATGGCTATTTTAAAGAGAGGCAAAAGACCTTAGATGCTGCTTTTTCTCAGCAACAGCAATTAACAGATCAATGCTGGGAAAAAGTTTTTTTAGAAACAGATCAGCTTTTATCCAAACTTTTAAGTGAAAAATCTGGAAAGCTTATGCAAGGAATCTCAGAGAGTTCACTCAAAGCAAAGATTTCTTTTGAAAAAGCTGATCGTATTGCCGCTAATTGCTTAGAAGATAAAAATACTTATTTTTTTCAAGAAGAGCAGCAACGCAGTCATTCCCTTAAGGAAATGTGCCTTGCTTGGGGGAAAAAATTAGAAAAGTGCAAAGACGAGCATAAAAAACTTCTTAAAGAAAAAACCTCACTACAAGACTTCTTAACTATAGGAAAAAAGCTCAAGGCGGCATGGGAGGAAATACCTTATGTTACACAAAACTCCATCCTCCCTTTTATAGAAACTGAAGAAATTGTTTTTAAAACTGAGGAAGAAATCTCTCGAGTAGAACAAAAGCTAACTAAAAAAGAGGAAGAGCTTTCAGCGCTGGAACGATCAATAGAAGCCACAAAGACTATCCAGAAAGCAGAAGCAATCTTAACGGAGTCTACTAAAATAGAATGGAAGCCTTCAGATCTAGTTCCTAAAAATAATTGGGCAAATAGCACGTTATATGACGCGTTTGTTGAAACAAGAGATCAAGCGCTTAGAGCTCGCAAGCAAGCATTGCAATCTGAAGAAACTTTATTAAGCCAACTTACACAAGCTCAACAAAACTATAACCAGCTTGAAAAGCTTCTATCTCACTCCTCAACACTCCCAGCAGAACAAATAGCAACGTTCACAAAAAACTTAGGAGAAGCTTGGAATAAAGCCAACCAAGAGGCAAACAAGAGTCGCAAGCTTTGGGACAAGGCTCGAGAAGCTATCCTAACTGCAAAAGAGAAAAAAATCAGTTGGGCTAAAAACCTTTTGAGGCTTGCTGGAAGCGCTACAGGAGATTTTTCTTTAGGAGAAGCTACTAAAAGAGATGCTGAGTTATTAGGGAAACTATGGATTGGATTAGAGGCGGCACCATGGTCAAAAAGCTCAGAAACGATAAATTTTCCTGATGATGTATCAGAAACTTCTAGCCTTAAAGAGGAGAACATTGATGGATTTCTGAGTAATGACCAGCTAAGAAGATTTAGGACGCTTTCTTACAAACCCAACTTCAAGAAATATCAGGTCAATTTTGAACGGCGCTCTAGCCACGATAAAACATGGCAGGGAAATGAACAGAATGGCTCTATTGCTTGGGGAAATGGTCATTTAACGATCATTAATCCTCATATTGAGGACCGCGAAGAAAATGCAATGTCTTTAAAATTTGCTACATTAAAACCAGTGGATTGGAGCGAAGAGGTTTATCAAGAAAAAGAAACGCTCTTAAAAATGAATATAGAGGGGCTTTTGCTTAAAGGACGGAAAGAACAAGAGAGGTTAAAGGAAATTCAGAATCATATTGAAATCTCCCTTTATGACAAAAGAGAAGAAGAAGTGAGGCGACTTTCCCAAGAGAAACGCATTATCGAAACAGAGCTTTTAACAATTATAAAAGAAGCAAAGGAGGCTTGCCAAGAGGGATTAGACATGGCTCCTAAGGATAAAAAAGAATGGTGGAATTTGAGATTCGAGAGAATTGAATTAGAATTAGAGAGTGATGACAAAAATCTTCAATATTGGGAAAAAATTCTGACTTCAAAAGAGAAAAGAGATTCTATCCAAAATAATAGGATCAAAGAGAGTAAAGCGGCTTATGACTTGGTGCCAGAAAGGGAGATTCCCTTACGAGATTTTTGGAAAACAAAAATTAAAAAATTAGAACAAGAAACAAAGCATCAACGAGCACAAGAATGCTATGGTGACTCCAAAATTAAGTACATTAAGATGGAGCATTGTATTAATGAGTTTCTAAAACAACCTCTTGATTCAAATAACATCAGCTTAGAAACAGTTCTTCAAAAAATAGAAGCAGCAAAGCTAGCTTTGGATAGAACTGTTAAAGAATGCCAGCATCTTCTCACTAATGAACTCGATGCTCCAGAAATGATGATCTCTTTTTGGAAGAGAGCTTCTGCTACTTGTGAAGAAGAAAAGAGACGATTGACTCTACTGAAACAATATTTCGAAGACAAAAATAGAGAAAGAGAAATAGGAATAATGATCCAAAAGGCAAAAGAGACATTACCACAGCATGAAGATCCAGCCTTAACAAGCAAGGTCACTGCCGCCATTGCTGCTAAACGAGAAGAGCAACTAGCCGACTGGGAGAAGCTGTTGCAGCTTTATCATCAGGAATACAAGAGCCTAACAACGCTGGAAGAAAACTCTTGGAGAAACCACTCTATTTGGTGGGAACAACAAGCTGAGTCAATAGGACTGCGAAGAAATGAAATTATTATTGAACAGCTTCGCAGCAAATTAGAACAAATCTCTTCTGAGGCTAAGGTCCCTTGTGCTCAAGCAAATTCTCTTCCTTTTAGTCTCGCTGGAATTTCTTTATGGCAGCAAGCACTTCAAAAAAATAGGGCGCTGAACGATGCCGCTAGAAACCTTGAGTGGGAAGCAATAAGACAGCTTCAACTGAAGGCAAATGGCTCTTTGCCTTGTAATGAACTACAGGAGCAAAAACTAAAGGCTGTTTTAGAAAAATCTTTAACAACTAAAAAATATTGCACACTACAGAAAGGAGTACTGCAGACACACGAAGCTACTTCTCGTGCTGTTAACTCCCACAGTGTTAGTAATGGAAATGAAAAAGAACTTTTTGAAAGAGCATTGGGAATTTGTGAGCAAGCTATTGAAGAACTCAATGCGGCTACTAATCATCTCTCTCATGACCCTGAATGGAGCCCATGGCTTCAAGAGACATTATCAGTTCTCCAGGAGAAGAAAAAAATGTGTTCTGATCAATTAGAGAGCATTCAAAAAAAAGTAAAGGACTCTGCCAAAGAGCGACTCCATGACAAACTCCAAGAGCAAAAGAAAGGAAGACAAAAAAAATGAGACGCGCTTCTTCTACTTTCCCCTTGCGACTTGAGTTGTCTTTTGTAACCTCAGCGGGAGCTGCTCAAGCAAGTTCTTTTTAGGTTTAACCTGCAACCTTAAGTCGTCTTCTATTTATAGCCTTTTTCTGCACTATGAGCTTTCTTCAACGTTGTCTTGGTTTTAGAAATCCGACAGATGTCCATGACCTCTTAGGGATTTGGGAACGCGTTGGAGATGATTTTGAGGGATGTGTTATTAAGGTTGAGCAAGAAACCAACGAGTGGATTGGAAAAATTATTATCTCTACTCCCGACATGTTAGAGGCAGGTTGGGTCATCGGGGACAAAAAGTGGCGCCACCTTGAAAGAGATACCACAGGAAATTGGCAGCTAATGGACTTGCGTAAGCAGTATGACACTGCTCAAAAAAAAGTCCTCTCTGTGGATTACGCTCACTACTGGATTTCACTTAGCGGCAGAAGAAAGTTGCGCTTACATCAATCGAAGGTCCCTTTGTTTCCAGCGCAGGTCTGGAAGAGGGTGGGATAGTCAGCGCGAGCTCTTCACTCTTTACTTATCTGTTCCTATAATCGGATACAAAACAGCAAGATGCTAACTTGGATTCTTTTCGTCCGAGGAAATCACACGCGCTCTTGCTTCTTTTATGGTCGGTGATTTTTGTAAAGGAGCAGTTTCTTTTTGAGAGGGTTTGAACTTGAGCAAAGAGAGCACAAAAACAATCACAAAGCTCGCCCAAAAGGCAGTTGAGGTTTTATCGAGGGCAAAAGAAGGAAGGACCTTTGAAATAAAAATCAACAATAAGGCATTAATAAAAAATTTCACCACTCCTGGGTTGGGGATTTTTTTTTGAAAAGTTTCTCTTTGAAATAAGAGGTCCACAGAAGCCCTCAGCAAGCCAAAAAGCAGAAGAGCTATTAATAGCGCAGAGAGGGTCTCATAACTCCATCCATGTAATACAAAGACAGCTACAAGCATGGCAAAGGAGAACATCAAGCAGCGAGTCAGGAAAGGAAGGATATGTCGCTTCGCGACAGTTTGCAGTGTGGTCATTATTGCAATTTTTTTATTTCATGAAGCAGTCGAAACAATAGCTAGATCTTGGGCCTTCGCGGCGATGCTGCCAATAAAGTAGCAGCACTTCAATTAGCAACTTCAACTTTTATCACTGCTGCGACAAATTCCCGATTGAGTGTCGCAATGACAGAGGCAGAAATATTCGCAGGGCACACAGCTTCGCAAGCATAGTAGTTGGAACAATTCCCAAACCCCTCCTCATCCATGGCACGAACCATATTCAGAGCACGGCCACTTCGCTCTGGTTGGCCTTGAGGCAGCAAACTGAGATGAGTTACTTTAGCTCCGACAAAAAGCATCGCAGAACTATTGGGACAGGCCGCTGCACAGGCTCCACAGCCAATACAAGCCGCAGCATCCATGGCACGATCTGCTTCTCTTTTTCCAATCAACATAGCAGCTGCATCGGGAGCCCCACCGGTATGTTCGGTGATAAATCCTCCCGATTGAATGATCCGATCGTAGGCGCTGCGATTGACCACAAGGTCTTTTACCAAAGGAAAAGCAGCTACGCGAAAAGGTTCTACGGTTATGGAATCTCCATCCCGGAATGTTCTCATATAGACCTGACAAGCGGCCCCTCGCCCAGGACCTTGAGGAATTCCATTAATCACCATACTACAAGTGCCACAGATTCCCTCGCGACAATCGGATTCAAAAGCCACAGGCTCCCTACCCTCTTTGATAAGACGATTGTTGACGATATCGAGCATCTCCAAAAAGGAAGCCTCTGCAGGAATATCCCGGGCCTCTATCTCCTCAAAACCTCCCTTTGCTGAGGGTCCTTCTTGTCTCCAAAGTCGAAGATGAAAATTCATAAAATTTTATTTATAACTTCTTGTAGAGCGAGAGACGAACTCATAATCCAAAGGTTCTTTCACTAGCTGCGGAGCCACTCCCTCACCTTGATATTGCCAGGCATGCACATAAGAAAAGGTCTCGTCATGACGCAGGGCCTCTCCTTCTTCTGTCTGATGCTCAAGACGAAAATGACCACCACACGACTCTTCTCGTGTCAGAGCATCGCGGCATAGCAGCTCTCCAAGCTCTATAAAATCAGCAACTCGGCCTGCTGCCTCCAACGATTGATTCAAAGCAGCTCCACGACCAGGAATGGCAACTTCTTTCCAAAAGCGTTCACGTAGCTTAGGAAGCTCAACTAGTGCCTCTTTTAAAGAAGTCTCTGAACGGGCCATGCCACATTTTTCCCAAAGCAGCAGCCCAAGCTCACGATGAAATTCATTAACAGGGGTTGTGCCACCAATTTCTAAAAGCTGAGTGAGCTTCGCACGCACGGCGGTTTCAGCTTGCTCAAATTCAGGACGATCGGTAGTGGGCTTCTTGCCAAACTGGGTGGAGAGATATTCTCCCATCGTGTAGGGCAAAATAAAATAACCATCAGCGAGGCCTTGCATCAGGGCGCTAGCGCCAAGACGATTGGCCCCATGATCGGAAAAATTGGCTTCGCCTAATACGTAGAGCCCAGGAAGATTGCTCATCAAATGATAATCAACCCAAAGGCCTCCCATCGTGTAGTGGAGGGCAGGAAAGATCCGCATGGGGCGCTCATAGGCATTCTCTCCGGTGATGTTTTCATACATTTCAAAAAGATTGCCATAGCGCTCTTGGATGGCTGGACGACCAAGGCGTGCTATTGCGTCTTGAAAATCAAGATAGACCCCCAGTCCACCAGGCCCAACACCCCGCCCTTCGTCACACACTTCTTTGGCACTACGAGAGGAAATATCCCTTGGCGCTAAATTTCCATAAGAGGGATATTTTCGCTCAAGATAGTAGTCGCGCTCTTCTTCAGGAATTGCTTGAGGAGGACGCTGATCTCCTTTTTTCTTAGGAACCCAGACGCGCCCGTCATTGCGCAGCGACTCGGACATAAGGGTTAATTTTGACTGATAACTTCCAGCTACAGGAATGCAGGTCGGATGAATCTGCGTGTAACAGGGATTGGCAAAGAGGGCTCCTTTTTTGTAGGCTCGCCAAATGGCAGTGGCATTGCATCCCCGTGCATTGGTCGAAAGATAGTAGGCATTGCTGTAGCCTCCGGTGCAAAGAACAACTGCTGCTGCCGCATGGCGCTTAATCTCACCTGTGATCAGATTTCGCACGATGATACCCTTTGCATGCCCATCAATGAGTACAAGATCGAGCATTTCGCTATGAGGATGCATCGTCACACGACCGCTTTTGATTTGATGGCTTAAAGAGGAATAGGCCCCTAGCAAGAGCTGCTGACCCGTTTGACCACGGGCATAAAAAGTGCGAGAGACCTGCGCTCCTCCAAAAGAACGATTGGCCAACTCTCCTCCATACTCCCGAGCAAAGGGAACGCCTTGAGAGACACATTGATCAATAATAGAAGCAGAAACCTCCGCAAGCCGATAAACATTGGCCTCGCGAGCACGAAAATCTCCTCCTTTGAGCGTGTCATAAAAAAGACGCCAAACACTATCACCATCATTTTGATAATTTTTAGCAGCATTAATTCCTCCTTGTGCCGCAATGCTATGAGCGCGACGAGGAGAATCCTGGAAGCAAAAACAGTCAACTTGATACCCCTGCTCTGCAAGTGTAGCGGCCGCCGAAGACCCTGCCAGTCCTGATCCGACAACAATAATGTTAAATTTACGTTTGTTGGCTGGATTGATCAGCTTGGCGTTTTCTTTAAAATGTTGCCATTTGCTTTGGAGAGGACCAGGTGGGATTTTGGCGTCTAGTATCATAACATTGAGGGACTATCTAGAAAGAAAACTAAAATAAAAATTGGAGTTTAATAGAGCCTTCGAAAAGAGTCGTTTGCTGTTCACGATACTACTTTAAAAAACACAGCAAGCGGTATCGAGGCATACCCTAAGAAAAATAAAACGGCCACTATCAAGCTAACACGCTCGAAGCGAGGCCGCAGTTTTTCTGAGGTGAGGCCTAATGTTTGAAAAAGACTTGCAACCCCATGAGCAAGGTGTAGCGCTAACAAACCAACGCTGAGCAAATAAAAACCAGCGACCCAGAGGTTAGAAAAAGCACTTATGAGCATCCGATAGACATCGTGGCGCCCGAGAGCATCCATCCAATTTTTATAATCAGGATTGGTCAACTCCCATGTAAACTGAGCTAGGTGAAAAAGCACAAAGCCGAGAACAACCAACCCTGAAAGCCTCATAGAACGGGCATAGAGCGTTGTTTCTAACTTTTGGCGAACGGCATACTTTTCAAGAGAGGCTTTTTTGTTTTCACGCCATAAGGCCATGGTAAAAAAAACATGCAATCCTGCAACGACTAGCAATCCTAAACGCACAATCCAGAGGAGCACACCTAAGTGATGCAATTTTTCGGAGTAACTGTTGATGGCCTCAGGACCTAGGAAAATAGCGAGATTACCAAGCAGATGCAGTGTGATAAATCCGATGAGCAAAACTCCTGTTAGGGCCACAACCCACTTTTTTCCAATGGAAGAAGCAAAAAAAGAAGGAGCTTTTTTTTGAGAAGAAGATGTCATAAAAAACTACGATTGCACGGTAACTGGAGTGTTTAAAGAAACAACTTCGTAAATGGCTTTTGCCATCTCCTCTGGAAGGCGAATGCAACCATGGGAAGCGGGATAACCAGGAAGGTAGCCAACATGCATCCCCACTCCTTTATCCGTCAGTCTCATAAAATAAAGCATCGGTGCCCCTTCAAAATGAGTCCCACTCGGTGCCGAATCATGCTTGCTATCAACTCCTGCTTTAATAATCCGACCAGCATTGTCGACAAAGTTGCCATAAATATTGGAGCGATGGTCAGGATCTTTTTGGGTAATTTTAAAATCCCCCTCAGGCGTCATCCCGAGACTTCTTCCTGAAGAAATGGGTGTATCAATGGCAACTTGATTCCCAACAAAAAGATAAGCTCGCTGTCTAGAAAGGGAGACCAAGACAGTAATAGGTTCGTTTTTACTGTTTTTGAGAATTTGCGAAAAAATGCGCCCCTTCTCTTGGGAGGAGTTGAATTTGGAGGAAGAAAAAAGAGCTATACCTCCCCTACCTGAATTGGCGCCGCCTGCAAAGGCACTCGATGCTACAAACAAAAGAGAGAGGGTGAGCGTTAAGGAGAATTTCACAATACAAAGGACGAAGCGGATATTTTCTCTGAGATCCTTTCCTTTTCAACTATTTTTGTTCTTATGTGACAAAAAAGAGAGCAAAGCTAGCAAGTCCACCTTGACTTCTGTTTGAAAGAAGGAAAATTGTTAGGAATTTATGTCTGACCCTTTTTCTCTTCGTAACTCTAACGTTGAATATAATAATAATAATGCTTCGTCTGTTACCACTTCTTTCATAAGCACCAGCAGTAATAATGATGGCATTAAAAATGGCGAAACCTCTTCTTTTAATGGTCACACCATTCAACAGACAATAGATCCGAAGCGAGGTAAGCTGATTCAGAATTATTTAGAGGCAAAAGAAAAATTTGAAAAGGCTTTAGAGAAGTATGAATATGCAAAAGGGTTAAACTGGTTTGCTCGAAAATTTTGGAATTTCATGCCTGTTGGAAAATCGAGATCAGTGAATCATTGTGCAAGAAAACTAGAACACGCTCTTAGTAACTATGATTTAGCAGGAATTGCTTTAGCAACTCCAGTTTCTAACCCGAGGAGTCTGGGTAACAATCAACAAATGGCAGAAGAAAAAAGAACAAGCCCATTTGATCATCGTTCTTTAAATAATCAGGCTAATAATTCAACAGAAAAGTTGCAAATAGGAGTTAATAAACTCCCTACGAATATTTTTTTTAAAGCTGGGGCAATTCTTCGACATGAGATTGATCAGTATGACACACAGCTACGGGCAAGCATAAAAGACCCTTGGAATGAACTAGAGAGAGATACAAAAAATGGAACATGGCAAATAAAACGAGATAGCGCCAATAAGATAACCTCTATTTCTTATGATGACATGCCTCCTTCCAAAGAAAATTCTTCCGATTCTATTGAAGATGTCATCGCAGCAATAAAAGAATTTGCAGGCTCTAATAAGGAAGCACAAGAGGCAGCTGCCTATGCTATACACCCTAATTCCTTCAGTACTATCGCTCTTATTAAGACACAGCTTCCAAATGATTCCCCTAGGCTAATAAAAAATGCGCAAGAGCTAAGGTCGCTTAGACAACTCGATAGAGCAGGTTCTATTAGAACTGAGAAAGAGGAAAAAAATTTCAAGACAGTACTGAGCAGAAATGCTAACCAAGAGCTCACTGTAAGCGCACTTCAAAAAACGAAACGCGATTGCCTTATCACCTGCGATCAAAATGGTGGAGATCTCAATGAGAACGACTCAACTCATAGCTTTACTCATGAAGAAGAAGATTCTTTTACAAGGGTCATCAAACAAAATCCAGATGGGTCCGCCAGTATTCAAACTGAGAATCTCCTTCTACGAGAAGAATCGAGCGATGTTAAGGATGCTACCTTGACGATCTCTTAGCATCACTTGAAACAACTCTTGCTTTCCAACCAACAATCCTATAACCTCCTCGCTTTCTCCGGGGCGTAGCTCAGCTTGGTAGAGCGCTTGGTTTGGGACCAAGATGTCGCAGGTTCGAATCCTGTCGCCCCGATGTGTTATTGTTTCGCAATGAATTGAAATGCCGCTACAAATGGCAGCATCCCTGCGAAGGCGTTGCCTTATTTTTTTCGGAGGCAAAGGAACTCTCATCAGACACGTCCTCAATAGTGCCTTATTTTAGAGCATATTAAATAGAGTTATAGTCACGTTGAGCGGTGCTCAAGAATTCAAAAGACGATTTGATTCTGTTTGCTTTATTGAAAAAAAGAGTGGGTATTTTAGAGCCAATAATCACTACACCCCAGACGTCATTCCTGCGGAGGCAGGAACCCAGAACCCGGTCAATACTGATTTGAGCAGGAGCGTTAAAAAACTAAATTTAAAACGCTCCTAATAGGAAAATTTTTTTAAACAAAGCTCGACAGTGGCTGGATTCCTGACTCCGCAGGAATGAGGGTGAGAGTGGAGTGCCGTTAAATCCTAAAAATAGAAACATTACTTTTTGGTGAGCTTCATTGATGTCTCCTCTTCTATCTCTTGCATCCCGGTGAAGATTCTATAATTAGTGAACACTCCCTAGTGGATTTGTGTTCTTTGTGGTGAATTTTTTACTTGAACTCCCTGCGTTACTTCGTTTGCTCCTGCTCCAGCTATAACTTTATTTAAAATGCTCTAGAGGGTGTCTTGAAAAGACTAAAATGGCGCATTACGGCGTCGCTCCAGTGCTCGCGTCCTCGAGTATGTCCATATACACTGCGGGTCTGTGCGCTTCGCTCCTGGTACTACATCAATTTTATTCATTTTCAAGACACCCTCTAACTACCAACCTATCTCATCTCACAATTGAAAAGACTAAAATGGCGCATTACGGCGTCGCTCCAGTGCTCGCGTCCTCGAGTATGTCCATATACACTGCGGGTCTGTGCGCTTCGCTCCTGGTACTACATCAATTTTATTCATTTTCAAGACACCCTCTAACTACCAACCTATCTCATCTCACAATTGAAAAGACTAAAATGGCGCATTACGGCGTCGCTCCAGTGCTCGCGTCCTCGAGTATGTCCATATACACTGCGGGT
>JAIEQL010000034.1 GCA_019747735.1 Chthoniobacterales bacterium | reverse complement strand
TTTATTCATTTTCAAGACACCCTCTAACTACCAACCTATCTCATCTCACAATTGAAAAGACTAAAATTGCGCATTACAGCGTCGCTCCAGTGCTCGCGTCCTCGAGTATGTCCCTATACACTGCGGGTCTGTGCGCTTCGCTCCTGGTACTGCATCAATTTTATTCATTTTCAAGACACCCTCTAAACTCTGCTATTGAGAGCTGCGAATTAACGCAATATACTTTCTCCCAAAAAGTCCTTATGCAACTTCATCTGCTTCAATTGAAAGATTTAGGTTAAAAAGAAAAGCGCTTAAGCTTATCACTCTTCACCCTTTAGTAGGCCTCATGTTGTGCCCCAAGTGCCACTCTCTTGATGACAAAGTTATTGATTCACGCCTGTGCCAAGAAGGAGAGCGTATTCGACGCCGCAGAGAGTGTCTCTCCTGTTGCTATCGCTTTACAACTTATGAAGAAATAGAGCAAGTCGAGTTTTTGATTGTGAAGCGCGATGGGCGTCGAGAGCCTTTTGACCGGCAAAAGCTGCTTTCTAGTTTGATTAAAGCTTGTGAAAAGCGCCCTATTGCTCTCCAGCAGATAGAACAAACTATCACTCAGGTCCTGCATTATATTTACTCATTATATCAGCAAGAAATCTCAACAAAATTGCTTGGAGATCAAATGATGAAGCGTCTTCGTCTGCTTGATCCCATTGCCTATGTCCGCTATGCTTCTGTTTATCGGGCTTTTCAAGAAGTCGGAGAGTTCCTTCAAGAAATTCAATCACTCGAAAAACTCGACAATCTCAATGATTGCACTAAAGCATCGACTCCCTCTTGTTAGCATGCCTGATGGACGCTCCGTCTTTCTTGACAAGAGCTGGATCATTATGGCTCTGCAACAGGCTGCTCAGCTTCATGGGCACGAGCGTTGGCCCGTCTCTTTTGCACTTGCTGATGCTATTGTAATCTATCTTCAGCAAGACTTAGAAAAAAACAAAGTCTCCTTTTCTTATCTTGAAGAAATCATTCTGAACCTTCTTACATCGCTTCATTATGATAAAATTGCGGCTTCTTTTTCACTACCTGATCCCCCCAGCACTCTTTCTCTGCTTGAGTTGGCACATGAAGCAGGCAATGGCTACGAGCTTGTTTTCTTTCAACTACTACAACAGCGCCTTCAAAAAATCGCCCAATCCAATAGCCTCGCTTTAAAAATTGACGATTTAGAACCTTGTTTAAAATCTCTCTCTCATCGTTCTAAAAGCAAGCTACATCGCTCTCTACGCGAAGAGGTCGTGAATTATATTCGCAACTATGGGTCATCCTCTTTTTTTCAACAATATCGTTCTGCTGATGTGCCTTTTGAAATTGAGCTTTCATAAAAGCGTTGTTGAGCAAATCAACAAAGCTACTTCGTATGACTATCTTCCCGGGAATAAGGTTTTAGAGTAGATAATGATACTTGCTTTCAGTAAGACAAAATTTTCACTTCATAAGGGGTATGACTTCTTCAACTTTTATAGTCAAATTATATGCGAAGCGATAATCCCAATTTTTTTATTACTGCTACTGACACTGATGCAGGAAAAACCTATGTCACAGCCTTACTCACCAAAGCTATGCGCAAGGCTGGTTGGAAGACAGTGGCGATCAAACCACTCGCCTCTGGGGGCAGGGGCGATTCGATAGCATTACAAGCTGCAGGAGATGATGAGTTGACACTTGATGAAATCACTCCTGTTTTTTATCAAGCTTCACTGGGACCGCTTGATGCAGCGCCTCTTGAAGGGGAAATTTTTTCCATAGAGCAAGTCCTGCCAACGATCCAAAAGCTGCAAAAAAAATATTCTTCGCTATTATTTGAGGGAGTTGGTGGTTGGTTGGTCCCCCTCTCTCCAGGAAAAATGTTACCTGACTTGGTTCGTGCTATTGGATCTCCAATTATCCTCGTTGTACGCAATCGCCTCGGAGCAATGAATCATACCCTCTTGACGCTAGAATCGATCGCCCACCGTGGCTTCCATTGTGCTGGAATGATTCTCAACCACCATCCAGAAGACCAAGAAGACCCAGCCATTCCGGGTAATCGTCGTTTTTTTCAAGAGCTTTCTAAAAAGCAACATCACTCTTTCTTTTTAGAAATTCATCCTCATCAACAAGAGTTGCTCTTTCCATTTTCATGAGCGCCTCCCTTCCTCGCCTTCGACTTGATCAACTATTACATGAAAAGGGCTTCTTTCCTTCTCGAGAAAAAGCACAACGAGCCATCTTAGCAGGTCAAGTCTTGGTAGAGGGACAAGTGCAGAGCAAGCCCGGATCTCAAGTCCCCATCACCAGCACGCTGACAGTGAGAGAGCGAGATCGCTATGTGAGTCGCGGCGGACATAAGTTAGAAGGGGCTCTCAAAGGTTTTGCTATTAACCCTACTGGCTTGGAATGCCTGGATTTAGGCTCTTCTACAGGTGGTTTCACTGATTGTCTTTTGCAGCATGGAGCTGCTCATGTCACAGGCATTGATGTGGGAAAAGGTCAACTCGCCTGGTCACTGCGCCAAGACCCTCGTGTGACCATTCGAGAAGGAGTGAATGCCCGTTATTTGCAACCCTCCGATTTTGAAAAACGCTTTGATTTGATCGTCGGTGATTTGAGTTTTATTTCTTTAACCCAAATCCTTCCTGCTGCTTTTTCTTTGGTCAAACCAGAAGGATCTATTGTGGCACTCATCAAGCCACAATTTGAACTTTCTAAAAAAGAAGTAGGACGTGGTGGTATTGTTCGTGATCCTCTTTTACATCAAAAAGCAATCGACTCTATTCGCCATTGGGTCAGCAATGCCGGCTATTACTTTGAAAATGTCATTCCCTCACCTCTTCCAGGAATGACAGGTAATATTGAGTTTTTAGCACTTTTGCGTCTACCAACGCCCTCGTTGCTAGACAAACTGAAGACTACATGAGGCACCAAAAATATGATCCTAAAAAGGTGAATGGAAATGGGAGATATGGCCTAAGGATTTGATCTAAAAAAAGTTTTTGAGGTCGAAACATCTTATTTATGGAGCTCTAGAATCTTCTCAATGGAGCGGCCTTCATCCTTCGAGTTGGAGCGATTACTTTGTAAAATTCTAATTCAGTGAAAACTAACTTTAACTTAGCTACAAAGCGGCTACCCCGCCTCCTCATCACTGGCTCCACAGGTTTTGTCGGACGCAATCTTTTGTTGCATGTCTTACATGATCCGACCTGGTCTGATATTATTTTGCCAGTGCGCAGCAAGGAAAAATTGTGTGAACAGCTGCGAAGAGAAGGCATTGAGAACCTTCCAGAGCATCTTCATCTCTGCTCCGCCAAGGATGAACGCTGGTTGTTAGAAGAGGCCCCTCCCGCTGATGTCGCGATTCATTGTGCAGGGCTTACTTTTTCCAGAAAGCGTACTCTCTATTTTAAAACTAATGTGGAAGGAAGTATTGCCCTTGCAAAAGCCCTACCAAAGGAATGTCGCCTCTTAGTTCTTTCTTCTCAATCAGCAGCCGGCCCTACGCCAGCTGGCGCTCCTGCCCGCACACGGCATCACACCAGTCAACCTCGCTCTTGGTATGGAGAGTCGAAGCTCGCAATGGAAAAAGAACTCTTTGACCTGAACCGACCAGAGCTACTGATTTTGCGACCTCCGATGATCATTGGCCCTCGTGACCAAGCGATCTTTCCTCTTTTTCAAATGGCGCGCGGCCGACTGCGCATCAAACCTGGATTGCGGCCAAAAGAATACAGCTGGATTGATATTGGTGATTTGTGCCGTGCGCTTTTAATCGTTGCAAAAAGCAATTGGAGTCTTCTCCCTCATCACGATTATTTTATCACCAGCAATCATTCCCTTACTGATCTTGCCTTGATTCAAACAGCTGTCTCTCTCTTCCAAACTCGTGGTATCACACTGCCACTTCCTCATGCGATCATTCGCTTGATCTCTTTGGTTGCAGATCAGATTCCACCTCTGCACCAACCCCTCCAAAGTCTAGGTCGTGATCGTGTAAAAGAAATCATACCTCAGCGTTGGATTGTTGATGGAAGCGACTTTGAACGGGACTTTCCTTGGAAGCCGCAGATTACTCTTGAAGACTCGCTACGCCAAGCAGCGGAGTGGTATGTCACTTCAAATTTTCAAGCAAAATAGAGGTCGAATAGGGACAAAATTATCTTAGCATAACACAATAAGAGAAAATCATTTTGTCCCTATTCGAACCCTATTTCCAGGATACACCGCACTTGCCTGGACTGAATTTTTGAATGGCACCTGGCCAGGGAACTAAGGTACTCGTTCAACTCAGTGGAACGAGTACCGAAAGAGGGTAATGTTTAGAGAAAGCAAGCTTCCGGAGCAAGCGGGTCAGTCCCACAATTTGCAACTGCGTTTGCAAATTGGTCGGTACTGACCCCATTGCTCAATGCCATTTGAAAACGGTTATCCACTTAAGTGAACGATTACGAACTAAGTTGTCACAAAGATGGTGCGCGATGGCAGGTTCGAACTGCCGACCCCTACAGTGTCAGTGTAGTGCTCTACCGCTGAGCTAACCGCGCTTTTTTGAAGGTGTGACCTTACTCGTTACGCCCCTAAGTAGCAATGAGAAAATCAGCTACAGGAATTTGACTATATGGTATTTTTTTTCATTAGATATAGTGGATTAAATTGAAAAGAGCGCGTTAGAAGCGCTGAAATTTTTTCTTAAGACAAGGCCGAAGAGTTTAGGCTATCCAAAGATAACCTAAAGGATGAGAACACAGTCTTAAGGAAAAAGAGCAAGCTTATGATGTGCTCTTTTCAATTTAATACACTATATAGCTTTGTCGGATGAATTTTAGGATTTTTTTACGCAGGAATTTTTAGGGGGGAAGAAAGCAGTCTGGGTTCCCGCCTTCGCGGGAATGACGTGTCAGAGCGTGCTGCTACGGACGTAACAGCACACTCTGACAACGCTACGTCATTCCCGAATAGCGCTAAAAAAAACCAGTGAAAATCCCTAAAATTCATTTGAGAAAGGTATATTAGATACTGCGGCCTGTAGACCTGTAACCTGCTCCCCTGATTCTTCATGATCCTCACCCAACTAACTCTCCACAACTTTCGCTGCTTTGAACAACTGACGTGGGAGCCACATCCAGGACTCAATTTTATTTTAGGTCCCAATGCTCAAGGAAAGACCTCTCTCCTAGAAGCCTCTTGCATGCTGCTTCGGATGAAGTCGCCACGAACCCATCACCTTTCTGAAATGCTTCGTTTTGGAGAGGGCTCTTTTTGCCTAGAAGGAATTCATGATCGCAAGCATCAACAGAAACTGCTTGTCTCTCCGGATAACTCACCTCGCTATCACCTTTTTCTCGATGATGTGTTGCAGCGAAAAAAAAAGGACTACCTCGCCCAAGGCCGTGTGGTCTGGTTTGGGAGTGATGATGTTGGTATCGTTAACGACTCAGGAGAACGGCGGCGACGTTTCTTAGACAGCGCTGGACTGCAAGTCGGCGCCGAATATAGGCAAGTGTTGCGCTCTTATGAAAAGGCACTGCGCTCGCGCAATGTGCTCCTGCGTGAGCAGCGCCCGCGCGCGCAGATCGAGGCCTATACCCTACCCCTCGCTGAGAGTGGCGATCAATTGATCGCGCTACGCTTCGAGCTCATCAAAAAACTCGCCCCACTCATTGCTACAGCTTGTAAAAAAATTGCTCATGAAGAGCTTCTTGTCACTTACCAACCAGGAGCTACCGGACCCATGTTGGAGGCTCTTGCAGCCTCACGTCATGAGGAAGAACGCTTTCGTTTCACTCAAGTTGGCCCTCATCGTGATGATTTGACAATTTTACTTAATGGAATTGCAGCAAGCTCTTTTGCCTCAGAAGGCCAACGCCGCACCATTGCTCTCGCTCTCAAGCTTGGTCTAGCTGATTTTTTAAACGCGGAAGAAAGCAACCAGCAGCAGCCACCTCTTCTCTTGCTAGATGATATTTTTGGCGAACTCGATCTCACCCGCCGCAATGCCCTTTTGGCAAGCCTTCCCAAAGAATCTCAGGCTTTCTTCACTACCACAGCGTTGGAAAAAATAGAGCTACCGGAAGAGGCAACGGTTTTTCAACTGAGCGAGGGAAGAGTGAGTTTATTGAAATAGAGCGTGTGTCAGTTGAGCCCTAAAAAGAGGAGAACTATTTTTTTCATGAGTTTCAATCAACTCACTGAGCAGTAACAACAGTAGGCTGATCAGGATGGTCTCGTTGGATGGTAAAGACTAGTCCCTTGATTGAGTTTTCTTCCAGATAACTAGCTCCAAAAATGATTTGATCAGGAGGTGTGATCACTGTGCTTCCGTTCGTAATTTCTGCTTCATATTCTATTGTCTCACTGCCACCACTCACACTAGATGTACTTAGATAATAAAAAGTACTGTTTTTATTCAAGACCAACTTAGAAGTACCAGCTGGAGAAACTCCAAAGTCATTTTGGAGGTTCACAAAAACAAACTTCTGCAATTCAGGAGGCGTATCACATGCTACAAAATCATCTACTTTTACAAGACCAAGAGTCCAATTATAGTAAACTGTAGATTGAGTATTCTCCATTGTAACCGTTACTTTATAATGTGGAAAGCCATCTGATCCCATCTCAGAAAGTGGTTCTGCACTCCAAGTTATTGTCACTGGAGAAGGATACAGAGCACTCCAATCGTAATTTTTCCCTGCATTCGCGTCTGTATCTGGACTTTTATATCCATGAGTATACGTCTCCGTAACCGGCTCTAGAGCCAGCAAAGAAGACAATGAAAGCAGGAGAACAAAAAAAGAGAGAATTATTTTTTTCATAATAAGTTAAAAAGATTTAACAAGGTTTATCGTTGATTATTTAAAAAGATCTTACTGAGCAGCTGGCGTGATAGGTGCTTGGTTAACAGAATCACGTTGGAGAGCTATCGTGAGATTTCGACTCTCTGTAGAAGGATGACCATCAAGTGTAAAACTAACCTTAGAAAAACCACCTGTTACAAGTACATAATCGGGCGGAACAATAGCCATGCTTCCACTCGCTAGTTTTGCCGTATAAGTTATTGTTTCATTATCTAACTTTAGCACTCCATAGCGATGATCTTGGCTACTTTCTTTAGAGAGCATCAATTTAGAAGTACCTGCTGGAGTTACTAAAGAAGCACCTCCAAAATTATTGAGGGTTTTTGAGCTAGTAGCTTGGAGGAGCGAGTCATTACTGCTGACAAATTCATCTGCTCGTAAGAATCCAAGATTCCAATCATAAAAACCATCATACTCAGTATTATTATTTTTTATGGTGATAGCGACTAGATATTGAGCTGAACCATCTGAAGCAGACTCAGCAAGTGGCTCTGCAGACCAGGTAATTTGAACTTGAGAAGAAAAAAGATAAAAGTAATTCCAACCAAAAGGTCCCTGCACATATCCTTTAGTATACGTCTCTGTCACTGACTCTAAAGCCAGCAAAGAAGTAAGTGATAGTAGGAGAACAACAAGGGAGGAGAGTATTATTTTTTTCATAGGTTTATAAGATAACTGGGGTTTTGAATGGGAGGTTTAGGTTTTGAGTTTTTTACGGAGGTTAATGGATTTTTGGACTTTTTAAAATATGGTAAAAGGGGGGTGCGTTTTTTTAATTGAACCCAAGAGCAAGCGGCTAAGGTGAAGGTGCGTCATCATCCTTTTGAAGGTCGTAATCCACATAATAGTCCCCACCACCGTATAGCCCATTACTCTTTCGTGTTACATGCATACCTGAGAAAATGATATATTGAGGAGGTGTTATAGTTGTATCCTCATCGGTTATTTTTGCTTCATAGGTAACAACTGGGGAAGATTGCAACTCCAAACGATACATTCCTATGTTTGAAAGAGTAAAACCATCAACATTATCAGTAGCAGATTTCTGATGCCATCCATTCGAAGCAGAGATGAATTCATCGCTTGTGCTAAATTCAAGACTCCAATTTTGGAAAGCAACGTTAAAGCCAAACTCGGCACCTTCTAATGATTTCCTTTCTACTGTTACTCTAGCCCTATATTTAGTCTTAGTGAGAAGCGTTGCTGACCAAGTAATTTTAATTGGAGAATTATAAAGTATGTAAGAGCCTTGCGCGTCACGCACCCAATCACAATTATTAAAGCTAACATAACAAGGTCCGCTATAAACCGCCGTAACAGGATCCAAAGCCAAGGCTGCAGTGAGTGACAATAGAAGGAAGAAGACTGGGGAGAGTATTTTTTTCATAAGGACGGCTGGAAAATCGCAAACAGATTACTTTGTCAATTTATTTAAATTCATCCGACAAAGGTATAGTGAAAAATAGAGATGATACTCAACAACGTTACTTGTTTTTGGATCTGTTAGGTTGTAGAATAAAGCGCTTTGTTTTTCCTTACCTTCTCCCGCTTTTGTGAAACCCTCTAACTATCCCTCCCACGAATGCGGTGTCTTCGGGGTCTATGGCCATCCGCAGGCAGCCCTTCTCACTTCCTATGGCCTTTTTGCCTTGCAGCATCGCGGGCAAGAGAGTGCTGGGATCATTAGCCACGATGGAGATGGGAGTCCCTTTCATCTTTTCAAAGGGATGGGGCTTGTCTCTCAACTTTTCCAAGAGCAAGACCTCGCAAAGCTCACGGGACCTTACGCCATCGGCCATGTCCGCTACTCGACAACCGGCTCCAGCACACTCCTCAATGCCCAACCTCTGAGTGCCACCACCGCCCATGGCCAAATTGCTATTGCCCATAATGGCAATCTCATCAATGCAGAGGCTCTTCGCGCAGAGTTGATCCAAAAAGGAGCTCTCTTTCAAGCAACCTCTGACAGCGAAATCATTTTACAACTCCTAGCCAAACCCCCTTCCAATAAGGAATCCAGCGTTTCCATGGAATCACTTCAACAACTTGAAGGAGCTTTTTCACTTATCATCATTGGAGAAAAAGAGATGGTTGGTTTACGTGATCCCCATGGATTTCGTCCCCTCTCCCTTGGCAAGCTTGATGATGCCTGGGTTATTTCTTCGGAAACGTGCGCTTTTGATCTTATTGGAGCAACGTTTGTTCGGGATGTTGAGCCAGGAGAAGCAGTTTTTATCAGTGCCGCAGGGGTACGCTCTGAATTTCCTTTTCAAAAAAAGAAAGAAGCTTTCTGCATTTTTGAATATGTCTATTTTGCCCGCCCTGATAGCAATTTGCGCAAAAAAAATGTGAGCCAAGCCCGCATCCGCATGGGTCAAGAGCTTGCACGGCTTCATCCTGTTGAGGCCGACTGCGTCATCCCTGTTCCGGACTCAGGCATCTATGCGGCTCTCGGTTTTGCAGAGGAGCTCAAGATCCCCTACCAAGCAGCCTTCGTCCGGAACCATTATGTTGGACGAACTTTTATTCAGCCCACGCAGCTCATTCGGGATTTTAATGTCCGCGTCAAACTCAACCTAGTGCCTGAGGCCATCCAAGGAAAACGAGTGGTTATTGTGGATGACTCGGTAGTGCGAGGCACCACAGCCAGAACACGCATTGTCAATCTTCGTAAAGCAGGAGCCAAGGAGGTACACCTTCGGATCAGCTGCCCACCTCATCGGCACCCCTGTTACTACGGCATCGATTTTCCAGATCCTAAAGAATTAATAGCTAATCAATATTCTTTGGAGGAGATGAAAGCCTACCTCAATGTCGATAGCATCGGATATCTAGATATTCCAGGAATGGTCCGAGCAACAGAATGTGATGAACAAAGCTTTTGCTTGGCCTGTTTCACGGGAAAGTATCCGACGCCACAACAAACTTGAAATTTCATCTCACAAAAAAAACAGAAGAATTATTCACAGAGATGGAAGCGACAGTTAACTCCTAATATTTCCTATGCCTTCTAAAACTCTCTCCGCTGCACAACGCCTCAACAAGAAGGCTAGCACCAGTGCTTATTCACAATCAGGGGTGAACGTCCACCTTGGCAATCAGCTAAAATCAGGGATTGGAAAGATTGTTCGTCCAACTCATGGAGCGGAAGTGTTAGGTGGAATTGGGGGATTTGGAGGATTGTTTCAACCCAATTTTAAAAAGCGAAAAATAAAAAATCCGGTTCTTGTCTCCAGCACTGATGGTGTGGGGACTAAGCTCAAGATTGCTTTTGCCACTGATCGCCACAACACCATTGGAGCTGATCTGGTCAACCATTGCCTCAACGATATCGCAGTCACAGGAGCTCGCCCTCTTTTTTTCTTGGACTATCTTGCTACAGAAAAACTAGAGACTAACGTTATCCAGCAGATTTTATCTGGCTTAGCGAGCGCTTGCAAAAAAGCAGGATGCGCTTTGATTGGAGGAGAGACGGCCCAAATGCCAGGATTATATCACTCAGGAGAATACGACTTGGCGGGAACTATTGTTGGAGTTGTCGATCGTAAGAGTCTTCTCGATGGGCACCGCGTCAAAGCCGGTGATACCTTGATTGGACTTCCTTCCAATGGGCTTCACACCAATGGATACTCCCTCGCACGTCAGGTGCTCTTTGAGAAAATGAAGCTAAAATTTTCCGATAAGCCACTGGGATTAACAACAACTTTAGAAGAAGAACTCCTCAAAATTCATCGTAGCTACCTTCCAGAATTTGATAAAATGTCTCTGTTCGGCCCAAAGGCCCTCCATGCTGCAGCACACATTACTGGTGGAGGGCTCATTGACAATCTACCACGGGTGCTTCCTCAAGACTGTGATGCCGCTATTGATACCGAAAAATGGACGATTCCTCCGCTCTTTAAAATTCTTTGCCATGGTGGAAAAATAGACCCTCTGGAGATGTACCGTGTTTTTAACATGGGCATAGGAATGGTTTTTGTGGTCTCCCAAAAAAAAGGCGAACTGATCGCTCGCAAGCTGGGAGGAAAAGTAATCGGAACTATTGTTGAAGGCCGAGGCAGAGTTCATTTAGAGCCTTCTTCGCAGCTTGTTGAATAGGCTGAAAGATATTTAGAGAGATGGAAGAGATAGAAGGGATGAAGAATTTCTTATCCCTTTCATCGTTTTTATCCCTGTGAATTTTTATTACACTACTTATGCATTATCAAAACTCAAGAAAGCATACCCCTCTTGGAATGAGTATTGGTGCTGGTTTGGGGGTTGGTCTTGTAGGAGCTCTTGCTCTTGCATTGCGTTTTGGATGGCGTCGTTCTTTTTCTCGTACTCAGATTCCTGACTCTATCTCTCCGGCAGTTTTTGCAACGCGCGTCCTCAATACCTCTTCGGGGGAAATTGTCTACCATACGGCAGGCAAGAGTGGAGAGTCACCACTGGTTTTTCTCCATGGCGTTTTTCCGGGAGCCTCTTCTTTTGAATGGTCTAAAGTTTATCCTGCTTTTGCTCCCCAGCATCATGTCCTTGTTCCTGACCTTATTGGCTTTGGAGAGTCACAGCGCCCCAATCCAGCGATTACCGCTATGGCTCACGTTCATGCATTGGCTCAATTTCTTGATACCACTACAGGAGGACATCCTGTGACTCTCATTGCTTCGGGATTAACAGCCAACATTGCTTTGCTCTTAGCTGCCTACCATCCAACGAAGGTCTCTCGCTTACTGCTTTGGAGGCCTTTGTTAACAGTTCGAACAATGCCTTCTCTCCTATTTCCACGACGACTCACGTGGTTTTCTAGCTTAGCCCGCATCGCTTATCGACGCTATTTTAGTACAGAGGCTACTATTAAAGAATGGCTACTGAACTCAGGATTTTCTGAGGAAGATCCTAGATTGTTAGAAGCCACTCATGTACTGACTTCAACAGCACAGCAGTATGGTTCAGAACATGCCTTTTTGGCCCAGAGCACACCTCGTTTTTGGCAAAATATACGCCTCTCACCCATAGAAGCTCCCGTCATGCTCCTAAGTCACCAAGAAAGCGACTTCTTTACTGAGCAAACTCTTCTGGATGTAAGCCCTTTTGTTAGTCGCTTCACTATTACTGAAGTAAAAACCACCTCCTTTTTAGCTCCCTTAACAGAACCTTCTTTGATGATAAGGACGATTGCTAATAGTTTTTAGGACTATGGTGCTATTGATTCGATATATACTTTATTGTTAGTTTCTATTTTTTTTATCCCATCAGAGTTTGTAATAGAAAAAATGTCATGGCCTTTTCGATTATCTGTTCTCCATGTTATTATCTCCTTAGGAACATTAGATAATCTATAATTATTAAGATTAAGATTAATGGTGTTAGTTCCTATATCAAATCTCTTTATAGCAAGAGTAGCACCAGAATTCAGTTGAAGCGTTGCATTGGTATTATTGACAGTTAATTTGCTAATACTACAAGCAATATTAGAGTCCACTGCTAATTTGGCAGCTGTTTTTTTATTACTTGCCCCTAGAAAAACATCACTGGTTCCAAAAGCCGTAGCTGTAGAAGCAATGGCTGTCCCAGATAATATTTTTGTTGTTCCTGTATAATTATTAGTGCCAGTAAAGTTTACTGTATCTCCATCAATTTTTATATAACCATTACCAAGAATAGTACTCCCGACTGTTACTACATCTGCCCCCACATAACTTAATGTTGCTTTTCCTGTTTTTCCTCCTTGAAGATATAAGTTTTTTGCAAGAGTGACGCTCCCTCCAGAATTATAACTACTAGTTTTACCAACGTAGATATTTTGCGCAACAACAGTACCATTATTAACAGTAACACTCCCTTGCCCTGTTGTAGCAGTAGTGTTATTAGTAGTTCCTATATAAAGATTTCCACTATTACTCCAAATTGAATTAGGGCCTACAAAAACAGCATTGTTATAAGAATTAGAACCGTAACCTACATATCCATTTCCATCCACCACTTGACCTCCATTTGTAATAGTTATAGTATTACCAGGCCCTTGATAACCAAGATAAAGATTCCCTGAATTAATCCATAATGAATTAGCACCATTAATTATTACACTGTTATTAGAAGAGGTGGCTAAATAACCAACATAGCCATTATAATCCACAACAGTACCACCATTGACGGTGAGGCTGTTTTTAGCTCCTGCATAACCAATAGCCACCTCTCCACTATTAGTCCAAAGAGAGTTACTTCCTGAAAGTGTAACGCTATCTCCCATATAACCGGGCATCGCTCCAAGAGTGCCTGCAAAATTAGTTGTATAATTAGTTGCGACAAGACCACTGCTGTTGGTTAAAATAATATAAGTAATAGTGTTATAATCGACCACCTCACCCCCATCTTCAATAGTAAGAGAATTATAGGACCCAAAATTTCCAACAAAGAGATTTCCACTATTACCCCAGAGTGAACCAACCCCTGTGACAAGAACACTATTACTAGAAGAAAACAACCCAATATAAGAACTGCCAAAAGGAGAAGGGCCTTGAGCAGTACCTGTCACAATAATCTGGCCTCCATTAGTAATAATTAAATTGTTGCTGTCTCCAGTAAATCCAATATAAAAATTTTGATTATTAGTCCAAATTGAACCACCAGGTATGGTCACTGAATTATTAGAAGCAGCACTTCCATATCCGATAACACCATAATAACAAGAAAAATTAGCCTCATTAGTAAGAAGAAAACTATTACTAAAACCATTAAACCCTACAATAAAAGGAAAGTAATTAGTATTATTGATAATTAAAGAGGAGTTACTTCCATTAAGGGTAATATTATTTCCATTATCACCATTAGATTCTCCTATAATAGCTGAAAAAGCTGAAACAGTTCCTCCGTTACTAATAAGCAGTTGATTACTATTGCCACCACACCCAATTACTAAATTGGTTGAATCAGTTGTACATTCTAATGATGAAAAATTTAAAACATTTACACTATTATAATCAGAAAAACTATAACCAATAGTAAGTGAATCAACACACAAAAAAGATCTTTCGTCTATTATGATAAGATTGCTATCACTAATGTTGTTACCAGCATAAGCATGACCTTGATTCGTCCATATACTTGCACCTTTCAAAAAAAAGATATTCTCGTTACCAGATAACCCCACATATAATGGACCTGAACTATTTATAGTATTTTCTTGAATTGATAGCGCTAAATTACCACTAGAACCATTACCAATAGTAAACGCCCCAGTAATCAAGCTATTATAATACATTATTAATTGATTGCCAGTCGAGGAGGAAGAGTTTCCAACATACATTGTCCCATAAAACATAGGTATACCGCCAAATGAGTTGTGATAACTAATTTGGTTACTAGAATAAGTACTTGGTCCAACAAAAATATCGCTATACACACCTAGCGGAGGGTTGTCGACAGATTGAGTTCCATCTTGCCCAACATAGAGATCCAAGCTATGAGCTAGACCACAAGAAAACAAAAAAAATAATAAAGCTAAAAGTAGATTTTTTTTCACAAAAAGAATATTGATTTTACTATCTCAATTAAATAGTCTGAAGCTCTAATACGATGGTTTTTAAGGCATCTCCGGCTCGGTATCATCTCAATTTTTCTGGGAAAGAAAATTTCTGGAGCAAGCGGGTCATGAGCAATGGGGTCAGTACCGAATGACGCTAAGTTAAGGGCATTTTGGGATATTTTGCTCGGTTTGAAATCGTTCAAAAACTGCTTTATAGTTAAATTACTTAGAAATTATATGAAAGAACGCAGAGATTTTTAGAAAAGGCAAGGCCGAAGAGCGAGCGCTATATCTTATAACGGGAGTAATGAGAACGCAGTCTTTTCCTGAAAAGATCACGTCAATTTTGTGTAATTTCTAAGTAATTTGACTATATCTTGTGACTGCCAACATCAGTTCATTTCAGAAAATAATTAGCCACAAAGAGCACAAAAAAACACAAAAGAATTTTTTTATAAAAAAATTCTAAGAGCTTAAGGCAAAGGCATTCACTTTTCGTTCTGATTTTTCTTATGATCGTAACTTTTTAACATTAAAATTTTTTATAAAAAATTTTATCTCTGCGTTCTTTGTGTTCTTTTGTGGCTAATTTCTTCCTGCGTTGGCTACGTTAGTAATTTTCTTAATTTAGCGCCATTCGGGTCAGTACCAGTCAATTTGCAGAAACAGTCGCAAATTGCGGGACTGCCCCTCTTGCTCAACGCCATTTGTTAGCGTTGCCCGGGATTTTTGAGATGATACTAGACTCGTTAACTCCATTTACCATTTCATAATACCTAAAGAAAGAAGTATGGAAAAAAAATTAGCTCCAGAGCAAAAAAATCATCCTTCTCTCCCGCATTGGAGGGATGTTGGAGTTTTATGATTTTACAGTCTATGGACTGCTTGCTGCCTATTTTGCCACTCAATTTTTTCCCAGAGGCAATCGATTCATCACTATTATTGCGAGCTATTCAGTCTTTTTAATTGGTTATAGTCAAATTAGTTAGAAATTATATGAAAGAACGCAGAGATTTTTAGAAAAGGCAAGGCCGAAGAGCGAGTGCTATATCTTATAACGGGAGTAATGAGAACGCAGTCTTTTCCTGAAAAGATCACGTCAATTTTGTGTAATTTTTAAGTAATTTGACTATATATCGCTCTCCCCTTAGGTGGAATCATCTTCTGATCAATCCCCTCATCACTCATTACTTAACACCGGAACAAATTCATTCTTTCGGATGGCGCATTCCCTTTGTGTTGGGAAGCCTACTCTGTTTTGTAGGTTATCAAATTAGAAGCAAGCTCCTCGATAGCCGTTACCCATCGCAGCAAGAAACACTCACCATTGAGGGAATGCCACTCCAATCCTATTCGACAAAACAACGGGCACGGTCCGTTACCACGCTAACACAGCAACCTCTTGATTCCGTATTTTCTAATCTTACTGTTAAAGAAAATTGTCTCCTTGCTTCTATCACAAAAAGAAGTCAACTTCAAAACTACCTTGCTGAATTTAATCCCAAGTTAGCTACTCATCTGAACACACCTTGTAAAAATTTTTCCGGAGGAGAGCAGCAAGCCTTAATACTAGCGCCTGCTTTTTAGCCAACCCAAAAATTGTGCTGTTTGACCAACACACAAGTCCCCTTGATCTAACTGTAGCAGAAAAATTGATGCAGTTGATGCGGGAAAAAATCACTACCCACAATCTCACCGCAATCATTTGCACTCATAATCTCGATCATGCCTTGGGCTATGGAAACCGGCTTATTGCACTCTATGAAGGAAAAATAGTAAGAGATTATTGTAGCAGAGAAAAAGAAATGCTCTCTCTCGAACAAATCCGTAAAGAATGTTACCAAGACCTGGATTAACACATCAAAGAAGAGATGAATTCTCTTAAACCTTAAAAAAAATATGAACCCTACTTGGAAGTTAAAAATCCTTTTTGATGGAGATTGTCCTTTTTGCAAGAGAGAGGTTGCCTTTATGAAAAGAAGAAATCATCAAGGAGGACTATCCTTCGAAGATATTACCTCTCCAGATTTTGACCCTTCTGCTTACGGATTAACTCAGGACCAAGTTATGGGTGTCATTCATGGCATTCTTGCTGATGGAAAAGTGATTAAAAAAGTGGCTGTTTTTGTTCAAGCTTATCAATTAATTGGGCTAGGATGGCTCGTAGCCCCTTTTTCATGGCCAATAGTAGGCTCCTTAGCAAATATTGCTTACTCTATCTTTGCTCGTTACCGTATCAGATTAGGGAGACTATTTGGCCGGCTAACTTGCGTAGAAGAGCAATGCGCTCGCTGCAAGAAAGAGTAACAGGAAGTTTTAGGTTTAACCCTAGTTCCGCAGTTGAGGTGGATGATATTTTGTAACGACTTGGTCTAAAGGTGGTTTTTAAAAGGTATCATCTCAAAAATTCCGGGTAACGCTTACAAATGGCGTTGAGCAATGGGGTCAGTACCGACTAATTCGTAGATGTTAATCACGAATTATGGGACTGACCCGCTTGCTCCGGAAGCTTTCTTACCAGGGATTTTTGAGATGATACTTTAAAAGCATGAGGTTTATGTTTCATAAGTGATTTAAAAAAGCTTAAGGCCGAGTATATTGCGAAAGATCGCCATTCGCAACTGCGGAACTAGGGTTAGCTCAAACTCACTACGAAGTAACGTGCGAGCACCGGCACGATTTAAGCTCTTCGCCGCAGTAGTAGATTTTATAACGCAGCCGGATTAAAATCCGCAGCGTGATAGGAACTCCTCACCAAAGGCCCGCTGGCTACAAAAGAAAATCCCTTGCGACGGGCAATATCTCCATAATGATCAAACTGCGCAGGGGTGATGTACTCTACCACAGGAAGATGTTGTGGAGTTGGTCGTAAATACTGACCAAGGGTAAGGACGCTAACATTGACTTCTCGCAAATCATCCATTGCTTGAAAAAGCTCCAGCTCAGTTTCTCCAAGGCCTAACATCAGTCCACTTTTAGTCGCCATGCGCTGGTTATTTTCTTCTGCTAATTGGCCAGCACGTTTAAGAAAATCGAGAGAGAGTCTATACTTCGCACGAGAGCGAACCAGTGGGGTCAGCCGTTCTACTGTTTCTAAA
The DNA here is from genome assembly GCA_019747735.1 of Chthoniobacterales bacterium. Lineage (GTDB taxonomy): Bacteria > Verrucomicrobiota > Verrucomicrobiia > Chthoniobacterales > UBA6821 > CAIWMF01. Next base: position 33,386 of record JAIEQL010000034.1, on the reverse strand, counting down.
TTGTGGTTAAAAACATCAGGACGTGCTGCAACAACCCCCCGAAGCGAATCTTCTTTTCCATTAAAATCGGGGGTTAATATTTCAATCACAATCGTGGGATCTGCTCTACGGATAGCATCTATTGTCCTTACAAAATGGTTAGCTCCTCCATCAGCAAGGTCATCCCGAGCGACGGCTGTGATTACTACATGCTTGAGCTTCATCCGGAGGATTGCCTCGGCAACACGCTCCGGTTCATTCTCCTCAAGAGGCAAAGGCTTAGCTGTATCGACAGCACAAAAACCACAGGCTCTTGTACAACGATCTCCAGCAATCATGAATGTTGCAGTGCCACCACTCCAGCACTCCCAACGATTAGGACATTGGGCACTTTCACAAACCGTATGCAACTTTAGATCGGCAATGAGTGCTTTTGTTGAGAAAAATCTAGGGTTAGAAGGAAGCCTTACCTTAATCCAATCTGGCTTTTTAGCTTGATGAAGGGAGGGATCAATTTTTGCAAGTGCCATAAGAAGCAAAGAGTATAAAGGCCAATACCTGCCAATGCCATTTCATTTTTTAGAAATGAATAAAGGAGAATAGGCGTTCCTCGAGACATGCTTTTTATTAAAGAAAACTTAAACCAATGGAGTTATGCGAAACTCTTTATTTAAAAATCCTTCAAGATCTTGAGAAATTTTTTTGAGCGCAACAGCTGTTTTTTGAGCTTCTTTGTCTTCTGTTTGCTCAAGCAGCCCTGTTCTGATTTTTTCAACTTCTTTGAAAAGAGGTTTTTTGGGATTAAAACGCCCAGTAAGATGCAAGAGCTCTGTCAGTGCATCCACTTTTTCATGAGCAGAACGAATGACCTCTGAAGCCTCTATTTCTGTGCTTTGGCCAGAAATCACTTTTTTTAATTGCTGACACTCAAAAAGCCGACATCGTGTTGGACGTTCAGTGTAAATAGAACAGCAGTTGTTTTTGAAAGCCACACAAGGCTGATCAAAAAATGGTTCCTTTTTTTTGCTGCGAATGCGTATCCCTAGAGAGGTCAATTGGTGAGGTTTATCAGATGGGAGTACACGAACCTCATGAAACAAAACCCCATTGCAACAGAGACCGCAGCTGCTGCAAAGACGAGATGCCATGACTGAAGATGGGCTCGAGGATGTTCTAATCGGAAGCATGTTGAAAAAATGGGGTCAGGATCGAATATGGACAAGCTACATCCACTCTATTTTTCCGGTACCTACATCATAGAAGGCTCCCACAATGAGAATTTTTCCTTCCTGGGCAAGGCGATTGAGCGCGTGACTTTGTTGATGAACGGCACGCATCGTAGCCAAAACATTGGCACGCGCTAACTCATCAACATATTTTTTACGTTTCGATTCAGTAGAAAGATCTTCCTGAGAAAAGATCACAGGATCAATACACTGTTGAATCCCTGCCAACAGATGATTGAGATGCTGAGATCCTATTGCTATATTGGCAGTCACTTCTTTTTGGAAAAAATCAACCGCAGCCCTTACCGCCCCGCAGGAAGAGTGGCCAAGCACGAGGATTAACTTGGCTCCAGCAACAAGGCACGCATACTCCATGCTCGCGAGTTCTTTTTCATTAGCAACATTGCCGGCAATGCGAATACTAAAAAGATCACCGAGGCCTGCGTCAAAAATCATTTCGACAGGAGCACGGCTATCAATACAGCTTAGGACCACTCCCATCGGGTATTGACCCTGACTCGTGTTTTGAACTTGTCGTTGATAATCTCGGCGGAGGGGGCGCCCTTCATAAAAGCGTTTGTTCCCTTCTTTTAAAATTCCCACCACTTGCTCAGGCTTCAGGTTTGATTGAACCTCTTGGGTGGAATAATCAATAAAACGGATCTGATCCCGTAGCTTGGGATAGTTATCTTTAAAGCCAAGAAGGCTCACGGTCACATTGCGAACTTTTGCTTTCGTGCAAAGATAGTCTTGAATCAAACTGAAAATATCGGGGTCAATGTAGTCGGTACAGCGGGCATCCAAGAGCAGGTGGGTGTTGCTGGGCATCTCATCAAACATCTTCATTAAGAAGGGACGATTGAGAAAATTGAGCTGGCTTGCCAACTCAATGCGCAAAACATCTCCCGAGGCATGGCGCTCTACAATTTGATGCATGGGAGGTTTCAAATTGCTGTGAAAAATAAAGAGCAATCCCACTCCCAACCCAATTAACACGCCAAAAAGGAGGTTCGTTAAGAGGATGGCAACGATGGTAATCAGGAAAGGAAAAAACTGTTGCGGTCCCTCTTTCCAAATGCTTACAAAAAGCTTAGGCGAAGCTAACTTAGCTCCCAACACTATTAAAACCGAAGCTAAAGCAGCGAGTGGGATTTCATTAAGCCATCTACTCAAAAAAAGAAGACATCCTAAAAGAATGACACCATGAGTGATCGCCGCAATTTTTGTGCGACCTCCAGCATCAACATTAGCGCGGCTCCGTACAATGGCACAGGTGATTGGAATCCCACCAATAAGCCCGAGCAGCATGTTGCCAAGCCCTTGTGCGACGAGTTCTCGATTGGGAGAAGGCAAACGCTGCTCAGGATCAATCTTCTGGGTGGCCTCCAGATTTAGTAGCGTTTCCAGACTCGCACTGGCAGCAAGCATCAGCGCTGCTCCATAGATCACAGGAGAAGAAAGTTGCTTCCAATCTGGAAAAGAGAGCGAACTCCACAAGCCAGTGATGCTCGAGATAGCGGGAACTTGAACAAGATGAGAAGGACTAATCACCCAAGCTCCTCCCATCTTGCGAAAGCAAAAATGGAGCCACACTGCCATCAAGACAATAAAAAGAGGAGCTGCGATAGAAGTTTTTTTAAACCTTTTGTTCTTCTCCCATACGATCAACAAAACGAGGCAGATAACTCCCACGGCTAATGCTCCCAGCTGATAATGAGCACAAGCATTCCCAATTTCGCTAAAAGTATTGCGACCATCCTCCTCCCAAAAAGCATCATCTCCAAATTGAATAAAATCATAACCGACCAGATGAGGGATTTGTTTGAAAACAATGAGCAATCCTGTGGCGGCCAATAATCCTTTGATCACACTTGAAGGAAAAAACTCGGCAATGAAACCACCGCGCACAACTCCCAAAATAATTTGAAAAAATCCAGCTAACACAAGAGCCAGCAAAAAAGCCTCAAAAGAATGGAGTCGTGCACTTGTTTGGACAACAAGAGCCGCAAGGGCTGCAGAAGGACCGCTCACACTAACACCAGAACTACTGATCACACCGACGACGAGACCTCCAACAATGGCTCCTAACATTCCAGAAAAAAGCGGCGCCTTAGATGCCAAGGCAATTCCTAGCGAAAGAGGAAGGGCCACCACGACTAAAACAACACCAGCAAAATATTGACTGAGGAGTTTCTTGGAAAAAAGAGAGGAAAAAAAAGAAAGCATCATAGAGATTAAAAGCGGTGAAGAAGATTAGAAATGAATGACCATAAAGTGAAGAGTAAAGAGTCGCTTCGCGGCGCACGAACCTAGTTTACTCTTCACTCTTGACTCTTTACTCTTTAACGATTGCCTCCAGCCTTTCTTCCATGCTCCCCCGCCCGCTTTTTCTTTTCCTCTTCATTTTTTGTAACAGTAACTTCCTTCTAGTTTACTCTGCACCTACAGCCTTAGAGAATCATTCCCGTTTTCTCAACACCCAAGAATACACGCTCTTACTTAATGCGGTAGCCACTAAAAGCGATCCTCATCATCTCTATTCTTACAAAATGGAAGAGGATAGCTTGATTAATAGACAAGGTAGACCTGGACATTATTTTTATCAGCCTCTTCGCTTCAATGTGATCATGGGAGATCTGACTTATTTTTCCGCACTCCGTTTTTGTAATTGGATGGAAAATGAATGTCCAAAGGGAAAGCAGAGCGTTCTTACCACCGAGCGGGGTAGTTATGATCTTAGTGGGCTCACCAATGAAGTCGATAATCCTGGTTTGGTTATCTCTCCAAAACAAGGAGCCAACTGGCTTCTTGCTAGCAACAATCCGATCGCTATCCCCTTAGAAAGAACACTTCCAGCCGATACAACTATCGATACCTCTCTGGCATGTAGCAGCATTGGTTTTTGTATCAAAACGCCTCAAACATCATCTTCTTCTCCAAGTAGCACAGCTTATGAAAATGGACTTCTTTCCAAGCTCGCTTCTGTTGATGAAGGTTCTATCAACAATACCATTTCAAGCTATGGCCAACAAAAGAAAGAGAGTCCACTTTTAGGTACCTCGCCATTAGTAGCACCTCCTTTGTCAACAACGCTGTCCACAGAAAAAAAAGAAGATCTTTCGATCAAGATAGAACTTGTCACGATCGACTCTCCTTACAACCACTCTGACACTATGCCAGTGCGCCTCAGCGATCGTAATGGTGACCTCAATTTCCATTATGGGAGCGTTGATCATGCTTATCAAATCGGCACTTACGATGTCACGGTCGGCCAATATCGTAATTTTCTCATGGCTGTGGCTCGCACTGGAGATCCTTACCATCTCTTTCATCCTGCGATGCAAACCAATCCCAATGTCCGTTCTATTTTTAGAACAACCAATACTATCATTGAGAATGGAATCACCACTACCAACTACACCTATACTGTTATCCAGGGGATGGAAAATTACCCAATCACTTGTGTCAGCTATTGGTCCGCCATCCGTTTTTGCAACTGGCTAGCCAATCAACAACCTCAGGATATAGGAGAATGCAACCCTCGAACCACTGAAGATGGAAGTTATGACATCACCAATCTTATTCCTCGTTTAAGACAAGAGAGCGCGACCTGGCGCCTTCCTACTCAAGATGAATGGTACAAGGCCGCCTATAAAGTACCTAGCAACAAGAAAGAGTATTGGGTCTACTCCACAGGCAATCAACAACCTCACAACAGTGCAAAACCTGAAGATAACCAACCTAACTCCCCTTACAAAAATGCGAACTATTGCCTAGATGAAAAATATACTGCCAACATATCCCCTTGGATCACTCCCGTTGGAGTCTTCAGCAACTCTCCTGGACCTTGGAGCACCTACGACATGGGAGGTAACGCAGCTCAAATCACCGATGACTCTTGGGTCTTGCTAAAAGACCCTACCTCTAACACAGAAGGCACCTGGAATCTCATTGCCAGAGGAGGATCATGGCGCTCTAGAGATTCATCAATGGTTAGCGCCAAGTCTGGATATCAATACATTGACCCCAGTGATGCTAATGAAGGGGCTTCCGAGACAGTTGGTTTTCGCGTTGTCTGCGCCACACCTCCGCCTCCACCAGAAAAACATACGTTGTATAAGACCTTGCGATTTATGTTTGATGAAGATCTCGAAAATGCGCGAGAAGGAAATGATCAAAACTTGGTCAATGTTACTGGTTATTTTTCCGGTGCTCTAGTTGGGTTCGGAGTGAGCGCTAGCGCTCAATACGCCATCACCAAAACCATTCCAACAATAAGAGCACTCCTCTTTGGAGCAGAAATAACAGCCGAAGCAGCTGCTCCTGAAGCAGGTCTTGCTTTCGCTCTTACTCCTCCTGGAATAGCTCTCCTGGCTTGTTTAGGATTTGCTGCTTACGTTTACCACACAAGCGTCAACGATCAAACTCCCTACGAAGTCAATGGCATGATGAAGAGAGCAGGTGTAGGATGCGTTGCTTATGCTGTTGGTGCCGTTGCATGGATAGCCGGGAAAGTAATACTCACCTTGCTCTAAAGTATTTCAAACAAAGTTATAGCCGGAGCAAGCGAAGCAACGCAGGGAGCTCAAACAGGAAGAAATTCACCACAAAGAACACAAAAAGAATTTTTTTATAAAAAAATTTTATTTTGTGTTCTTTGTTGTGGTGAATTCTTTGATTACCGAAAAGATAAGATGGTGTTAGTTTTTTAACTACGAACACCTGCGGTTATACTACTTTTTAAAATGCTCTAGCTCATAAAAACCAACTTTACGGCTCTGGGGATTTCAGAAAGAATCACTCTCTTTTTATGGCTCAACATATCGGAATCGGCTTAGCAGGCTTTGGCACAGTAGGCTCTGGTGTTTTTGAATATCTTCAACATCAGCGAGACCTTTTAGCAGAAAGGACGGGATCACTCTTTGAAGTCCATTCCATCGTTCTTCGTGACCCTTCCAAAAAACGTGACATCACAGCTCCAGCATCTCTTCTAACGAGTTCCTGGCGCGATCTCCTTAAAGATTCTCGGATTAAAATTGTCGTCGAACTTATGGGAGGCACGACCGATGCCTTGGACCTTATTAAAGAGTCAATTCGTTCTGGACGCATTGTGGTGACCGCTAACAAAGCGCTTTTAGCGGAACATGGTCAGGAGGTTTTTGCACTTGCTCAACAACATGGCGTCCCCATTTTTTATGAAGCAGCGGTGGCTGGTGGTATACCGATTATTCAAAGTCTGCGCGATGCCTTTGTCGGCAATCGCATCGAATCGATTCATGGCATCTTAAATGGAACCACCAATTACATCCTTTCACGCATGCAAGAAGCAGCACTTGATTATCCCGAGGCGCTCGCTGAAGCAGTTGCCATGGGATATGCCGAAGCCGACCCTACATTGGACATCAATGGTTGGGACGCTGGACATAAGGCTATTATTCTTGCAGCACTTGCTTACGGTTTTTGGGTCCCACCTCAAGCTATTCGAGTCGAAGGAATCCAGCAGGTCACCTTAGCAGACATTCGTTTTGCCGAAAGTTTTGGGTATACCATTAAACTGCTAGCAACCATCCAAGCAACTTCAGAAGGAGTCATAGAACTCTTTATAGGACCAACGCTCATTCCTAAAAGTACAGTTCTAGCTTCTGTCAATGGAGTCTTTAATGCTATTGCCCTCAAAGGAGATCTTGTAGGAGATGCTCTTTTCTACGGACGTGGAGCTGGACAAAAACCAACAGCAAGTTCTGTCATTGGGGATCTTGTCGAGGCCGCTCTTTCTCTCGAATCACCACGACGTACGGTTGGTTTTTCCTCTCATGCTCTTTATGGAAAATACCGTGCCATTAACGAGGTTGTCAGTTCCTACTATTTGCGGCTTTCTGTCGAAGACCGTCCCGGTGTTTTAGCCAAAGTAGCAAGCATTTTAGGAGAAGCAGGTATTGGCATTGCTTCTGTGGTTCAACCAGAATCGACCACAGGAGATGAAACGGATCTCGTCTTAATGCTCCACCAATCAGCATACGGAGCTGTTCGCAGTGCGTTGGACCAAATGAAGCTCCTCTCTTGCATTCGAGGAGAGCCAGTGCTTTTTAATATTGCTACGGTGTAAGTTTATAGTGGATTAAGGACTTGGTTTGACTCGCTCGCACCTCTCAACGCAAGCCAACTTATTTTCAAAAATGAGCGATAGTGCGATAAAGATGACGCAATGTCTCGCAAGCATAGAAGGAGATTAGTATTAAAAAAAACAAAAAGCCTATTCGCACCAAGGAAAGTCCTAAGCGTGGAGGAAAATAGAACCTTGATGAGGGGTCTCTCCAACAGGGTGCAGGAGGAAGTGAAGGTTCTTTACCCCAATTTTTGAGAAAAAAACTTCCCGGCGGATTAAGTGAAGCCATTGGCGGAAGCTGCGAGCTTATTTCAGTAAGAGGAATAGAAAGAAACTTGATATAACGTAAGAGAATAAGTCGTTGATAGGCAGAGTCAGAAGTGTTGATTATTTTCTTTTTTTGAAAATCTGACTCTAAGGAACAAATACATTCTTCACTCAGTCCACTTTTGTGAGCAGCACCTTCTATCGAAAGACCAGAAGCTTCTCTGGCGGCTGCCAAACGCTTTCCAAGAGAGATAGGCGTTGTCGCTTTTGAACCAGACTTAAATTTGTTAAAAAAGAAATTCACGAAAGCCTCTCCTTGAACCTCATTGCAATAAAATGACCTTAAAACTTCAACTTTTAAGAACCGTTAATACCTCTTTTGAAAAATAGCTTAAAATCATCGTTGCCCCTGCTCGTTTTATTGCAAGAAGAGCTTCATCACGTGTGGATTTGTAATCAAGCCAACCAAGCCGTGCTGCAGCACAGATCTGAGCGTACTCGCCAGAAACTTGATAGGCCACTACAGGAAGCAACGTTACTTCACGCACTGCGCGGATGACATCCAAATAAGGCCCTGCTGGCTTGACCATCACCATATCAGCTCCCTCCTCTTCATCGAGCTTCACTTCCAAAAGGGCTTCGCGAAGATTGGCGGGATTCATTTGATAGGTTTGTTTATCAACTGGTGCTGTTTTTTTCTCAGAGCCTACTGCTTGGCGAAAAGGTCCATAATAAGCCGAAGCATATTTTGCCGAATAAGCAAGAATTGCCGTTTCTTGAAATCCTTTTCCATCCAAAGTGCTTCGAATGGCCTTTACACGACCATCCATCATGTCGGAAGGAGCCACTATATCAGCTCCAGCTTCTGCTTCCAAAAGAGCAAGTCGCATGAGAATTTCCACAGTAGCATCATTTTCCACACGACCTTGTTCATTGAGAAGCCCATCATGACCATGGCTCGTATAAGGATCCAAGGCGACATCGGTAATAATTAAGAGATCGGGAAACGTTTTTTTTATTTTGCGAATCGCCCGGTAAAGAACATTTTCAGAGTCAAGCCCATGAGCGCCAAGAAGGTCTTTTTTGGCTGGATCAATACAGGGAAAAAGGGCTACTGCAGAGAGCCCTAAGTCAACGAGCTGATGGCATTCTTCGAGCAAGGTCGCAAGGCTATGCCGCACGATTCCTGGCATAGAATCAATTTCTTTAGCCCCTCCCTGACCATCATGAAAAAAAAGTGGTTGGATAAAATCTTCCTGATGCAATTTCGTTTCTTGAAGAAGCCCTCTTATCGCTGCTGCAGAGCGATTGCGCCTCATCCGACGAGATAGATTTAAGGAAAAAGGGATGTTACTCATACATAGAATTCAGGCATCCCCACCAAATCATAATCTCGAGCTCCCGTAATACGACAGTTAACAAATATCCCAGAGGTCACCGGTTTTTCAAAATGAACCCGACAATCGACATCAGGAGCATCTCCTTGGGTCCTTCCTAAAAGTGGCGTATCAGCAAGAACCTTGATATTCCTGCCTACTTGTGATTGAGCAACTTCACGGGCAATCTGCTGCTGCAAGAGCATTGCTTCGCGTAGGCGCCGCTGCTTGGTGCGTCCATGAATTTGATCAGGCATCTTAGCAGCTCGGGAATTTTCTTCGCGAGAATAAGCAAAAACACCCAGACGTTCAAAACGAGTCTTCCTAATAAAATCGAGCAAACTCTGAAAATGCTCTTCACTCTCCCCTGGAAAACCAACAATAAAAGTCGTCCTCATCGTTAAATCAGCAATCCCCTCACGAAGCCGCTCCACAAGACCTTCGATATGTTCACGGCTCGTCTCACGTCTCATAGCAGAGAGCATCTCTTCATGAATATGCTGCAGAGGCATATCAACATAGCGTGCTACCTTGGGATTTCGAGCAATGGCCTTAATCAAATCATCGCTCCAATGGGCCGGATGGGTATAAAGAAGCCTTATCCAAAAATCCCCCTGAATCTCACCAAGCTCATCGAGTAATCCAATGAGACTAGGGCCTTTCGCTGCATCTACCTGGGCTCTTGGACCAGCTTTCTCATCCCATTGATCCATCCCAAAATAAGTCGTATCTTGGCTGACAAGATTAATTTCACGAACCCCAGACTCCACAAGACCTTTTACCTCTTTGACCACAGAATCAACGGAACGACTCCGATGGCGCCCTCTCATTTGTGGAATGACACAAAAAGAGCAGGGATGATTACACCCTTCGGCAATTTTTACATAGGTTGTATGCCCTGCCGTCAAACGAACCCGCGGTGTATCAAAGTCAGGAATATAGGCTGCTCGGCGTGAAACAGTCACTACAGGCCCTTCCGAAGTATCTTCTTCAAAAAGCTGATTGAAAATTTCTCCAGCACGAGCAATCTCATCAAGCCCTAAAAAAGCATCCACTTCTGGTAATTGTTTTGCTAAATCAGAAGAATACCGCTGAGAGAGACACCCCCCCACAACCAGCTTCTGACCTGGTTTGGCGCCATGAAGCCGACGGCGATGTGCTTCAAAGATAGCGTTAATACTTTCTTCTTTGGCCATGTCAATAAAGCCACAGGTATTGATCAACACGACATCAGCTTCGTCATTTTCTTTGGTTAATTCATAACCATGAAGAGCCGCCCCTCCTAAGAGAATCTCCGCATCAACGAGATTTTTAGCGCATCCCAGACTCACTAACCCAATTTTTTTTTTTGTAATATTTGAAGAAGAACTCATCGGAAAAAAACTACCAGTGTTAGCACAACATACCAACTTATTTTGTAACTACTAACCTCTGTTGGTATGGTTATCTAAAATCTCATCCCCAAACTTAGGAAGATATTTTGACTCATGAGATCCGAGTTTCCTGCAGCAGCGTTGTAGAAAAGGGAAGCATCCCATTTCTTGTCTAGCTCCAGAGAGAAGCCAAGGCCGGTGTAGAGCGTGTCGCGAAGGGGAGCGCTGCTTGCATTGTAAAAATTGATCCCACCGAGGTTGGCACTAATGTCATAGGAGTTTTGTAAAAACTCATGTTGCCAGCTTAGGTTGACTTGAGGAACAAGAACTAAGCTTTTGTTCACTTCCCAGCGATAAGCCACATGGGAACCAAGGCTGTAGATCATACTGCTGGTATTCCAGGAGACATTTTGTAAGTCGAGGGATTGAGCTCCTGTTTCGTTAAAGGAAGGAACCCCAAAATAAGCGTACTGAAGGTTCATGGTGGGACCGTAAGTCCAGTTTCCTTTTTTAAGATCATAGCCACTGGCCAGCATAGCATTGAGCATGCCAGCTCCTGGATTGCTTGTGGCTGTACGGCTGATGGTCCCAAAATTAATATTGCGCTGCATGGTGTAACCGCTGTAGCCACCTCCCACAAGCCCATCCACAAAGAACCCTTTCTCTTTTTCTTGAGCATAAGTTCCAAAGAGACCAAAGAGGACGCTGTTGTCAATGAGGCTTCCGGCTCCGCCGCTGTACTTGGTGTAGTTTCCTTGGTAGCCGCTGTAGAGACCGCTAAAGGCATGTTCATTCCATTGGTAGGTTAGGCCAGTGGTCACCCCTCCACTCTCAGTGTTGTAGGTAGGAAGCGCATTACCACTGTTGGCTTGGGAGAAAACACCGCTTCCATCGAGGAAGAGTCCCCATGGCGTCTTGGCTCCGGGGCGTAAGATGTCGTTTTCTTTCTGAGTTTTATTGCTAGTGGGATCTTGGAGTAGGGCAAAGTTTTCTCCAAAGCCTCCCATCTGAAAACCCTCATTAGCAATCCGAGCTCCCCAAAGGCGTTGTATGAGTTCCATGTTGTTAGCATTGGCTTGATTGAAGGCAATGGTGGAGAGCGACTGATACAACGTTGGCATGATTTGATTAAATGCTGCCGGATATTGCCAGGCTGTGAGCTTATCTAAGGCCACGGAAACAGCGAGCTCATCGCCACTCGTTGCCGGAATGAAGCTGTTGAGGGCGACTGCCACATTGGTTTGATTTTGATTTTGGGCTACCAACGTGTAGCTGGCTGGAGCAAGGTAAATGGTGATGCCTGGAAGAGGATCACGGATACGCCACAGTTTGTTATCCAGACCATTGAGGGTGTTTGTGGTGAAGCCTTCTGTGAAGGAACCAGTAATGTTGGCTATTGTGTAATAGTCGCCGTAGGCTACAGGGGTGTTGGAGGCAAAGGTGACAGTGAGTTCTCCCGTAAAGGTGGCGTTGCCGTTGACGTTAAGTTGGCTGTTGCCGCTGGAATCAATAGAAATGGCCAGGGTACCTGCGGTTGTTTGTAGGTAGTTGCCATTCACAGTAATGGTGCCAGGAGTTGAGGCAGTAGTACCTGAGGGGGCCATGGTCCCTGCGTTGGTGAGGTTGGCAGTGACAGTTCCGTTACCTGAGAGGGTTCCCTGGTTGCTTATGATTGCTCGGGATGCAGTAAGTTGGCCACCGGTTAAAGCTATTGATCCTCCTGCAAATATGGTGATGCTTTCTTGTGCTATGATAGCTCCCGTGGAGCTAACAGTTGTTATTCCTCCAGGGAAGGCTGCGTAGCTGTTAATATAAAGTGGGTTTTCTTGAAGTATGTTGCCATAGGATATGAGATTAGCATCTGTTCTAGCATAATAGGAAACATTGGTATCAGTAATAATTTTTGAAAGACCAACAAGAGACGGCGTTGCGAAGTTGTTTGTGTTTCTATCTCCATCAAAGATGGTCCATTTTATTTTTTCGACGGGATGATTAGATATGCTCCAATTATTGAGGGTCATCGTTATTGTGTTGCTATCTGGTTTAAAGGTTCCCAGCGAAAGCACCGCGTTACCATTGAGTTGAATGGTACTGGCTTGGTTATTGATGGTCAGATAATTAATATTAGCAATTACATTAGAGTTCACTTCTAATGTTGCCGCTGTACTACTATCGGCAATTCCTAAAAAGACATGGCTTATCCCAAAGGCTGTTGGAGAATTTGCTATTGCGGCTCCTGAGTTTATGTAGGTCGTTCCAGTATAGCTATTGGAACCATTAAAAGTCACACTGTCTCCATTAACGAACACACAACCATCGCCAACGATAGCAAAATCAGTCACCACTTGATCAGATCCAGTAAAACTGATGGTTGCCTTGCCACCGGCAAGGCTAACTGTATCAGCATGGACAATACCTCCACTAAAATTAAGTGAACTATTAGTACCAATATAAATATTTTGAGCAATCATAGTTCCATTACCACTAAGATTAACACTCCCTTGCCCTGTTGTATTAGTTGGATTGCTAGCGCCAATATAAAGATTCTCACTGTTACTCCAAAGAGAGTTAGAACTTATAAAAACATTATTATTAGAGGTGCCAGCGTCATAACTGACGTAACCATTTTTATCAACAACTTGGCCTCCATTAGTAATTACTAAACTATTTCCAGATTTCCCTTCATAGCCAACATAGATATTTTCTGCATTTGTCCACAACGAATTAGTACCATTAACAAGAGCTGTATTATTAGAAGCGGTGTTTAAATAACCGATATAGCCGTTAGTGTCAAAAACAGTACCAGCGTTGATAATAAGACTATTACTATAACCACCATACCCAACAGCTATATCTCCATAATTATTCCAAAAAGAGTTAGTTGAGGAAAGAGTCACACTATCACCTGCATAGTCGGAGAATGCCCCAATGGTGCCTGCGAAATTAGTCGTATAATTAGTGGTGATAACGCCTCTATTAGTAGAAGTAGTAAAAGTAATACTATTATAATCGATGACCTCACCTCCCTCTTCAATAGTCAGAGAATTATTAGAACCAATATTACCCACAAAGAGACAACCACTATTACTAAAAAGAGAGTTACTGCCTGTAACCAATACATTATTCCCAGAAGAAGCCAAACCTATATAAGAGCTCCCAAAAGGAGAAGCACCCGTCGCAACTCCTGTAACGATCACTTGACCTCCATTACTAATAATTAAGCTATTATTATTTCCTGTAAAGCCAATGTAAAAATTTTGATTATTAGTCCAAATAGAACCTGGATCAGTAACGATTGCTAAGTTATTAGATGCAGTACTTCCATATCCAATAACTCCATAAAAATTAGAAACACAAGTTTCATTGGAAATAATTAAACTATTACTGGATCCATAACTTCCTACAATAAAAGCATAATAATTAGTGCTCGTTAAAATAAAAGAGGAATTATCTATTATAATGCTATTATTATTTCCACTTGAATCAAAACCAAGAATAGCATTTGAAGCTGAAAAATAACTTCTTTCAGAAAGATACAAAATATTATTAGTAGATAAAGTTCCACCTATAGCCAACCCGCCAGTAACATTCATTGTTCCCCCTGTCAGTAAAACTTCATTAGAATTTGCATATTCTAAACCAATATTAACAGTCCCTTGAACATTAACTTGACCACTATTAGTGACATAAAGCATATTATTATTTGCAAAATAAATACCACTATCATCGATACTTTGACCAATAGTTAGCGTACCAGTAACGTTCAAATTTGCCCCCGCTCCTTCTACTACTCCGTAATTACCAGAAGCATAAAGACCGATTACAAGAGTCCCATTTACGTTAATTGTTCCATTATCACTAACAATCATACTATTATAAGTATTCTCTGAAGAATAATTCCCAACAATTAAAGAACCATTCTCATTGAAAACACTATTAATGCCAGAAACAACCAAACTATTACTAAATGAATTACCATATAGTCCTATTCCTATAGTAGTATTATGGTTATCTGTAAAAACAGATCCACCTTCAACTATAAAACTATTATCACTAGCCCCATCGGTCCCTATAATCAATGTTGATGAAAGATATGGATTAGAATAAATATTATTCCAAATACTGCCTCCTGTAAGAACAACAGAATCTGAATTACAGGACTGACCGACTACTAATCCACTATAACTATTTCCTATAGAATTACTAATCTGCATTTCACATCCGTCTGAGTAATACCCAACCGTAGAAGAAAACGATTGACCATAGTAGTAGAGACTAAAAGAACTATTATAAACTAATAACTTATTTTCTGATGTTTCATAAGCATCGTAACCAAAACCAATATAAAAAGCAGTGTTCACTGACCAATTATAGTTAGTATAAATTAGTTGATTATTATAGCCATTAGTTCCTACATAAATAGAATCATAACTACTACCAGGATTGGTAAGAGAACCGTTAACAACAAGAACTTGACTATAACATTCTAAAATACCAATAAATAAATAAAAAAATAAAAAATATTTTCTCATCATCTTAAATCTACCGAGCAGGCGCTACCACTAAATCATAATCTCGAGCTCCCATATACATTCCTCCATTGCCACTCCAGTTAACATTAGTAAAAATTAATGTGATAGCATTATAAACTTCAATTTGACTACTGTAGCTAGTACTACCCTGCCCTGGCATTATCGTAACAGTTTCAGACCCGTTTTCACCAACAAGGAACTGAGCTGAGGCTCTTGATAGAGAAATCAAAAGAGCTAACAGAAGCAATGTAAGTATTTTTTTCACTAGAGAAGAAAGTCGAGTGAGAACCTGTTTTCAAGCTTAAGTTTTAACTTAAAAACGTGAATTGAAATGGGAAATATGGCTTAGGGAATTGGCCTCAGGTTCGTTTTAAAAGGATTCAGAGCAATCTCGACGGCTCATCATTACACACATCTTTTAAGGGAATACCAATAGTTTTTTTCAAAACTCATTGCCTGTTCTTTGTTCAGGCTTTATTCTCCTCTTTTGTTTTTGAGACGTTGGTAGTTACCCTCTTTTTTGAGTAATGCGTTCTTTCTTTTCCTTCCTTATTTTATTTTTTGTTATTGCTTCAAGTCTTTTGCTCGCAGAAGAAGAAGTGATTAATGGAATTGCGGCTATTGCAAACAACGATGTGATCACTTTTTCTCAAATCCGAGAATTAGTTGCAGCTCAAGAGCGTGCCGCTTCTGAAACGCTTCAAGGTCAAGCTCTCCTTGATAAAGTTAAAGAGCTACGTCAAGCCGCTGTAAAAGATTTAATCGACCGCTCCCTGATTCTCCAGGATTACAAAAAGAAAGAATTTTCCATTCCAGAATATGTTATCGATGACAGTATTCAAAAAATTATTCGTGAAGAGTTTGGAGGGGATCGCACAGCCTTTGTAAAAACATTGCAAGCCCAAGGATATTCGATGGCACGATTTCGGCAGGTTCAAAAAGATAAAATCATTGTTAGTGCTATGCGCAGTTCTAAAATCAAAGAGAGCTATGTCGTTTCCCCAGTCAAAATCAAAGCTTACTACGAAAAAAACCAAACAACCTACACCACTCCAGAACAAGTTAAGTTGCGAATGATCGTTCTCCATGAAAGCAAGCAAAACAGTGGAGGAACAACTTCTGTTTCTAAGAAATCAATGGCCAATGAAATACGGCAAAAAATTGCTGAAGGAGCAGAATTTGATCGCATGGCACAGATGTACTCTGAAGATTCGACACAAGATTCTGGTGGTGATTTTGGGTGGGTTGAACCCAAAACACTCAATGATGCCCTCCACAAGACTATCTCTTCGATGAAGGCAGGAGAAGTTAGCCCTGTCATTGAACTTGATAACGCCTTTTACATTATCATGGTAGAAGCAATCAAAAAGGCCTCTTCCAAGCCACTAGCAGAAGTAGAACAAGAAATTGAGCAACGCCTCATGGAAGAAGAAATGCTCAAAGCCCAAGAGCGCTGGCTGAAAGGATTGCGCGAGAAGGCTTATATTAAAATTTTGTGAGTTATAAAAATACCTCAAAAACTTTATTGGCCTCTACCAACGTTTCCTTGCTTCCTATATCAAACCATGTCCCTGGAACGGTCCATGTATGCACAGCAACCCTTGGATAGAGCCATTGTATAAGACGTCCCGGTTGATCAGGATTATTCCCCTCCGCTAAATAAGTATCCACAAGAGGAAGCACTTCTGCGCGATAATAGTAGAGCGCAATCCCTGTAAGTGTGCTCGTTGGTGAAAGTGGCTTTTCTTCAAAATGACTAATGCGTCCCTCAAGATCCATTTTTACATTATTATATTTTTTGATCGCCTCCAAATCACCAACATCATAAAGCGCTAATGTCACAGGATTGGCTTTTGCAGCCTCTGCAAAAGCGTGGATAGGCTCACTAAAAAGATTATCGCCAGCGACCACTAAGAGATCTTCACCGATAATGTTTTCATGATGCAACACATAGTGAATATCGCCAATAGCCCCCAATTTATCGGCATCGCTAGTTGATCCATCATTGACAATAGTAAAAGATAATTTGGGTTGCTTCTTCTGATATTCCTCGGCCCAGGAAGAAAACGCGTTAAAAAACTTCTTGTTGGTGACAATGAAAACACGATGAATATCAGGAATGGGAGCAAGATTATCAATAACCCATTCGATCATCGGTTTCCCTGCTACATTGAGCAAAGGCTTTGGTTGAGTCTCTGTGAGAGGATAAAGACGCGTGGCATAACCAGCAGCAAGAATGAGAATATTCATCCGATGGAGAGTAGCTGGTGAAGAGCGAAGGGTAAAGTGTGAAGAGTCGCTTTGCGACAGTTCTCAAGTTGTCAGTATTTTTTGACCGTTTCTTGAGAAAACTTATGTTCTTTTTTGTAGTTTGCTAGCGCATCTAAAAAATTTATGGCCTTGCAATAATTTGAAGTATCGAGAATTCGGTTTTGATAAACAGACAATTGACCCTGAGAGTCTTAATGGTTAACGTTCCACCTTCGCTCATGGCTCTTTACTTCCGTATTTTTCGCTACTTTCGACAATTTTTAGGAAAAACGCTCCTCTCCATTTTTTTGATGAGTCTTGGAGTTGGGTTGAATCTACTCAAACCATGGCCTTTTAAGTATATTGTCGATGGGATTCTTCCTACAGAGATCACTCATGGCAATGCCTCTGCGAAAGCTTTTATAGCTACCTACTTTGGGTGGACTTCTCCGATAGGGGCCGTAGTGGTGCTTTCTGTGGCGCTGATCGCGATCACTCTTTTTGCGAGTATCGTCACGCTCATCACCAACACTCTCCTCTTGCGGATCGGCCTGCAGGGAACCCTCAAGCTCCGGACCGATCTTTACAGCTGCCTGCAGGCATTGCCTTTAAAATATCACGATGCACGCCGCAGCAGTGATTCTTCTTATCGTGTGGCCTACGATTCGCAATCGATTCAGACGATTTACAACAAAGGTTTTTCCACGATTTTTGGGGCCCTTCTGATGCTTGCTCTAGCATTGATCATCATGTTTAGGATGGATTGGAAATTGACCCTCGTTTCGCTCCTGGTCTTGCCTCTTTTTGTTATTAGCATGCGTTACTACGCCGAGCGCATTCGCAAGGAATCAACCACCATTCAAGAAAAAGAGAGTGACTTGCTTGCCACTGCTCAAGAGGGTTTGAGCTCGATCCGCATGATTCAATCCTTCCGACGTGAGGCTTTTGAAATAGAACAATTTTCCAACCATGCCCGACGTAGTTTAGAAGCCAATTTCCGTTTAAATATCACCTCCACTCAGAGTGCTCTTGTGGTGGGAACCTTAATGGCCATTGGAACTTCTTTAATGTATGCCATTGGTTCCTTGCAAGTCTTACACTCAACTCTTTCGCTAGGAGACCTGCTGGTTTTTGCCAATTATTTGGTCATGCTCTATCAACCGATTGAACAACTGACCTACACAGCATGGGCCTTGGAAGGAGCTGCAGCAGGTGCTCAGCGTTGTTTTGAAGTCCTCGATGAACAGGAAGAAACGGAAGAAACTCCTGGAGCTTATCCTTTAGAAAAAATAGCGGGGGAGATTACCTTCCATGATGTTTCTTTTGCTTACAGCCCACTCAAACCGATTTTAAAAAACATCACCTTGCGGATTGCCCCTGGAGAAACAGTTGCCTTTGTTGGCAGCACCGGAACAGGCAAGAGCACCTTGCTGAGCCTCATCCCCCGATTTTATGACCCGACTCATGGAAACATTCAGATTGATGGTCATGACCTGCGAAAGCTCACCAAACATTCGATTCGCGAGCATATCGGGATGGTTTTTCAAGAGACCATTCTTTTTTCTTCCACAATTAAAGAAAATATCGCCTATGGCCGTGAAGGGGCCACCGATGAAGAGATCATCCAAGCAGCCAAGTGCGCCAAGGCCTACGACTTCATCATGGCTATGCCAGAAGGATTTGAGACCTCTGTGGGAGAGCGTGGCGGCCACCTCAGCGTTGGACAGCGGCAGCGCATCGGTATTGCACGAGCTTTTTTAAAGAATGCCCCCATTTTGCTTCTGGATGAACCGACCTCTGCGCTCGATCCCAAAACCGAAAAAGAGATTATGCAAACAATTTTTGAACTGATGAAAGGAAGGACAACTTTAATTGTAACCCACCGCCTTGCTACCGTGCATCGCCTGGATCACATTGTTGTCTTGCACGAAGGAAAAATCGCTCAACAAGGAAAGGGAGAAGAATTGTTGGCAGAGGAAGGAGTTTATGCACGGCTGCATCAAGCCATGGGATAAGGGCTGCTTAGAGCGTGTGCAGGCGGATACAGTTTTAGGTTAAAAATAGAGCCTGTTTGGAGATATTAGTTTTTTGAAGCATGATCCTCAAAACTAGATAATTTCTAGCTGTATTGGTCAAAAGCTGCAGGTCAAAATAAGGCCGTTGGCAAAAAAACTAAAAATTGAGACCAAGAATGAGATTCAAAAAATTGAGGGCTATTCATTTTTTTGTCCATATTCGAACCCCATTTCTGATTTTTCTTATGATCGTAACTTTTTAACATTAAAATTTTTTATAAAAAATTTTATCTCTGTGTTCTTTGTGTTCTTTTGTGGCTAATTTCTTCCTGTGTTGGCTATGTTAGTAATTTTCTTAACTTAGCGCCATTTGTTGCTGACCCCATTTTTAAGAAAAAAAGAAGGGGAAGTTTTTTCATCATCCCTTCTATCACTTTCACCCCTGTTAATAATTCTTTAAAAAAACAGGCAACTCTTCGACACCAAAATCAGCCAAGACTCCTCCATCAGGCATTTGTAATGTAGGCGTTTTGCTTTGCCCTGAAAGTTGTTTCATTTTTTCAAAGGCAGTAACGTCCTGCAATACGTCGATCAGATCATAGGCGACCTCATGTGCTGTCAGCCATTCGATGGCTTCATGACACCAAGGGCATCCTGTTTTAACAAAAAGTTGAGGTAGTTGTTTCATCATTTGAAAATTCTAAAAAAAGATCTCTTAACTTGCCAGATCTTCTTTCTTCCAACAAACTACTTAGCCCGAATATTTCATCAGTATGGCGCGTTCGTCTAGTGGTTAGGACACAGCCCTCTCAAGGCTGGCGCACGGGTTCGACTCCCGTACGCGCTACCAACTTTAACCAGGGCCTGGTTAAATCAGCCCGGCTTCACGAAAACTAAAATACGGTTTTCGCTTTCCGGTTTTTACCCCAACGATGACATGATCAAAAAGCGGGATTTTCAACAACTCACCAGCGTCCATGAGTCGTTTGGTTAAAGAACGGTCAGCATCGCTTGGCAAAGGATCTCCGGAAGGGTGATTGTGAACAACGGCCAGTGCATAGGCTCGTTTGAGAATGGCGCATTGAAAAATTTCACGAGGATGCGCCAAGTTTTGAGTCAAAGTTCCTCGAGAAATTTCTCGTTGTTCTAATAAACGCCCACTGGCATCGAGTAATAGCACACAAAGCGCTTCATAAGGCAACGACTGTAAGCGAGGGGCCATGACTTCATAGATAGCTTTTCCATCAGGAAGATAAAAGCGCTCCTGTTCCGGACACGCCATCCTCTTTCCCATTTCAAAAGCTGCCTTGAGCTCTGCCGCTTTTGCTGGGCCAATACCAGAAATCTGTGCAAGCTCTTGGATAGAACATCCAGCGAGCCGGCGCAAGCTCCCCCACTCTGCTATCAAATCTTGAGCAACCTCAAGAACATTTCGACCAACACGCCCCGTTCTTAAAAAAATTGCTAGGAGT
Source organism: Chthoniobacterales bacterium (assembly GCA_019747735.1). GTDB lineage: Bacteria > Verrucomicrobiota > Verrucomicrobiia > Chthoniobacterales > UBA6821 > CAIWMF01. Next base: position 12,790 of record JAIEQL010000034.1, on the reverse strand, counting down.
TCTGCATCCCGTAACACCTCCGCTCCATAAAGAGCCAAACGTTCTCGTGGAAGATCAGCCTTGGGACTCTTATTGAATGAAGCCATGCCGGTGATTATTCGAAACTAAAAGGTTCACATTATAAAAATTTCTTCATCCCTTCCATCGCTTCCACCTTTGTTAATGCTTCTCTCACAACAACTGCCTCAAATAAGTAGCAATATCATGCAAGCCTTTTCTGTACTCGCTTTCAGGAAGAATCGTCAGAGAAGCTTCTGCTTGGTTAAGGAACTTTTCTGCTTCTCTCTTGGCAGCGAGCAGAGCTCCTTGGTTGTTGAGCATCACCAGAAGCCTCTGGGAACGATCCGCTTTTTCCTCAAGCAATAATTGATGCACCTGCTCCTTCTCTTGCTGAGAAGCAGAATGCAAGAGCATTAAAATGGGCAAGGTAAATTTCCCCCCCAATAAATCGGTTCCTAATGTTTTACCCACTTTTTTTTCCTCTCCCGTCAAATCGATACAGTCATCCAAGATTTGGTAGGCAATTCCAATGTGGGTTCCATAATTTTTTAAAGCAGTCACTACTTCTGGCTGAACCTCATTAAAAGAGGCTCCTAGCTCACAGGCTATAGCAAAGAGCGAGCCTGTTTTCATTTCAACAATACGATAATAATCCTCTAAGCTTAGCTCGCCATCAAAACGGCGTTGCGTTTGTAACATCTCTCCAGAACAAACTCCGATAGCAGCATCAGCAATACGGCGACACCAATTGGATTGAGAAAAGTCCATCGCCAATCTCAATGCATGAGCAAAAAGAACATCGCCCAGCAAGACGGTGAGGAGATTGCCCCACTTGGCGTTGAGAGTAGGGCGCTCACGCCGCAGTTGAGCTCCATCCATAATGTCATCATGCACCAGACTGGCAACATGGATAAGCTCCAAAATCAGCGCAAGAGTTCTATGTTCTGAGCGAATTGTTCCAGTGGCCCCACCAGCTAGAAACGCCAATGCTGGCCTAAGTCGCTTGCCACTGCTTCCACACGCATAGGTAACATACTCTTCTAAGTCAGTGTCAAAATAGGAAGCTTGCTCACGAATTTTTTCCTCTAAAACACCAAGGTCGGAAGCAATGGAAGTCAGCGCCGTAGCGAGCGTAGGAGTGGTCGAAGAAGAAGGAGAACTCACAAAAAAATTTAAATGAAGTTGTAATTCTAAAACTGGTTATTTTTTCTGAAACTCTTCCACAGCTCAATCTCTAAACGCTTTTTTTACTCATAACGAAGCGCTTTCACGGGATCCAACTTAGAAGCCAACCATGCGGGAACAAGAGCTGCAAAGGCACAAATGGCTAAGGCACTCAAGCAGATAATGGCCACATCGCTTGTAACTATTTCAGCTGGAATTTCAGAAAATTGATAAACAGCACGTGGAAAAATCTCTATTCCCAGAAGTGACGAGAGCACGTGGCTTACTTCATTGCGCCAACGAATAAGCATCATCCCAAGAAGAAGTCCACTAGCAACCCCAATGACACCCACCACGATTCCTTGAGCTAAAAAAATGGCAATAATTTGAGTAGTACGGGCTCCTAAGGCTTTTAGAATGCCGATCTCACGGGTCTTCTGCACCGTCACGGTAATTAACGTATTCATGATTCCAAAAGCAGCCACAAGGATAATGAACATTAAAAGAAAAAACATGACATGGCGCTCCATCGCAATGGCATCAAAGAGTTGTTTGTTAGCGTCCATCCAAGTGCTGACTCCCAAATTTCCAGAAAGTTTCTTTTGTAGTTGCTCTTGAACAACACCTGCCTGATCTGCTTGATCAATCCAAAGTGCTATACCATGAAGCCCCTCCCCTAATCCATAGAGCTCTTGAGCAATATGAAGCGGCACTAAAATAAACTCGCTATCATAAAAATAACGCCCTGTTTCAAAAATGCCTTTCACCGTCAATTCCGTTGGTAAGACAAGCTGCCGTAACGCTTCTATATTACCTTTTCCCTTGCCTTCCTTCATGCGGTCGAGCTCTTCGAGCACTTGATTAATATTGCGAGAAGAATAAATAGTAACGCGATCTCCTACTTGCAAACCAAGAGCAGCAGCTAATTCAGAGCCAACCAGAACATCATTGTCATTCAGCTCAAAAGATCCTTCTTTAATAAACTGTTTGAGACTGCTCTCTTTTTCAGGATCGATACCACGCATATTGGGCGTAAGACGTCGGTGATCAAACTCAAGAATTACTGGACCTTGAACAAAAGGAGCAATGGTCTTGATGGTAGGAATCGTTTTGAGTTGCTTCTCCACAGGCTTCCAATGATCCAGCACCCCATTATTGGTAACAGTAAGATGGGCATCAAAGCCAATGACCTTGCGCTGGAGTTCCCGTTGAAACCCGGTCATGACCGAGATCACCAAAATAAGAACCGTAATTCCTAATGTCACCCCAAGCACAGAAATCAAGGTGATCACTGAGAGAAAGGTTCTCTTGGGTTGTAAATAACGACGTGCTAAAAAAAGAGAGGCTGTCATAAAAAGAGGAGTAGCTTACAAGGTAGAGAGATGCCTTGACAGCCGAAATTGGAAACGGTAGAAGGACGCGACCATAAATGATGTTACAATGCTAAAAACTTTTTCAAAAGAAACGCCCCAATCAATGTCATTTTCGATCGAGCTTGAAGATGTTGAGGAATGCTTTGAACTCGATGATAACTCTTGTACGGAAGAACCTCCTGCGTGGCATGAGGCTATTGTAGAAAAGCGCTATCAAGCTTGGAAGGAAGGAAAAATCACAAGTAGGGATGCTGAAGAAGTTTTTAGAGATCTACAAGCTAGTGTCGCTAAAAGATGAAGCCTGTTAGAGGGTGTCTTGAAAAGACTAAAATTGGGCATTACGGCGTCGCTCCAGTGCTCGCGTCCTCGAGTATGTCCATATACACTGCGGGTCTGTGCGCTTCGCTCCTGGTACTGCATCAATTTTATTCATTTTCAAGACACCCTCTAACTACCAACCTATCTCATCTCACAATTGAAAAGACTAAAATTGGGCATTACGGCGTCGCTCCAGTGCTCGCGTCCTCGAGTATGTCCATATACACTCCGGGTCTGTGCGCTTCGCTCCTGGTACTGCATCAATTTTATTCATTTTCAAGACACCCTCTTAGAGTTGAAGTTTTGGCCCTCGCTGAGCAAGATTTGTATGATGGTTATGATTTTTATGAAAGCCAGAGAGTTGGTTTAGGAGATTATTTTTTAAAATCACTCCGCTCTGATATTCTTGCTTTAGGGATTAGAGCAGGAATCCATCGAAAGCGCTTGAGCTTGTTTCGCGTAAAATTGAAGAAATTCCCTTACTGGGTTTACTATGCCTTTAAAAAAGATGTAGTTTATGTACTTACGGTTTTAGATACCGGCCAAGACCCTGTAACAATTCGACAACGCGAAAAAAAAGAAGCGATGTTTTCTTGGTAAGAATTATTTTCTAACCTTTTCCCCTCTTTGTCCTCTTCTCACTATTCCATTTTTGCAGACCCTCGTGGACGGCGACGTCGTATTTTACAAGGAATCATCCTGGTTTTAGCTTTATTGCTTTTAGGAGCCTCTGCTTATTTTGTTTCTAGCCTATTAGTAGCTCCCCAACTGCATTTGCCGCAGGAAGTGCGTCTTTGCCGAACTCAACTTAAATCAAAGTCATTACCTGTCTTATTGACTAGCAAAGAAGATTGGCACCATTTTTTTTCTCCGGAAGAACCCTATCCTTTTCCTACAAATATTCTCGGCAATGGAGCTCTTTATTCTCTTCTGTTGCTCAATCCACTTTCTTTAGAAAAGAATCATACTGCTGCAGCTCCTCTGGCTACCTCTCCTTTTCCAATTCATCTTGGCTTTGTCAACGAAGGGGATGCCCAAGGTATTCGATCCCTCAAAGAACATGTCGATCAGCTCACTCACGTTGCAACAGATTATTTCTCTCTTATAGGAGTGGAGGGAAATTTACGAGAGGAATCAGCAGAGGAAGTACGCACTTTCTCTGCTCGTAAGGGACTGGGATGGTTGCCTATTTTAAAAAATAATGATGGTGATCTTTGGCAACCCGAAGCCATTGAGGGGCTCTTAAAAATACCACCTGAAGAACAATCTTCTTTTCTGGATCATCTTATTAGCCGCATGCCTAGTGGCTCTCTTGGTTTGTTAATTGATTGGAATGACGTTGATCCTTCTTATCGTAATGAAATCACTCAACTCCTCACTCAACTTGGCAACAAGCTACATCAACATCGTTTTGAACTTTGGCTCACCGTTCCAACGGAGCGATCCCATCTTATCTATGATCTCGGCCTGCTCAGCTCCGTTGTCGATCACTTTGTAGCAACGCTCTATGACGAAAATTCGGAGCATGATGATCCAGGGCCTTTAGCAGAAAATGATTGGGTAGAACAAGAACTCTCGGCAGTTCTGTGCTCTGGAAAACCAGAGCAATGGGTTGGTGGCCTAGGTGTTTATGGATTGGACTGGAACACCACAAAAGAAACAGTCGAGCAACTTAGCTTTGCTAACGTCATGGCGCGCGCTTATTTTTCTGATACTCATGACATCAAGGTAGAAACACCACAAGACTCTCCCTCGTTTCATTATCTTTCAGGTTCAGAAAGCAATGAAGAGCATGAAGTTTGGTTTGAAGATGCCATTACTTTTTTTAACCAGCTTCGCCTCTTAGCCCCATACCATCTAGGAGGCATCGCTATTGATGCTTTGGGTTTAGAAGATCCCTCTATTTGGGCAGCATTGCACCTAGCTTCCAAACTCAGTATAGAAAGTCGCTCCGAACCGACGCCTGAAGAACTTGAGCAACTAGAAACACTCGATCTTAAAAGTGACGTTGCCTCGATTGGGACAGGTGACTTTCTCTCTCTGGGAAACAAGGCAGAAGAAGGATGGCGTCGTGTAACATTGGCAGCGGACAATCTACTCGATGCCACTTACGAAGAGATTCCCATGCCCTCCTGTGTCTACCATCAAGGCGCAGGCCAGCCTCATCAGGTCACTCTTACTTTTGATGATGGCCCTGATCCCAAATGGACACCGCTTATTTTAAAAATCCTCCAACAAAAAAAAGTCCCTGCTACTTTTTTTGTCGTTGGGTCTCAAGTCCAGCAATTTCCTGATTTACTACAGCGCATTCAAAAAACAGGGAATGAAATTGGGAATCATACCTACACGCATCCCAACCTGGGGGAAATCAGTGAGGAGCAAATTTATTTAGAGCTTAATGCTACTACCCGTTTGATAGAAAGCATCACTGGACATTCTACTTCTCTTTTTCGTCCACCGTACAATGGAGATGGAAATCCCTCGACGCCTGGAGAACTTCGCGCACTCCAAACCGCTTCTGATCTAGGCTACTTGACCGTTGGCGAGTCCATCGATAGCTGCGACTGGGAACGCCCGGGGGTAGAAACCATTATTAATCGGGTTGAAGAAGGTCGCGCTCGCGGCGGCAAGGTCATTCTTTTTCATGATGCCGGTGGAAACCGCTCCCAAACAGTCGCTGCCCTCCCACAAATCATCGACTATTTACAAGAACGAGGAGATCAAATCGTCCCTCTCTCAACCTTGATTGGACTACCTCAAGAAACCTTGATGCCTTCTCTTCACAAGTCGGATCTTACCATGGCAGTGCGTTATGTGTATGGAAGCTTTGCAACATTACGCTTTCTCGAGCTTGCCGCCTGGACACTTTTTATTGTCATCACAATCTTGTCTCTCTTTTTCATTTTCTTTTTTGTGGGATGCACTCTCTGCCACCGCCAAATGGAAAAAAGAGACGAAGAATTAACTGACAACCGACAACTGACAATGCAACCTTGTCCCCACGAAGGTGGGGATGACAACTGTCATCGCGCAGTTCTGCCGCCCGCCAGCGTCATTATTGCGGCTTACAATGAAGAACGAGTTATTGCCTCAACTATAGAACACCTCCTTGAAAGCTACTATGAAGGTTTTTTGGAGCTCCTTATTGTCGATGATGGCTCTCAGGATCAGACAACAAGAGTTGTTGAAAAATGCTGTAAAAAAATGCTTCCTAAAAATCGAAGCATTCTCCTACTCAAGCAACCCAATTTGGGGAAAGCCACCGCACTCAATCGCGCGGTCGCAGCAGCCTCTCATGAACTGATTGTCACGCTAGATGCTGACACCATGGTCACTCCGGAAGCCTTAACAGAGCTACTCGCTCCTTTTAATAAGGAAGCTGTAGGAGCTGTCTCAGGACACATCCGCGTCGGCAATTGCCGGCATTGGCTTGGACGCTTCCAGCAAATTGAATATGAATTTGCTTTTGAAATTAATCGCCGCGCTCAAGATTTTCTTCACTGCATTACCGTTGTCCCTGGTGCTCTTAGCGCTTTTCGTCGCTCGGCATTACAAGAAGCTGGGCCACTTAATACAGAAACATTGGCGGAAGATACGGACCTTACTCTTCAGCTTCATCGCCTCAATTGGGAAATCACCTATGCGCCGCGAGCACTGGCTGATACAGAAGCTCCCAGTACGATCAGGGCTCTCTTTTCTCAACGCTTCCGCTGGGCTTTCGGAACATTACAATGCCTTTGGAAACATCGCTCGCTTACCTTCAATCCAGATTTTGGCTGGCTTGGATGGTTAGCACTTCCTTCGGTTTGGATTTTTCAACTTGGAGTTATTGCTCTTACTCCCATTCTTGATTTGGTGGTTATTCTCTCGTTGTTTTTTGGTCAGGGAAAAACAATCTGGCCTTACTTTGTTGCTTCCCTCTTCTTCGACACTTGGTTGGCTGCTCTCGCAGCATATTACGCAGAACGTTCTCCTTGGTCGGCTTGGAGAGCACTCCCCATGCGTTTTCTCTATCGCCCAATCCTCGGTTACGTCGTCTGGAAATGCTTTTTTAAAGCTGCTGCTGGAAGCTTTGTCCGCTGGGTTAAATTAGAAAGAACCGCAGCCGCTATTGAGCAGAAAGAAGGTGATCGCCACGCATGGATCGGTGAAAACTATAAAATAAATATTTCTCCTAAAAATTAATGAAACAGCGTTGGAACCATATTTTTTTTCTTCATGGAACAATCGCACCGCATTTATTACAACCATATCTTCCCTTCGAATTAGATCTGCTTGATGGAGTCGCTATTCTCTCAATCGTTCCTTTTAAAATGGATATGATTCGACTCTGGAATCTTCCTCCAACCCCTTTCTTTTCTCATTTATGGGAAATTAATCTCCGAACTTATGTCAGGGTTGGTGGAAAACCTGGGGTCTATTTTTTCACCCTTGATACAGATAGCCCTCTGGGATATTTGATTGCCAATTACTTTTTTCATCTTCCCTACCGACTTGCAAAAATCAAAGCACTTGTCAGAAAGGAGCACTTCTACTTTGAGAGTCATCGTTCCCTTGCCTCTTTTAAAACCTCTTTTTGTATTACTGGACGAAAAAAGAAAAAAACTATTTTGGATAGATGGGCCACAGACAGAGAACGTCTCTTTACTCTGAAAAACGGAGAGATTTATGAAGGGAGAGTCCACCACGACTCTTGGCCCTTAGAAGAGGTAGAGAACCTTATCTTTGAAGATCATTTTTCGACTCAAATTCCCATTGAATGTCATTTCGATCCTCAAGAATCAAGCTATGCTCGAGTACTCAATGTAAGTTTCGAAACCTTTAGAAAAGTAAGTGGGAGCTCTTCTCTTTTAAGACCAATTCGGAGGTAAAAACCACGATTGTGGTTTGCCGACATGGCAGTGAAGAGAGCGACTGATACTATTACAAAAAATAGTACTCATCCAAAAAAGTAGACGTGGTATAAAGCTCATAAACGATCTAGTTGTTGTAAACGGGATTTTAATGTGGGGATCGGATGAAAAATAGTTTCTATCAATGTTGATGTTTTATCTTCAGTGCTGTTAAGAGTTTGTAATTTTTTTAATAAAGCAGAGTATTCTTTTTTATCAACCCCATGGGTAATGATCTGAGCATCCGCAATGAAATGCTTTTTTCTAGAATAGGAAGGCAAGAGAAACAGAGCTAAAAAAAACCAACTGCTTAATAGAGAAATAGAGAGGAACCACTGACTCCACAAAAGAGGAAGTAGCATGTTGAAAACTAGGTAGCAAGCTATAGAGAGCCCCACCAGGCAATAAATCAAAGAGTAATAAAAATGTTTTCTCATTTTTTGAGGGCCGATGATTGTTTCATCTCGCCAGATAAGAAGTGCTAATTCTCTTGGGGTTAATAATGCCGTTGATGCTGAACTAATCATATAGCGTCGTTGATTACCCCATCCAATACTACCACCATTGACACTAACACCATCTTCACTTTCATAAAAATAGAGCATCTCTTCCTCTATCATCTTTTTGAGCCCCAGTGGAAAAAGCTCTTCTGCTAATTGAGAGAGATATTGATGGCTTAGGGGATAAGGCTTTTTTAACAAAGGGGGTATTAAGAAAAAATGCCAGCGTTGAACTACTACCGCAGCAATGATCAATAAAAGTATACCACTGAAAAAACCATAAGAGAGTTTATGAAGGATGAAAACTAAGAGACAACCACCAACTGTTTGCAAAATGACAAAAGGAAAGGAGCCTGCAATCCACTGAGATATCCATTGTTTGGAAGAATAGGAATAACGCCCTGCTTTTTTTTCTAAAAAAAAGCCACTTATAAAATCCAATGGCCCGTTTATGAGAGCAACAAAGCAAAAGTAAGATAGAACCGTTAAAAAAATAGTTCTACCCGACTCTCCAGGAGAGGGTATAACTCTAAAAGTAATCAGAAAAAAAATAATCCAAGGGAGGAACAAATTAAAACCAATGGAGCTAATACCACACCAAATTCTAATTTTTGGATAAAGGCTATGAGTTAAGTAAGATGATGAATTCATGAAAAGAAAAAATGAAGCTTCATGAGATTAACTGTTTTATGACTTTCTAATATACCCATGGCGAATGAACTTTCGGATTGGACTCCTTCCAACATCCTAAAATTATTCGTCAATAAAGTGCTTAATTTTGATAAATACTGGTTATAGATTATTTTATTTTTTATGAACTTCCAAAGTCGCTCGATAAAATTTAGATTAAGCGAGTATGGTGGCAAAAATACCAGTTTAACTTTTGAGGTTTCTAAAAATTCAGTGACCAATGTCGAGCGATAATATTTCGCGTTGTCACAGAGAGCATAGATCGCGTTGCCTCATAAATAAATGACACCATAAGGGTAGCAAAAAATGGTGTGAACTAACTCTCTTCGTGTCGATAGTCTCTCGTTTCAAAACGAGTAAATTCCTTCAAGAAGGTCAGTGGAACTTCGCCTGTTGGGCCATTACGCTGTTTGGCAATAATCAATTCCGCCTCCCCTTCTTTTTCACTACGAGCCGCTTCATCCTTTTCAAAATAAGCAGAACGGTAGAGGAGCCCGACCAAGTCAGCATCTTGTTCAATCGAGCCTGATTCGCGGAGGTCGGAAATACGGGGTTTTCCATCACTTCTTTTTTCGGATTCACGATTGAGCTGGGCTAACACAATAATAGGAATCGAGAGTTCTTTAGCAAGTGCTTTGATGCCATTAGAAATTTCGGCAATTTCAATCTGACGATTTTCTTGAGCTCGCTTGGAACTTGATCGCAAAAGCTGCAAATAATCAATGATGATCAAGCTAAGATCATGGCGATCTTGAAGCCGACGTGCTTTAGCGCGAAGTTCCAGAATGCTGAGCCCAGGAGTATCATCGATGTAAATTTTGCTTTTTGACAAGGCATCGGCAGCACGTGAAAGGTTTTTCATATCATTGTGCCCCATAAAACCATCACGGACTTTTTTCAAATCAACCTTGGCACGAGAACAGAGCATGCGCTGCACTAGCTGTTGAGAGCTCATTTCTAAGCTAAAAATGCCAACAGCTTTTTGCAAATCGACACTGACATGTTCGGCGATATTCATGGCAAAAGCTGTTTTTCCCATTGAAGGACGAGCTGCAATGACAATCATTTCGCTTCCATGAAAACCATCCGTCATTTGATCCAAATAAGAGAAGCCGCTAGAAAGTCCACTCAGAGCACCTTTGTTCTTGTGCATTCCTTCAATCGCATCGATCGCTAGCAAAACCTGCTCTTTAATTTCTGGAACCACATTGACGACACGAGATTCACTAATTTGAAAAATCTGACTCTCAATTTCATCGACTAAAGTTTTGACATCTCCCTGTTCCTGGTAACACCTGGCTGCAGAGCTTGTGCAGACGGTAATCATACTGCGCAAAAGAAATTTCTCTTGAAGAATATCTAGATAATATTCGAGGTTCGTCGCTGTGGGGACAAATTGAATCAAGTGAGCTAATGCTGCTGCACCTCCAACACTTTCTAATAAATTACGATCAGCCAAGCCTTGAGTGACTGTGATCAAATCAATGGGCTTAGAATCCTTCCAAAACTCAACAAGCAAATTGTAAAGAATGCTATGAGCTGGTTGATGAAAATAAGTTTCATCAATTTTTTCGATACAAAGAGTGAGTGACTCTCGTGGTGCAAGAAGAATAGAACAAAGCACCCCCATTTCAGCATCGGGACTGGCTGGAAGAGCACGATACGACTCGGGAACTTGTTGTTTAGCCGTAAAAGAACCCAAGGAGGAGCCGGGCTTTGCTAATTTTGAAGCACCAGTTTTCTTTTCTGGTGACAAAAGAACGCGGCCTTTAGATGAAGCCATATCTAAATAGACTGTGGGCTGTGGGCTATAGGCTGTAGAGAACTAATTCGATTGGTTCTCTGAAAAAAGCAACAGTTATGAAACATGACGAAAAACATTTCTAAAAACTGTATCCTTACGGAACCACCTTACCTGCTAGTAATTAGGAAACCTATACTTCCTCTGTTTTTCTAGGAGAAGAAGTTTTTGCTTTTGAAGTTTTTTTCTCGCCCTGGGCATTCTCTGCATCCTCCACCGAGAAAGCTGATGTAATCTTAATGCGAAGCGTTGCCGTCACATCTGGATGAAGACGAACAGGCACTGTTTTTTCTCCTGTTTCCTTCAAAGGCCGCTCTAGCACAATCGCATGGCGTGGAAGCAGGATCCCTTCAAGCTCTGCATGGACCAGCTCAAGAAGATCATGAGCAGTAATAGAACCGAAGGCTTTTCCCTCAAGTCCAGTTTCAAGTGACACGGAAAGACGGAGTTTATTGATTTTGCTAGCAAGTGCCTCTGCTTCGATTAACTCGCGTCCTTCGCGTTCAGCACGCTTTGTTTTAAGATGATTCATCTTATGGAGGCTGACAGAAGTTGCCTCTATAGCTTTGCCAAAAGGAATGAGAAAATTACGGGCATAACCAGAGCGAACCTTGACCACGTCTGCTTCGGCGCCAAGGGAAGGAACTGCTTCTATAAGGATAACTTGAGAGGTTGCCATGGGAAAAAATTTCTGAAGCGATTAAATTTTAAAATGAAATAAATGAATTTTCAGGGAGGGAGAATGTAGCAAGAATGAAGCTGTTGTCAAACCATTGCTGTCCAAAACAATTTTTTAATTTGAAATAAAAAATGCTTTTTGTTGCTACGACCACAGGTTGTAGGCCATAGACTCTAGACTTATAAGCTATGTAAGGCGCCGCTCCACGCTTAGTTTTAAAGGGCGTCGCTGCGATGGCGAAGAACTACCCTACAGCCTTTTCATCGCTGCCCACTTGCTCTCGTACTTTTATTTTTGATTACTGTCTTGAATAAGAATGTTATCAAACCAATCATCTTTTTTCTTTTTGCTTTTATTTTCTGATGACCTAGGGTGACACGGTGTCGCAAGAAATCCTCGTAACCCCAGAGCATCGCGGAGAACGCCTTGATCTTTTTCTCACAAGCCAATTGCCAGAGGAATCACGTTCTCGTTTGCAAGCCCTCATCAAAGAAGGCCATGTTACCTTGAACGGCAAAAAGATGCGTTGTTGCGATAAAGTAGCAACAGGGGATCTTTTTTTCCTTACAAAACAAGAACAAAAAGCACCAGCAGGAGCTTTTGCTGAAGAAATCCCGGTGAGTGTGCTCTATGAAGATGAGGATCTCATCGTCGTTGACAAACCTGCTGGCATGGTTGTGCACCTCGCCCCTCATCATGAACAAGGAACACTGGTGAATGCTTTACTTCATCATTGGAAAGAAGGTTCCCAGCTCTCACAAGGGTCAGCCTCCTTTCGCCCCGGCATCGTTCATCGCCTCGACAAGGAAACCAGCGGTTGCATTATGGTCGCTAAAAATGATGTCACCCACACAGCACTGGCAGCCTCTTTTGCAGAACGCACAATCAAGAAAACCTACCTTGCCATTGTCGAGGGAAAGCCACGCCAACGCCAAGGAAAAATCACCCTTCCCATTGGCCGCCATCCGGTACAACGCCTTAAAATGACGACTCGACGTCCTCCTTCTGGTCGTGAGGCTATTACTGATTACGAAGTTCTTGCTACTACAACAACACATAGCCTGGTCGCTTGTTTTCCTCATACCGGACGCATGCATCAAATTAGAGTTCATTTACAACAACTCGGTTTTCCTATTGTTGGGGATGCTCTTTATGGAAAGCGTGCTGATTGGCACCGTCATCTTTTGCACGCTTGGAAAATCGAATTTACTCATCCGCGTTCTAAGGAAAAAAAAATCGTTGAGGCACCTATCCCCAAAGATTTTGAATTTGTTCCTTGGCTGATCTCTTAACGATAGTAAGAGGGTGTCTTGAAAATGAATAAAATTGATGCAGTACCAGGAGCGAAGCGCACAGACCCGCAGTGTATAGGG
>JAIEQL010000009.1 GCA_019747735.1 Chthoniobacterales bacterium | reverse complement strand
AATGGCGCTAAGTTAAGAAAATTACTAACGTAGCCAACGCAGGAAGAAATTAGCCACAAAAGAACACAAAGAACACAGAGATAAAAAAATTCTTTTGTGTTTTTTGTGCTCTTTGTGGCTAATTATTTTCTGAAATGAACTGATGTTGGCAGTCACAAGATATAGTCAAATTACTTAGAAATTACACAAAATTGACGTGATCTTTTCAGGAAAAGACTGCGTTCTCATTACTCCCGTTATAAGATATAGCGCTCGCTCTTCGGCCTTGCCTTTTCTAAAAATCTCTGCGTTCTTTCATGTAATTTCTAAGTAATTTGACTATAAAGCAGTTTTTGAACGATTTCAAACCGAGAAAAACATCCCAAAATGCTCTTAACTTAGCGCCATTCGGTACTGACCCCATTGCTCATGACCCGATTGCTCCGGAAGCTTTCTTTCCCGGAAAAATTGAGATGGTACCAATTAATCTCACTTTCTATGAGACAACAGCGCCAGAAGCTGTGTGGTGGCTGACTCCAAGTCGGAGATCATCGCTTGCACGCGCGTGCGAAAAAAAGCATAGGCAGCCATGGCTGCAATCCCAATGACTAATCCACTAGCAGTGGCCACAAGGGCTTGAGCTACGCCTTCGGCAAGAAGCATGGGGCGAGTAGCCGCAACATCATTGGCCATAACGTTAAAAGAACGAATCATTCCAAAGACTGTTCCCAAGAGCCCAAGCATTGGGGAAATGGTTGCAATATCCGAAAGCCAAGTGACCCGCTGATGGAGAATGCTGGCTTCGGACGCTCCTTCTGCTTGGGTTAGCTCACGAATTTCATTGATCGTAGCTTCTGGATGACGTGTTAGAAAGTCGATGGTACAACTCATAATGCGAGCAATGACTTCGCGATGCCGATCAGAGGCTCCTAAAAAGCCTGGTAAGTCTCCTTTGATAAGGAATGCTTCCGCCATTCTCATATAGCTACTGGTGACCATGGCGCTGGAACGTAGTGTTATGAGATAAACCAAAATCAAGGCTAGGGTCACAATAGAAAGTATGCCTAGTGGTAACATGACCCATCCTCCAGCCATGAGCACATCGATAAAACTTCCTGTGCTCATATTTTGTAATGAGTTTGTGAGAAGATGGTTCAGTTGAGATGAGAGATTCATGATAAAAGTGAAGGGTTAAGAGTCATGAGTAATGAGGGTTGGGATCTTGAGAGCTTCAGAACTGGCATGCAACCTTGTTTCCGCGAAGCGACCCATACTCATTACCCATTACTGCTATGACGTTCTTTCCATTTTCTCCAAAGAATGCGAGCGATCAATAAGGAGAATAAAACAATGGCAATGTAGGTGGCTTGCAAATAGGCGGAGTGATAGGTTGCGGCTGTGGCTTTGCTAGTGGTGGGATCTACAGTCAGTTTGGAAACCCAAATCGATAGATAGTTGCCAATGGCTCCAATGCATAAAAAGTAGATGGCGACTAAGCGCCCTTCGGTGTCATGAGGTGAGGCATCACCCCATGCGGCCAGCAAGACAGGCTCCGTAAAGAGCTCTGCCATTCCAAGGAGCACAATGCTAAGCACAGGAAAGAACATGGAAGCAGCATGTTGGGTGTTAGCTAATGTTGTAGCGTGCGTAATGGATAAAAAACCAAGCACTAATAATACCAATGCCACACTGACTTTGACGTCAGGTTGAGGACGAATGCCACGACGCCCCATCCAACGCCACAGAAAAGCCATCACAGCACCTCCCACTAAAATACTGATAGGATTAAGCGCTTGGAACATTCCTGTGGGAAAGGTGCATCCCAAGGTCGTTCGATTAACGTAACGTAAGATAAAAAGAGGAAAGGAACTAGAAACTTGATTGCTGAAAATCCAAAAAGAAGTTACGAAAGCTGTTAAGAGGGCCATGATCAGCAATCTTTTTTTACGTACGAGATCTGCTTGTTTGTAAATTTGCGCGCAAATAATGAGGGCTATTATTCCGGCAACTATGAGCAAGTAGCCAATTAAGTCGTAGCGCAGCATAAAATAGAAAAAGAGAAATGCTGATAGGAGAATACCTCCGGTGATAATGGCTTTTTGAAGAAGAGGAAGAGCGGCCCATCTTTCTGTTTTTTTTGTTTTCTTTTCCCACGAAAAATAGGGCACTGAAAGGAGCAGGACAATAAAGCCGATCATCATTCCAAAAGCGGCCATAATGAATCCAATCTCCCAATTAATATTTTCTACTAAGTAAGGACAGATAGTAGCAGCAGCAGCAGACCCTAAATTGCCACTGACATAATACCATGAAAAAGCAGCAGTCGCTGCCACTGGGTCGTTGGGATAACAATTACTGATCAAGCAAACCGCATTGCTTTTGAAAAAACCAATGCCCATGGTCAGGAGTGACAATCCAATATAGACATTGTTTCCAAAGGCCGTGAGCATCAAATGACCCAATACAATTAAAACGCATCCTACTGCTGTGGCATAGCGATATCCACAAAACCGATCAGCTAACCAGCCTCCTAAGATGGGAGTGATAAATACAAGAGAAATAAAACTGCCAAAAAGCTGATAGGCTGCGGCATCAGAGAAATGTAATTGGCTCGTAAAATAGAGTACTAAAATTGCTTTAAGCCCATAAAAGCTAAAAAACTCCCACATGATGACAGCAATAATAAAGAGAGAGGCTTTTTTTTGCTGTTGTTTTAATGATAATTCCATTGCTAGTAGGTTGCAGGTTACAGGTTACAGGTTACAGAAAAGCGCTTGTGAAGAACATAAGAAGCGAGCGGAAATAAACAGCTAAGGAAAACTCCACTGCTAATGATGAGTTCGTAGGTGACTAATCCGCCCACAGGAAGTTGGCTAGGTCTTAAAAAACCCAGTCCAATAGTAAAGAAACAACTTGCAATACCGGTGAGGCAAGTAATCCATAACCCTATTTTTCCTCCTGGAACAACAAAGCTTCGTTTCACCTCTGGGTATTTATAACGAAGCTTCAAAGCGGAAGCGAACATAGCCACATAAACAAGGAGTGACAAGATGGCAGTGACATCAGTTAACACCCAGAATGCACTGTTAAAGGTAGGCATTAGAAAAAAGACAGAACACAAGATAGTAAAAATAACTCCTTGAAGAATGAGAATGACAATCGGAGTACCGTGTTTATTTTTATACCCAAGCTGTGATGGTATTGATCCATCCTGGCAAGCAACGAGTAAGCTTTTGCTAGGACCCAAAATCCAAGCGTTGGTACCGCCGATCGCACTTAGGATAATTAAAAATGCGAGGATTGGCATAAACCAAGTCATATGGAAAGCAGTAAAGAAAATTTCAAAAGCCTGCAATAATCCTGAGACAATATTAATTTTTTCCTGAGGAATCACCAAAGCAATGGCTAGAGAGGAGAAAATAAGCGTTGTTAAGATAATCAGGACTGACCAAAAAATCGCTTTGGGATAGTTGCGTTGAGGATTGTCAACTTCTCCTGCATGAGTGGCTGACATTTCTATTCCAACCAAGCCGTAGAGCACTGCTGTTAAGAACGCCATGTTATTGACGCTACTTAGGTCAGGAAAAAAATGATGCCATGTGCAGTGAAGGTGCAATGGTTTTCCTTGCAGGATCCAAACTATCCCAAGAACAGTAATTAAAGCCATAGGAAGGAGGGTGCCAGCAATAGCTGAGATTGTGCTAAAGAGGCTTGAAATGCGCATTCCAAAAAAATTTACAAGAGTGGATCCCCAAAAAACGATAAAGATCACCGTCAGCATATAAGCTCTATTGTCAACAAGATGAGGGTTGATGCAATAGGCCAAGGTTGCTGCGACAAACGACATAATGGTGGGGTACCAGCAAATGTTGTAGAACCATTGGAACCAAATAGTCAAAAAGCCAAACTGTTTTCCAAAAGCTTCTCTTGCCCAAATATAGACACCTCCTGTTTGGGGCCACCCTGTTGCTAGTTCGGCAGAGACAAGAGCTACTGGAATAAAAAAAAGCAATGCTGCCAGCACATAATAAAAAACCAGAGAAAGACCATATTCAGCGCTCATGGGGAGTGTCCTGAGGCTGTCAATAGCAATGACATTGATCATGACAAGGCTAAAAATACTTAGTGATTTTTTATGCGTATTCATGATAGATGGGTCTTTTTCCTTGAAAAAGGGTCATCATGCTTAAAGGAGAAGGTCTTTCTCAACAAGCTAAAAAGTCATCGTGAAGGGGCGATGGCAGGTGGCAGGTACAGTTCTTAGTCGGCAACTATTTTTTTCCTGTAACCTGCAACCTGCAACCTGTAACCTCTAGCAGATGTTTCCGCTTTTTGGTTTTTATTCCGTTATCATCTTGCTCGTTTTTTTATTGGGTGCCTCGATTGCATTAGCAATTATCTTGGGGGCACAACGCCGCCGTGTTGGGCAGCTTAAACGCTCAAGGCTTGAAATAAAGCAAGAAGAGGGACGTGTTTTTGATTTTTTACATGGGTTAGGGGCTGCTTTTTGTGAAGGGGTCTGTCCAAGCAAGCTGCACCGTCTTGTTGTCGAGGGAGCCATGCGGATTTTATCATCAACAGGAGGAGCTCTCTATTTGGTGGATCGTGATGAAAATCGATTGATCCCTGCTTTTTTGACTGAAAATACACCGCCGCTTGTTGTCATTCCTGACTTCATCAATCAACCTACTCCTACGTTGCTCTCTTTTTATGGAGTCAAAAGCCAGGCTCCTTCTTCGATCAAAAGCTTTCTGCAGCTCAATACCATTTTGCCTGGGCAAGGTCTTTTAGGAGAAGCCTGGGAATGGAAGCAACCGCGTTTTCTTGATAGCCACCATCTCCCTGAAAAATTAGTTGCTCAAGGGCTTGATTCTGTCTTGCTGGGACCACTTATTTATGGAGAGAGAACATTAGGAGTGCTGGCGGTCATCAATGGGAAAGATAATTCTTTTTCCCCAGGAGGGCTTGATTTGTTTGGTGCCATTGCGGAGCAATCCGCCTTTGCTCTCTACAATCAAGCTGTGTACAAGGATGCAGGAGAAAAGCGATTGTTAGACCATGATTTAGAAATTGCTGCTGAAGTGCAGAAAATCCTCCTTCCCTCAGAAGCGCCTCTTGTTTCTGGTTATCAAATTAGTGGTGTTAATATTCCTGCACGCGTCTTGAGTGGTGATTATTTCGATTATCTTTTCATTGATGAGCATCTGATTGGAGTTGCTATTGCTGATGTTTCTGGAAAGGGAATTCCAGCATCGCTGATCATGGCGCTCTGCCGTAGTGCCCTGCGAAGTCAAGCTGTAACCGACTCTTCTCCTTCTAATGTGCTGCATAAGCTCAATCGGCAACTTTATCCTGACATGCGAGAAGATATGTTTATTAGTATGGCCTATGTCATCATCAATCATAAAACAGATGAGGCACTCTTAGCGAGAGCAGGACATGATGCTCCTCTTTTTTATCGTGCTGCAGACCATTCTGTCGAACGCTTCAATCCTAAAGGAATGGCTGTTGGTGTTGACAGCGGAGAAGTCTTCGATAGATTTTGCAGTGATTTCTCGTTTCGTTTTGAGCCAGGAGATTGTCTCTTGCTCTATACGGATGGTGTTACAGAGGCACTCAATACTCACGGACTTGAATTTGGCATGGAACGGCTGACAAAATGCTTGAAAGAAAATGCCAATAACAGTTCGGAAATTCTCTTAAAGCGCCTTACTGACGAGATTCGCCTTTTTATTAATCATCAACCCCAACACGATGACATTACGCTCATCGCTATTCGTAAATTGTGAAAAATACATGTTGTAATCAAAATAAACATTCTGATCCTCATCACGAGCAAGAGTCCTCTTGTGAGGCAGCGCCCATAGCTCCATCGCCTGTTGAAGAAGTGGATCTTTTAAAGAATCAAGTGGAGCAATATCGTGATCAAGCATTGCGTACAGCCGCTGATTTAGAAAATTACCGCAAACGAATGACTCGAGAAAAAGAAGAGATCGTGCGTTATGCCAACAGCTCTTTGCTCGAAAAACTTCTTCCCATTTTAGATAATTTCGAACTTGGTTTAGAGGCTGCTCGTGCCAGCGCCGCTGAAAAAGCAGGAGAGATTGTTCAGGGTTTTGCCATGGTACAACGTCAACTTTCCGATTTTTTAAAAGAAAATGGAATTCATGCTGTTGATGCAGAGGGAGTGGCTTTTGATCCCACGGTACATGAGGCCATCGGACAAGAGTCTCATGAATCGCTTCCCGAAGGCCATGTGATCAAGCAGCTACGTCGCGGATATCGCCTAGCCGAAAGATTACTCCGTCCTGCAAGTGTCATCGTCAGTAAAGGAAAAGAACATGGCCAAGCGTGATTCTTACGAAGTATTGGGGGTAGCACGCACCGCTTCTCCAGAGGAACTAAAGCGTGCTTATCGTAAATTAGCTCTCAAATATCATCCGGATAAAAATCCAGGCGATGCTGCTGCAGAGGCCTCTTTTAAAGAGCTTGCAGAAGCTTATGATATTTTGAGCAATCCAGAAAAAAAGGCGGCTTATGATGCCTATGGTCACGCTGCTTTCCAACAAGGTGGGCGTGCCTCCAGTGGGGGCTTTGGAGATTTTCATGATCCCTTTGATCTGTTTCGAGAAATGTTTTCTTCGCAGGGAGGGGGTGGTTTTGAACAATTTTTTGGACAAGGAAGAGGTGCTTCAGGGGAACAGCGCAAGCAGCGTGGCGCAGATTTGCGTTACGATCTTGTCATCACATTGGAAGAGGCTTTTTCAGGATGCGAAAAGAAAATTGAAATTCAAAAATTGGATACCTGCGAAACGTGTCATGGCTCGGGAGCAGCTACAGGGGCTTCAGCGCAACGTTGCAAACTCTGTCATGGACGAGGTCAAGTTGCTGTCTCTCGTGGGTTTTTTCAAGTGGTTCAAACATGTCCTCAGTGTCATGGGGCAGGAGAAACCATTGATAAACCGTGCAAAGAGTGCCGTGGGGAAGGTTCTCTGGAAAAGACTTCCATCATCAATCTCAAGATTCCAGCAGGAGTGGATACAGGGTCACGTCTTCGCTCTACTGGTGCTGGAGAAGCTGGTTGGCGAGGAGGTGGGTATGGCGATCTCTATGTCATTCTTCATGTCAAAGAGCATTCTATTTTTACCAGAGAGGGAAGCAGCTTGCGGTGTAAAATTCCCATTCCCTTCGCTGTGGCTGCACTGGGAGGTGAGGTCAAAGTTCCTTCTTTAAAAGGAGCTCTTGAATTAAAAATCCCTGTGGGAACTCAAAGTGGTTCGACCTTTCGCATTCGTCAAGCAGGGATGCCACTGCTTCAAAGTAAAAATCGAGGAGATTTGGAAGTGTGCGTGGAAGTCGAAGTGCCCACCAAGCTCAATGCGGAACAACGCCAAGCGCTCGAGCATTTTTCTCAACTTTGTGGAGCGGAGAATACGCCGCTGCATAAGAGTTTTACGGAGCGGCTGAAGGATTTCTTTCATTAGAGAAGAGCCCCCGCTGGATACTGGCTCGTTCCCGATGACTCGATAAAGTCAACCCAGATGGGAAGGGCCAGTTCAGCTCCATAGCCCCCGTGCATGATGGTTTGGGGCTTATCAAAGCCAACCCAGACGCCACAAGTAAGGCCTTGTGTGTAGCCGATAAACCAAGCGTCATAAAAATAATCGGTAGTTCCTGTTTTGCCTGCGGCTGGTTTGTTGAGGCCAAGCGCGTGAGCGCGTGAGGCGGTTCCTTCTGTCAGGACACGTTCTAGAATGCTGGTAGTTGTCCTTGTTGCTTGGGGATCAAGAACAGAAAGGCGTCCGCGGGTAGCTCGAAAAAGAATATTGCCATCACTATCGGTGACTTCTTCGATCAAATGAGCCTGGAGCCGCTCGCCTCCTGTGGCCAAGGCTGTATAAGCTGTGGTGATCTTGCGCAGCGTTGATTCAAAACTCCCTAAACAAATCGAAGGGTAAGGAGGGATTGTCTCCGCTAGTCCCAATCGCTGCATGGTGCTAGCCACATCTTGTAATCCAGCTCCCAGGCCGACGCGAATGCTCATCGTGTTGCGCGAATGAATGAGTCCATGGCTGGCAGGAAGCCATCCCCCAAAGGTACCATCGCTATTTTGAGGGTTATAATTTTTAAAAGCCTCAGGAAGATCTGCAGGGGTCAGGCGAGCATCATTGACCAAAGAATCAGGACTCATCCCAAGGCGCAAAGCTTCTTCATAAACAAAAGGCTTCGCTGCAGAACCGACTTGCCGTTCTGCAGTGGTAGCACGGTTGTATTTACTCGTTTTATAATCACGACCTCCCACGATAGCCACAATCCCGCCACTCGCATTGTCGATAGCGAGGAGCGCTCCTTGCAATGGTGGGAGTTTTTCTTCTGTAGCAGGAATGTTTTTTTTATTTTTTGATTTGGAAGAAGCTGTGTTTTTCAGGCGGTGCGATTCTTTAAAATCGCTTCGCTGCTCGATTTCTGCAAGGCGTATGGCAACTGATTTTTCAGCACTCTGTTGTAGCTTGGCATCAATGGTTGTCATGATGCGCAATGGCGTTCCATCGATTTTTTCAGGGGGAACAACTTGAGAGAGCTCATGAAGAATGGCATCCACAGCCCAGCTGTTTTGAAAATGGACGAGACGACTGGCTGGTGTCGGTATTTTTTCGTTAAGGGCTTTTGCCTGTTCCTCTGCAGTGATGAGGCCGAGTTCTTTCATGCGCTGTAGAACAAGATGCTGTTGCTGCAAGGCTCCTGGCAGATTGTTGTAGGGAGAAAGGTGATTGGGGCTACGAATGAGGCCTGCAAGAAGCGCTCCCTGGGCCAAGGTCATTTGAGCAGCAGGTCGCCCAAAATAGGCTTGGCTAGCAGCTTGGACGCCATAAAGCCCAGGACCAAAGTAGATTCGATTCATGTAGAGCTCTAAGATTTTTTCTTTAGAAAGTTCTGTCTCAATGCGGAAGGCGAGGGCAGCTTCGAGTAATTTGCGGTGGAGTGTTTGTCCCCCGAGAGGAAAGCTGTTACGTGCGAGTTGTTGTGTGATGGTGCTTCCTCCTTGATGAATCCCCCCCAGGAGCAGGTTGCGCGCGACCGCTCGGCTGATTCCGATGGGATCAACTCCATGATGTTGGTAGAAACGAGCATCTTCGCGGCTGATCAGGGCATTGATGAAATCATTGGAGACTTTATCAAAGGGGACGATCTCTCGATTTTCTCCGCCTGCAAGACTGTAAACGACTCCCGAGCGATCGTAGATGAGCGAGCGCTGGGACATTGTTCCTATTTTGGAAAGATCAAACGTCAATGCCCACAAATAATAAAACCCACCGACCATAGCCCAGAGCAGAAGGAGCGCTACTCCTAATTTAAAAAAAGTAAAAAATTTTGTTCTTTTTTTCTTTTTTTTAAGGGGGGATTTCTTGACGTTGCGCATTACTCGTTAGGAGGCTTTTTTGATGAGAACAAAGAAGTTGCTGTTTTAAAAAGCCCAACAGCTTGGGAGGCGGCTTGCGAAGCCGCTTTTGTAGCAGCTAGAGTAGCAGCGGTTGCCTGACTTCGGAAGTCTTGTTCCGGTGACTGCTTTTGCGGTTTTTCTTCTGTGCGATAACTATTTCTCAAGTCGAGACATTTTACCGTATAGGGGGAATTTTTTCTTGAACGAGGAAGTTCTTTGTTGAAATCAAGATTGGGGGAAAGTTGAACCTCAATTATTGAAAAGCAAGATTGTTGAATGTGAGTATCAAGTGGAATGAGCTCAGAAGGTGCTTCAGAAGGAAGATGCTGTTCTTTTCTTAAAAAGACAGCTTGTGATTGGGCATTACTAATAAATTTGACAACGATGAAAGGGGTTCCTTTTTTATCACGAGTTTTTTCAAGTTCGTATTGCAGGTCTGCGATCTTTTTTTCTGAAGAGTTGATTGCTTTAAAGCTTGCTGGAGCTACGCCACTACTGGGAGAAGGAAATGCAATAGCCCCTCTTGCATCCAAACACTCAAAAGGAGGAGCCGTATTGTTTAACTTTGCTTGTTCATGAATCCTTGGGAGAGCGGCTTGTGAATAGAGTAAATTGCACATATTTCCCAATGTCTGATTGAAGACACTTCCTGCTGGAAGAGTAAAATCGTAACCTTCCTCTTTTAAAAATTCAGCGGTTTCTGCGTTAGTTGGTGATTTTTTTTCTGTCGGCGGAGAAGAAGAATTTTTTAATACCATACCGGTATTTCGTCCCTGATCTACTTTCTGTTGTTTAGTTGTATCATCACCATGTTCCTCTGCTTTCAGTATTTCAGAGTCCATGTGGTCAACTAATTCTTCTGTAATTTGATCGAGTAAATTGCTGCCAGCACGAAAAAATCCATTTTTAGGAATTTCAGTAAAGGGATCCTGGCAAATAATAATTTTTTCATCGGAGTATTTGACCTCATTTTTTCCTTCTACTGAGGGGACTATGCTGGCTTGGATTGGGGCTGAGGTTACTGGTCCTAGATAGGTTGCAAAGTCTCTGGGGTTATCATTGGAGGAGAGGTGAGAAATTTTTAATGTTGCAGGAGTATTAACGGTGACGGTGGGCTTCTTGGTCTCCTCTCTTGTGTTGGGACTTTGAGAAATGCTGTTGAGTGAAGGGAGCTCTTCTCTGCTTGGCTGATTGGAAGTAATAGAAGAGTTCATGATCTTTTTATAGTGATTGAAATAATAAGACTGGAGCGATTACTACTGGGCTTCTAAAGCTTTTAACCAGTTCGCTGATCTTACGAATACTTTGATAAACCCTCAAGTTTTTAGACTTTTGGTTTTTGAAGCAACACCATCATCGCCATGAAGCCAAATCCGATGAGTAAAAAGCTTGGAAAAAGAGCAAGGCCTGTTTTTTCTAAAGCATAAGTTAATGTTACTGGAGTTACTCCTCCAACCAAGGCTCCACCTAAGTTGTAACACAAAGAGACACCACTGTGACGCACGGAAACATCAAACTGACTGACAAGATAGACTGCTATAGGACCGTCAAAAACTCCTGCTAAGATAGCCAATAAACCAAGTGACAGCAAAGTCCTGCCAAAATGAAGAGCACTCACAAAACTAAAAAGAGGACAAGCCAGTAATATCATCAAGCAAGCTCCAAGCAGCAGCACAGAACGGACTCCCCATCGATCTGCTAACCATCCAAAAACAATGGCTGCGCACGCCTCTGTCAAAGCCAACAGCGTGCTGATGGTCAAAGCCTGTTCAGAGGTCATTCCTAGCTGTTTGAGATAGGTAGCGCTATAAACCAAAATCGTATAGAGAGCAGCTCCAATGTACATAGAGAGGAGAATGCCTGTGAAAAAGGGACGTCGATAACGTTGGATCAAAACAACGGTTGGTTGCCTATGGAGAAGCTGAGCTTCTTTCGCTTTCACAAAAGCAGGTGATTCTGGCTGGTCATGGCGCAAGTAAAAACCGACACCACCAATGACAAGGCCACAGAGAATAAAGATCCATCGCCAAAAATGCTCTCCATGAAAGTGACTTAGCTGCATAGCGAGAAAAGAGGCGAAGAAAATACCAAAGCTTGCCGCAGCTGTTGAGATGCCCGAAAAAAGACCATGATGTCGTGGTACTGTTTCTAAAAGATAAACACTACTCCCGGTATACTCAGAGCTCACTGCCAGTCCCTGGAGAATGCGGCAAAAAATTAATGAAAGAGGAGCCATCACTCCCCAGTGAGCATAGCTTGGAATCATCCCAATTCCCATAGTGGCTACGGCCATCAAAAGAATATTCAGCGCAAGAATATTGCGTCGCCCATAACGATCTCCTAAAAAACCAAAAAGCAATGCCCCAAAAGGACGGACTAAAAATGCGATTGAAAAAACGCCAAAGCTCATCAATAAACCTGTTGCCGGATTCTCTTTTGGAAAAAAATCAGAGGCTATCAGACTAGCAAAGAAAGCGTAGAGCGTGGCATCGAGGTATTCGAGAAAGGTTCCAAGCGTATTGGTTAGAATGAAGCTCTTAAAATTTTTCATACGCAAAATTTCGCTTCATGTTGCAACAACCATTCCTTGCGTGCAACTCCTCCTCCATAGCCACCAAGAGCACCGTTGCTGTTGATGATGCGATGACAGGGAATGATGATAGCAAGTTGATTAGCTCCATTGGCATTGGCTACAGCACGTGTTGCTTTTGAGGAGCCCATCGCAACTGCTTGGGCGGCATAACTTCTTGTAGCGCCATAGGGAATTCTGAGCAATTCTTTCCAAACGCGTTTCTGAAAGTCGGAACCAAGAAGAAAAAGTGGGGTCTCAAATTGTTTGAGCGTGCCCTCAAAATATTTTTTTAACTCTTGTTCAATAGAGCGCAATGGCTCACTCATTCCTGGGACAATGGCTGCGTTTAGGCGTTGGCGCAATCGTTCTACTTCTCGCTCTAATCCTCTTCGTTCTACAAATTCTAACAGAAAAAGTTTTTCTTCATCGGCAATCGCTAGTATTGGACCGAGTGGTGAATCAAGCCATGCTGCTTTGAGTAAAGGAAGCTGGTTTTTACGATGCGCAGGAGCCTCTCCCATGATTTTTGAAAAAGCATCTCGGAAGCCGCTTCCTGACTCATATCCAGCTGTTAGCTGCGCCTGAATGATCGGTTTTCCTTTTCGAATTTCTTTCATTGCTATTCCCATTCTGCGAGCACGTGCATAAGCCACAAAAGTCATTCCAAAACGTTTTTGAAATTGCCGTCGCGCTGTCGAAGGATCAAAGCCCAATTCAGCCACATGATGATCTTTCCAGCGCTGCTCAGGATTGGCTTCCACGTCTGCTACCAGTTTTTGAATGAGCGTGGAAACATGATCAGGATGAGAAAGAGGTTGGCAACGTTGACATGGTCGAAATGAGGCTAGAAGGGCCTCTTGGGCTGTTCTAAAAAATTCGCAATGCTCATACTTTGGCTTGCGCGCAGGACACGTTGGGCGACAAAAGACACCTGTTGTAGTCACGCCGACATAAAAAGTCCCATCGTGATTTTTATCTTTTTGGAGAAGTGCCTGGTAATATTTTTGTTGGAGATTTTTGGAGAGCATCATTTTAAAAAGGTAATTGTTGGAAACGCTCCACACAGTATGCAACTTGAAAAATAGGGCCGCCGATTTTCAGGCGTTGATTTTTTAATTATTAAATCCTCTTGCGACATCGCTATCCTAGTTAATATTCCCTTCAACTCTCTATGACTTCGAGATAGTATCACCGTTTTGAGTTTACCAATTTTTTAACCAATGGCGTTTTCTTTCAAGTTTTCCAAAAAAGGCATATTTTTTGAAAAAATTCTTTTCTTTTTTGCAATCATTATTGCTTGCGCATCTTCGCTGCAGGCTGCTTTGCCAAGTATTCCCAATGAGTTAGAGACCCTTCCTATTCAAGAGGGAGGGCGTCGTAAGCCCTATTTTGTTTTTTGTGAAGAGACATTACGGGCTCTTTCGGGAAGGACGCAACTTGTGCTGGATGGAAAAAAAGAAAAAGCTCCCCAAATCGTTACTTCTTTTTGGTTAGAGCCTGAAATGAACTGGGTTTCCAAGCCGCTGGTTTTGATTTCTCATCGACCACTCAAAGAACAGCTGAGGCTTCCTCTCACGCAAAAATTGTTTAGCTACGAGGAGCTCAGTTGTCATGAGGGATTGCAAAAACTCCTTTCGGAGGTGGCGCAAGCTAGGAAAAATGAGCCTCGCAAGCGCTTAGAAGGAATTTTAAAAGAAGCTTCGGACGTCGGAATGAGGTTGGCTCTTTTTGAAGAGCTGGTGACGGGTTCCTTGTTCCGAGTAGTTCCTGATCCACTCTCGGCAGGAGGCCGCTGGAAGACGCTTGCAGAATGGGAACAAGGGGAGGGGCCTGGCAATGTCCTGCAAGCTAGTGCTGCTTTTGAAACGATAAAAGCAGGATGGTCTGAAAATAATCCCTCTCTCTTTTTGCAAGGAATCATCAGTCTTCGCGAGGCACTTGCTAGTTTAAATGCTCCTGCTCCTATTCCTGATTGGAAGTTACAATTGGAGGTGTTATATCAAAAATCTCATCCCTTCCGTGGGGCATGGATCCTCTACGCTCTCGCTGGTTGTATGCTCTTACTCTTTCCAAGGGCTCAGAAAAAAGTACAGAAAACAAAAATGTTATGGGCTCTTCATGGGTTCACATGGCTTTTAGTAGGAAGTGGTTTTTTTCTCCAAGCGACTGGATTGCTTGCTCGAGTGCTCATTGCAGGGCGTCCACCGGTGACCAACATGTATGAATCTGTGATATGGGTTGCTTTTGGGACAATGCTTTTTGCCCTGATTTTTGAGAGCATTTACCATGGAACGGTTTTTCTCTTAGGTGCTATTCCTGTAGCGGTTGCCTCGCTCATTCTGGCTGATAGTCAGCCGATGATTTTGGATCCATCACTTCATCCCTTAACACCAGTGTTGAGGGATAATTTTTGGCTCACTATTCATGTCCTTACCATCACCTTGAGTTATGCTGCCTTTGCGCTATCCCTTGGCGTGGCCCATGCTATCTTGATTCGCGTGATTCTTGGAAAGCAGGTGCAGCCCTCTTTGTACAATTACCTTTATCGTATTTTACAAGTGGGAGTGTTGCTCTTGGCAACAGGAACTATTTTGGGTGGTGTCTGGGCAAACTATTCGTGGGGGCGTTTTTGGGATTGGGATCCAAAAGAAACCTGGGCTTTGGTTGCGCTGCTTGGCTATCTTTTCTTGCTTCACGGCCGTATTGCTGGCCGCTGGGGCGGTTTTGGATTAGCTGTTGGTTCTGTGCTAGCTTTTATGAGCGTATTGATGGCTTGGTATGGAGTCAACTTTGTGC
The DNA here is from genome assembly GCA_019747735.1 of Chthoniobacterales bacterium. Lineage (GTDB taxonomy): Bacteria > Verrucomicrobiota > Verrucomicrobiia > Chthoniobacterales > UBA6821 > CAIWMF01. The sequence goes on along the minus strand of JAIEQL010000009.1, from coordinate 30,554 downwards.
TTGGTGCAGGACTCCACAGTTATGGTTTTGGAACAGGCGGCCTTCCCTTCGTGCTTGGATTTATCGGGCTGGAAGTGGGAATTTTAGCAACTGCTTTCATTGAGAAGAAGAAAAACAAAAAAAACTAGCCACGATTCTGGGATCATTTTAAAGTGTTTTATCATTTATGAAAAAAATTGAAGCGATTATTAAGCCTTTCAAAATTGAAGAAGTAAAAGATGCTCTTAATGAAATTGGTATTGAAGGAATGACAGTTACCGAAGTAAAAGGCTTCGGGCGTCAAAAGGGACATACCGAAATTTACCGAGGAAGCGAATATACAGTTGATTTTCTTCCCAAAATGAAAATTGAAATCGTCCTCCCTGACACCGCTGTAGAAGGGGCTATTGCTGCCATTATTGCTGCTGCTAAGACAGGAAAAATTGGGGATGGTAAAGTTTTCGTGCTGCCTGTAGAGAATGCAATTCGTATCAGAACTAATGAAACAGGAGAAAAAGCAGTTTGAGTCAGGCCTCGGTGCTCTTTTAGCAATACCACAATAAAATCTTACCCAAAGTTGTACTTTCCTTCGCCACTTCCAGCCTTCGATTGCTCTTCTTGTTTTGAAGTTTTTTCTCATCCTGCTACACAAAAACTACTGCCAGAAACAGCAGAGGGGGCCAATGATTCTGTTCTTGTAGAAGCCACACAGCAAGGCGATCCTAAAGCTTTTGATGATCTTATTCGCAAGTATCATCCTCGGCTTTATGGGTTGGTTTATCACATGACTTCGAATCATGAGGATACTAATGATCTGCTTCAGGAAGTTTTTGCGAAAGCATATCGATCGATCCATACTTTTCGAGGGAAAGCTAGTTTTTACACGTGGGTCTATAGAATTGCGGTTAATATGACACTCAATTTTCTTAAAAAGAAAAGACGTTGCCATTATTCCAGTTTGGATAATGAGGATGAACTTATAGAAAATGATCCTGATTTTATAGCTGCTACTTCTGAGAAAGATCCTCGCTATTTGCTCAGTAATCAGGAGCTTCAAAAAAAACTCAACAGCGCTATGGAACAGCTCTCGCCTCATCATAGGGCCGTTGTGACTTTGTTTGACATTCAAGAAATCCCTCAAGCAGAGATTGCCAAGATTTTAAAAACCACAGAAGGTACTGTTCGTTCCCGTTTATTTTATGCCCATCGACAGCTGCAAATGTACTTAAAAGAATTTATGACTCATTAAAAAAACCAAAGCTGCGCTAAAAAACCTCTTGTTTCCGCTAGCGAGTTTTAAACAAAAAAATATATCACCACTAAAATTAAGAGGGATTAATATCATATGGAAGAGCAAGAGCTTCATCATCTCCTTCAGCTTAAAAGTTGCGTGCCTCCTTCTTCGAAATCTGTAGAAGAATTTATTTTAGAATTTCGATGTCGTCAACGAATTGCTTCCTCGAGCCCTTCTAGGTGGGATCTTTTTAAGGAGCGCTTCCTTTTTTTTCTTTCAGAGTTTCAAGTTCCCAAAATGGCTTATTCCTTGGCAACTGCTCTAGCCCTTGCTTCTAGTTCCTTTCTATTGCTCTATGAAGCTCCCAGGCGATCTGTATCCTCTACAGCCACAAGCTATCCAGTAGTGGCGAAAAGTTTTTCTATTGATCACTCTTCTTCCACCCTTGTGCCTCAAAACAATATCATCCCTATCTCTTTTCAAGATGATGCCGATGATGAGAAGTTTTTTGAACCAGATAATATTCTTCCAAGGAAAAAACTAGATTTTAAGAAGGCTCTTCAGAGTTTTTGAGCAGGATGAGGGATGAATAAGCCTTAAAAATCCCTGGGTAAAAAAACTAAAATTCATCTAAGGAAGGTGTGTGTTGAATTTGTCCCGTTTTTTTCTTGCTGCAAAAAAAATTTTCTGCTAAGCAAGGCTCATGCTTCTAAAAAGAGCTCTCTCTTCTTTATTAAGAACAAGTTATAAAAACTGGAAATTATTTTCTCTTTTACTTACCATTCCTATTTTGCTGCATATCAGCATCTTGGGGTTTTTTAATAAAAAAAACTCACAACTCTTTTATGATAAAATTGTTAAGGAAGAAAAGATAATCCAAGAATCGAAAAAAGAGAATCCTCAACAGCTTGCGGCAGCAACTAAAGAATATGCAGTTTTGCTTAAGGAATTATCCAACTGCTTGTTAAAGTATCAACTCAGTTTAGCGCACGAACTTCCTCAAGAGGGCTTACAAGCCTTCCAAGGAAAAGTGGAGCAAGATGTTGGCATTATTAATGAAAAAGCCAAGGCAAGGCATGTTATTTTGCCTGCATCATTTTTTTTGGGATTAAACCAGTACAAAAGAACGTTACCTTCATTAGAAAATTTAGCGTTGGTTACAAAACAAGAGGTTTTTCTTAATTGGATTGCTAATGAAATAATCACGCAGCCTAACTTAGTAGTAAATGAGTTTAAATTAGAAAGCAAAGACTCATTAATATTTTCAACCAATAGCTGCTCCGCCTTCTCGTTGGGTTATGCAGTACTTAGTATTACAACTAACGAAACTGCCTTTCAGCAGATTATTAATAATATTCTAACAGGACCTTATTGCTTACTAATTAAAAAATTAATTGTAGAAAATAGCTCCAAAAAAAGTCCACCTCGCTCCTTGAAAAATAACTTATTAGAAAAGGAACAGTCTAATATAAAAATTCTTTTTGGTAGAGAAAAGATTACTGTCGTGATGATATTACAATTAATTGAAGTGCGGATATAATTATTAGATATTATTTTTACTGTGTTTAATGATCATAAATTTTATTTTTTTAAAAAAATACTTTTTTTAATAGTAGCTTCTATTTTTTTTATGATCTTATTTTTTTTTATTAAAATTATTATTATTCCGGTAAAAAAGATTTCAACTTATAAAATAGCATCTCACCCTATAACTATTTCAAAACAAGAAAAGGAAACTATTCAAGAATGTATTAAAAATCTTCAAAGCAACCCAGTATGGATTACTCCTTTATCAGCAACGCCGCTCTTTATTTCAAGAAATTATTTTAGTAAAAATAATATCTTAGTAGATCCAACAGAATATAATAAGCAACTTTTCCCTCCTCTTCACAATGAATGGATCCTGAAGTATCATCTCGATTACAGTAACCCTAATATTCTCTCTGAAGATCCAAGCGGTGATGGATTTACTAACCTAGAAAAGTGGCTAGGAAATGATCCTTATAAAAACCCGGGAAGCATTTCCTTTGATCCTAATGATCCAAAATCACGACCTCTTCTTTGGACAAAATTACGTTGTTATAGCAATAATCTTTATAAAAAAAATTATTATTTTTATTTCATTGGAGTAGATGATGATTCTTCAGAGTTAGTTTTTATTCTACAATTAGAAGAACTCACTTCTAATTCCAGATCACAGGGAAAAGCTACTCTAGCTACAAAAATAAAACATTTTCGACTAGGAGAGGTGTTACAAGAAATACCTTTGCAAATCATTAATTTTAAAAAAGAAAAAACTATTTATAAAGAAATAAATTACGATACCAGTACATTAACAGTTGTTAATACAGAAACAAAAAAAGAATGGACTCTTATCAAAAAAAGCAGATTACATCCTACTCCAACAATGATGGATGTTTTAGAAAATGTCTCCTTAGAATATACCTTAGAGTCACCACCTAGAAAAATAAACCTAAAATACGGTGATGTTTTTTTGTTAGAAAGCTTACAACTTGGCAATGTTCCAGATCATAAAGATCAAGAGTTTTATAAGCTTATTCGAGTAGACGATCATGAAGTTTTACTAGAACGAGAAGGTTGTCAATATGCTATTCCTATTTTATCAACACCTTCTGGCAACTAACCTTAATATGTTTTTTAATAACAAAAAACCAGCCGTTTTAATTTTTATTTTTTTAACTTATTTTTTATTAAAATTACCTTTAGTTGCTCAAGTTATGGATCCAAAAATATCAAAAAAACAACAAGTAGCAGATAAGCTTTCAGCAAAAAAAATACAAAATAAACAGTTTTTTTCTGGAGCTAAAAAATCAAAAGAGCTCAAAAGCTTGTTTAACCAAGCTGAAATTGCTTATCAAAAGGGTGATTTAGAGACTTCTTTTAGAAGTTATGAAAAAATATTACTTATTGATCCTAATAATATAGCTGCACGTCTTGGCATGGAACTTATTGATCGTAAAAAAGAAGAAGCAGCAACAATAACAGCGAGTGAAAAAAAATATAATATGATCAATAATGTAGATAAGGCATGGGAATTACCTTTTTCAAAAAGCAATGGATTTTCTTCTAATGCAACAGAGCAGCCTCCTGTTATGAGTCAAGAAAATGGAATTATTTCAGAAAAGCTCAATAAGATTATAATTCCAAAAATAGAGTTTTTTGATTTACCTATTAGTGAAGCTATTAACCAGATTAAAAAGAAGGCGTTTTTATTGGATACATCAGAGATTGATCCTAATAAAAGAGGAATTAATATTGTATTGCAGTTTAATTCGTTAAACTCAATAAATGAAAAAAGAGTAACCCTTTCGTTGGCAGATCTTCCCTTAAAAGAAGTTCTTAACTATATTGCAAAACAAGCTGATTTAGTGCTGCGTATAGAATCTTATGCTGTTGTATTAATTCCACAACAATCTTTTCAAGAGCAACTTATTACTAAAAAATACAAAATTCCAAGCGATATTATTGATTCATTTCTCGTTGTTAATAAAGCATTCGGTGATAAACAGAACTTACCTTCTTCATTCAATAAAGAAGAACTTCATCCAAAAGAATTTTTGCTATCTCAAGGAGTAACTTTTCCCAAAGGATCACTTGTTTATTATCTGCCACTTAATAATACATTAATTATTAAAAATACCCAATCTAACCTTGATTTAATTAATTCTATTGTAACATCTTCTTTTGAAAGTAAAACTGGCCAAGTAGAGATTGAAACACGCTTTCTCGAAGTAAAGCAAAATAATCTTAATGAACAGGGATTAGATTGGCTAGTGGGCTCCTTTCAGTTTTCTACTGGCTCTGGTATTACAAGCAGTGATGTTCCTAATAATAAAAAAATTTCAACATCATCACCTGCTAGTACTATTATCAATGCTAATACAGTAAACACAGCACTATCAGGAACACCATGCCCAGCTTCTAAAGAAATGTTGGCATTAGCAGGAATTTTAACTAATCCTCAGTTTCAAGTAATTCTAAGAGCATTAAATCAACAGAAAGGAGTGAATCTTCTCTCCGCTCCAAAAGTAACGGTCTCGAGTGGGCGGCGAGCCGTTATTAATATTGCGCGAGAATTTCCCTATCCAGCTGATTATACCCCTCCTCAAATACCACAAAATCAAGGTAGTGGTGTTAATCCAGCAGTGCCAGCAACACCTTCTTCTTTTAAGAAACGTAATATTGGAGTTCAACTAGAAGTAGAGCCAATTATTAGATCAGATAATGCCACTATTGAGCTTGATCTTTATCCTCAATTTATTGAATTTAAAGGCTTTATTAATTATGGAACGCCTATTTACTCTCAAGCCCCTACTTTTTTTGCTGGGCAAACAAATGCTGTCCTTTCGACTCAACAAGTCTTATTAACTCAAAATACTATTAATCAACCTATTTTTAGCGTTCGTCAAGTAACTACAGACGTTATTCTTCGTGATGGTCAAACTGTTGTATTGGGAGGACTCATGCGTGAAGATATGCAGAAAATTTATAATAAAGTTCCTATTTTAGGCAGTATTCCACTTTTTGGTACTCTTTTTAGATCTTCTTCTGAGCAAAAAGTAAAACAGAATCTTATTATTTTTGTCACAGTTCACTTAATTAAGTAAATGATTATAAATAATATTTTAATTAAGGAACGTCTTTTTTTATTAATAATATTTTTATTCCCTATAGCGTTGTTTAGTAAAAGTGGCACTATTAATAATAAAGCTTCTTCTGCCCTGATAGCATCTCTATTTGAACAAGCTGAAGAGGAGAAAAAAGAATTTCATTATCAAGTGGCTCTTGATTGTTATGAAAAAATATTAACAATAAATCCCTATGATAAAAAAGCAGCAAAAGAAATAAAAATATTACATACATTAAAAGAAGACTATAATAAAGAAACCTATGAGGAAACAAAAGCCAGAATGCTCCTCAAGGTTAACCAGGCATGGAAAGAAACGAACACTATTAAACAGACTTTTCACTCTTCTCAACTGCTTGATAGAACACCGGAGCAATTAATCAACAATGACATGATTGCTAAACTTAACTCTTTTATTATACCAAATATTAACTTAGAAAATGTTTCTATTGGTGAAGCTGTTGATTACTTAAAACAAAAAAGCTGTGAGCAAGATCCTCTGCAAAAAGGTATTAATATTTTTTTGAAGTTACCTACTTCTGAGATAACTTCTTCTAATCCTGCTTTGCCTCTTATTACATTACAGCTCAATGAAGTTCCCCTCTATGTTGCTCTTGATTACGTAGCAAGAGAAGCAAACCTTACAATGAAGCTCGATTCTTACGCTGTTGCCTTGAGTCCTCCAGTAACATCGTGTGATCTTCTTACTGTTAAAGAATATGAAATACCTCCCCATTTTTTCCCCATTAAGGAAGAAGAAAAGGAAATGGCAAAAAAACAAACTTGTTACCAAGTAAAAGAGTATTTTCAATCACAAGGAATAGAATTTTCTCCAGATGCTAGTGCTAACTATCTACCTGCTGCTGGAAAGCTTGTTGTGCGAGCTAATCAAGACAACTTAGATCTTATTGATACATTAGTAGTAGCGGCTAAAAAAACGGCACTTTCCCAAATTTCCATTGAAACAAAGTTTATAGAAGTAAGCGATGATCAATTAAAACAACTCGGACTTAATTGGTTGTTAAGTCCTACTCAAATTGGAAATAGTGGAATTTATGCCAAAGGAGAAGGAACAACAGCCTCTTTATATCCCAATAATAATCCCTTGGTAACAGAGGGGTTGACTTCAGCTAATAGTATTATTGCTAATAACCCTATTGATGCTGTGATTAATAATGGAGCTCAGCAAGCGGGTGCTTCTACATCAGGTGACTTTAATATTTGTGGAGTTTATAACACACAACAATTGCAATTGATTATCAAAGCACTCCATCAAGAAAAAGGGATCGACGTTATGGCAGCTCCTCATGTCACAACTAGAAGTGGTCTAAAAGCTACCGTCAAAATTGTTGATGAATTTATTTACCCAACACAATACACTCCTCCTCAGCTTCCTCAATCAACAACTAATAGTGGAAGCCTTCTTCATCAAACACCTCCTACCATTGCTCCGGCATTTCCTAATTCCTGGGCTACCAAAAATCTTGGTGTGATTCTCGAAGCAAAGCCCACTATTGAACCTGATGAGTGTACTATTAATATAGAACTACATCCTCAGATCATCGACTTTGATGGATTTATTAACTATGGAACTCCCATCAATACTATTGGCTATCATTTTTCTCTCACCAATAGTAGCATGGTTCCTTTCTCCTCAACACTCACTACCAATACCATCAATCAACCTGTATTTACCATTCGTGAAGTGACGACTTCTGTGAAGGTAAATGATGGCCAAACAATTATCTTAGGCGGCCTAATTCATGAGGATATTCAAAAAACAAGAGACAAAATTCCCCTTCTCGGAGATATTCCTATTGCAGGGCGTCTTTTTCAATCTAGAGCAACAAGAAAACTCAAAAAAAACCTGATCATTTTTGTGACTCCAAAAATTTTACATCCTTAACCTAAAAACGTGAATGAAAATAAAAATTTTTACGCAATATAGTCTGTTTCAAACTATTCGTTCCAATGCCTCACTAACCGTTCAGGTTAGCCGCGGCCTTGTAACAACCACTTTTAAATCAGCCTCCTTACGCAAACTTTCTCATTTTCATTCACGTTTTTAGGTTACGTCATGCCCAGTATTGGAATAACCGGAGGAATTGCTTGTGGCAAGTCGCGGGCTCTTGCTTTTCTCACAAAAAAAATCCCCTGTATTTCTTATTCTGCTGATGAAGCTGTCGCTAGATTTTTAAAAAATGATCCAGCAATCAAACAAGAATTGCTCGCCGCCTTCGGCCCTAGTATCTGTTCCTCACAAGGAAATCTTGATAAGAACCGCTTGCGCGCTTTATTGATAGAAAAAGCTGAGCACAAAAAAAAACTAGAGGCTGTTTTGCATCCTCGTTTGCAGCGAGAATGGCAACCAAAAGCACAAAAAGCTCTCAACAATGATTCTCTTTTTTTTATAGCTGAAATTCCCCTCCTTTATGAAATACCAAAACTCTTGGCTTACTTTGATTCTGTGATCGTGATCGCTTCTTCACCGCAAATTCAACAAGAGCGACTTCAACAACAGCGTTGCTTTTCTCCACAAGAAGCTCTCGCCTTTCTGCAACTTCAGCTACCGCTTGATGAAAAAATCGCTCGTGCTCATTACATTGTTTGGAACGATGGTAGTAGCTCCCTTTTTGAGGAACAACTTACCAGAATAGCTCAAAGACTGATTTTATCATGACAGAAACTCTCTCTATTAACGACCTCCACCGTCTCACCTATCACCAGCTGCTCAAGCGAGTGCAATCACTCAACTTGGGCTACCGGGACGCATCGCAGCATGCGCTTGTCACCCAGCAAATACGGCATCAACTTCTTTGTGGGGGAGGGGTGACTGCTGAAGGAGTGTTAGAATTCTCTCCAGAAACACCGTTGTTGCGCTGGCCTGATTTTAATTTTGCTCCCTGCCCAGAAGATCTTTTTGTTCCTGTAGAACTCCTCAAAAAATACCAACTACGGCCAGGACTCAAGCTCCATGGTACTGTTCGTGTATTAAACGAGCGCCGCCTAGCTCTTGATACCATCACCAGCATTGAAGGAATTCCCATTGAGGAATGGAAAACGCCCACTGAGTTTGACCACCTCACGGCGACCTTTCCAACACAAAGAATTCTTCTAGAGCAGCCTGGAGAGCGCAATATAACAGGGCGTGCTATTGATCTCATTGCACCACTGGGTATGGGCCAACGTGGTCTCATTGTGGCCCCACCCAGAGTCGGAAAGACAATGATTCTCAAAAATATTGCTCTGGCCATCCAAGCTAATCACCCCGAAGTGCACCTTATCATTTTACTTGTCGATGAACGCCCCGAAGAAGTCACCGATTTGAGGCGCACTCTTACTTGTGACATTGTCAGTTCGACCTTTGATGAGCCACGCGGACGGCATGTTCAAGTTGCCGAAATGGTTTCTGAGCGCTCCAAGCGTTTAGTAGAGCTTGGAAAAAATGTCGTTGTTTTAATTGATAGCATCACTCGCCTCTCACGTGGTTATAACAATGCCATTACCGGCAAAGGCCGCACTATGAGCGGCGGTATTGATACTAAGGCACTCGAGCGACCTAAGCGCTTTTTTGGATCGGCTCGTAAGGTTGAAGAAGGAGGAAGTCTCACAATCTTGGCCACAGCACTTGTTGGGACTCAGAGTCGAATGGATGATCTCATTTTTGAAGAGTATAAAGGAACAGGCAACATGGAAGTAGTGCTCGATCATTCTATCGCAGAGCAACGACTTTTTCCGGCGATTCATCTCGTGCAATCAGCAACGCGTCGCGAAGAACTTCTTTACCACCCGGACGAATTAGAACGCATCACCCAAATTCGGGCTCAGCTCTCGGAGCTCCCAGCCGTGGAAGCCTTACAAATCCTCCTGGAAAATATTCAAGCGACCAACTCCAATGCGGAGCTTCTTTTGACTGGGTTACGGGGCGTGTGATAATGCTTCTCTTAGTCTATATTGGCTATCTCCAGGTATCTCAGCTATTTTTCTTTCGATATTGTTTATAAGAGCCTGATGTGTTGTTAAGAAATCACTAATTACTGCTGGAGCTTGCGCTTGAAGCAATATCAACACACCAAAGATTTCCCTTGCTTGATCGACATGCTCTAGAATCTTTGAAATAGAAGCAGTTTTTCCTTTTGGAGAAAGGGCAACATCTGGCAAGTTTTCCTCCTGAGTCTTGGTAGCCATGTCCAGGGCCTTTTGAACAGCATCTAGCGATAGTTGAGCTATTTCAACAAAGTATTTCTCTTGAAAAGTTAAGTAAGAAGATTTTGATTTAATTTGAAGAATAATATTGGCAGGATCTGCTGCTATCATGGCTTGAAATTGCTGAACAAGAGATAGATGTTTGGAAAAAAAGAATTTTATTTTTTCTGCAAGAAAAAGCATATGCTGAACTTGTTTTTCAGGATCTTTTTCATGAGTTTTGTTTTTGTACTCTTCTAGAGTTTTCTTAATAGAGTCTTGGTATTTTTTAAGTTGTTGGAACAGCTCTACGATTTTGGCATTCTCAGCCACTTGCTTGACAATATGGTAAGTTAAGCCATTGTAACGAGCTTCCTCTTCTTGAGCTTTAGAAAGTAAATTGTGCAGCACTTTCTGCCCGTATCGATGACAAAGGGCTGCTTTAAAGTGATCCACGATGGCATGATAATCCACAAATTTTATGTCATTCTCTGTGGAATCAGGATGAAAAACAGAGTGGTCACCAAACTGGAGTTCTTTCTCTTTGGTTTCCACAACCAGCTTTCCAACATTCTTAGGATCAGCAGCAAATTGCCAGTAAGCATCAACAGTAAATTTTAATGAGCTTTTAAACTCCCTGTCGTTTTGTCTCTCTTTTGATTTCTTTGTTTGTATCTCGGCTGCTTTCCTTGCAACATTCTTAACAGTTTCCTGAGTAAGCCCATTGCAAAGGGCTTCCTTCTCTTGATCTTCAGAAAATAAATCACGAAGAACTGCTTTCTCATATTTGTTGCAAAGGGCTTCTTTAAAATGCTCCACCACATCAGCAGTGTTAAGAGCATATTCCAAATTGTCGGTACTATTAAGGTAAGAAATCTCGTTGTTACCAAGCTTTCCTAGCTGAGGTGCAACTTTGATCTTAGCTCCTTCCGCCCTCATCACTGTCTTCCCAGCGTGCTTAGGATCAGCAGCAAACTGCCAATAAGCATTGATATTAGGAGCTACTTTAGTTTCAGGAATGTTATTCATGGTATTGTTGTTAGTAGTATTTTTAAAAAGACACATAGCGAGGAAGCTTTTTTTTCGTTATAGTGTACTAAATTGAAAAGGGCATGGTAGAAGTGCAGAAATTTTTTCTTAGGATAAGGCCGAAGAACGAGCGCTATCCTAAGATAATGTGAGATCTGAGAACGCAGCCCTGAGGAAAAAGAGCCAGCTTATGGCGTGCCCTTTTCAATTTAATACACTATATAGTCATCTTTTTCATGCATCCTCAGAAAGAACAGTCTCTTCGTCTATCAGCTCAACAACAAGAAAAACAGTCTCGCCGTAAGCTTATTGCAGCAAGAAAAAAGTCGCTTTTTTGGCAAAGCGTTCACCTTCTAGGATCGCTTCAATTAGCGCTCCTCTTGCTTGCCACCATTGGCATCGCTTGTGCTGTAGCAACCTTTACAGAATCTCACTTTGACACCAAAGTTGCCCACGCCGTCATTTACAAAGCCCCCTGGTTTCTTGGATGGCTTGCGTTATTGTGTCTTAATCTTTTTGCAGTAACCCTCACTCGATGGCCTTGGGAAAAAAAACATTTTGGTTTCGTTCTTACTCATTATGGGATTATTACTCTCCTTGTCGGTGCTGCTATTGGCTCCAGATGCGGCTTTGAAGGTAATGTGACTCTCCAAGTAAAAGGAACTCCTGTTCAAAAAATCACGACTAGCAAAAGTATTTTAGAAGTAGAGAGTCCTCTTACTCAAAATCTCTACACGATCCCCTTTGATGCTTCTGTTACTCATCCTTCTCAAGAGCATCCACGGTATTTTCGTATTCCGGAGACTCCGCTTCAAATCGTTATCGATGCTTGGAGCGATAATCTCCAACAAGTCCCCTCTTTAGTCGAAACAAAAAAAGAAAAAGAGGGTTGGGATGCTCTTGTTATCTGCCTTCGTAGCCAGGCACTCCATCAAGAGCAACTAGTAGCTTTAAGTTTAGAAAAAGAAACAATGGCTCTTTTTGATTTTTTTGGTTTGGCAAACATCACTCTCCTCCCTGTGTTAAAGGTTCCACTTCCTGCCAAACCAGATTCTAGAAAGGTTGCAATAGAAACAACCCCAACGATACTTTCTCCAAAAATTCAAAATTCTACTGATCTCCCATTAATCCAACCCCAGGCCCACAAACCATGGCTCGAGCTGGCATTGGATAAGACAACGAACGAAGTCCACTATCAACTGGGTCGCCGTGACACTGTTCAAAAAAAAGGAACACTAAAAGTTGGCGAGGCGCTACCACTTGGTTGGGCTGATTGGCGCCTTGAGCTGCTTCAAAGCGGCCATCATGACATCATCGTTGATAAGATTGTGCCGGCAGCCTCTTCTGAAGGCAACAAAGCAATTCCTGGAGGCCTTCCTGGATTTCATGCTTTTCTTCAAGATGCCACGAAGCATCAAGGTCCACCACAGTGGGTCGTCTCCGGGGAGGTGACCTCCTTAGAATTAGACTCTATGGTGATCCGCGTCGGTTATGGCATGGAACTTCGTCCAGCTCCTTTTTCCATCGAGCTGCTCGATTTTCAAATCCCTCGCGATGAAGGAAGTGACGCTCCAAGCGATTTTTGCGCAACAGTTCGCTTTCGTAACTTGAGGACAGGCGCTTCTCGTGATGGACTTATTCGAATGAATCATCCTGCTAGTTTTCCGGGAGGTTGGTGGGCTGGCATGACCGGAATCAATTATAAATTTTCGCAAGCAGAATGGAACCCTCGCAACTTGCAAGAAACAACCCTTCAAGTCCTCTACGACCCAGGCTGGCTTCTTAAGTGGATAGGATCTCTTGCCATTTGCATTGGCATTGCCATGATGTTTTATTGGAGTAAAAAATAAATTTTATGTTTGAAATTGGAGAAAAAGTAGTCTGTATCAATGATACCTTCGAGCCGTTTCATCGTGCTCTTTATCGAGAGCTTCCTGTCAAAGGAAAAATCTACACTGTGCGTGAATCCTCGCTGGGACGCCTTAAGACGGGAGCTGCCAATCCAGGAACAAGCTTTCGCCTTCTGCTGGAAGAACTCAGCAATGACCTTGACCCGTACATGGAGGAAGCCATTGCTGAAGAGCTTGGGTTCCGTTCGGATCGTTTTGCTCCACTGACTGAAATAGAGGAAGAGGCTGAGGAAAAAATGGTCAACGCTATTGGGCATCAACTCACTTTTTCTGGGAAAAGTTGAGTTGAATTGAAGTTGGAAAATGACGTTATTTATTTTATATTTTTTATTATGCGAATTTCCAAATTATTAAATCACTCGGTTAGTCTTCTTGCTGTTTTGGCAGCTGTGATTACTTGGCAATACTTGCAAAATTTCTCTCCTTCGCAACAAGAGCAGAACTCAATTCCATCACCTCCTCTTTCTGTTCTTGCTCTCGATGCTCTTAATCACCCCAGAACAAATGTAAGGAACTTGCCACGTTCTCATTCATGGGATTCTTTTATCTGTGCACCATCTGAACCAAATGGCTCAGCAACCGTAACTACTCCTTTTGAAGAGCAAATATCTGACTTTCCAGATGCTCTTGTGCTAGAAGAAACGGAAGTTGATGGTCCTGAGCCCAACCAAACAACCAAGATAAAAATTCTTCAAACGGATTTTAAATACCCGCTTATTCGCTCAGAAGAAATCGTTGATAACGATACCGGCAACGTTGTCGAGCAGCAAGAAATGGCTGCCGATCACTTGTTGGTGAGTGTGCCTCCAGGAAAAGATCCTATGGCTTTTTTAAGCGGCCTTGGTTCTAGAGTAACCTCGATCACCCCAATAACGAGGGATGGATCTTCTTATATTGCCCAACTTGCATCACCTTCGATTGCTTCACTCCCTCAGGCCTTAGATATTGTCGCTGGGAGACAAATTATTGTGGAGCCTGATATTGTTCATCACATACCCACTGTTGCTCATACCGCTTGGTCTAACGCCAATTGGGGGCTGGATGAAATTGCTGGAGAGCTAACACCGTTTACTGCACCCAGCAAGCAGAGCACTACTTCTTCTAAAGTTGTCGCTGTGATTGACACAGGTATTCTTCCCACACACCAAGAGCTAGAGCCCAACATGTGGCATAATCATCATGCTACTAAAGGGGATATTTATGGTTGGAATGCCGTAGATAATAATGGAGACATTCGTGATGACAATGGTCATGGAACATTTTGTGCAGGGATCATCGGAGCCGTTGGTAATAATAACATGGGCTTTGTTGGTGTCGTTCCAAGAGTGAGATTAATGGCCTGCAAGGCTTTTAATAAACATGGAGTTGGCATTGTCAGCGATGAAATAAAATGCATCGACTATGCTTGTGACCATGGAGCTAAGGTTTTAAATTGCAGCTGGGGCGGTGGCCCATCCCAACTGCTTTATGAGGCACTTCGGCGCGCTGAGAAAGCTGAGGTCATTTGCGTTGCTGCTGCTGGTAATGATGGAACTGATGGCAAAAATTTTTATCCTGCTGCTTATGGAAATGATACTAGTGAAGGACAAAAGTTAGATAATGTTATTTCCGTTGCGGCTAGCACAGAAACAGATGAGTTGGCTCCCTTTTCTAATTATGGAAATGTTCACCTTGCTGCTCCAGGGGCTGATATCTGTTCTGCTTTTAATGATGGTGATGATTCCTATGCTATTGGCAGTGGAACTTCCATGGCTGCTCCCTATGTCACAGGTGCCGTCGTTTTACTCGAAACACAATTTCCATATCATGCTGTGATAAACCGGCTCTTTAATACGGCAGATAAAGTTCCAGGACTGACCGGCAAGGTAATCTTTGGTAGATTAAATATAGCGAAGGCTCTTACTCAGTAGGTTAGGGAAGAATTGGTTTCAGGCTTGTACCAACATGTCGTTGGTGTATCTTCTCAAAAATTCCGGGTAAGACTAACAAATGGCGTTGAGCAATGGGGTCATTACCGAATGGCGCTAAGTTAAGAAAATTACTAACGTAGCCAACGCAGGAAGAAATTAGCCACAAAAGAACACAGAGATAAAAAAATTCTTTTGTGTTTTTTTGCGCTCTTTGTGGCTAATTATTTTCTGAAATGAACTGATGTTGGCAGTCACAAGATATAGTCAAATTACTTAGAAATTACACAAAATTGACGTGATCTTTTCAGGAAAAGACTGCGTTCTCATTACTCCCGTTATAAGATATAGCGCTCGCTCTTCGGCCTTGCCTTTTCTAAAAATCTCTGCGTTCTTTCATGTAATTTCTAAGTAATTTGACTATATTATAAAAAAACAGGGGGGCTTTATTTCCTTAAAACTTTCTTTATGACTCTTTGGTTTTTCTCTAGTTTTCATAAAAAACAATTTCCTCCTTCATGAAAAAACTTTCCTTCTTGCTACTCCTAATCCTCCTTGTGCTTGCGCCTGTGCGCGTGAGCGCGATGATGAAAGCAGAAACAAAAAACGACGAAGACTCAAAGAGTAAAGAGGCTGAAAAGGCTGGAAAATATAGCAAAGAGGAAGAAGAGCGGGGGCTTATCAATAACGTTGGGACAAGTTATGTTCCTTCTGCTTCTGTCAAGAACGTGCTCCTCAAGAGCGAAAGTAATGAATCAAGTGATGGCCAAGGAAAGATTCTTACAAGTCCAAAAAAGGAGGCGGTTCCACGATCCCGGGACCTCTTGGAAGAGGAAGATCTTTCTGATCTAGGCATCCTGGAACAAAGAATTCAAGAGGCTCGAGAGGTTGTTGCTGATTTGCCTGGAAAAGGAACAGCAGTTTCAGAACAGGAACTCCGCAATCTTTATCAAACTTGGTTACAACGCTACGAGGTTTACCAAGAAACTCAGTCAGCTTTTCTTGAGCAAAACAACAGCGCTGGTCCTATTGAGCAACAACAAAACGAGCCAAGGCTAAAACGGCTAGGGGAGCTCGTGGAGATGTCGAAAGAGGTTGTGCAAATGCTTGAGAAAGCTTTAGAAAATTCTTCAAAAAATAGTATGGAGCGCATTCATTTATTGATTCCTTCGAAAAAAGATCTAGGAATGGCAAAACAGCATAACCCTAAATTTGTCCAAGAATATGAAGAGCTAGTAAAAGATAGATTACGCATGGCTCCTTCAGAAAGAGATCTTCAACGTCTAAGAAAACGCCTGCCTCAGGTTTTTGAACAATATGAAGAATTACAAAGAAAAATTTCTTCACTTAAAAAAGAGTTAGCTGGTCTTGAGCTTGCCAATAACACTGTGAACTATAATACCCTAAAAGCATTAATAAGAACTTATGGAAAAAAATTTTTGATTTATGATGGTATGATAGCTGCTTTAAAAAAGAAGGATAAAGAGTCTCTTGTAATCTTATACGAGGGTATTAACAAAGTTTCTAAATGGTATGAAGAATGTGCTGAAAGCCATATAGCTGCCAACGAAATTTTCAAAGAAGGTGAGCTTGCTCGCTTGGCACAACCCAAAAGGCTTCTTAAAGCAGAGAAGTTTATTCACGAGTTTCTTCAAAATGAGAAAGCTGATAAGGATGCTCAAAGCAGGCTAGAGAATGCTAAAAATCTTGCTGTTGTAGAGGAAAAACATCTTTATTTCGAAAACTATTTTCTATTTTTAGAAAAGTGCAAACTAGATGCTAGAAATTACAAAAATGCTCTCCTCCTAGGAAATCCCTTACGTGAAGAAGAATTTTTTTTTCGACGAAAGCCAGGGACTTATATCAAACCAACTGATGATAATAAAGTCCTTGATTCCTGTTCTCGGGATCTCAGCAACTATCAATCTAGTTTTGATAGAGTAATATCAATGAATAGTCGTCGTGAAATGAATTGGAATAATCCGGAGAGTACGCAATTTATTAAAGACTTTGACAGCCATGTAATAGCAGGAAGCACAGGCTATGTATTTGCTCCTTCTAACACCAAGAAAGATTATTCTATTTATACTCCCTCTATTTTCTCATTGGATTATTACCTTTCAACTCCTAATGCAAAGATAATGGAGTGGGTTGATGAGAATCGTTTTCAACAATATTTCAAAGATGATCTTAAAGTCATGCAAAAAACAGTTGAAATAGTTAAGAGGACGAATGAGCTCATTCAGACCACTCCTTCCCTTGTAGCTTTCTTTCGCTTTTATCGGGTTGGGATTCGCAGAAACATTAGACATTACCATGCCTTCAAACGAGAATTTTATGATGCTGTTCTTAAAAAAGAAGACAAAGGAGTCAGCAATTATTATTTAGCAAAAGCTCAGCAAGCAGAACAAAAAGCTGATTCTCTTTCTAATTTTATGAGAGATTGGAAAGGCAATGACGATGATTGGGCTAATAGCTGGCTTGATATGTATAAGCTAACAAAGGATACGGAGGATGTATTCTATTACCTTAACAGCCCTGATCTTAATAGCTATAACGGGGGAAGCGACTTTATAGACTCTTGGCTAAAGCCTTTCTACAATGAAGAGAAGCTCCAAGTAGAAAAAAGTTATCAAGCTTGGCAAAGTTGTCAGCAAGCCATGCGCCGTCAAACCGAAGCAGCCAACCTCCTGCGACAAGAGGGTAGTGAAGAGCAAAAGGAGCTTGCGCTTTTACGAGTTTCAGAAAGCAGGCGAGGTGTTCAAGAACAACTAAGTAATATTAAGCAACGAGATCAAGAGATAAGGAGAGCAAAGGATCAATGGTACAAATCAATAGAACCAATAGCAAATTTTGGAAAAGTTCCTGTTCGTAATGAGGTGGAGTACTTCGAACGAGCCAATAATCGTTTTGATTATTTTGATTAAATTCTCTACACAGGTAACCCTCTTTCCCCTTTACTTTACACTTCATTTACCATTACCATCTTGGCCCTTTGGGGGTATAGCTCAACGGTTAGAGCAGCCGGCTCATAACTGGTTGGTTCCTGGTTCGAATCCAGGTACCCCCACTTTTTTATGAGTACTAAAACTATTTTTGAGCAATCGGAAGTTCTTGCCCGTGTCAAGGAGGCTGGAAAGCGTCTTAATGCGGAAGAGATGATGGGAGAAAAAATGTCTCTCAACATGGGCCCTTCCCATCCTGCAACGCATGGTGTCTTGCGTTTAGAACTTGATCTCGATGGGGAAATCATTACCAACGTCACGACGCATGTTGGCTATCTTCATCGTGGCGATGAAAAGATCGCCGAAAACATGACCTACCATCAGTTTATTCCCTATACCGATCGCCTCGATTATCTTGCCCCTTTAGCTAATAACGTAGCCTACGCTCTCGCGGTAGAGAAGCTCATGGGATGGGAACTTCCTCCTCGAGGAAAAACAATTCGTGTGATTTGCTGCGAGCTAGCCCGCATCTCTGCTCACCTTCTGGGTCTAGGAGCAGCCAGTATGGATATCGGAGCGGTCTCTGTTTTTATGTACACTTTTGCAGAGCGTGAAAAAATTTATAACCTTTGCGAATTGTTAACCGGAGCCCGCTTCACCACCAGCTATACTCGTATTGGTGGGCAAGTCCGCGATCTCCCTGAGGGGTTCGCTGCACAGTTGCTCGATTTTACCACCAACTTTAAATTAGTTCTCAAAGAGATTCACAATCTGCTCACACGCAATCGCATTTTCGTCGACCGCACCCGTGATCTTGGAATTATCTCACGCGAAGAAGCCATCAGTTTTGCTCTCACAGGCCCCAATTTACGAGGCTCTGGCGTTGAACATGATTTGCGTCGCTCTAATCCTTATCTTGATTATCCACGTTACGATTTTGAAATTCCCATTGGTTCGGTAGGTGATGCCTATGATCGCTACCTTGTCCGCATGGAGGAAATGAACCAAAGTGTGCGTATTTTAGAGCAAGCAATTAACTCTCTTCCAACAGGCCCTATCAATGCTGTTGATCCCAAAAACATGCTCCCCCAAAAAGAGGCTGTTTTAGAAAAAATGGAAGAACTCATCCATCATTTTATCATCACGACTGAAGGGATTAATGCTCCTGCTGGTGAAATCTATTTTGGCGCTGAAAATCCCAAAGGAGAACTCGGTTTCTACATCCATAGCAAAGGAGGAGGTGTTCCTTATCGTCTTAAAATTCGTGGGCCTTCCTTCATGAACTGTAGCATTCTTGAAAAACTCCTTCCGGGCTGTTTGATCTCAGATATTGTGGCTATCATTGGAAGTCTCGACTTCGTCTTTGGAGAATGCGATCGATAGGGAAAATAACTAACAGAGATGGAAGGGATAAAAGAAACTTTTAATAAAATAAAATCTAACAACTCAACTAAAATTCATCCGACAAAGATTTAAAAAAACTAAAACTCTAGATAATACTAAATAATATCTTTTTCTTATCCCTTCCATCGCTTCTATCCCTGTGAATCCATCTTCTCTTCGTAAAACTCGCATCATCGCAACACTTGGCCCTGCTAGTGAAACTCCAGAACGTCTTAGTGAGATGATGTTAGCCGGAACTAATATTTTTAGGCTCAATATGAGTCATGCTCACCATGATTGGGTTCGTCAGATTGTTCCTAGGATTCGAAGCATTGCTAAAGAACTGGGTCTTATCATTGGTATCCTTATGGACACACAAGGACCTGCTGTCCGTACAGGTGACCTTCCTTCCAAATTACATCTTAAGATTGGAGATATTTTAGAGTTCACAGTTCGTGGAGCGGCAAGCGAAGAAGTTTACTCTGTCGATGTCAACTATGATGGTTTGATTGATGATATTGCAGAAGGAGATGTGATGCTCGTGGACAATGGTGTGCTTCATCTCAAGGTTCTCAGTAAAAAAAATAATCGCATTCGCTGTGAAGTCCTTACTCCAGGACCACTCGGATCGCGCCGTCACATCAATCTTCCCGGTGTGCGTGTCAACCTTCCTCCTCTCACTGAAAAAGATATTGCTGATGTCGCTGTGGGTTGTGAGCTTGGAGTCGATTTTATCGCTTTGAGTTTTTGTCGAGAAGCTGCCGATGTCTTAGAAATGAGGCGTGTCATTGCCTCTTACAATGGGACAGCGCGTGTCATGGCTAAAATCGAAGATCAATCGGCTGTCAAATGCATCGATGAAATTATTGAAGCAACTGATTCTGTCATGATTGCCCGTGGTGATCTTGGCATTGAATGCCCCATGGAAGAGCTTCCCATTATTCAACGTCGCATCATGAAAAAAGCATTGCAACTGGGACGCCCAGTTGTCGTCGCTACTCATCTTCTTGAATCGATGATTGAAAATCCTGTCCCAACACGGGCCGAGATCACTGACGTTGCCAATGCCGTTTTTGAACAAGCCGATGCCATTATGCTCAGTGGTGAAACCACGGTGGGAAAATATCCGGTTGAATGCGTTCGCATCATGGATCGTGTAGCTCTTCGTATTGAGAGAAGCGGCCATGCTCCTTATGCAAAAGACGTTGATGGTGAAAACTCACGTCAAAAGACAGCTCGTTCAGGTGTCTCTTTGGCCAATTCTTTGCCCCAATCAGGATTAGCAGTCTTCACACGTCATGGTATGATGGCTGACTACGCAAGCCGCTTGCGCCCTGAGAGGGCCCCGATCTTTGCTCTTACCTCTTCAGAAATGGTTGCGCGTCATCTCATCCTCAACTGGGGTACCTATCCTCTCGTGCTCCCTTTTCAAGAGTGCTCAGAAGCTACCATCGAGCATACTGAAAAAGTTTTCCTTGAAAAATCACTCATGAAAAAAGGCAATCATCTCGTTCTTCTTAGCGACATGATTGAAGGAGAGGAACGCTTTGACGCCATTCAATTGAGAAAAATATAGTATCATTTCAATTTTTCAGGGCGCGCTAAATAAGCCGCAACAAGGGCAAGATCTTCAGGGTAGGTCACTTTAATATTGGGCTCTCTATTTTCTAAGAGGTGAACGCGGAGCCCGCCTTGTAAAAAGGCAGAGACTTCATCAGTGGGAGGTGCTTTTTCAAAGCCTGTTTCATGGGCAATTCCCGTGATAGTAAGATTATTAATCAGATCAACAGCACGAAAAACTTGAGGTGTTTGCATAGCCCAGAGTTGATTGCGATCGATGGTCTCTTGAGCATTCCCATCAGCGTCAGTGCGATGAAGAGTATCGGTAACTGGGCATGCCAAAGCGGCAGTGCCGTGCTTATAGGCGGCTTGGAGCGTCCGTTCAATGAGCACTGGAGTGATCAGGGGACGAGCTCCATCATGAATGGCGACAAAAGTAATTTCGGCAGGCAGGGCTGCTATGCCTCGTTCTACAGATTGATGACGATTGCTGCCACCACTGACGATGCGCGTCTTTGCTCTTAGCGCAGGCATCTTCATGGAGGCAACAATGATGGCAAATTGTTCTAGGCGCTCTGGTGGGACGACAAGAATGATGGCCTCAATAGAAGGAGCCTGGGCAAAGGCTTTCAAGCTGTAACTGATGAGCGGACGCTGATGCACTATGGTGGTCAGTTTATCTTGACCAAAGCGTGTGCTGGAGCCAGCAGCGACAATGAGGGCTGCGGTTTTGGGAAGATTTGTTTTCATTGCTCGCCAAAACAGAAATTCACAGGGATGGAAGCGATGGCAGAAAAAATGCAGTAAAGAGTCAACAGTAAAGGGTAAAGCGTAGCTAGCGCAAGATTGACAAGGTATTTTACCAAAGTTTTGTTTTTAGAAAAAAATCATGCGATGAAAATATACATTTCGAAATACTGCCTTATTTCTATCTCGAAAATACTCCTTACTTGTTTCGATTCTTCATCCCTTCTATCGCTTCCATCCCTGTGAATTAATTACTCAACAGAGCCACTCCCAAATCTCCGATCTTTCCAAAATTGAGATTTTGAAAGCCTGGAATCTCAGCAGCCATAGCTGCAAAGAGCTCTTCAAAGCTCGATGGCATCTGGTTTCCAGAGTATTGTTGACTCAGGTCACGCAATACTTCCCAATCATCACGAGATTCGCCTGGGGCTTGAATGGCTTGGTTGAGGCGTTGGAGGCGACCTTTGAGATTGATCATTGTGCCTCGTTTTTCTGATGGAGCTGAGCCAGGAAGCAGATGCGAAGCCAAAGCGGTAGTAGCATTGGGAAGAATATCAATGACGATCAGGTTTTTCAGTTTCTTCAACTCTGTTTCAGGGATGCCACAGGCTACCGCGTTTTCGTGCAAGCAGAGGAGAGAAGTAATTTTCCCAGAAGCAATACCTGAGGCAATGTCTGGAAGACGAGCCCCTGGAGTGCTTCCTGTAAGGCCTAGCAGCTGGGCGCCTCGGGTATTGGGATTGCCATCGGCTGAAATCAAGAATCCATCGCCTTTTTGGGGTCGTGCAAAAATATCGCACAATGTGATGGAAAGCGTTTCCATGAGACGGCGTGTCATAAAAAGCTCTTCATTGGTCATGCGTCCTGAAGCAATGAGGGCAAGAGAACCTGCTGTTTCTTGGCGGAGTGCCTCGAGCACCTCTGTTAATGCGATTTTCCAAGTTGCTTTCTCAGTTCCTCGTTTGAGCAGTGGATGAGTTAATCGATCTTCACGATGGAGATAGTGATAATTCAAACGATGAGAGTCAGGCATCCAGTACGAGTTGACTTCTTCATTGTGACGGGGTGTGATCCGGTGGATTTTGTTTTCACGACTGCTGATGAGAATATTGCATCCTGTGCCGCAATTGACATCGATAGTTTTTGTTTCTTTCAAAAACCAGGCGCGCATCTTAAAGCGAAAATCTTTTGAAGTCAGGGCGCCGACAGGGCAGATATCCACCGTGTTCAAGGAGTAATTGTTGTCGAGGCGTTTTCCAGGATGGACGGTGAGGGTGGTATGGCTTCCGCGGTCCACAAAGCCCAGTACATCATCATGCGCTATTTCTTGCATGAAACGAATGCAACGGGAGCAGAGAATGCAACGCTCATCATCAAGGACGATATGTTTGCCGATGTCGACATGCTTTGGTTTTTTTACCTTCTCTTCTTTAAAACGAGAGCCTCCGTGGCCATACTCGACTGAAAATTCCTGGAGACGACACTCGCCCGCCTTGTCGCAGATAGGACAATCAAGCGGATGATTGATAAGCAAAAATTCCATGACTCCTTTGCGACATTCTTCCACAAGAGGAGAATTGGTGCGCACAGCCATCCCTTCCGAGATTTCCAACGCACACGAGATTGCAGGGCGAGGGCTCCAGTTGATGAGAGGATGACCATCGGGAGCGAGCTCTGGCTTGCGATCAGGAGTCATCTTCGGCGAGCCTGTTTCGACTAGACACATCCGGCAATTGCCAGGAACGCTTAATTTAGGATGGTAGCAATAATGAGGAATGTGCTCTCCAGCCTGCATGCAAGCCTCAATGAGGCGTGTCCCTTTAGGAAATTGCTTCCACGCGCCATTGACTTGTACATTAACCATCACTGTTTCGGTAGCTGAAGAACTCATAAAATATGACAGTGATTCTACAAAGTTTGAGAAGGGGAACCAGTGAAAAGCGTGGAAAATTTTAACTTTTCAACTCCTAGTTCTCTCTGCCAACAGCACATTGACAAAGAGAGGATCAAGATTTAATAGGAGCTGTCGTAAGAATTTCCAAGATACCTCACTACAGCGGTGACTATTTATAAGTTTAGCATCATGATCGGCAGTAAATATTTCGTGATTCCACATATAAGCTGTTAGAGCCCATTCTCGGGGAGCCTACCAGCTGGACTTTTTTAGAAGTGAAGGTCTTTAACATATAAGTCCCGCAATTTGCGACTGCGTTTGCAGATTGACTGGTACTGACCCAATTGCTCAATGCCATTTGTTAGCGTTACCTGAAATTTTTCACAAGAGAGCTTGCACAGTGGCCTGCTTCTGTTAGGTGTTAAAACCTTCCAATTTCGGCTGCTTCAACTTCAACTTTTAACTTCAACTTTTTTTAAGCCGAAGTATTCGGATTAAAAACCAACGGATGGGTGGCAGAGTGGTCGAATGCGCACGCTTGGAAAGCGTGTGTGCCTTAATCGGTACCGAGGGTTCGAATCCCTCCCCATCCAAATTATAAGACACAACCTCTGTTTGGGTCTTTTTTTGCGTCCTCCTATTCAAAAAATAAAGTCCAGGCTATCCGTATAATTTTTTAATGCACTAAAGTGCTTTAGAGGGTGTCTTGAAAAGACTAAAATTGCGCATTACGGCGTCGCTTCAGTGCTCGCTTCCTCGAGTATGTCCATATACACTGCGGGTCTGTGCGCTTCGCTCCTGGTACTGCATCAATTTTATTCATTTTCAAGACACCCTTTTAGTAATCCACCACGAAAATTCGGAGTGACGCTCCGAATTTTCGTGGTAAAATTTGCTTCA
The DNA here is from genome assembly GCA_019747735.1 of Chthoniobacterales bacterium. GTDB lineage: Bacteria > Verrucomicrobiota > Verrucomicrobiia > Chthoniobacterales > UBA6821 > CAIWMF01. Next base: position 6,233 of record JAIEQL010000009.1, on the reverse strand, counting down.
TGATTATACGGCATCATTTGCTCAAAGAGCTCACGGCGCGTTTTACTCACTTTCCTGTCGTTGCCCTTTTAGGTCCTCGGCAAGTTGGAAAGACAACCATAGCCAAGGCATTTGGTGCAAGTTGGAAAAAAGTTCCTGTCACTCATTTTGATTTAGAAGATCCTGATGATTTAGCTCGCCTTGCAGATCCTGCATTTCTTTTAAAGTCACTTAAGGGCTTGGTTGTACTTGATGAAATTCAACAACGACCTGATCTTTTTCCTCTTCTAAGAGTACTAGCCGATCGCAAGCCACTCCCTGCACGTTTTCTTATCCTTGGTAGCGCTGCGCCAGAATTGCTCAAAAATTCTTCAGAAACGTTAGCTGGAAGAGTTTCTTTTTTAGAGCTTCCTGTGCTCTCTCTTACAGAGCTGTCATCTTCGGCTGAGGGAAAGAAGAAAAATTGGCTGACTACTCGCTGGGTGAGAGGAGGATTTCCTCGTGCTCTTCTCGCAAAAAACAGTGCACTGAGCCACGAGTGGAGAGCTGCTTTTATTCGTACTTACTTAGAACGTGATCTTCCTCAATTAGGCATTACGCTTTCAGCGGTAACATTGCGTCGATTTTGGATGATGTTAGCTCATTATCATGGGCAGACATGGAATGGAAATGAATTGGCACGTTCTCTGGGGGTAAGTGACAAAACTGTTTCTCATTATTTAGACATTCTCGAAGGCACTTTTATGGCCTTGCGTTTACTTCCTTGGAGCACCAATCTCAAAAAAAGAGAGGTCAAGGCGCCCAAAGTTTATCTTACCGACAGTGGTATTCTCCACAGCCTGCTTGGTGTTAGCGATCAAGAAGAACTGTTAGGGCATCCTAAGTGTGGTGCCTCATGGGAAGGGCTGATGATTCAAGAAATCATGCAACAGTGGCAGCTTTCACCAAGAGAAATATTTTTTTGGAAACTTCATTCTGGAGCAGAGTTGGATCTTTTGGTTGTAAAAAACGGACGACGAATTGGTTTTGAAATAAAACTCACGAACGCTCCCTCCATCACTCCTTCTATGAAGTCCGCCTTGGAAGCGTTGCAATTGCATCATCTTTACGTGGTTTGTTACGGGGAAGGGAAAACGTGGCCCTTGGCCAAAAAAATTTCAGCGGTGCCAGCAAAAAGTTTATCAATGTTAAAGATAAACTAATTGAAGGTAACTACCAACGTCTAAGAAGGCATTGGTAGTTAATCTTCTTCTTCCAAGAAACTGGCAATATCAACAATTCTAAAAAAATGCCTCTCTGTTTCGACTGCTGCTGAAACGCCACTGAGGTGAAAGAGGGCAGGAATGGCTGCAAAGCCTCGTGGAACCTTGAGTGCATCAATTTTTTCTTTAACTTGACTGATCACCTCAGTACCAAGTTCCCGTTTTTTAAATTTGAATTCACAGACAAATAAATTTTTTGTTTCTGTCTGAATGAGGTAATCAATTTGGCATCCTTGTTGTGTCGTTCTTTTGGGTTGGCGGTAGGGGCCATCGCCAACAACTTCTTTTGGGGAGAGGCCTAGCGCTTTTAAAAGCAGTGGGCGATTTTGCAATAATAAATATTCAAGTTGCAGGCCTAAGTGTGCCTCAAAACCAGGGAGTGTTGATAGCGGCACTTTTTGAAAAGCATTCAAAGAAATCTTTTTTAAATTTGCTTCAATGACCCTCAGATAAAAACGCATGTAAGGGTCGCTAATGCGATAGAGGCTTTGTTTGAGAGGCTTAGTTGTTTTGAAAGACCACAATGGTTGTTTTTCTACAAAGCCGGCAGTTACCAAATGCTCCATCATGGTGCTCAACGTGCCACTGTGTGCAAAGTCAATCGCTGTACGCACCTCGGCAAGGGTTTTAGCGCCTTCTTTGAGAGCATTTAATATTTTTTTGTACGTCGTTCCTTTGCCATTAAAAAGATCATGAAAAATGCGATCGAACTCTAGCACTAGCAGCCCATTTTTTTCGAAAGCAAGATGCTTGATGTTTTCATCTGCTGTCATCGAAGAGTTGAGCTGTTCCAAGTACCATGGGACTCCGCCGAGGATGCTCAATAATTTGTAGCGATCATAATGAGAACCGTGGATCCGTCTTTTTCTTAGGAATTGAGCGCTTTCGACAATGGAGAGAGGTTCTAACGTGATGCTGCAATGAATGCGCCCAAAGAAGGCGGTGCTGCTTAAAATATTCTCTTCAATCCAAGTGGATACTGATCCACAAATGACAAGAAGCACCTTTTTCTTTTGCTTATCCCACCATGCTTTTAATTTAGGAATGAACGTAGGGTCTTCTGCTCCCATCCAGGAGATTTCATCAAATAAGATGATATCGCCTGTTTTGAGATGTAGCGAGAGATGCTCGAAAGCATCGCTCCAATCAGAAAAAGTCATCGGCGGGATTTTTAAGAAAAGAGAAAGCTGTTTTGCAAAATGGTCTCGCTGCTCTTGAGCGCCCATTTCCTCTTGAGGAGCGAGTCCTGCAAAGCTCCAAAAGCGATAGTCTTTACACGAGGTTGCAAATTCAGCGATCAGTCGACTTTTTCCAATCCTCCTTCTTCCTTTAACAACGACAAGCTTTGCTGCTCGCTCGTGATGGAGCTCCCGTAACTGTTCTAATTCTCGTTGGCGGCCGATGAAAGAAGAGTTTTTCATGAATTTTTATTTTTGCTCAAACGATAAAAAACTACATCTTGAGCATTTTTTATTAAAGAAAAAAACTGCTCAAGATGTAGTTTTGTCTGTTTTGAGCAGAAAATATATTACTCAACATTATCCTCGCTGATGACCTCTTCCTCGATTTCATCACGGAGTGGTTTTGATAAAAAGGGCCGCACAAAACCGTAGAGTAAAAAGAGCATAAAGAGTACGGCTGGCATCCACTCATAATTTACTGCTGCAAAAATGAGCACTAGAATCGTTATTAAAAAACGAGGAAGTGATCGCTGGGAATGCCAGTTAAGGCCTTTGAAGCTCGGATACTTCACATGACTAAACATCATAAAAGAAAGAAAAAGTAAAATTGGAGGGAGGGCAAATTTCCAAGAACCAATCGTTCTTTGACCTTCATTAATCCAGAGCATGAACAAGGTTAGAGAAGCGATGACACCAGCTGCAGCAGGGATGGGAAAGCCAGAAAATTCAGAAGAAAAATCGGGATCAGGGAGGGTGCCTTCCAGCTCTTGTTCTCTTTTTGTTTTTGCTTCTTTAGTTGTCGTTGCTAAGCAATTGAAACGAGCTAAGCGCAATCCTCCGCAAAGCAGATAAATAAAGGCGATGATCCATCCCGTGCGATGGAAATCTTGAAGGACAATTTGATAAACAAGTAAGGCTGGAGCTAATCCAAAAGAAACAATATCAGCTAAGGAATCAAATTCTTGCCCAAAGGGACTTTCTTGCCCACCAAGCCGTGCTAGGCGGCCATCCAGGAGATCAAAGACACAGGCTCCCAAAATAAAAGCAAGTGCCATATGGTAGCGCATGGCAACTGGCTCTCCAGCGGCATTGAGCAGAGAGGCTTCGATGATTTTAAGAATCGCAGCGAAACCGCAAAAGAGATTTCCCGCGGTCATTAAATTGGGGAGGAGATAAATTTTTGGTTCGTGTTGGTTCATGGAAAATTTTCTACAACGATGTCAGCGAAAAAACTTCCGACAATGATCCCTCTATAATTCACTTCAATAAGTTTTGGGGTTCATCCTTGTTTGTTAAAAACAGCCACCGCCGTTGAGCCTCCTTCCACCTTAGTTCCCACTTGAACAAGAATTTCTGTTTCAAGTGGCAGGTAGAGTTCTGTACGCGACCCAAAGCGAATCATACCAAAACGCTCACCACGATCCAACTGATCACCAACATGGGCCCAAGGAACAATGCGGCGGGCGATGGCACCAGTGATTTGTTTGACGCCTACTGTTATTTTTTCTCCTTGGATAATCCAGAGGCGGCTTTCGTTGAGTAAGGAAGATTCTGGTTTGCGCGCATCGAGATAAAGCCCACCGCGTGGCTCGCTATGGATGAGCTCTCCAGCGATAGGAGAGCGATTCACATGAACGTCAAAGACCGATAAAAAAATAGAAATCCGCTTCATTCGCTGCGTCAAATAAAGATCTCCTTCGACTCCGTTTACTTCATCAATCGCGGTGATCGTACCATCAGCCGGAGCGACAATAAGAGTGGGATCAGTGGGAGGGATTCTTTCTGGGTCACGGAAAAAATAGCACGAAAAAATAATGAGCAGTCCAAAGGGCAAAGCCAAGAGAGGCAGAAACGCCAAGGCTAGAAGCCAAGAAATTCCTAAGAAAAAGAAAATCCAACGGCCTTCGTAAATGGCTTTGGGGTGTTTGCGGTGATGTGGCATAAAAATAATGACTACATGAGATTTGAAAACTCTTCAACAGTAAGGCCGCTAGTGCGAATTAAACTTCTTAAGGTTCCCTTAGCTATCTCCTTATGATCAGGGACTGATAATGTTGAAAAGCTATCTTCCTTTACTAAAATTATATGACTGCCACGTTGACGTATCACACGCCATCCATCTTGGGCGAAAATTTTCACCACTTCCCGACCGCTTAATCTAGGAAGAAAACCCATTTATGCAAAAACTTCTACTTGTTGTGTCTCAAGCGTCAAAGGCATGCCAAGTTCAGAACGAACTTCCAAACAAAGCTCAATAGCCTCACGAATGTTTTTTAAAGCCTCTACGCGATTATTGCCTTGACTAATACAACCGGGAATAGAAGGGCATTCAGCAATCCAGATACCATCTTCATCTTTTTCTAATGTTGCTAAAAATTTCATTTTATTCAGTTTCTGTCTCACGTTTATAAACGATCCTTGGATCATTAGGGAAACACTTTTTCATGTTACCATCATCTCTACCAAAATTATTAACTCAGCAACTCGCCTTTATTTTAGAAATCGACAAGCTGAAAACCATCTTGCGCAAAAATCATACTCTTACAGCAAAACGAAGAGAGAATAGCGCCGAACATTCATGGCATCTGATTTTAGCGGCTATGGTGCTTAGCGAATATAGTAACGAAAAAATCGATCTTTTACAGGCTCTAAAACTTTTAGCCATTCATGATCTGGTTGAAATTGAAGCAGGAGATACTTTTCTTTACGATCGGCATGATGAAGAGGGGTTGTTTTTAAAAGAGCGCCAGGCTGCTGAAAAAACTTTTAGCTTATTGCCAAAAGAACAAGCTCAATCATTCCTGGATTTATGGCTAGAATTTGAAAAAGGAGTAACTCCTGAAGCTCGTTTTGCAAAAAGCCTAGACCGTTTTTTGCCTATGCTTCTCAATTTTTCTTCTGGTGGTGGCACCTGGAAAGAGTTCTCAATTACACCCTCTATGATTTTACAAAAAAATGAACACATTAAAAATGGTTCCAGTCAACTTTGGACTGCAGCTCAAGAGTTCATTAAAGAGGCTGTTCAAAAAGGTTGTTTTCCTGAATAATTTCTCAACTTTTTAATTTATGCATCAAGAAATACTCCTCCAACGCGACTGCGAAGCGATTCAAATTCCAAGTGGTACTATCCTTATTCTTCCAGCGGGAACACGGGTCATTGTTACGCAAGCTCTGGGCGGGACCTATACGGTTGCGACACCTGGTGGCCTTGCACGGATTGATGAAAAAGATGTAGATGCTCTCGGCTTAGAGAAAGAAGCGATGGTACCTGTCAAAACCGCTCCAGAAGGGACGCTCGAGGAGGCTGTATGGAGTCAGCTCAAAACTGTTTTTGATCCTGAGATTCCGGTTAACGTTGTCGATCTCGGTTTGATTTACGATTGTGCCATCTTAGATTCCGAAGAGGGAAAAAAGAAAGCGCTAGTTAAAATGACTTTGACTGCTCCTGGATGCGGCATGGGACCTACGATTGCGGCTGATGCTCGTTCTAAAATATTAACGATCGAGGGAATTGAGGATGCTGATGTTGAGCTCGTTTGGGATCCTGCTTGGAATCAAAATATGATTAGCGAAGCCGGGCGAATGAAGCTGGGAATGGTCTAGAAGGTGTCTTAAAAAGCCTAAAATTGCGCATTACGGCGTCGCTTCAGTGCTCGCGTCCTCGAGTATTTCCATATACACTGCGGGCCTGCGCGCTTCGCTCCTGGTGCTGCATCAATTTTATTCATTTTTAAGTCTTAAAAAGCCTAAAATTGCGCATTACGGCGTCGCTTCAGTGCTCGCGTCCTCGAGTATTTCCATATACACTGCG
>JAIEQL010000021.1 GCA_019747735.1 Chthoniobacterales bacterium | reverse complement strand
AATTCCGACAAGCTCTCCAAGCTTTTCTAGCTTTAGCTGGTTTTGCTCTCCTTTGATGGGCTCAAAGTTATTGTTCTCAAGAAGAGATAAGTGAGCTTCTTGGTAACGCTGGTGGCGTTGTGACCAAATTTGATTAAGCTTACCAAGTTCTTGTTCTAAAATGGGCGTTCCTTTTTCTCTGAAATCATCAATAACCTTTTGAGCCTCTTGTATTCTTTGTTCCAGGATATCTAAATTCGAAAGATCTTCTTCCTCTTCTCCATTGTCTCCTCCATTAAAAGCTTCTGCTCCTTCTCGGGTTGGGGAAATCTCCTCTTCGTTCAAGTAGCTACCTTTATCCTTTAACAGTGTATTCCGATGAGAAAAAGGATCATGGCTTGCTCCAACATTATTGATAAGGTCCCGCTCTTCTTCCTTCTTGATGCACTCAAGCGTCTCTTGGTTTTTGGACTCTTTGCTCTTTTTTCCTTCCTCCATTTCCATCATCGCGCTTACGGGCAGGGGCCCGAGAATAAACCAGCTCAAGAGCAAAAGGAGGGAAAGATTTTTCACAAACTAATTTTTACAAATTTGACCCCAAATTAGATGCGCTATGTCGCCATCGCGCGTTGTAACCGATCCATGATGGCACAACCAATTCCACGTTCTGGCACTGGTTCTGCGATCAAGGAGGCAACCGAGCTTTCATCAAGTCGTCGCAATGCCCCGTAGAGATTGGTAGCCGCTTCGCGCAGGTCACCAGAGGCGCTTAGAATCTCGATGGTGCCATATCCATTGAGTGGTTGAGAAAAGGCAAGCAACCCAATGTCTTTGTTCGGAGGTTGTGCGGGATCGTACCATGACAATTTTTTGCGCGGAGCATAGTGGCTTTTTAAAGACCCTGGCGCTTTGCCACTCACTGATTGAGAAAGAACTTTTCCAAAAGGAGCCAGCATTTCCGCAGTGATAGGGCCAGGGCGTAAAATCTGTAGGACCAAATTTTTTTCTAAATCTTCATAGGGCCACACAATGGTCGACTCCAAACCATGATGACAGGGGCCATCGTCAAGAATCAGTGGAATGCGCCCCCCAAGCTCTGCAAATACATCTGAAGCTCTTGTTGGGCTGATCCGTCCAAAACGATTGGCGCTGGGAGCAGCTAGAGGAAGGTCTAATGAAGCTAAGACCCCTCTCATCACAGGATTGGAAGGAACGCGCACCGCTACTGTTTCTAATCCAGCGGTGACCAAATCGGGAACCGTTTCTTTTTTGGGAAGTAAGAGGGTCAGTGGACCTGGCCAGAAAGCCGAGGCAAGAGACATTACCTTTTTTTCTAATTCCGGAGAGAGAATGACCACTCGATGGAGCCACGAAATATCGAGAAGGTGAACAATGAGAGGATCGGAAAGAGGGCGTCCCTTGGCTTCAAAAATTGAGGCAACGGCTTGGGGAGAAAAAGCATTTCCCGCCAACCCATACACAGTCTCCGTGGGAAGGGCAACGACTTGGTCTTGTTTTAACAACGCGACGGCGGTAGCAATACCTGAGTTTCCTGAGACAATTTTTGTTTTCACCTAGACGACTGCTTTGGGTGAGGTAGTGCCTTTAGAAACTCCCTTCAGCTTACTTTCTGAGGCTTTTTTGTGTTGACGAGCGCGGAAGGCATGGAGTTTTTTTGCTAACTCTTTATCGTTTTGAGCCAGCATCGCAATGGCAAAGAGAGCTGCATTCTTGGCTCCTGCCTCGCCAATGGCAAAGGTGGCGACAGGGATACCGGCTGGCATTTGAACAATAGAAAGAAGAGAGTCAATCCCATTGAGAGTACTGCTTTTAATGGGGACGCCTAAGACAGGAACGGTCGTCTGAGCAGCCAGCATCCCAGGAAGATGAGCCGCTCCTCCTGCACCAGCAATGATAGCAGCGAACCCTCGTTCTTGTGCCTGTTGTGCATAGGCGCTCATTTCTTGAGGCATCCGATGAGCCGAAAGAACTTTCGCTTCGTAAGCAACCCCAAACTCTTCGAGAATCTGTGCAGCTTGGCTCATGGTTGGCCAGTCTGATTTGCTGCCCATAACGACAGCAATGAGAGGGTTGTTAGATTCCATGTTAGAAAGAAAAGATACTAATGAGTAGAGGTGTTGTAACCAATAAGACTTGCCTGGGGAATAGAGATTTCTTCATTAGGCAGATCAGAGCTTCTATTAACTTCAGTAGAGCGGAGCCAGTCGCGAAACCAGTTTTTATGAACTATTGCGATACGATAGTCGTAGTCTGTAATGCGGCTGCCCTTTCCTAAAGTTGTCTCAAAATGATCAGTAAGCCTTTTGCATTCTTCATGCTGGTCACTTTCCTCTGGCATTTTTTGCAGGAGACCTAGATAAAGCGCCTGCAACTGAAACAAGTTGTTGTACCTTGCTTGCGGCTCTTTTGGATCATTATCTAAGGGAGATTGAGAAGAGAGTGTGACTCTGGCGAGCACTGGCAATACTGAATTAGGATTAGGCACAGCAGTTGCTACAGCTTCTGTGTCTGCCTCTACAACGATTGTTGGAACTCTTCTCTCAACCTCATCTATTAGTTGCCAAAGGCGATGCTGAGCTGTTAAATTTCCTGGCGCTTGAAGAACCGCATCAAAAGCCATTGTGAGGTTGTTAAAGAGATCTTGTTCAGCAAGAGCATAAAATGTTTCTCGTCGGGCAAGGTGGATCTCTTTGAGTTGGTTGATCTCTTCAAGACTAGTCTGATAGTAGCTTGTAGTAGCAAATTGAATTAAATTTTCTCCTGCTTCTGCAAGAGATTGCACACCCTCTCGGCAGGTCTTTAAAGGGTTAGGGATGTCACCGGCAAGTTGGATAGCATTTTTTTTTGCCTGTAAAGGATCTCCTATTAGCTGCATTAGATGATCAACCCATGTTGATTGAGGCTCTCCGGCCTGTGTAGAATGAGCTCCCGCAGAGATTGCAACCTCAACAGGAGTCCCTTCCAGCTGAGGAGGTGTGTTAACCTCATACCCCTCTTCATGGGTGGTGTTGTTATCAGGGGCTGCAAAATTATGAATTGGAGAAAAGCTCATTGCTTCGCTTTGTATCACTCATTCGCTTCCATCAGCAAGCTTAGAATAGTATTGAAGTAGGTATAGGCATGGAAGAATCTGCTACTACAATGACTCCAAAAAACATCATCCTCATCGGTTTCATGGGCTCTGGAAAAACGAGCATCGGCAAGCGATTGGCCTCTGCTTTGAACTACACCTATTTTGATACCGACCAGTTGATTGTCGAGCGTACTAAGATGTCGATCTCTGAATTGATGGAGCTGCAGGGAGAGGCTGCTTTTAGAAAGTTGGAAGCAGAAGTATTGGAAAATTTTTTAGAGAAAAAAAATTGTGTGCTCTCTACTGGCGGAGGCATCGTTCTTCACCCTAAAAATCAGGAGCTCTTACAACAGCTTGGAACCGTCATCTGGCTCCATGCCGCTCCTGAGATCCTTTTTGAGCGAGCCACCCGTAATCCACATCGTCCTCTGTTGCAAGTAGAGAATCCGCGGCGTACTTTTTATCAGCTTCTTACTGCGCGGCTACTTCTTTACGAAGGGCTCTCTCATTTTAAAATCGACACTACCAAACTTTCCTATCATCAAACCATCGAGGCTGTCATAAAAGCACTTGAGCTTGTAATTCACCTAAATTCTTGATTTTAATTCCCCAAACGCCCGCTCTATAATTCCTCAAATACCCGCTATTTTTTATGGTCTACAAGAGCGTCTTGTTGCGGGCGGTTATCCAGAACCGCTGAAACGCTCTCCTGTTCGTGCAAGGCAGTGGCACCACTATTATCTCAACTCAATCATAGAACGAGATATCCAAGACATGGCAAAAATAAGAGATGCTCATCAGCTCGCTTTGCTGCTCAAACTCCTTTCATTCTCAACGGCTCAATTAATCAATACGACTAGTTTGAGCAATGCTCTTTGACTCGATCGCAAAACAGTGGAGCATTATCTTTCTATTTTAGAACGTATTTTTCTCATTCGCTTTCTCCCTGCTTGGCATACCAAGGATGGAAAACGATTAGTCAAAAATCCTAAGGTTCATCTCATCGATAGTGGATTAATAGCTACTCTCTCTGGATTGAAAGCTGCAGATTGGATTCTACAACGAGAGCGTTTTGGGCACCTTCTAGAATCTTTTGTCGTGCAGCAGCTGATCACACAAGCTGCCTGGACGGATACCGAGCTGCAATTTTGGCACTATCGTGACCATGACCAAGTGGAAGTGGATCTTGTTATTACTCGAGGAAAAGAAACTTGGGGCATCGAAATAAAATCTTCTTCTTCTATCAGCGATCGTGATGGCCAGGGCTTAAGACGCCTTGCTGATCGTTGCGGAAAAAATTTTCAAGGAGGAATTGTTTTTTATACTGGCAATAGCACTTTTCATTTATCAGACCGCCGCTTTTTTGCCGTTCCCTTAAAAAAACTTTGGGAGGACTAACCTCGATAAGTCAGCTCAAAATAGAATTGACCTTAAGGGCATCTCGCTTTTCTATCGAGGGCCGCTTTTATTTTTCTCACCCATTATTTTTTATGCCTAATATTGCTATCAATGGATTTGGACGTATTGGACGTCTTGTTTTTCGCGCTATTGTCGAAAAGGGACTCTTAGAAAAAGGCTACCATGTGGTTGCTGTCAATGATCTCGTTCCCGCTGACAATCTCGCTTACTTGCTCAAGTACGATTCGACACAAGGTCGTTTTAAAGGATCTGTGCATAGTGAAAAATCAGATCAGTCATTGCAAGAAGATGATGTTCTCGTTGTTAATGGGCATAAAATTCAATGCCTTGCGATCAAAGAAGGACCTGCTGCGATGCCTTGGAAAGAGCTCAATGTCGATGTAGTCATCGAATCAACCGGATTTTTTACAGAAGGAGCCAAAGCTGCCGGGCACATTCAATCAGGTGCTCGCAAGGTGATCATTTCTGCACCAGGAAAGGGAGAAGATATTACCATTGTGATGGGAGTGAATGATCATCTTTATGATCCTAAAAAGCATCACATTATTTCTAATGCAAGTTGCACGACAAATTGCCTCGCTCCTGTGGTGCACGTGCTCCTTAAGGAAGGGTTTGGTTTAGAAGAGGGGATCATGACTACTGTTCATAGTTATACTTCCACTCAAAAAACAGTTGATGGTCCTTCGCGCAAAGATTGGAAGGGAGGCCGCACCGCTGCAGCCAATATTATTCCTTCTACGACAGGAGCCGCTAAGGCTGTTGCCCTGGTCATTCCAGAGGTAAAAGGAAAATTAACTGGCATGTCTTTCCGTGTCCCGACGCCTACAGTCTCTGTGGTTGACCTCACTTTTAAAACAAGCAAGCCGACCTCCTATCAAGAAATTTGTGCGGCCATGAAACGAGCAAGTGAGACCTATATGAAAGGGATTCTTGGCTATACTAATGAGGAAGTCGTCTCGAGCGATTTTATTCACGATACCCGCTCTAGCATCTTTGATGCAGGTTCTGGCATTGAGCTTAACAATCATTTTTTCAAACTGATTTCTTGGTATGACAATGAGTGGGGCTATTCTAATCGGTGTGTGGAGTTATTGGAAAAAATCAGAGGACAATAATTAACAGGGATGGAAGCGATAGAAGGGATAAAGAATTTTGAGTCTAACAGCTAGAAATTCTTCTTTAAGTTTCTCATTCAAATAAACTCTCTCTTTTTTTCTCATGAAACTCTCTCTCGAAAATCTTGACGTCACTCACAAGCGCGTTTTAGTCCGTATAGATTTTAACGTTCCTTTCGCAATCCGCGGGGATCTTAACGTTCCTCTGGATGCTGAAAACGTGGTCGATAACATAAAAGTGGTCGATGACACTCGAATCGTTGAGGCATTGCCCACGATCCAACATCTCCTCGACCAGAAGGCCAAGGTTATCCTCATGGCTCATTTAGGGCGTCCGAAGGGAAAAGTAACTCCTCACTTTTCTCTCGCTCCTGTTGCTGAGCACCTCAAAAAACTTCTCACTGTTCCTGTTCATTTTTGTAATGCCTGCATAGGAGCCCAGGCTGAAAAGGCTGTGGCAGCTATGAAAGAAGGCGAGGTGCTCTTGCTGGAAAATCTCCGTTTTCATCCAGAAGAAGAGGCCAATGATCCAACTTTTGCAGCAGCTCTTGCCAAGTTGGGGGACCTCTATGTCAACGATGCTTTTGGAACTGCTCATCGTGCACATGCCTCAACTGTTGGCATCACTGCTCACTTGCCACAAGGAGCCATGGGTTTTTTGATGGCCAAGGAAATTAAATATCTCCAAGAAGAGCTCGCCTCTCCCAAACATCCCTTTCTTGTGGTGCTAGGAGGTTCTAAGGTTTCGGATAAAATTGGAGTCATTCACTCGCTCATGAAAAAAGCCGATACCTTCCTTATTGGAGGAGCCATGGCCTATACTTTCTTAAAAGCAACTGGCATTGAAACCGGCTTGAGTCGTGTGGAGGAGGATAAACTCGATGTCGCACGCGCTCTTTTAAAAGAAGCAAAAGAACGCTCCATTCAATTTCTGCTTCCCGTCGATTGTATTATCACACAGTCGATTCAGTTGGGAGTGCCAACACAAAACAAAGCGCTTTCTCAAGAATCAGGAATTCCTAAAGATTGGGAGGGAGTTGATATTGGATTAGAAACAAGATTGATCTATACCCAGGAAATTGCTAAAGCCGCAACTATCTTGTGGAATGGGCCTGTTGGCATTTTTGAGATTGCTACTTTTGCAGGAGGAACGCGCTCTCTTGCAGAAGCCATTGCAGCTAATACCAAGGCACTTTCGATTATTGGAGGAGGCGACTCTGTGACAGCCGTCAAGCAGTTTGAATTAGAAAGTATGATGAGTTTTATCTCCACAGGTGGAGGGGCTTCTTTGGAGCTCATCGAAGGGAAAGAGCTCCCCGGAGTTGCAGCCCTAGAACAGCGTAGCGTTGTTGAGTAAGAGGGTGTCTTGAAAAGACTAAAATTGCGCATTACGGCGTCGCTCCAGTGCTCGCGTCCTCGAGTATGTCCATATACACTGCGGGTCTGTGCGCTTCGCTCCTGATACTGCATCAATTTTATTCATTTTCAAGACACCCTCTAAGGCAATAATGTATTCGCCATTTGCCAGTTCTGAAGTTGTCAGAATATCCCCAATCTAAAATTACTAAGAACTACGATAACTTCCATTGCATAGTCATATGTTCAGGTTAAATAAAATAGCACGTTGCACGCTTTTTAATAAAGCTGCTGTAAGCGCTACAAATCAACTGACAACAGACAACTGAGAACCGGCGACAACTTATTTTTATCATGATTACTCACCGCAAAAAAATTATCTCAGCCAATTGGAAGATGAACATCACCTCCAGCGAGGTGGCTCCTTATTTGGAGACTTTTCTTTTTGAACGGAGCTTTCTCAAGGGAGTCGATGTTATTTTTTTTCCTTCTTTCACCTCACTTCCAAAAGCATCGGAGCTCCTCATGGGGAGTCAAGATGTTCGATTGGGAGCGCAAAATATTGCTGCCAAAGAGCGAGGAGCTTTTACTGGAGAGATTTCGGCAGCCATGTTGCGAGACCTTTTTGTGCGCTACGTTTTAATAGGACATAGCGAACGTCGCCATCTTTTTGGAGAGACTGATGCTTTCGTCCATGAAAAATTGGTGATTGCTTATGCTTATAAAATCCGACCAGTTCTTTGTATTGGAGAAACGCTCCAGGAACGTCAGGCAGGAAAAGAAAAACAAATTTTAGAACAACAGTTGCAAGCTGCATTTCAAGGCGTCTCTCCTGACAATATTGCCAATACCATTATTGCTTATGAACCGGTGTGGGCTATAGGGACAGGCTGTACAGCTAGTGTAGATCAGGCTCAGGAGGTACATCACTTTATTCGTGGAGTGCTGACGTCATTTACTGACAAAAACATCGCTCAGAAAATGCGATTGCAATATGGGGGAAGTGTTACTTCTAAGAATGTGAAGGAATTACTGAGTGCCCCTGATATTGATGGCCTCCTCGTTGGGAGTGCTAGTTGGGATCCACGTTCTTTTATAGAGATTGTGACGCTCGCTTCCTCTCTTTAGAAAAGGGAGAACTTCCACCTTCACTTTCTACTATACCCTTGAGGGATGAATTTTAGTTTTTTTTATAAGGGACCTCTATCTGCTGAAGCATTGGATAATGTTTGGCATTCAACGTTCGTAACGTTAGTCCGTGAAGGTCGACGGTAGCTGCGATCAAGCAGTCAGCAAGTCCTGAGCCATGACTTGCGCGATACTTTGAAGAGTAAATGCCTCCCTGTGTGGCAACCTCAAGAGTGATTGGTAAAATGGTAAAAATAGAAAGCATGGAGGTTAAATTTTTATGCTCTTTTTCATTACGTACTCCCTGGTAGAGTTCAGCAACATTCATCACTGAGAGGTAAAGATCGTCGAGATCATTTTCAATGCTTGTGACAGCCTCTGCATGATCTCGTAGATAATCGATGAGGATATCGGTATTGATGAGGTAAGACATGAGTGAGGTTGAGCTTACAAACGATCAAACTCAGCACGCAATTTTTTAACATCTAAAACATTTTTATGATGTTTCCACATACCCCGTGCTGCACGTAATTTCTTCAGTTTGTTATTAACTATACGATGCGATAAAAACTCGTTAATAGCGCTACGAATGAGTTCGCTTTTGCTCTGATGCAATGTGTGAGAAAGTTGTGCGAGAGTCTCTGTTTGACGGGATGTAAGATAAATTTGAGTACGATACATACATTATGATGTATGTTTTGAAGTGTTCTCTTGTCAAGTGATGATTGTAGCGGTTACGTTTATTGTTTCTAGAGCGTTTCTTGAAAAGACTAAAATTGCGCATTACGGCGTCGCTCCAGTGCTCGCGTCCTCGAGTATGTCCCTATACACTGCGGGTCTGTGCGCTTCGCTCCTGGTACTGCATCAATTTTATTCATTTTCAAGACACCCTCTATTTGACTTACTCTCTCCCGCGAGACTCGCTCTTTGGGCTGCCTAAAGGCAGTCCCCCGACCAACCGTATTCTGTGAACCTTTTTCTTTTTCGTCGTTTTCTTTCGATGCTGCTCGTCCTTTTTTGTGTGGTCTCGATCACTTTTTTTTTAATGAGACTCTCCCCAGGAGGCCCTTTTGATGCCGAAAGGAAGCTTCCTCCAGCCATTGAGCATCAACTTTTACTCAAGTATCATCTCGATGGACCTCTTTGGCAGCAATACACTGACTATTTAAGGGACCTACTTCATGGAGATTTAAGGTTATCGACGAAGTACCGCAATTGCAGTGTGCTCTCTATCTTAGCCCAAACATTGCCAACGACTTTCTTGCTGGGAGCGCTTTCGCTTTTACTAACATTGAGTGTTGGTCTTTGGTTAGGAGCGCTCTCTGCAACGCATCCTCGTTCATTGCTGGATTATGCAGCTCTCTGCTTTGCGCTCCTTGCTATCTCTTTTCCTGCTTTTGTTCTGGGGCCTTTACTAATTTTAATTTTTTCGATTGGCCTCCATTGGCTTCCCGTTGGTGGTTGGGGCTCTCCCTCACAATTGATTCTTCCCACTATCACACTCTCCTTACCCTTTATTGCTGTGATAACGCGCTTGTTGCGTGATAGTCTCCGCGAGGTGTTGCAAGAAAATTTTATGCGCACCGCCAATGCTAAAGGCCTTACCAAGCGTGCCCTGATTTACCGTCACGCACTCCGCGTTGCCATTTTACCTATTATTTCCTACACTGGACCATTGGCTGCCAATTTGCTGACAGGATCTATTGTTGTAGAAACCATTTTTCATATTCCAGGAGCAGGTGGTTTTTTTGTCAATGCGATCCTCAATCGTGATGGATTCTTGCTTGGCGGTGTTGTGATTGTCTATTGCGCTCTTCTTATTGTTTTTAATTTTCTTGTCGACCTTGCCTATCACCAGTTGGATCCAAGGATTAGAGCACTATAACTTAAACTGGCTATCTTTTTCCATGCCTCGTTCCATTTGGTATTCTTTTTTTCTCCTCCTGTTGATCATTGTTGGCCTTATTGTGCTGCCTTTGTTTTTTCCCCAGAGTTATAGCAACCCAAGTCCTCTAACTTATGCTTCTCCAAGTTGGGATCACCTATGTGGCACTGATCTTAACGGGCGCGATCTTTTTTATCGCATGCTTACAGGAGGACAAGTCTCTCTTTTCGTCGGTTGTTGCGGTGCTTTAATCAGCCTCATTGTGGGAACATCGTATGGGATGATCGCAGGCTATCTTGGTGGTGCTTGGGATAACGGAATGACACGTTTTATCGATATTCTTTATTCGGTGCCACGGCTTATTTTTGTGCTGATTTTCATCAATGCTTTTAATGATCGGCTTCAACACGCAGCAGATCATCTTGGTTGGTCATGGGTGGTTAGTTCTTCGCGTATTCTCATTCTTATTTTTAGTCTTGGACTGATTGAATGGTTGACCATGGCTCGCATTATTCGTGGACAAACACTCTCTCTTAAAGAGCGCCCTTTTATTGCGGCCGCCCAAGTTTTAGGAGAACGGCATCGTAGGATTTTATGGCGGCATATTTTACCAAACCTGACGGGTATTTTGTTAGTTTATATGACGCTTGCTATTCCCTCTGTCATTATTGATGAAGCTTTCTTGAGTTTTTTAGGACTTGGAGTTCAGGCTCCCAAATCAAGTTTAGGCTCTCTCTTGGCAGAAGGGGCTGCTGCCATCAACCCTCTCCATGGGGCTTGGTGGACGCTTCTTTTTCCTGCAGCGCTCTTGCTCACGACTTTGTTTATTCTCAATTGGCTCGGCAATGCTTTGCGAGAATGGCAGCTGAAGAAGAGTTAACTTCACCTTCAACTCATTCATTGATGACACACTCTATGAACATGACTTCCCACTCCCCGCTCGACGAGCTGATCGCTATCCGTCGTCAAAAATTACAAGCTTTACGAGATCAAGGGATAGACCCCTTTGGTGCTGCCTTTGAAATAACCGGAACAATTGCTGAAGTGGTCACTAAGTTTCAGGAGGGATCCACGGTGACTGCCGCTGGGCGTATCACGGCTTATCGCAATATGGGGAAAAGTCATTTTTTGGATCTTTCTGATCTGGGAGGACGCATCCAAGTTTACATCAATACTAAGGAGCTTGATGAAAAGAGCCTTGCCGTGGTGACGCAGCTAGATATTGGCGATTTTCTGGGTGTAGAAGGGAATTACTTTACCACAAAAACAGGAGAGCAAAGCATTAAGGGGCATCGTCTCCTGATGTTAACCAAGGCATTGCGGCCCTTGCCTGACAAGTGGCATGGCGTGCAGGATCCCGAGATTCGCTATCGCCAACGTTATTTGGATCTCATCGCCAACGCTCCATCGCGAACGCTTTTTCTTCAACGAATAGCAATAGTGCGCGAAGTGAGGCGCTTTTTAGAAGAACGTAGCTTTTTAGAAGTTGAAACACCGATGATGCAGGCTGTTGCTGGAGGGGCCGCTGCAGAGCCCTTCCGGACACATCATCATGCTTTGGGAATGGATCTCTTTTTGCGTATTGCTCCCGAACTTTATCTCAAGCGTCTTCTCGTTGCTGGCTTTCCAAAAGTCTTCGAACTCAATCGTAATTTTCGTAATGAAGGAATTTCACGACGCCACAACCCAGAATTTACAATGCTCGAAGCTTATTGGGCTTTTGCTGATTTTCAAAAAATGTCTCTTCTTGTTGAAGAGATGATCTGTCATTTGGCCTCTCACCTTGGAGTGGGGCCTCTCATTGAGCATCACAATGAAGAAGGGGAAGTAACACGAACGATCAATCTAACACGACCTTGGAGAAGGGAATCTTATCGCAATCTCGTTAATGCAGCCGTTCCAGGCTGGTTTGAACTCGACCTAGAAGCCAAACGCAAGCGCTGTGCCGAGCTCAAACTCGACATTACCCATTGTCACCAGGAGTTTGAAATCACGCAGCATGTTTTTGAAAAATTGGTGGAAGAAAAATTGATCGACCCTTGTTTTGTTACCCAAGTCCCCAAGGAACTCGTACCCCTGGCTAAGTTGAATACGAAAGATCCTACGACGGTGGATGTCTATGAGCTCATTATTAATGGCCAGGAAATTTCTCCCGGTTATTCTGAACTCAATGATCCTGATCTCCAGCGAGAACGCTTAGAGCATCAGGCGGGAGAAGAGCAACAATCTTTAGATCACGATTTTCTAGAATCACTCGAATATGGTATGCCCCCTGCTGGCGGTATTGGCATTGGGATCGATCGGCTTGTCATGATGTTGACAGGAGCCCCTTCGATTCGCGATGTCATCCTTTTTCCTCATTTAAAGCGGAAATGAACAATCCTTCTCAGCGCTACTGGCTCGTCAAACAAGAACCCGCCGCCTACTCGTGGGAGACTTTTATCCGTGACCAACAAACGGAGTGGACGGGTGTTCGTAATTTTCAGGCTCGCAACAACCTTCGTGCCATGCATCAAGGAGATTACGTGCTTTTTTATCAAAGCGTCACCAACCCAGCTGTCATCGGCGTTGCAGAGGTTATGAAGGAAGCTTACTCCGATCCCACTGCGACTGAAGGCGACTGGGTCTCTGTGGTTCTTAAGCCATGTTACGCTCTCAAATATCCTGTTTCTCTAGCTTCCATCAAGACTGATTCTGCTTTGTCTAACATGGCTTTGATCAAACAATCTCGCCTTAGTGTCATGCCTGTTGCTGAAAAAGAATTTCTAAGGATTATTGACCTTGGGAGTGCTCTTGATCATTCCATTTGACAGGAGTAATGCCTTGAATTCACTTCGCTTTTGCCTATCATCGCGAAGCGCCACTGGCAACCGACAGCTTTGCTGCCATCAAAGGGGCGCATTTTTATGAGAAAGTTGTTTGGCTTTCAATAATCATTTCCATACGTGTTTTAAAGGAGGGGTGGTAGAGTGGTTGATTGCACCGGTCTTGAAAACCGGAGAGGTGTTAAAGCCTTCGTGGGTTCGAATCCCACCCCCTCCGCCAGAGCGAAAAGCCAGAAGCTTTAAGGTGGCCCATTCTCGAGGGAAAAGCTCTTAGCTCAAATAACGAGTCCTTAGGTGGACATGAACTCTCAGTAGAAAGCTCATCCTAATCATTCTCCGACATCAGTGCTAGAGCTCTTCAGTAGCGGTGACACTTCTATTTCTTCTCAGGTAACACATGTTAACGGGAGAAAAGCTAATGATGCTCCAAAAGAGTTAGAGAAGTTGGAAAACTTAGAAGAAACAGCTCACTCTTATGAGGAGAAAAAACAGAAAGCTTATAACGAAAAACGTTTTTTGTTAGCTGCTGCTTATTCTCGGATAGCCGAGGATCACTAGCAACGTGGCGTTGGTGAAAACATTTTTACGTCAAATGAGGTCACAAATGGGGTTAGGGCTTGATTGTTGATTTTTCAATTGGAGTCAGCGCTGACTCCAAACTCCCAAACTTCAAAAAAATTTATCAATAATCAAACCCCATTTCTGGAAGCCACTGTGCTTTTACTTCTGCAGAAAAAGAGAGCCGCGATTGATGAAAGTTCTTATGAGGCTAAAAAAAGCTGAAGAGGGCAACCTGCTTATTCCGTTTATTCAAAAAAGGGAGTGATTGAAGTAAAAATTGTTCAATGGTTATCGGAAAAATGGGGTCAAAAATGGGGTCAGGGTTTGATTCTTGATTTTTTTGGTGAAAGGATCCTTGATTCAAAAATCAAGAATCAAACCCTGACCCCATTTTTGTAGCGGCATTCCAAAACACCATTTTCACCTCTTTGTAAAGGAATCTGAATGGCGTTTTAACAAACCTCCTCCTCAACTTCAATTACGTCAAGTCAGGTAATGGGTTGCGAAAAAATTAAACTAGTTATCTGGTGCAGCCCCAAAAATAATATATGAGTGCCATTAATCAGAAACATCGGAGGAACTGTCAGTCAAAGTCAGGAGGAGGAGGGTAATGGACATCAAGTTGGCGATGGAGAAAATTAGCAACACGCAAAACCGCAAAATGGCCTCTTAACTCGTTTGCCGTAAGAGCAGTTCCGTTACCGAGAGTATGTTGCAGATTCTGCAAATAAATTTGATAACCTTGTACTTGGTTTGCATGATTTGATATCTGAGTATGCTGAGGATCGTCTGTGGGAACCTGTGTTATATGGTGCGTAATGCTGCCACTAAGCTGATTAAGGCCATTCAAAACAGGAGGAATATGAGTGCTGAGGTGTGCTCGCTGCTGTTCAAGAGGCATAGCGATAAAAGACGTGGCATCGCCTAAGGGAGCTGTTGGAGCAATATTTATATTTAAGTTCATTAATAGTATGCATGTTAGCTTCAGAAGGATAACTCCTTCTTTGGCGTGTTTAATTTTTCCTAGAAGTAAACATAGCTATTAGCTGGTCGCTCTTCTCTATAACAGAGTTAGCAATGTCTAAAGTTTCATTGTTAGCTATCTCTTTTGCTTTTCCAAAACTAGAAAGAGGAGCCTGCTGTGTTAAATTATTAAAATTATTACTGCATTTATTAAAATATTCATAAGCTAGGTTAGATGCGGCTCTAGCTGCTATTACCTCAGGAGAAAGTCCTTGATTAGCCTGTGTTAGAAGATGGATTTTTCTACTAGTAGCAAGGTGTTTTTTTGAAGCAACAAAAACTACCCTATCGGCTCTTATGTATTGGCTCTTGTGCAGAGCCACTTCCATTTCACCATCTGAAAGACTGAAAACCTTCACAAGTTCACGCAGATTAGCAATTGCATGATGAGCCTCATAGATAGTAAGAATAGCTTGATCATCCTCCTCTTCTAATTTGTCATAAGGCGTTGGCTCCTGCGGTATTTTTCTAGCATTGAGAATATCATCATCAATGCCAACTTGAATTTTAATCGGCCTCATGTGTTCTCGATCGATCGTTTTAAAAGCAACTTCCAATAACTGCATGCCGCTACGAGCCAGTTGTAGGGCGACTTCCTGGTTGACCGACTCTGGATTTTTGTTGATCTCAGCAAGAAGAAATTCAAAATGAGGCCTCATTTCTTGATAAGTTTGCCTATAAATCGCGGCCACTTTGCTGGATTTATCAGGATCCTCTTCTGAGATCTGATCACTCTCTGCTTCTGCAGTGAGATAGTTAAAAAAGAGATGTTTTTCAAAAAGCTGCATGGTTGAAGGCAAAGAGCTCATGAGAGCTTGCTCTTGTTGCTTATCAAGTTCCTGAGCCGTCTCCTCAGCCATGGTATGGAATAGATTTTGGAGAAATTCTTTTACCTCAGGGACAGCGTTTTTATAAACTGCTGCTACCTTATCGAGTTTGGAAATGGCTCCTATGGACAAAGGGACAAGCTTTTCAAGAGCTGATTCAATATCGGGTTTGGCAGCATGGACGATTTGATTCAGTTGTTCAGAGCGTTGAGAATCCACATCAGTAAGATCATTAATGGCTTCAACAATCGTTTCTAGATCAATGATCTTGTTTTTGAAGGCTTTAACCTTTTTTTTAAACTCCTTATCACTTTCTGTTTTTGCTGGTTTGTTTTTTTTGAAGGTGTTCAAAGATTGAGTTTTTTTTCCCTTTTCGTTGGGTACTTCTTCGAAGTTAATTCTTGTCACTCTTGCTGAAGTCATAGGGTCCAAAACAGGACGTTCCTCTTCTAGGAAAAGGGCATCTCTAAAACTAGAAGAGGCCTTCTGCAGACGCTCCTGAGCTTTATTTCTAATCTCTGCTAGCATTGCTTGCCTTAATTGCCTTTGATTGTCTTCTTCCAATACGAAAGGACTTTTCCTTTTTTCTTCTACTGAGGCAGAAGAAGGCTCCTCCAATGACCGAGGTTGAGCATTAGGTTGAAGGGAAGAAATGTTAGGAGCACTCATAATAGGTGGGACTTTTTCTTGAGAAGAAATATTTTCGCTGCTTTCGCTTTTAATGAGTACGTTCTTTACGGAAAAAGGAGAGGTTGAAGAGATTTGGGTTGGTCCAATTGAGGCGATAATCTCTCGGTCTGCTTCCTTTTGGCTATCTTCTTTTATCTTTTCCCGAGAGCTTTCCTCTGTGCTGGTTGTGTCTCCCTCTTTTCCTCTTTCCATCATAGCCATCACCTGAAATGGGATGATTAAAAGCAGAGTTACTAAGAAAAAGAGGGGGATTTTTTTCATGAAATTAGGTTAAAAACCAGCTATGCAGGAGGTGCTATCGCAGTAGAAATCGCCATGAAGAAATGGTGCTTGCTCAAAAACAGCACAAGCAAAGCTTGTAATGACCCTCTACACTTAATGATCACTATCAGTATCTGTAGCAACAGACCCCTCACTTGAAGAACTATCATTCATATTCTGAATAATAGGATTAGGTAAATAGTGATTTGCTATTATTGTGGTATGAAGGTTATGAGCATTATGAAGGCTATAGTGAACATCACTTAATTTGTCGTAAACATCATCTGGGATTAAAATATTTTCATGCACTTGATTGCTAACTGTATGCATTGGAAAAAGATTAGTTAACGCATTGTAGCTAGCATTTAGCGCGTTAATATGATTTTGAACTTCCTCCCGTAAGTTGCTAGCAGTACCAGGAGCTAAAGTGGCGTTAGATCCTGAGGCAGCTGTTATAATATGATCTCCAAGTGTTCCGAGCCTATTTCGAGATAGATGAATATTTTGATTAATATGTTGATATTGTTGAAGTGCATTTAATTGACTAAAATCTGCTTGATTCAAAAGTTGATTATTCATAAGAACGTTATTGTTATTCCGTTGTTTTAGAAATTAATATTTCAATTAGTTGATTACTAAGTAAAAGAGAAGTATTAGAAATACTAAGTGCATCTGTAAAGACTCTTTCTTTTGCCATGGTTGGATCTATTTTTAGAACAAGCTCTTGTGCGACAAGGTTTTCGTTTTTAATACATTCTTCGTAATCATTATTAGCCTTCGTTAATTCTTCTTGGGTTTGTTCCCAAGCTCCAACAGGGCGTTCAAAAGGAGCAAGAGATCCCAAAGCAACTAGTTTTCTCTGAATTTCTCCTACTTTCATCGAAGCGATAAAAGAGGCTCTACTAGCTTTCATAAGGTGACTACAACAAAGAGCAGTTTCTTTATTAGCTTTAGGAGCAACTAAAGCTTTCATGATATCTTTAGCGTTACTAATGACATTCTCAGCTTCCCAAAGCAAATAAAGGTCCCTCATATCATCAGCATTCACAGACTCGTAGGGAACAGGGTCATACTCTATTTTTCGAATATTCATCACAGGGTATTCTATGTTTTTCTCTAACTGAAAAGGCCTTATCTTTTTTCGATCTACACTTTTAAAAGCGGTCTCCATGACACTAATAGTCGTGGAACCAAGATCCAGAGCGGTTTCTTCGTTAAGAGCAAGCTCGCCACTCTCAATGGCCTTTAGCAGAGTTTGCAATTCTTTTTGTTGTTGAGTGCAAGCTTCTCTATAAAGAGCTGCTATCTTGTTTGATCTATTAGGATCTTCTTTTAAAATCGCATGAGCTTTTATTTTGAGATCGCTAAGAAAAAAGGCGATTTCAACAAGTTTGATGGTCGCAAGTAAAGGTTCCTTTTCTTTTTGAATTTTACAATCAGCAGACACCTCTCCAAGGAGCGTTTGCAGATAGTGTTTTACTTCAGGGGAAGCTTTTTCATAGATCATTCCTGCTTTGTCAATCCCTTTAGGATTTTCTGAAATTAAAACAAGGAGCTCTTCAAGGGCCTTTTTGATTTGTGGATAAGCAGTCTCTGGAAGTTCTCTTATTTTATTAGAGCGATTAGGATTTTCTATCGTGTCAGCATCATTAATAGGAGATTGTAGGCTGCTAACCAAATTCATGAGTGTTCTAACACATTGTTTAAACTCATTTTTTTTTGTAGCTCTAGCTGATGGAATTTTTTCAGAAACTAAAAAAGAATTCTCTTTTTCTATGAAAGCAACTTTTTTTGCGCCCCTAGAGCTAGGAATAGAAGAGGCCTTCTGCAGACGCTCCTGAGCTTTATTTCTAATCTCTGCTAGCATTGCTTGCCTTAATTGCCTTTGATTGTCTTCTTCCAATACGAAAGGACTTTTCCTTTTTTCTTCTACTGAGGCAGAAGAAGGCTCCTCCAATGACCGAGGTTGAGCATTAGGTTGAAGGGAAGAAATGTTAGGAGCACTCATAATAGGTGGGACTTTTTCTTGAGAAGAAATATTTTCGCTGCTTTCGCTTTTAATGAGTACGTTCTTTACGGAAAAAGGAGAGGTTGAAGAGATTTGGGTTGGTCCAATTGAGGCGATAATCTCTCGGTCTGCTTCCTTTTGGCTATCTTCTTTTATCTTTTCCCGAGAGCTTTCCTCTGTGCTGGTTGTGTCTCCCTCTTTTCCTCTTTCCATCATAGCCATCACCTGAAATGGGATGATTAAAAGCAGAGTTACTAAGAAAAAGAGGGGGATTTTTTTCATGAAATTAGGTTAAAAACCAGCTATGCAGGAGGTGCTATCGCAGTAGAAATCGCCATGAAGAAATGGTGCTTGCTCAAAAACAGCACAAGCAAAGCTTGTAATGACCCTCTACACTTAATGATCACTATCAGTATCTGTAGCAACAGACCCCTCACGTTTTTAGGTTTAATGATACAAAACTAACTGACAACTGAAAGCTGCTCATGCAACCTTGTCCCAGCGAAGTCTTAGATGGAAATTTCTTAACTCACGGGCCGACTCGCATTGCTCATATCATGCGACTCCACAAGCGCCTTATCCAAAATCCGATCAGCCACAAGAAGGGCGCGCAGGAGCGATTCTAAGCGAAAGATCTCATCTTTATCCTCTGTTTCTTTGAGGCGCAGTTGTGTCTCTTGCCTTAATTCAATAACCCGACTGCGAAGAGCTTGACGATATTTTCCACTTCCATCCTGCTTAAGAAGGTGGCCCATTTCTACGACCTGTCGTTTTTCTTTATTAATCATATAGAGTCTGTCCAAATGCTACTGCTGAAGCGCAGGGCGTCGTCCCTGTGGTGCTCGTGTCCTCGAGTATTTCCATATACACTGCGGTCCTGCGCTCCTCGCTCCTTGCCCTGCATCTCCAGCAGCGCATTTTGATCAGACTCTTGCACCCAGTAACAGTACATTTTTAATTTAAAATAATGCTTCTTGTTCACCTGATATCGGAATGACTTTTTTGCCAGCTTGATTGATGAGTTCTATACCTTCTGTGGTAATGGCGTTGACAATATATCCATCTTGAACTTTAGCTCCAAGAAAAATGCGTTCTCCGTTTTGAAGTACAAGATAAGGCGAGGCAGAAATAGAAGCAGAAACAACAGGTGAAGAAAAAATGCCAGACCTCATTGCTTGGTGATTGATGGTCACCATATTTGCTATGTTCACTTCACCATCAAAGGCTTTTTCTATTTCTTGTAAGGTCTGCTGCAAGGAGGCTGCCCCTGCTACGCCGATGGTTCCTGTCAGTGCAATATCTTTTCGCCCTGGAGTAATACGCAGCATCGGCAATTGATTTTTTTCTAAAATATCATGAATCGTTTTTATTGCTGTTGTTCCCAAAACGATGTGAAATTCCTCTTCGGTAATGGCGGGCAAGTCACGAGCTATTTGTCCTTTGACAGCCTCGAGCAATGCTTGATCGGGAAGGTATCCCTTCCAGGTTACTTTTCCTGTATCTGGATTCACTTCAACTGAAACAGCCAAGTTCATCGAACTCATCATGGCAAGTGCACTATCATCAATGTCATCAATGTTGATAATGTTAGATGGGATGGGCATCACATTTTCATTCATGAATCTTCTGACTTCATCTGCCTCCCGTTGGTTGCGAACGTAAACAAAAAGATGTTTTGCTTCTCCGTTAGAAATTACTTTGATGGTATTTGTTGGAAATTTTTTTCTCAAATCTTGAGCGGTCATTTCAGCAACATCACTCTGTTTTATAAAAACTTCTTTTTCTGTTTTATCAAAAAAAGCAGGGCGAAAAGATAAGGGGGTAATCATAGCTCCCTTGTGTACGACAAAGCGAAAAAGAACAATTCCAAGGAGCATTAAAAAGCCAATAGTGATGAGAAGAAAAAAAGACCACCTTGAAAAAACTCTTTTTTTTCCTTGCTGGGTGTCATTTTCAGGAGGTTCTGCTTGAGCTAAAGAAGTTTTGGGAGTTGCTTCTATCGGCTTGGGGACACCACCTATTTCTTGAATCTCTGGGATAGTCACCGAAGGCCAAAGTTGCTGGCTCGGCCCAGCTGTTAAATGAGTGCTCCCTAATGTCAGCACTTCTCCTAATTGGAGCTTTGCTGTTTTTTGTGAAACTTGATGGCCATTAATAAAAATAAGGCCTTCTTTGGGAGCAATCTCTAAGAAATCTTCCCCACTTTTTTTGAGAGAACAATGATGAGCACAAATATGAGGATCATGAAGCACAAGGTCACAATCAATCGAAGTTCCCATGGTTATTTCTTTGGAAACCAAAAGCTGTGCTCCAGCGTTAGGACCATTGAGAACTTTAATGAGCCAGGGTTTTTCGTTCATATCTAATTAATTCCAATCCGGCCCAGTGGTTGAACGTTAATTTCCTCGGTTAATTCTTGATGAGAAAGAACGGCAAGTTGAGGAATATCTAGTTCAATAAGTTTTTTCATATAACGCCGCACATCCATAGAAGTAATCAACACTGGTGGTTTTTCTTTATTAGCAATGTTACCAACTTGCTCCTTAACGGCATGAATTAGTTTTTTGCTCATGGCAGGATCCATGGCTAGGAAACTTCCTGCTGATGTTTGACGAATTGATTTTCTAATTTGCTCTTCTGCACTTGGCTCTAGAATGTAGGCGACAAGCACATTTCGACCACCACTAAAATGGTAGCTGATAAATCGTCTCAGAGCAATTCTGACATATTCTGTTAGGAGCAAGGCATCTTTTTCCTTAGGAGCCCATTCAATAAGAGCTTGGAAAATAACCCGTAAGTTACGTACAGAAACATCTTCCTGAACCAAGCGCTGCAATATTTCTGAGATTTTTGTTACTGGCAAGACCCGTTGTACCTCGCGCACAATCTCTGGGTTTTCTGCTTCCATTTGTGATAAAAGTGTTCGTGTCTCTTGAAGACCAATAAAGTCAGCGGCATACTTTTTGAGCACAAGTGAAATATGGAAACTCAAGAGCTTTGAAGAGTCCATCCCTACAAGGCCAATTTGTTCGAGGAGTTTTTGCTGGGCCAGCGGCACCCATACGGCGGGAACTTGATCAGGCGGGTTTTCTACTGTTTGAAAAGGGATATGAAACGCCGCTAAATGCTCTTGGCTCTCTTTCACATAGAGCGATTCAGGATGGAGCACTCCCGAAGAGACAGGAACTTCTTGAAGCAAGAGTTGGTATTGGCCTTTTTTGAGATTTTCATTAAACCGCAAATGGATTCCAGGAAAAGGAACGCCCAAATCATGATAAAGCGCACGACGGACTTGAATGAGCTCTGTGTTGAGCGCCTCTGCTGAAATAAATTCCTGAATAGCTGCATCTATTTCTAATAAAACGGGCACTGTAATTGAAAAATCTTCTTTTTCCGCAAGTTCTGCTCCTTTGGCCCCCTCTACTCCAGGGGGAGCTCCTGCTGGAGACCCTTTAGAGCCTGGCAGCAATCCTCCTAATTTTTGTTTAATGACAGGAAGAGATCCGCGTTGAAGCATAACCCCAAGTGTTAATACCGCTATCGCTAGAAAGCCAAATTGTATTTTGGGAAAGCCAGGAACTAGAGCAAAACAAACTAAAATTGATCCAGCAATCAATAGGGCTTTGGGAATAGCTAATATTTGTCCGAAAATATCAACGCCTAAGCCTGTTTTTTCTTCGGAGCCAACACGCGTGACAATGATACCTGCTGTAATGGTAATGAGAAGACCGGGTATTTGTGAAACGAGCGCATCTCCAATGGAAAGAATAGAGTAGGTTTGTACTGCTGCTCCCAGTTGTAATTTTTTTTGTATTACTCCAATAGTGATTCCGGCAACAATATTGATCGAAACAATAATCAAGGTGGCAATAGCATCTCCCTTGACGAATTTCATGGCACCATCCATCGATCCAAAAACTTGACTCTCTTTTTCTATATTGGAACGACGTTTTTGTGCCTCCTTGATATCAATGACGCCTGCCCTCATGTCGGCATCAATACTCATTTGTTTTCCGGGCATAGCATCCAATGTAAATCTCGCTGCAACCTCAGCAACACGTTCAGCTCCTTTGGTAACGACAATAAATTGAACGACCAACAGGATTAACCAAACAACAACCCCCACCACAAAATTTCCTCCGACTACGAAATTGCCAAAAGCATAAATAATCTCTCCCGCATATCCATCGAGAAGAATCATCCGAGTGGAAGTAATGTTGAGAGACAATCGAAAAAGTGTCGTAATGAGCAATAAGCTGGGAAAGGTTGAGAAAGCTAAGACGTTGGGCACATAAAGCGCCATCATGAGCATCACCAAGGAAATGCTGAGATTCAGCGAAATTAAAGAATCAAGAAGCCACGAAGGGACCGGCAGAATAAAGAGCGCGATGATAAAAATAATGAGGAAAGCAATATAGTAATCCCCAAATTTTTTGGCGTTCCCAACCCAGGATTGAAACTGTTCTAAAAATTCGTTCATAGACTTCTCTCGCTCATAAAGGCATTGATAGCCTTTGTAGAATCTTCGAAACGTTGTGATCGCAGTAGAGCTCGTCCCAAAAGAAGAAGCGTCGCTGCACGCTCCTTGCTGTTCATAGTCATCTGAAGGCTGTTTTCTAAAAGCTCGGTAGCCACCTTGGGATTCCCAGACTCTAGCTCACTGTGAGCCAAGGAGCGCAACAAGCGACTATCGCTAGGGCGTAGTTTTACTAACAATTTTAGGTAGTCACGTGCGCGTTCTGGTTTGCCATACATCATGCAAAGATAACCCAAAAGATCTAAAAGAGCGTGAAGTCGTTCTCGGTTGGTTGGCTTTTTTTCTCGCATGATGATTACCCTCCAAGAATAGCCATCCGAAAAGCAGCTAATAGTTCCTGATTAAATTGATCTTCTCTTAATCTCTGCTGAACACACTCAATGTCATCTACAGGAGCAATCCCCTGGGCAGAAAGAAGCAATTCATCAGTATCCTCAATCAAGGATTTCAATGTTTCTCTGGAAAGAACTTGTAATGTCTCTAAAGAAAGCTCCATCGACTCCAGCTCGAGTTGCTCGAGTTGATTTCCTTGAAAAAGTTTTTCTAAATTGCTGAGTACCGGCGCCTCTCCTATCAGGGGAGGGGCAGCATCCTCCACAGGAAGTGTTGCTGATTTTTCCTCTTTTAGAGAAAGAGAAAGAATTCCTGCCGAAAAGTCAAAGGGTGAAATTTTTTCAATGGCCATGAGAAAACTGAAGAATAGCAGTGAAGAGTGAAGAGTGAAGGGTAAAGCGTGAAGGGTTGAAGGTTCGAAGTTCTGCGAAGCCACTCTTCATTTTTTCAAGCCTCACAAAGCTTGAAAAGCCGCATCCATGGCTTCGGTCAGAGAATCGAGTGCCATCGAGAGAAGCGAAGCCGTAATTTCTCTCTCTCCAAAAAGATAATAAAAACCAAGTTTGTCCTCGCGCAACTGTGCATGTAGTGGCTTGAGTGATCTTCTCTTAAAATGACACAGTCCTAAGACACGCCGTGCATCAAGCAAGTAGAGATTTTCTACTTTTCTGCTTAACCCTGTTAAAAAATAAGGAGATCGATGAAGGAGCTGAAAATCTCCAATGTCAGCAATAGCCAGCTTGAGACCTCCTCCTTCTGTCATGGTTGTCTTAGCAAGACCATGGTGGCTACAAAACTCCTGAACACTTTCTGAAATCATAGGATTGATGAGTTATACCTCCGCTACTTCGCTCTCTCGTGCAATAGCAGAGTCTAAAGAACGTTGTACCGCTACTAAACAGTTTTCTCGACTCATGCTGCTTGTAAAAACACGCTCAGGAAAAAGTCGAATCATTTCATAGATTTTTGTGAGAAATTCAATTGAGAATTGAAGAGGAGGAATGGAAAAACTTTCTGCGATCATTAAAAATTCATGATCGTTAAATGTTTCTTTAGCAATACGCGCGAATATTTCATTGATAAGGCGCGATGGCGCTATAGGAATTTTGGAGCAAGCCATATTCATTTTGGTCAGCATTTGCAAAAAGGAGCGATAAGCATTTCGAAAGAATTCTATTTGGCACAATCCATCCATTACGCTTTTGAGAAAAGGATGATCAGAAGAAGGGCGGTTGGATTTCAATTCAGCAGCTAAGGACTCAAAAAGAAATTGCAATGCTTTTTCCAAACGAGCTTCTCCCTCAACTCCATCAATATCTGGCTGAGCTTTCTGCTCTCTCTTATGCTGTTGATCTTGTTTTTGACGCTCCCTTTTTGCTTTCTCAAACTCATCAGGAAAAGAACTCATAATGTAACGATAGGTAGCAATGAGATTCTGATTTCCAAAAACAACCTGGCAATAAAAGTTTCTCAACGCCGAAAGCAAGTCCTCATTTTCCCCTGCAACAGAAGCTGCTGTTTGGGAAATATTATACCCAGCTCGAATTTCCGAACCTTTATTTTCTGTCAGCTCTTGCAATACTTGTTCCAGGAGTTCAATGAGCTCGGGAGGAGCTTCTTGATCTTTTAGTAATTTAAGTGCTCCTGTCAGTGCGGCGCTTTTGAGCGTGGGATCTTGGAAAAGCTGGGTTAGCGAGTCTTGAATTTCTTCATATGTCTCCCCTCGTTGGCTCCGCCTCAATTGCGCCATGAAGCGTTGAAAGCTGGGAGAATGAGAAAATTGATCGAAATCAGGAAGGCTTATTTTTTCTAATGAAAAAGCATCCTGTTCTCTTTTTTGAAAATCATTTTTTAGCTCGGCCTTTTTGCTTTGTGTCGATTTTCCCTCTTGGTTGTCGCTCTCTTCTTGAGAACCAAAATCAAAATCATTATTAACCCGAAGCTCCTTGATGGTCTTTCCGCGATAGATGCCCTGCAGATCCACCGTATCTAAATTATCTAAATCGTAATCTGTAGGAGCAGTATTACGATTGAGAATTTTGAAATTACTCATGGATACAGGCTAAAGGCTAAAGACTGAAGGTGCAAGTAAGGCCAGCGGCAAAAATAACAGAATTTAGAGCATTTTAAATAAAACTACAGCCATTTTAGAGCATCATTAAAAATTTTTGTAGTCGATGCAGTGCCAGGAGCTGAGGCCCACAGCGAGGGAGTGTATAGCCAATACTCGATAGAGCGAGCACCGAAGCGACGACGCAATGAGCGGCTACAGAATTTTTTAATATGCTCTCAAAAACGAAGCTCAGTTCCATAGCTGGATCCCTACGTCATTCCCGCGAAGGCGGGAACGAGCAGGGATGCCGCTACTTCGTAGCAGCACTTCAACTTATTGCGAAGAAATAATGCTAGTAATCTGGAGTGAAGGGACTTTATCTACCATCACTAATTGTGCCTCAGCAATTTTTTTGCCTTGCAAGAGGATCTTTGCCTGAAAATCAGAACCTCCTAAAGGAATAATTTTTTCTTCCGCTAAGAGACGAAGGTCTTCTATAGAGATGGATTGTTGGCCTAGTAGAAAAACTAACTCTAATTCTAATGAGTTGGATGATACCGCTGCAATTGGTTCTGTAGGGTATTGATCAGCTATGGGAGGTTTTTTGTTGGCAGGAATAGTGTGTTGTAAATTAATGATTGGATTTGCTTTTTTAGAATCAGCCAGGACATTCTTCTCTTTTTTTGTGGCTTCCCTAGGCTCCTCTTCCTTTTCTTCTTGCTTTGAAAATGCCAAATTAGCTTTCTCATCCGCAGTAGCAGGCTGGATACTTTCTTCCAGCGACTCTTTTTCTTCTAAGGCTTTTTCTTTTGCTCGATGAGTAATTTCTCTCATCGAGGCTGCAACCTCTTCCTCTTCTGCTTTGATTTTCGCTTCCGCTGTGACTTCCTCCTTGCTCTTTACTTCGGCTTCGGCAGCCAACTCTCCTTGAGAAAATGCTACAGGTTCTTCTTCGAGATCATCTTGAATTTCACCAGGAGTAGATTGCATAAGAATAGGAATACCTCACGAGGAGTTGAAGTGGCAAGTTGAAGTTAGTTCTTCGCATTGGGATGACTTCTACCATCCCTCGCAAACCTTGCTCACAAGCACAGTTGCCATCCGCTGTGCAGCAAGCGGGTAGTTCATATTTTGATCGGTTATCAAATCAGAATTAACGCTATCGGAGTTAATAAAGAAGGGGGCATGACCTTCTGCTTTTCCTCTCAATAAAATAGCTCCTGTTCTACGATCCATCACTGTGTAATCGACAGTAACGACGAGCTCGAATTCTGAGGACTGCATCACGTTGCTTGCCAAGACACGCATCGGTTGACGATCCACACTGGCAATAGTGCCACTGAGAATAGCATCAGCAGAGTCTGCTGTCTCAATGCGATATGTTCCATCTTGCTGGAACTGCTTGACCACAGCATCCGCGGTCTGTGCCTCCAAGCGAGGAATAACGGTATTATTATGAAACGTACTAATTGCAATAGTATTTATCCGCCTCATACTTGTGGGCTTAATTTCACCAATGGTATAGCCACACCCAGAAAGGAGGAAAGCGAGACAGAGTGCGAATAAAGGAAATGCTACTGAGAGCCACGCCATGCTTTGGCGGGAATGTATTCTTTTGGTAGAAATAAAGTTGTCGGTTCTCAGTTGTCGGTTGTCAGTGGCGCTTCGTTTTTTTATTGGAGCATCGTGAAGCGATGGTGAATTAACTGACAACTGGCAACTGGCAACTGACAACTTTCTCCAATTTAAAAAGCGGCTGATGTTCAGTTTTAATTTTCCTAGCATAACTTTAATTTAATTCTCTAAGGTGCAGGCTGCACTTCCTTAATATTTGTCCTCATTTCAGGGAGAGAGGGAGAATGATCATTGGGTGCAATCTCTTTTTTGGGAGGTCCGTCATAATTAGAAAGAGAGGTTGTTTCTACTTGCGCTTGTAATCTGCGATTGGCTGCAGCTTGTGGTCCTGACAGAGGAAGGGCACCGGGACGCAAGGCTTCTTCTCCAACTTCATTTTTGATTTCTGCTAAACGTGCTTTGGATATGGCAGCATCTTTGCTTTGAGGGAATTGGCGGATCACCTCGTTGTAATAGACAGAAGAGGCACGATAATTTTTTGAAAAATCATAGAAGCGAGCAATTCTCAAGGTATCGAGTGCCTCTCGATGTTGCATGGCAGCGATGTTATCAGAGGCTTGCAGTGACTTGTCGCTATTGGGGTATTGGATGAGATAGTCATCAAAGCTATGTTGAGCCTCCTTGAGCGCAGAAAGATCTTGTGATTTTCCAATCATTCCCAGGGACATGTAGGCATAACCAATTTGATAGAGAGCATTATCGCAGATGCTACTTGTCGGATATTTATCAATTAATTTTTGATAAGCAGCAATGGCTTCCATGTTTTTTCCTTGTCGCTCGAGAGAAAGCCCCAAGTTAAACTGGGTCAAGGCAGCATATTTGCTGTAGGGTGCCATCATTAAGATGTTCTCGTACATTTCTTGTGCTCTCTCCACAACCGAGAATGCTGGGATGCCACATAACTTGACTCTTTTTCCACGGAGATAGGCATTTGCTATGGTGATTTGCTCAGCAACAGCCTCCTCAAAGTGAGGTGTCTCGGGATATTTTTTGAGCAAGTTGGTATAAGCTTTGAAGCTAGCTGTATCCTTCCCTTCTTGCTGCAACAGGCGTGCTAGCTGAAATTGGGCCTCCTCTGCCTTGGAAGAAAAAGGGTGAGCCCTGACAAACCCTTGGTAGAGCGCCACAGCTTTCTCGGTTTCTCCTGAGGCGGCCAATTGAGTGGCTTGGGCAAACTCTTCCCTTGTCGAAGCCTCTTCTCTAGTTGCTGCCATTAAGTTTTGTGGAGCGCTCCCGAAAAAGAAGCATCCAGCTAGGAACAAGGCCACTTCAACTAGTAACTTCAACTTGTTGTGGAACGTGTCATTAAACATCAATATTAACTTTATTTTTCGAACTAAAAACGTCTTAACTTAGCGCCTTCGCAAAGGAGGCTAGATCCTAGAGAGCTGCCAGTGAAGAATAAAGATTACATAAATCAAAAGAAGATTGCTTTCTTAGTGCGTTCTCTGCAAGGCTCTGCCACGAGTGTTTTTGCTTCGCTATTGCAACTTTTTCTCCCTTGATGCTCTCTTAGTGGCTCTGCTGTGGCAGGAGCTTTTTGCTCGTAGTGCAGGGGTTGCTCTTCAACGAGCGGATCGTTTGATGTTAGGGCTCTCTGTTTGGATTGTTTATCTTCTGGATCATCTTTTGGATGCTGCTTCGATCAGGCCATCACTCACAGAAAAAAAGAATACTTTTCTAGCTCGCCAGCTTAGTAATCATGCTCCTCGACATTATTTTGTAAAAAGGCATCGATCTTTGTTGCTTATTCTCCTGCTGGCGGCTTTCTTCTTCGATCTGTTCATCGCCTGGCAACTTCCTTCTTCCATTTTTCTAGCAGGCCTTGTGCTTGGAGGGATTGCCTTTTGTTATTTGTGCTCTAATTTTTTCTTGGCTCTCCAAGGCCGATGGCTTCACGGCCGCGAGATGGTCATCGCGCTGATTTTTGTAGGAGGATCTGCTCTCATTCCTTTACTTCAAGCGAGGTATCCATTTTCGCTTTTAATACCGATGGGTTTCTTGGCCTTTTTAGGAATACTTAACTGTCTTCTTATTGCACGGATGGAACGAAATGCTCCTCTTGCATCGCTCTGGCCCCGCCCGCTTCCTCCTCCCAAGTGGATTTTGGGTTTCTCGTTCTTTTTTTTGATGCTTGGAAAAACGAGTTTGTCACGCTCTTGCTTAGGGATCACTTTCTGGATAAGCCTGGCAGGATTAGCCATGGTTCCGGCGATTGCTAAAAAGACTGACTATGAAGTCGCCTCCTTCGCTGCTGATGGAGCGTTGATCTTGGGAGCAGCAGTAGCCTTGCTTTGAAATGGACTGCCCTCAAATGTAATAAACTGTCGGACTGCCCCAATGCCAAATGGCGCTGTTGATTTATTCAGCAACACTTTTCTGTTTGCCCTGAGAGGCCACTGCGTGGATCGCTGCTTCAATTTTGGCCTGATCGCCTAAATAATAATGACGGAGCGGATGAAGGTTGTCATCGAGTTGGTAAATGAGCGGAACTCCTGTGGGAATATTGAGATGGAGCACTTCTTCTTCGGAGAGATTGTCAAGATGCTTGACTAGGGCGCGAATACTGTTGCCATGAGCAACGAGAAGAATTTTTTTTCGCGCAAGCAGAGCGGGAGAAATTTTTTCCTCCCAGTAAGGGAGGACTCTTGCCACGGTTTCCTTGAGGGATTCTGTTAAAGGAATCTCTTCTTTTTTCAATGCTGCATAGCGAGGGTCATTTCCAGGCCAACGCTCATCCGAAAGATCTAGTGGAGGAGGAGGAACATCATAACTGCGCCGCCAAATCAAAACCTGACGCTCTCCATATTTTTCTGCTGTTTGGGCCTTGTTGAGTCCTTGCAAAGAGCCATAATGTCGTTCATTAAGTCGCCAAGAGCATTCTGTAGGGATCGAGGGCTCACCTAGCTCTTCCAAAACAACCGAGAGGGTTTTGAGTGCACGTGTTAAGACTGAAACAAAAGCAAGATCAAAGCTAAATCCATGCTCCTTGAGTAATCTTCCCGCTTCTTTGGCTTCCTCGAGGCCGCGCTCTGTTAGGGGAACATCAGTCCACCCAGTAAAACGATTGTCGCGATTCCAAAGACTTTCTCCATGACGAATAAGAACAAGTTGATGCATGAAAAGAGTGTGACTTTTTTTTGATGAAAGTTCAACATCGCTGCTTCACTTCGACAGAAAAATATGTTGGCGGTCACCTCAAGCTCTAAAAACAATGACAGGTTTATTCATTACTTTTGAAGGTTCAGAAGGGTGCGGCAAGTCGACACAACTTGCTCGCTTAGCAAAAGGGTTGCGTCAACACGATCCCTCTCGCGAAGTGCTTACGCTTCGAGAGCCGGGTGGAACGGCCTTGGGCGAAAAGATCCGGCATCTTCTCCAGTATGCGCAAGAGGCAGCAGGGATGACCTCAGAGACGGAATTGTTACTCTTTGCAGCTAGTCGCGCTCAACTCATCAGTGAAGCTATTCGGCCCGCATTACAGCGAGGTGCCATCGTGTTGTGTGATCGGTTTATTGATTCCACCATGGTCTATCAAGGGATGGCAAGGGGGATAGCTCTCGAAAAAATTGCCGCGATCAATGAAATAGCAACAGGAGGTTTAGTGCCCCATGCCACCATTTTGCTTGATTTGGAGGCCTCGGTAGGTCGCCAACGCATGGAGCAGCGAAATCAAAAAGGATCTCTCACTGATCGTATGGAGCAAGAGCCAGAAGCTTTTTACGAAGCAGTTCGGCACGGTTATTTAAAACTAGCCGAGTTAGAACCCAAACGCTGGATTGTCATCGATGCCTCTCGTTCGGCAAGCAAAGTTGCTGAGGAGATTTTTTCTCAGCTGAAACAGTGGATCTCCTAATTCTGCTATTTTTGTCGAAGGCAAGTTGAAGTAGCTTCAACTTTTACCTTCAACTTTTTCCCATGCCCTTTTCTAAAGAACAAGCTCTTCACTTTTTAAAAAAAGCAGCCACA
Source organism: Chthoniobacterales bacterium (assembly GCA_019747735.1). Lineage (GTDB taxonomy): Bacteria > Verrucomicrobiota > Verrucomicrobiia > Chthoniobacterales > UBA6821 > CAIWMF01. Next base: position 12,756 of record JAIEQL010000021.1, on the reverse strand, counting down.
GAAGAGCGCCTTGCACACGCTTATCTTATCACTGGCTCGACTTCTGCAGGTATTGGTCTTTTAACAGAAGAGCTTGCTGTCTTGATGCTAGGGTGTTCTCTGCTTCATTTAGAAAACCATCCTGACTTTTATTTAATAGAACCAGAGTCCAAAGCTCGTAAAATTGTGGTTGAGCAGATGAGAGTCCTGGAAGAGGCCTTAGCACTGAGTCCGCAGATGGGTGCATACAAAGTCGCTATTATTCATGATGTTGATCGCATGGTTCCTGCTGCCGCCAACGCTTTTTTAAAAACATTGGAGGAACCTTCGGATAAGACATTACTCTTGTTAACCACTACCTTTCCTGAGGGGGTGTTAAAAACGATCCAGTCACGCTGTGTGTTGCTTCCATTGCATGAAAAAGAGAAGCCACCCCAGGAGGATTACGAAAAAAAATGCAAACAACTTGCAGCCACTTTTTTTCATCCCGAAGCTGTCACAGATGCGACGGCGGCTTTTCAGTTAACGCGAGCTTTTCAAGCCTTGCTGGAGGAGGTTAGAAAAATAGCTACGGCATCGAGTGATCAAGAATTTCGTGCCGAGAAACAGCATTATGGAAAAACAACGGAGGCCGCTTGGGAATCTCGTCGCGAAGAGCATTTCAAAGCCACTGCAGAAGCTCTTGCCTTGGGTCATCGTTCTTCGTTGCTCTCAACACTAGCTGATTATTTTGGCGATCGCCTTAGGTCCTTGTATCAGGAAAAAGATCAACACGATCAAGAGCAAGAAATGGTGCGACTCTTACGTTCTTTAGAAATAGTGGAATCCCTTCAGCGCTCCCTAGAATCCGGTGTACAAGAGACTTTGGCGCTGGAAGCAGGATTTTTGGAATTGATGCAAATTCACAAAGATACAAGCAGCAGAAATGATTAACAGGGATAGAAGCGATGAAAGAGATGAGGGAAAAACAGAAGAATAGCTGCAAAAAAAGCACAAAGAACGCAAAAATAAAATTATTAAAAGCACTAAAAATTTTGGTAATGTTTTTTAAATTCTCAACACCAAAAAATCTTTTTTAGATCAAGTCCTTACGCCATATTTCCCATTTCCATGCACGTTTTTAGGTTAATTTCTTCATTCTTCCATTCCTGTGAATCCTCTTTCTCCTATTGTTCTCAAATTTGGTACTGGCATCTTAGCAGAGTCCAATGGTTGCGCTCTTGATGAAGAGCAATTTCGACGCCTTGCTATCGAGGTTTCGGGGCTCATCAAGCAAGGAAAGCCCTGTATTCTTGTAACCAGTGCTGCCATCGCTGCAGGCGTACATTCTTTGAAACTGGCACAACGTCCTGCCGATGTTGCTGGAAAACAGGCTTGCGCGGCTGTGGGTCAACCAGCACTCATGGCTTTCTATGAACGCCATTTTGCTGTCCATGGAATCACCACAGCCCAGTTGCTTTTAACCCAAGAAGATATTTCTAATTCCAAGAGACGTCATAATGCGCAAGTAACCTTGCGGCACTTACTCGCCTTCCCCAATGTTCTTCCCATTATTAATGAAAACGATTCAGTAACGACAGAAGAGATCAGCTTTGGAGACAATGACCAACTCTCGGCAGCAGTAGCCATCATGATGCAGGCCTCCTTGCTGATTTTGTTAACAAGCACCGATGGGCTGATTGAAAAGAAGGGGAGTCGTATCCCTGTGGTCACCAATTTTGAAGAGGCTCTTTCTCACGTTACTGAGGAAAAAGGAGAGCACTCTACAGGAGGCATGAAAGCTAAGCTGAAAGCCGTTGCCGCTGCTACGAGTGCAGGAATTGAAACGGTAGTTGCTCATGGGCGGCAGGCCAATCAATTACAAAAAATCTTGGCAAGAGAGGATGTGGGAACGCGTTTTCTAGGTGTTGTTGAATGAAGTGTGTCGTCAATTACAAAAACCTGAACTCTACAACTTCATTAAAAATAGTGTGTGTGCTTTCAGAACCTAATGTCGTTATCACTCTAACGGTGATTCCTGGGGAGGCAGGAAGGTGAATTCACAGTTGAAGTGGAACTGAAAAGGCATAGGGGTCAGCATAGGGGGCAGTCCGTCATATTGTCACATTTGGTGTTGCGGCATAAATTTTAAAACTAATTATCTGAGACCAAATGTGACAATATGACGGACTGACCCCTATGCCAAATGTGACAATATGACGGACTGACCCCTATGCCTGACCCTTATACAAAAGATCCTAAATGAAAAGAGATTGACACTGGAGAAAGTATTTTTATGAAAAACTAATATTTGTAGCGACCTTGGCCTGGTTTCCGCCTTCACGGGAATGGAGTTTCTGGCGCCTGTGCGGGAACGACGCCTGGGGGGGGTGGCGATTGTTGCTTTTGAAATACACACTCTATTTTCTAGTGAGTTTATTCGAATCAAATTATTTTTTGATAACACACTCTAAATCAATCACGCGTGAATACCCTTACCTTAGCAATCACAACAGCCAGAGGATTGCTTCAACAAAAAACTATCCTTCTCCTGCTAGCTTTTTCCTTTTTTCTTTTAGGCAGTGCTTCTTTGTTGACCCGTTTTTCTTTTGAGGAAGAGCTTTTCCTTTTTCAAGAAAGCACGTTAGGAGTTTTTTCTTTTTTTCTAAGCATTGTGGCCATCATCGCTACAGCGTTAGTTTTTTCTTTCGATAGCAAAACGCCCGGCCTGCTCCTGCTCCTTTCAAGGCCTCTGCCGCGCTATCGCTATTTGTTGGGAAGGCTTTTAGGAATTTTTCTTTTTTTGAGTGTAGTAGCTCTTTTGATGAGCTCCCTTTTTTTTCTTCTGCTTTTGTTGCGGGAACAGGCAGCCTTGAAGGCGCTTCAAGCTTTTCCTGCTGCATCTGTTCCAAAAGCGATGGAGGTCCTTCAACTCTCTCTAGGGAGCGTTATCAAAGTAAGTTTATTGGAGAGGATTTTTGTGATGCTCTTAGAATCATGGGTCTTGAGTGCCGCAACAATGGTGATTGCAACGATGGCTTCTTCTTCTTTTTTTACGATCATTATGAGTATGGCCCTCTATTTTGTGGGACATTTGAAAGAGGGATTACAAGCAGTCTCACTTTCCAATGATCTCCTCATCGCTTGGTCTCATCGGGTTTTGATGGCGATCATCTCGCTTTTTCCTGATCTTTCCATTTTTGAGATAAGCGATCGTATTGATGTCGGAGCCACCATTTCAACTTCCTTGATGGCTCCTGCAGTTGCCGTGGCCTTTGCCTATAGCCTCCTCTATTTTTTGATCGCTGCCTTCTTTTTTCAACGCCGTGAATGGTAAATCTCTCTTGCTTCTCTGTTTCGTGGCTATTGGGTTTCTTGGTTGGGGTGTAGAAAAAGAGAACCTTTCTTTTGGAAGTACGCCCGCCTTTTCAAAAAAGGAAGAGCAATTGTACCCAGGTCTTGAGCTTGTTTCTCTAACGACGTTAAAAGCTCCTCTTGCTGTCTGGCTTTGGATTGAGGCTTTTACTGCTTGGGAAAATCACGAGTGGGATCGGATGGCTCTGCTCATGAAAAGGGCTCTTTTTTTTGAGCCGCGGCATCCGCTCTATTATGAAATGGCGGCTTGGTATCTTGCTTGGAATACGAATACGGGAGCTTATCTTCAAGAAGCTCGCACCATTTTAGAAGAAGGGATTTGCAACAATCCAGAGAGCGCTTTGCTTTATGAACAGCTTGGTCTCTTACTTCGTGATAAGCTCCACGATCATCTTGCCGCCTCAAGAGCTTTTGCAACAGCAGCCACGCTTCCTGGTGCTCATTCTTATTTGTGTCGCTTTGCCGCTTATGAATTAGCTGCATGTCCTGAATACGAGGCTGAGGCTTATCAACAATTACAACAACTCTATGCAGAAGGCCCTGCAGAAAGGTTTCCAGCGTTGTTGGCTAAGATGAAATTTTTGGAGAGAAGAATGATTAACAGAGATGAAAGAAAGTGATTAACAGGAATAGAAGCGATGAAAGGGATGAAGAGAGCCTATAGCTTTTTTATCATCCCTTTTATCGCTTCTATTTGACTCGCTCGTTCCCACGAGGCTCGCCCTTTGGGCTGCCTAAAGGCAGTCTATCCGGCGGTCTCCCGACCAACCGTATTCTGTTAATCTGTTAGTTTTTTATTCTTCCATCTTTGTTAATCTGTTAATTTTTTTATTCTTCCATCCCTGTGAATCTTTTATCCATTCCACGGCGTCTTCTCCTTATTAAACCAAGTTCGATGGGCGATATCATTCATACGCTTCCTGTGGTGGCCGCCCTCCATAAGGCCTGGCCAATGACTGAGATTCGTTGGCTTATTCATCCTGCTTTTCAAGAATTGATTGTAGGACATCCAGGATTGGGGGCACCGCTTCTTTTCCCACGAGAAAAATTTCGTAGATTCTTGGGAGGGGTCCGCTCTTTGTTTTGGGCACGTACTCTTTGCCGATGGAAACCTGATTTGGTGATCGACCTGCAAGGCCTTTTACGAAGCGCTTTGATGGCTCGCTGTTCTGGAGCGCCTACTATTATTGGATTAAGTGATGCTCGAGAAGGGGCCTCTTTCTTTCATTCGGCAGCAGCAAAGGTGAACAAAAAAGACCACGCTGTGATACGTTATCTTGCTGTACTTGGTTTGTTAGGAATTCCAGTGCAGCAGACCCCCACGTTTTTTCTCCCTGAAGGGAATATCCCCGCTAGTTTTTCCATCAAGGAACCTTTTGTAGTCTTGCATCCCTATGCACGAGGAGAGGCTAAAAATCTGAATGAAGAGCAAGTCATTGCTTTTTGTAAGGCTCTTGGAACTGTTCCAGTGGTTTTGGTGGGACAAGGAAAAAAAATGAGTTCTCTTCCTGACAATGTAAGTGATTGGGCTGGGCGGACAACATTGCTAGAGTTAATTGGTATTCTGAGAAAAGCCTCTTTTATTGTGAGCTCTGATAGTGGGCCCATGCACTTAGCTGCAGCACTGCAACCAGCTAAAACAATAGCAATTCATCGTTGGAGTGATCCCTTACGTGTTGGTCCTTGGGCAGAAGAATCTTTTGTTTGGAAAAATGGACTTATTGCTCGCAAAGGTAATCTCACCGAGCAGTTTCGTGCTCCAGGACGCACTCCTTCGCTCGAAGAAATGAAGGCCATTGGACTGCATGCCTGGAATCAGGTTGTAGGATAAAAATTAGAGCTTCACCAAAAAATGATGTGTTTGATCCTTTTTTTCATAATTATTATCGAAGACCTTACTTTGACCTGTTGGCCTACTCGCTGTAAATTTTAAACTGCAATGTCTTTTGCTCACCAACTAGCAGACTGCCTCAACCATCCATCCTCTTCCTTACTGGAGTTTCAAAGACTCTTAGAACCATGTACTGATGAGGCGTTAGAACATCTCGCTGTTCAGGCTGCTGCTATCACGCGGCGTTATTTTGGAAAAACAATGAGGATGTTTGCTCCTCTTTATTTATCCAACGAATGCATTAATACCTGTGCTTATTGTGGTTTTTCTCGAGATAATCCCATTACGCGGGTGACACTAGATATTGAGCAAGTGGCTTGCGAAGCCTCTTATTTGGCTAAAGAAGGATTCCGCCATCTCTTGCTCGTTGCCGGAGAGCATCCTAAATTTGTTTCTAATGGTTATTTAGAACGTTGTGTTCAGAGTCTTCTTCCTCTTTTTCCCAGTATTTCCTTAGAGGTAGCACCGATGGAAGAGAAAGAATATCGATCTCTCGTAGCCGCTGGTAGCGAAGGATTGGTGGTTTACCAAGAAACATATAATCGTGATGTGTATCGCGAGCTCCATACAGCAGGGCCCAAGAAAAATTTTGAATGGAGATTAGAAGCTCCAGAAAGAGCCTACCAAGCGGGATTTCGACGGCTTGGTGTTGGGGTTCTTTTTGGTCTTTCCTATTGGCGTAGCGAGGCATCGGCTCTAGCTGTGCATCTTTTCTACCTTCAGCGGCATTGCTGGAAAGCCCAACTCTCTGTCAGTTTGCCGCGTCTGCGTCCTGCTGCTGGCAATTTTGAGCCACGGTTTGACTTTAATGACCGCGACCTGACGCAGCTAATTTGTGCGCTGCGCATCACTTTTCCTCATATTCATCTAGTCATGAGTACACGTGAGTCTTCCTGTTTGCGTGATGCACTAGCGCCTTTGGGAGTGACCATGATGAGTGCAGGAAGTCATACAGAACCAGGTGGGTATACTGGACAAGGAGCCAATCAATATCACCAGAGGTTGAAAGGAAAAGTGGTCCCACTGAGTTGCCCAGTAACAAAAGCAACAGAGCAATTTGAAATAGCCGATGACCGCTCTTCTCAAGAGGTAGCAGAAGTCTTACGCAAGCTTGGATTGGAGCCCGTGTGGAAGGATTGGGAGGGAGAAATTTTAACACCAACGCGCAATAAAAAATAAAAACGTGAAAACATTTTCTATTCAACTCAACGGTGAGTCTTATTCCACCGCTGCTTGCTCTATTGTAGAGTTGCTGCAAGAACTCTCGTTGCCTTTATCTACAGTGCTTGTGGAACAAAACGGCTTAGCCTTATTACGTCAGGAGCTAGAAAAAGCACCGTTGCGGGAAGGGGACCGTCTTGAACTTCTAAAAGTTGTGGCGGGAGGGTAGGCACTATATTATAGCGGATTAAATTGAAAAGGGCACATCATAAGCTTGCTCTTTTTCCTTAAGACTCTGTTCTCATCCTTCAGGTTATCTTTGGATAGCCTAAACTCTTCGGCCTTGTCTTAAGAAAAAATTTCAGCGCTTCTAACGCGCCCGTTTCAATTTAATCCACTATAGTTGAAGACTATTGCTTTCCTATTCGATTTGACATCTCTTGACAGTATTTAGTAGCGTACTGGGTCCTATGAAACCCCAAGCGAAAAAGCTCGTTCAGTTTGATTGGGCCATTAAGACGCTCTTGAGACGAGAGGCTAATTTTCCCATTCTGGAAGGATTCTTATCGGAGCTGCTTCACACCACTGTGAAGATCGAGTCACTGCTAGAAAGCGAATCGAATAAAAGCCATTCTAAGGATAAATCAAATCGTGTTGATGTTTTTGCCAAGCTAGGAAATGGAGAGCGGGTGATTATTGAAGTGCAGTGTGAACGCCAGTGGGACTTCCTTTCACGCATGTTATATGGAGTTTCCAAAGTGGTGGTGGAGTATCTCAAAGAAGGGGATTCCTATGGCGTGATCCCACGGGTCATTTCTGTCAATATTGTCTACTTCGACTTAGGCCAGGGAGAAGATTACATCTACCATGGCACTACTCATTTTAAGGGTATTCACAAAAAAGACTTGCTTCAGTTGAGTGAAAAAGAAAAAGAGCATTATCCAGCTAATGTCAATCAGCTCTCTCATGTGTTCCCAGAATATTACGTACTCAAAGTCAGCGGATTTGATCTCCATGTGCGTGATACGCTTGATGAATGGATTTATGCTTTGAAGGAATCAGAAGTGAAGCCTGAGTTCAAAGCCCAAGGCATTCGTGAAGCCTCACAACAGCTGACTCTTCTCAATCTTTCTGAGGAAGAACGGGCCGCTTATGATCGTTACATTGGCGATATGAGAGTGTCTCGAAGCACGTTGGAATCTTCTTTCAGTGAGGGGAAGGCTGAAGGCAAGGCTGAAGGCAAGGTTGAAGGCAAGGCTGAAGTTGTTCTCAACATGCATCAGTTGGGTTTGCCAATAGCTGAAATTGCTAAGCTTTCCAAACTTCCGCTGGAACAAGTAGAAGGGATTTTAAAATTAGAGCATCATTAAAAATTTTTGTAGTCGATGCAGTGCCAGGAGCTGAGGCGCACAGCGAGGGAGTGTATAGCCAATACTCGATGGAAAGAGCACCGACGCAATGAGCGGCTACAGAATTGTTTAATATGCTCTAGGAATTTTTACTGGTTCTTTTTGGTGCTATTCCTGCCTTCGCGGAAATGACGTAGGGTTGTCATCGGTGCTGTTACCTCGGTAGCAGCACTCTCTGACACGTCGTTCCCGCGAAGGCGGGAACCCAGACTGCTTCCTTCCCCCAAAAATTCCTGCGTAAAAAAACCTAAAATTCATCTGACAAAGGTATAACTTTCGTTTTTCTAACGCCGCTCAATCCAAATCTGTCCAAACTGCTCTTCTTGCCGAGCAACGACTTGTTTCATGCGAATTAATTCCAAGATAGCGAGAAACGTCACCACTAGTTCAGTTCGTGTTGCTGAAGAAGAAAAAAGCTCCTCGAACGTTACGGGGATATTTTGTGCAAGAAGGTGAATGAGGTGCTGCATGCGATCAGCAACCGTGAAGCTTTCTTCAAAAATCTCGGTGGTGGTTTCCTTTCTAGAAAGACGAGTGAGCGCTTTTTGAAAAGCATTAATGAGGTCAAAAATACCGACTTCTTTTAATAGTAAAGGATCTTGTGATGCTGCTGAAAAAGCGTTGGAATCAGCTTCTGGGCGTGGAAAAAGCATTTTTTGAAGTTCTTCTCGATTATGTAAATGGAGAGCTGCTTCTTTAAATTTTTTGTATTCGATAAGTTGGCGAATGAGTTCCCAACGAGGATCATCTTCTTCTACCTCTTCCTCAGGCATCTGTTGGTCTTGGGGAAGGAGGGTGCGGCTTTTAAGGTAAAGTAGGTTTGCGGCCATCACCACAAACTCTCCAGCAACAGCAATATTGAGCTCTTCGAAGGCTTCCATAAAGGCAAGGTACTGCTTGGTGATGCGCTCGATGGAAATATCGTAAATAGCAATTTCTTCTTTCTTGATTAAATAAAGAAGTAAATCGAGGGGTCCCTCAAAGACCTCGAGATTGACCTTATACTCTGAGGTTAGGGAATCCTGCTGGGCTGCCTCTAGGGAATGTAAGGAAGTCATGTGTGCGATGAGCGCTTAGTTATCAGTTGCCGGTTGCTGCGCGCTCTTCTCTCCTTTTATTTTTGAAGCGCTGACCAATGGTAGAAAATAGGGCGAGCTTTTCAAAAAAAACGGTCAACAAATTCTGACAAGTTCAGAACCAGCAACTGACAATTTCTGCTAGTATTTATTCTTTCAAACCTCGCTTCATCGCTTCTTTGGCCAAGCGTAATTTGTGTTTTTTGGATTCGCTACGCTTCGTTTTGTTTTTACGTAACTGCTGAGTCAGTTTGTTAATAGTTAAATCAATAGCAGCATAGAGATCATCCTCTGCATCCTCTGCATGAATATCAGGGCCCGGAAGAGCTAGGTGAACTTTGACTACATAACGTTTCTTTTTTGTCTCATCGTGCAAAATAACAATATGAGCTGCGATGAGAGTGGGAGCCATTTCTTCAAGGTGCATCACTTTTTCGCAGACATAAGAATGAATGGCTGCCGTAAGAGTCATGTGGCGAGGACTTAAATGAATTTGCATAGTGGGTGGTTGGTTAATCTGTTGCTGCCAATGTGGTGGTATCAGAGGGTGTCTTGAAAAGACTAAAATTGTGCATTACGGCGTCGCTCCAGTGCTCGCGTCCTCGAGTATATCCATATACACTGCGGGTCTGTGCGCTTCGCTCCTGGTACTGCATCAATTTTATTCATTTTCAAGACACCCTCTCAGTCACGTTAGTCTCTAAAATTTTTAAAATTCAAAGCGATCCCAAAGTCCCTAGCTCGCAAAAAAGCAATCACATCTTGAAGCTCATCTCTCTTGGTTCCAGAGACACGAAGGTGACGATCTTGAAGAGAAGATTGTACTTTAAATTTTTCTCCCTTAATGGCGGTGGTAATTTCTTTAGCCTTGGGCCCATCCAATCCTTGCTTGATCAAGAGCTCCTGTCGTGCATGACCAAGCGGAGAGATGTCAGGGGTTTTTTGTTCGACGTTGCGTAAGTCAACATTGCGCTTAGCTAACTTACCAATCATCACCTCGCGTAATCCTTTTAATTTATTATTATCCTCCGCTGTTAAGATAATGGTTTCTGGCTTGGGGTGTTCAATAGCAGCCGTACTCCCTTTAAAATCAAAGCGAGTGGCAAGCTCCTTGCGTGCTTGATTCACGGCGTTTTCGATTTCCATTCGTTCTATTTCTGAAACAATATCAAAAGAAGGCATTCCGGAATGGTGTCATATTAGACCCTTGCTGTCCAAGACAGAAAGTTGATTTACCCTTCACTCTTTATCATTTATTCTAGTGCCATGACCTCTTCTTCTTTTTTAAAAGATGTGGAAAACACACGTGTGCGCAGCATTTCTCCATTAACAGCTCCTTGGAAGGTTAAAGAAAAATTTCCCATTTCAGCATCTGTTGCTCAGCAAATTCTTTTGTTCCGCCAAAACATTCGGCAAATTTTAAAGAGAGAAGATCCTCGTCTGCTAGTCATTGTCGGGCCTTGTTCTATTCACGATCCTCGCTCGGCACTTGAATATGCCGCAAGGCTTGTGGCCCTTGCGCAGGAATTGAGTGATCGGCTTTTTATTGTCATGCGTGTCTATTTTGAAAAACCACGCACCGTAGTAGGTTGGAAAGGACTCATCAGTGATCCTGAACTTAATGATTCTGGAAAAATGGATGAAGGAATTCACTTGGCCCGCTCTCTTCTTTTAAAGATAGGGGCGCTTGGACTTCCCACCGCAACGGAATTTTTAGATCCTATTGTGCCGCAATATATCGCTGATTTAGTGAGCTGGTCAGCTATTGGGGCACGCACGACCGAATCACAAACGCACCGTGAAATGGCTAGCGGGCTTTCGATGCCAGTGGGATTTAAAAATGGAACCGATGGACATATTGAAGCGGCCATTAATGCCATGCATTCTTCGAGCATTCCGCATTGTTTCCTAGGTATTGATCAAGAGGGAATGACAAGTATTGTAAGTACTACCGGCAATAGCGATGGGCATCTTGTCTTGAGGGGAGGGCGGCAGGGGGTGAATTATTTGCCCAACCAAATAGCTGATACTACCACCCAGTTAAAAGCAGCAGGGCTTTCCACTTCCATCATTGTCGATTGTAGCCATGCCAATGGACGCAACCTCATCCAACAACAACTTGTTTGGGAAAGCATTTTAAAACAGCGTCATCTTGGATGCCAAGAGATCGTGGGAGTTATGATGGAAAGCCATTTGGAAGGTGGTCATCAAAGATTAACCGAGGATCCTTCAATATTGCGTTATGGGCTTTCTATCACTGATCCCTGTCTTGATTGGGAAACGACGGAGAGGTTGTTGCGCCAAGTTTAGGTCATCGTGGAGAGGGGACAGTTGAAGTGAAAAATTGAAGTTGAAATTAATTCTTCCCCTTCGGCAAATTTTTTTATTCCGCGAAGCGGTCGAAACCTTCACCTTTTCATCACCTTAAGTGGTGCTCTCAATCTAATAAACAGTGTCTCTCATGAATTATGCGACCATCGAAGAATCCCCCATGGTGGCCATCGATTTTGAATCAACAGGGCAACGTGGTGAGTTAGGGGCGCTTCCCATTCAAGTCGGAATGGCTTCGCTCGAGCGACTGACGATTTTGCCAAAAACTTTTTTTCGTTCCTATTTACAAGTTACGGTGCCTATCGATGAGAGAGTTCAACGCGAAAATCATCTTCAGAACAATGCATTGCGGGAGGCGCCAACATTTCTTTCACTTTGGCCAACTTTTGAGCAGCACCTGCGCGGGCGCTACCTGGTAGCTCATGGACGTGGGACGGAGAAACGCTTTTTAAAGGCTTTTCCCATCCATGGCTTTGGGCCATGGATTGACACCTTGATTCTTGCTCGCAAAATGGTTCCTGGACTCCCGTCTTATCAGCTTTCTGATTTAATGATTTATTTTGGACTCACGCCGCAACTTGCAATTTGGCTTCCGGATTTTCATTGGCATGAGGCACTCTCTGATGCTCTTGCCTCCTTGATTCTGCTTTTGCATCTTATTAAAAAAGGAAATCTTGCCCAGCAACCTATTTCCGTTTTGATTAGTTAATTCTTATGACTACATCGCTTTCTTTTTCCATTATCACTCTTCATCATGGTGCTGCTGATGCCGACGATCCTGTCGTCAAAGCAGTAGCTTCTTTAGCTTCTCAGGCAGGAGTTCAAAGCGAACATCTCTTTCACCATACGGCCGGAATTACTGGCCTTTGGAATAAGCTTTTTCAGGGAGCTGCTCTTGCTCAATATAAGCCGCAATATACGTTGCGTCTTGTCGAAGAGAAAGTGACCAATGAGCAGGAGCTTTTATCTCGTGCGACAAAGCGTGCTACTGGGGAGGTAATAGGATTTTTGAATCCTCAAGAGGAATACCTTCCTGGAGCCCTTGCTGCCGTGCAACAAGCTTTTCAAGCGCATCCTGAAGTCGATCTTTTTATTGCAGCAGCTCAAGAAAAAGGAAATGAACAAACCATAGTCACTCCTCTTTTTTTAGAATACCTCTGGACGACTGGCTCAAAGCCAATTCCAAGCACGCTCTTTGTGCGCTCTTCGCTCTTAAGAGAAGAATTTGCTTTGAATCCCGAAGAAGGATCTATGATTTTTTCGGAATGGTTGTTGCGACTTTTTCAAGCTGGAAAAAAAGTCGATACACTTGCTTTTTCTACTTCGTTGATTCCAGCAAACACCAAGCAAGAGCAGGTCAACAAAACATGGCGCCAAGCTCCTCCTGCAAGCATGCGGTTATTGGGACCTTGGTGGAAATTTAAATATAGCAAGGCTTCGCGGGCAGTGCTAGCCCGAGTAGGGTGATTCTAATTCTGGTGGAGCCATGGGGATTCGAACCCCAGACCTCCTCAATGCCATTGAGGCGCTCTACCAACTGAGCTATGACCCCTTA
>JAIEQL010000012.1 GCA_019747735.1 Chthoniobacterales bacterium | reverse complement strand
GCTTTATGCGAGGCAAGTCAAAGAGGGAAACTTAGCAGTAGCAAAAGCAACGCGTATTAGGGGAAACATCTTATTTTCTCAAGCTCAAAGCTCCAGAGCCAACGCCTTAATAAAGGCTTATCAGCTTGCGCGAGATCAAGCCCTTGAAGCAGGAAATGAGGGCCAAGCAGGGAATCTTAGGAAGGCAATTTTTTGGGTAAATACGGCAAGTTGTAATTTTGCTTATACAGCCCAAGCAGAGATTTCTGAGGAAGCAAATGATGCGTATAATCAAGTAGGTTTTTATCGGCTTGCCGTAGCTAAAGCCCATGCAGAAGGAAACCATAGCCAAGCAAAAAATCTTGAAGAGGCAGCTAATGCCGTAATTTCGGCAGGTAGTAATTTTGCTTGTGCAGCCAAAGCAGGGATTTCCAAGGAAGAAAAAAATGCGTATGAGCAAGCAGGTTCTTATCGACTTGATCAAGCTAAAGCCCATGCAGAAGGAAATCTGGAGAAAGCAACGAATCTTGGAAATGCAGCTTACGGCGCGGTCGAGGCAGTTCATCCTTTTGCTGTTGCAGGCGAGGCAGGGATTTCTAAGGAAACAAGGGATGCTTACAAGCAAGCAGGTTTTTATTACCTTGATCAAGCTAAAGCCCATGCAGAAGGAAATCTGGAGAAAGCAGAGAATCTTAACAAGGCAGCTAAAGTCGTGGACTGGGCAGCTGAGTGTTTTATTCGGGCGGCCAAGGAAGGAATTTCTGAGGAAGAAAAAAATGCGTATGAGCAAGCAGGTTCTTATCGACTTGATCAAGCTAAAGCCCATGCAGAAGGAAATCTGGAGAAAGCAACGAATCTTGGAAATGCAGCTTACGGCGCGGTCGAGGCAGTTCATCCTTTTGCTGTTGCAGGCGAGGCAGGGATTTCTAAGGAAACAAGGGATGCTTACAAGCAAGCAGGTTTTTATTACCTTGATCAAGCTAAAGCCCATGCAGAAGGAAATCTGGAGAAAGCAGAGAATCTTAACAAGGCAGCTAAAGTCGTGGACTGGGCAGCTGAGTGTTTTATTCGGGCGGCCAAGGAAGGAATTTCTGAGGAAGCAAGTGATGCTTACAAGCAAGCAGGTTTTTATTACCTTGATCAAGCTAAAGCCCATGCAGAAGGAAATCTGGAGAAAGTAGAGAATCTTCACAAGGCAGCTAGAGTCGCGAACTTGGCAGCTGTGGATTTTACTCGGGCGGCCAAGGAAGGAATTTCTGAGGAAACAAGGGATGCTTACAAGCAAGAAGGTTCTTATCGACTTGATCAAGCTAAAGCCTATGCAGAAGGAAATCTGGAGAAAGCAATGAATCTTAACAAGGCAGCTAATGCCGCGTCTAAGGCAGTTGATGCTTTTACTAACGCACACAAGGCACGGCTTTATGAGGCAACAAGAGATGCTTACAAGCAAGAAGGTTCTTATCAGCTTGAAGTTGCTGAACTTTGGGCAGCTGGAAATGTCGATCGTGCCAACAATTTTTCTTATGAAAAGTACTTAGAAGAAAAAAATCGTCAAGAGTGGTATCAAACTCGTAGAGAACCAGAAAGGCCACCTGTTTGGAAGGGATTGCCATAAGTAGAGATTGACCAGGAGGCAGGGAAAATGGTTGAAAATAATGGGAGAATGGAATGGCGCTAAGTTAGGGAGTTTTTGAGGTGATTTTTGAGGCCAGGATTAGAGCATTTTAAATTCTCTAAAAAATGGCTGAAGTCCGGTATTGATAAAAAGAAATTTCTCTATCATAGGGTGCGTTCGCTTTCACAGCTCGCCACTGCATTGCAGCTTTCTCAACCGACATTTTCGAAAAGACTCACTCTCCATCAGGATCGACGACCAAAGCCTAAAAACCGTCGCCCTCTTTTGTCTTCTGTGGGCGGAGTGCGAGTCGATCTGGTAGAACCAGAACGATGCCTTGTGGAAGCTGGTTTTTCATCCTGTGAAGGAAGCATACTTGTATCGAATCCTTCCGCTTTTTTACGCAGAATACCTCGTCCAATAAAGCGCTCCAAAGAACGCAGAGCCCCGTGATCTTCGTGCATCACAAAACTAATGGCCTCCCCAATGGCTTTAGCACGACCTGTACGGCCAATACGATGAATGTAGTCTTCATGATGCGGTGGAAAATCATAATTCACCACATGAGAAATTCCATCAACATCAATGCCTCGCGCAGCAATATCTGTTGCTACCAACACGCGTACTTTTCCATCTTTAAAATCTTGCAACGCTTTCAAACGCTGATTCTGAGAACGATTGGAGTGAAGCGTTGCTGTGGTGATTTTATATTGTTCTAGACGCCTGGCAATGCGATCTGCTCCGTGCTTCGTTCTTGTAAAAATTAAGACCATGTTAAAAGCAGCATCTTTGAGCAAGTGAATCAATAAAGGTTGCTTGAGATGATGAGAGACTTCGTACACATACTGCGTGACGGTTTCCGCAGGATTAGAACGACGGCCTATCTCCACAATTTTTGGAGCGTTCAAAAATTCTTGGGTAAGTTTTTCAATTTCTAAAGAGAGTGTCGCTGAAAAGAAAAGCGTCTGACGTTGGCGTGGCAACAATTTTACAATCTGACGAATGGCAGGAACAAAACCCATATCCAGCATGCGATCAGCTTCATCCAGCACGAGATGTTTTATTTTAGAAAAAACTCTCTCTCGCCCGCGAATCAAGTCTAGAAGGCGTCCTGGAGTTGCAATGACAATATCAACACCTTCCGTCAGGGCTTTAATCTGAGGACGCTCACTCACACCACCGTAAATAGTCGCTATTTTTAAAGGCAGATAAGTTGCATAAGCACGCACATTTTCTTCGATCTGCACGACCAGTTCGCGTGTCGGAGCAACTACCAGCACACGCACATACCCCTCTTCATGAGGTTCTGCTTCCATCATAGTGAGCAGAGGCAATACAAAAGCAGCTGTTTTCCCCGTCCCTGTTTGAGCAATACCAATCAGATCTTTTCCTTCCAGAATAATGGGAATAGAGGCTACTTGAATCGGAGTGGGTTCTACATAGCCTGCCTTGGCAATAGCTTTGAGAACGGAAGTGTTGAGACCTAAAGTACGAAATGGCATAACGGCGGAGCATAGAAGTTAAAGAGCTCCACGTCGAGAGGGATTTTTAGCAAGCAATGCTGCAACCTCATCACAAGTACGATTCGTAGCACCTTGGTGTGGTGCAAGCACCTTCATTCCTCGTTCCACCACGGCACTTGCCTCCTGGGGAGCAAGAAGCAGTCGTTCTATCCCAAGAGCTATCTCTTGGGCATTGGTGACTTCCAAAATTCCTCTTACTGCAAGCAGCTCTGAGGTGAGAGGTTGAAAATTATCCATAAAGGGGCCCACCAACACGGGGCGTCCCAACATCAAAGGCTCCACAAGATTTTGTCCACCACAGGCTGTTTTTATCCCCAAACTTTTTCCAATAAAAATAATCGTCGCTGCCATATACCACGACTGCAGCTCTCCCGTCGTATCGAGAAGAAAAACATCTGCTTTATCTACATTCTTCTTGGAACGAAGAGTTACACTCAATTGTTGTTCTTGTAAAAAAGAGACAATTTCATGACGCCGCTCAGCATGGCGGGGGGCTAGGATCAGCCTGAGACTTGGAAAGCGCTCACGCAGCTGACGCCATGCTGCAACTACGACTTTTTCTTCCTCAAGATGAAAGGTGCTTCCGGCTAAAAAAACAGGGTCCTCTCTACTCCATCCTAAACCAGAAAAAACATCCTCAATATCAGGTGGAGGGAATGTTGATGGCATGCCCTCATAATCATATTTAATATTCCCTGTTATAGTCCTACTAAGAGGAAGTACCCCCAAAGAATGCCAGCGTTCTTCATCGTTTAACGAGGGATAACCAATAAAATCAAGAGCGCTAAAGAGAGGAGCAATCACCCAACGAAACTGCCGAAAACGTGATTCTGAATGCTTAGAAACACGGGCTGTAATAAGAGCTGTAGGTATGCCTCTTTTTTTTGAATGAAACAGGCGCTGCACCCAGAGGTCTCCTTCCACGCTAATCAAGGCCGCAGGCTCAAAGCGATTGATCACGTAATTGCTAATCAAAAAAAAGTCGATGGGATTAGCAATCGGCTCCAACCAATCGGAGGCTTCTTTTTCTGCAATGGCCAAAGCAGTTGTCGTCGTCACTGAGAGAAAAAAACGGGCCTCAGGAAAACACTTTTTAAAATGACGAATAAATTTGAGAGCAATAAAAACCTCCCCGACACTCACCGCATGAACCCAGAGACGACCCGTGCCAAGGCGCTCTGCGGTCGCTCGATCAAAAATGCCAAGCCGCTGAAAAAACCGATCTTGATACCCACCGCGACGAAACATTCTAGGCAGGTAGAACGGGAGCAGGCAGAGAAAAACTATTGGAAAAAGAAGGTTGTAAAAAAAGAGAATCATAAAAGAGGTAGCAGGGTACAATAAGAACTTTGGCAAATCAGATCTACCAATAGTAAATTCAAAAAATTCTATATTTTTTCAAGAAACTATCTTTCAGTTAGCCTGTAACCTGCTACCTGTTTAGCCTAAATATCACAATCCGCGTTACCCCATAAACCCGATCAATAAGCACTTCCAATCCGAAAACCTCAGGTAACTCCTGATTGCGCTTGCATTCCAAGACCAGAAGCCCTTCTGAAGCAATCGTATTGACAAGATGAGGAGCAGCTAAAAGCGATGAGGCTAAGTTATTTCCTTCCCTATCTGGATAGGGTGGATCAGCAAAGACAAGATCAAAAGTTTCGTTCGGAGCATGCGCAAGCCATGTTAAGACATCTCTTTTGACAATCTTCCCATGCAATCGCGTGACCTTAAGATTGCCCTCAATAACCTCAACGCACTGACTGTTCTGCTCTACAAAAAGAACAGAAGCCGCACCGCGACTTAACGCCTCAATTCCCATAGCACCTGTTCCCGCAAAAAGATCGAGAACTCTGGCATGAGGAATCCGTTCTCCTAACATTGAAAAAACAGCAGCACGCACTCGATCCATGGTGGGACGGGTGACTGAAGCGGGTTGTTTCAGAATGATTCCTTTAGCGGAGCCAGCAATAATGCGCATGGGAAGAAGTTGAAGGTACTAGTTGAAGTTGAAGGATGCTAGCCCAAGTTCCGCAGTTAGGGTGGATGATATTTTGTAAGGACTTGTTCTCAGATTGGGTTTTAAAGGCATGCAGCAAAGCTTAACAGTGCCTAGAGCATGTCTTGAAAATGAATATAAAAATTCTCTAGCTGCTCATTGCGTCGTCGCTTCGGTGCTCGCTCCATCGAGTATTGGCTATACACTCCCTCGCTGTGCGCCTCAGCTCCTGGCACTGCATCGACTACAAAAATTTTTAATGATGCTCTAAGGCCGGAAAGATCAGGGCGGGAAACGGGCCTGAAAAGATTAGTAAAAAAACCACCTTCCTTAGGCGAGGAACCTTTTTCAGAATAGCTTAAAGGAACACTGTTCGCTTTTGATCGTGTGCTTTCCGATCCTATGCTAGTTGGACTTGGAGAAGGAGTTGTATTATTGGAAAATTGTAGAGTATTCATAGAAGCATCTACCAACAGGAAGTTAGGGCGTACCGAACAGATTTCGATGGAGCAAAGCCCGTTGTAGCGTTCTTTGATCGGCATACTCGATACCACCTCCCGCAGGAAGA
The DNA here is from genome assembly GCA_019747735.1 of Chthoniobacterales bacterium. Taxonomy (GTDB): domain Bacteria; phylum Verrucomicrobiota; class Verrucomicrobiia; order Chthoniobacterales; family UBA6821; genus CAIWMF01. The sequence continues at coordinate 34,754 of JAIEQL010000012.1, read as the reverse complement.
CCTTGAGCGAGACGCGTGACCTTCACTTTTGTAGAGCTAATCAACTCTGCTAAATAATGTGCCGTCGCCTCACCTTCAATGTCCGATCCCAATGCCAAGATGATCTCAGAGGGAGTTTCCGCAGCGATACGATCTATGAGTTCTGAAACTCGTAACTGTTCTGGACCAATGCCAGTAAGCGGCGAGAGCTTTCCCCCAAGTGCATGATAGCGGCCACGAAAAGCTCCTGTCCGCTCCAGTGGCAAAATATCGGTGATCATTTCTACAACACAGAGTTCCTTGCCACTCCGGTCTTCCTCGCTGCAGAGAAAACAAAATTCTTCGTGGGTAAAGAAACCACAAAGCTTGCATGTTTTTAATTGAGCACAGGCAGTTTCAACCGCCCTTGATAAGGCCCTAGGAGAGGCATGAGGAGAACGAAACATCCAAAGGGCAATCCGCTCTGCTCCCCGCGGCCCAACCCCAGGGAGGCGCCGAAGTTCGCGTGTTAGCTCTCGAAAAGATTCTGGGTAATCCAAGGGCATTGAGAAAAAGATTAACAGGGATGAAAGCGATGGAAGGGATGAAGAAAAAAGATAAAAACAAAATGACTCTAACGAGAGTTTTTGGAATTAACGCTATGGCTACAATAGCTGGATCCTCGTCTTCGCAGGGATGCGGCCACAAAGTAGCGACACTTCAACTGATGCGAAGGATTTTATCCCTTCCATCGCTTCTATCCCTGTTAATTCTTAATTAATTACTTTTTTACTTTCGACTTAAGCTTAGCCTTTGCCATCGATTTATCTTTAGCAGTTTGTCCCTTGGGAGCTTTAGGGCGCGTTGCTATTTTGGCACCAGCAGGTTGAGCAGCTTGAAGGCGTTGATGAAAGAGGCTTTTTTTACGAGTGGCTTTATTTTTGTGAATGACACCTTTGTTGACAGCTTTCTCAAGCATACTAACAAGAGTTCCAAAAGCACTCTTAGCTTGTTCTATTTCTTCTCCGATGGCCGCCAATACTTTCTTTTCTTGAGTTTTGAGACGTGAGCTTAAGCTAACATTGCGTTGAGAACGCACAATTCCTTGCTTGGCGCGTTTTGTTCCAGAATCACTTTTCTTGAGAACCTTAGATGTTGTTTTTGAGGAAGCCATAAATAATTAGAGTTGAAAAAGGATGAAAAACGTTGCTGGGAGCAACGCAGTTGAAGTTATTAGTTTAAGTTGAAGGATCAAGTCTAGGTGTAAGAAAGTTAAGGTTAAAGGATTCAATCGCTCTATAAAAAATCAACTTCAACTCCTAACTTAAACTCATCGCAAAGGGATGATGTGCCAAGGGGGAGAATTGAACTCCCGACCAAGGGCTTATGAGTCCCCTGCTCTACCTCTGAGCTACCTTGGCATCAAGAGCGAAGAGGGTAGCAAGAGCATCGAGATGCATCAAGAGTGATCTTAAAAATTTTAGTGAGATAAAGATATGAGTAAAGAGTGTCGCTGTACTCCTAATGCTGCGAAGCAGCGAAGATAACTCAAACTGCTAACACTCAAACTTCGCGCAGCTATTCTTCACTCTTCACTTTTTATAGGGAGAGCATCTGATAATTTTTGCAATGATAAATAAAAAGTTTTCTAGTTTTGCCTTGATCAGTCAGCACGGCCTCACCAAGTGCTTCTATAGTCGCAAAAGCTCCATGAATTGTTTGAGGCACTTCCTCTAACGTTTCTGAGGTCACATAAAAAGCATCTCGGCTCAAAAAAGAACTCGTGACTTTCTCTTCTGTGTAAAGCGGATCAACGATAGCTGTAGTGGTCGCTTCGGCATAATGAGGCCAAAGCTGGAACTGACTTTCAAGCCCAGGGGACTCTGGAACAAAAACAGAAGGGGCTTCTGGCAATTCAGGGTAAGTAATCGGGAGCACCGATCCTAAAAGCGCAGCAAGTCCAGGAGATTGAGCAATCACAAAAGGTCGCTTCCCTGCTCCATCTTGCTGTGTCGCTCTCCAACGCAAGATTTCAACAGCTATTGGCTGAAGGCCTGTGACACCTCGTACGTTAGGCATATCCCAACAAGAAAAATAATTTACTGAAGAAAAAATTCCTGAAACAAGAAAAAAGGAAAACAGGAGAGAGAGTACTAACAAAGCAATGCCACTTTTTTTCAACCCTCTTTTTTTTTGAAAAAGAGCCACAACCCCGGGTAGCAACAGGCCTAACAGGACGAGCATCCATGAATAACCAGCCTGACCATGTCCCAACTCATAAATATAAAAAAAGAAGGGAACTAGCAGCAGCGCTAAAAGAGTCTTCTCTTTTTCAGAAATCTTTTTTTGAACCCTGCACTGCATCAGTAGTTCAATAACTCCCCCCAAGAGCAATGGAAGAAGTAAAAGTGTGCTCCAAAAAAAAGGAGAAGCGATTTCTAGCACTGGAAAATGCCAACTGCAAAAAGAACACCACGTTATTCTACTGCAAGAAAGCCAGTCGTGATGCAAGTTCCATGAGAATGGTCCCATCCAACCTAGCATAAGAAAAAGAAAGGCTCCTCCTGCGCCGGCATAGGAACTTAGTTTGCCATCGATGAACAATTCCCAAAAAATAACAACTAACAACAACAACCCAATCGGATAAGAAAATTGCGTTCCAATGGCTACAAAGGCTCCAAAAAAAACCCAAGAGCTGAATGATTTTTTGTTACTAACCATCACTCTCCAAGCAGCTGCTACAGCGATGATCCAACAAGAAGCCACCATTATTGTTCCTTCCATCACCAGAGCAGCAGCATTGGTCAGTGGCAAGAGATTGAAAGCAAGAACACTCCAGCGTGCCACCTTTTCTCCATGAAGAGCACGAGCCAAAGAAGCGATGACAAGCGAGGCCACACCTAACATCACGGGTGAAAACAAGCGCACACCTAAAGATGTTGATCCTAAAAAGGCAGTACTCAGCCTCATTAATGCTGGTACTCCAGCTGGTCCTTCAATAAAGCTCCAGTCGAGATGATGACCGCAGAGTAGGAGATAGGCCTCTGTTTCATTGAGGTGACCGAAGGAAGCAATCAGAAGACGAAGCGCTGTTACTGCGATCAGAAAAAAAAGGATCATTTTAATTCAATAGGCTACAGCCTATAGCTTGGCTCCCAGCTCTCTCAATGTCGGATGCCTCCTCGCCAATTCAGGTGCCAAGCGAATTCCAAAGCGCTCCCATATTTTTTCAAGAAGAGAGACAACGAGAAAAGGCATTGTCATTCCAATAAAAAAGCCAGCAAGGATATCGGAAGGCCAATGAGCTCCTGTGTAGAGACGAGAGTACATGACTAGAAAAGCGATCAACCAAAAAAACCAACGAGCTCTCCAATAAAATAAAGAGAGCACGATTGCTGTCGCTACAATGTTGGCTGCATGAGAAGAAGGAAAAGAAAATCCTTTCTCACACTTCTCCGAAGCTAAAGAAAAAGAGACCTCTGGAGGCGTGAGCAGGGTCTTGATTTGTGGAGAAGCTGGAAGTAAACGGACATGGCGCACGCCGACTTCCGATTGAAAAGGACGCGGACGCTCTACGAAATGCTTGAGCGTACGAACTACAACTCCATCAGTAATTGCAATGGTTAAGGCCAGACAACAAAGCATCGCCCGCAGGTGAAATTTTCCAAAAAGAAGAGCGACCACAATCAGCACAATAAAAACAGGACGCCATGCTGAAAAATTAGTCATCGCCGCCATGAGATAATCTAAGAACCGCGTAGTTGCAACTTGATTGACCCAATGTTGAACAAGATGATCAAGGGCAATGCAGGAGGAGGTCATAGCTATTTTATAATTAACAACTCTCCTAGCTGTTTCTTCCTACCAAGAAGAAAAGTTCAAATAAGTAACATAACGGGATGCACAATTATAATGATCCTGGTCTGGATAAATAGAAATTGCAGCTACGATAAAAGCTTTTAAGTAGGCAAGCTGACTGTAATGGAACCGACGTATAGAACCTGGATCCATCGTTTCTAAAACTTGACGTAACCCCCAACCATTAGGACGAAGATCATTGCGCTCCGTCTTAAGAATTCCTTCGCCCTTAAAATGGACGTAATCCATAATCGCATAAAAATTTGTTGCCGCTACTACGCGGTATCGTTCTGTCACTACCTGTTTTGTGAGCTCTTTATCTTTAACAGTTTCGTCTTCGTCAATGGCTTGCAGGATTTTTGGAAGCGCCTCTTCTGCCCGTTGAGCCACCAGGCGAGTCTGTTCGATCACCAATGGCTTTTTAGTCAATACCTTTCTAAGGAGAGTCATCTTATCTCCCTCAAAATTTTCAGGAGCCATAAACTCTTCTCTACTCTTCCAAGGACAAGGACCAAGTATCCAATCTTCAATAGGATAGCCTTTCTTTTGAAGTTCCTTGGCCACCAGTGGCCAATCTTCAAAAAAATCATGAGATCCCTCTTGGGGATACCAGATAAATTGAAAAGCACCCATCAAAGCAAAAGAATTACCTCCCTCATCATCTTCCCAAGCCGTTGTTTCCTGTTTCATCTCAGGAGTAATTCCCGATTTATTATCGGGAAGATTCCAAAGTCCACACTGATTTTGCCAAATCTTAATTCCAATATGGTAAAGCTGCTTGTCAGTTAAGTTAGGGGATTGCGCCACCTCTTCCCTTAACTCTTCAGGATCTTGACTCTGAGCATAACTTTGGAGCACCAAGCCTGAAAAAGAAGATACCATTAAAAACAAGAATGCTCTTAGGAAAAATGGAAAAAAAGGATTGTTATTCATGATGCTTAAATCGTAGCTGTTTTATCTTTTTTGAGTCCAATCCAAAAGTAAGTTATTCGGCAGAAGCGTTGTTTTTCGTAAGATCTCTGAAGGTAATCCAGTTTTTATTTTTGCAAAAAATCTTACTTTCTCCCCACAAAATAATCGATCACACCCTGGGTTACGGCATCCGCATACTCACGATAAAGGCTGGAGCAGCATTGTTGATCAATCGAGCGGTAGCCCTTGTAATCACCAGCCTGGACTCGATTAAAAACGTGACAGTCATTCATGACATAGGCTTCGCAATAAAGCACCGGAGCCTCGACAAGACGTGTGGCAAGAAGATTGCGATTCCAAAGATAGAGACTCGACGCTAGAGCCGCTCTGGCTTTCGTAGGATTATGATAGATGAAAGGAGGCAATTTTGTTCGTGCTTTAAAAGAATGGGCCACGGCGTTGGCAATCCCTACTTCTTGGAGATGCGATTGGTTAAGTAGCTTGCGAAGGACCATAAAACGGTCTTCTTCCTCCCGTAGTTCACTTTCATTCACATTTCCTCCAATGAGAAAATGAACCCGCTCACAATTGACAAGCTTAGGATGCTTGGGGTCATCCCACTCTTGGGCATCGTAGTGCAAGCAAATCACAAGATCGGGATGAGATTTATTATTGATCACCTCAGCACGGTGATGAAGTTCCGCTGTCCGATAAAAAAGTATCTCTTCTCGCTGTTTAAGTTGTTGGCGCGTCCAAGAAGTTTTGCCCTCTTCTTGCAATTGAGCAATGGCAGCCTTTCGTAGCTGGTATGGGCGTAAAGAAGTTGTAGGAGCACAGTAAGAACGCGTTAAGGTCACTGTGGCTCCTAAATCACGTAATTGTTTTGCTAAGATTTTTGCGGTGATCAATGTCATCGCCCCCTCCTCTACCGGCTTAGAATGCCCAAAGCGGAACCACCTCTCTTCCATTTTGCTCCAAGAACCACCGAGATGCCCTGGATCAATCACGATATTAAGTCCTGCCAGCGGCTTTCCCGAAATGGGAAAAGCCTTCTGTTTCCAATAACGAGGAATAGGCTGGCAAGCCTCTTGGGAAGAGGCTAGAGGAAGTTTGATAAACTGGGTCGCCCCAGGAAACGGCTCTATCAAAGCAGCAGAAGGAGTAATCACGATCCATTTTTTCCAAGAGCCATCAGGAACATAAATCTCTTGTAACTGTTTTTCTAATCCTGCTGCTGTGATCGTATTAGCATATTTTTGCAAAGAAGCCCAATCAACCGGCGAAGCCCATGGCATAAGATTTTTGGGGGCAGCTTGGAAAGCAGCCTGTAACGAAGAAACGAAACAGAGAATAGCAATGAAGGAAGCAATTTTTGAATGTTTCATAAAAAGAAGAAGAATTAACCACAAAGAACACAAAGAAGCACAAAGAAAAAATTCCAGTTTCTTTGTGTTGCAAAAGAAAATCCTATTTGTTTCAGCTCTTTTTTTGATGTTTATAAGCATCAAAAAAAGGAAAAAAACTTCCAGAAGCAAATAAGTTCTCTTTCAAAAACTCTTTGTGTTTCTTTGCGTTCTTTTGCGGCTATTTCTTCTTCTTACCAGCGCCACCTACCATGAGGAGCCAAACTCGGGTGCCATCCTGGCGCATCGCTATTGGCATAGTTGGTTGAGCCAACAGCTCCAATCATCGGACACCCAAGAGCTTTTTTCCATTTGGTGCTCATGCTTTCCCCAGTGTGACATCCCCAGCTTTTAATAAAAGCATGAGGTGCAAAAATAGTTGGATCAATTTGAGAAAGCTCTTTTTCATGAAGCCAAACTTTGGAACCAGTATCGATGAAGTTACTGTAGTCAAAAAGAAAGCAAGCACGGTTGGAATGTCCGAAATACTCAAGGTCAGCAATTTTAACACGATCGCGAGGCTGACCATGATTGAGGTAATGCAAAAATTCTTTTTCGGAATTAAAATAGACAAGTTTCACTTTGTACTTGTCCCGTACCGATTCGAGATTGGCTATTAAATCTCTTTTTTCCTGGCGCTGCGCACGACGCTCATAACCTTTTTTATAAACCATCCAGGTCACTTTGGCTGCAGGCCCTAATTTCGTTCGGAGTTCTTCGAGCCGAATACGAGAGGCATGCACAAAATTCGCCCACCAGTGATCATGAGGAGCTGTTTTAAATTTTTCCCACTCAATAAGCGAAGGCCCTCCAGTGACAACGATATATTCTTTTTCAAAAGAAGCTTGAGGTAATGGCCCCGCTTGCAGCGAAATAATGTAAAGAAAAAAAAAGCAGCAAAATAGTTTTTTCATTTTTTCAATTTAAAAAGCATGCAGAAATTTACTCAAGAAAAAGGAAAAGCTTTTTCCTGTCAAATTGACTTGGACACTTTGGAAGGAGTTTTTGCTGATAGCTCCTCTTTTTTGACAACCGCCTTTTGAAGCATCTTGAGCTCAGCAGAAGTGAGCTCTCGGTATTTTCCCAAGCCGAGATGATGTAACGAAAGAGGACCTATACGGGTACGCACGAGCCGTTTGACTTTAAAGCCCAAACATCCCAGCATCACGCGAATTTGTCGTTTGAGTCCTTGATGAAGCACCAGTTTTATTTTAGTTGGCGTCACTTGATGAACCGAGACAATACGAGCAACAGACCCTTCCATCCAGATCCCGCGCTTTAAAGCAGTTGCTGCCTTAGAGGTGAAGGGCTGATCAAGACAAACTTCATATTCCTTCTCAACACCTCGTGAAGGATGGATCAATTGTTGCGCCAAAGCCCCATCATTGGTCAGAAATAAAAGTCCTTCGCTCTCCTTGTCAAGTCGCCCTACATGAAAAAGAGAACCAATATCATTAGGCAAAAGATCAAAAATTGTTTTTTCTGCATAACGATCGGAACGTGTAGAGACATACCCTGATGGCTTGTGCAGCAAAAAATAACGTAATGGCGCCTGATGAATTATTTTCCCATGAACGCGCACCTCATCTTCGTGAGAAACTTTGGTAGCAAGATCGCGACAGACACTTCCATTGAGGCTGACAGAACCTCTTAGAACCAGTGCTTCGGTAGAACGTCGAGAACCAAGGCCTGCTCTTGCCAAAAATTGATTAATGCGCATATTTTATCATAAAAACGTGAATGGAAATGGGAAATATGGCGTAAGGACTTGGTTTGACTCGCTCGCACCTACTCGGCTTGCCCTAACGGGCTACATCAAGCAAAGCTTTATGTAGTCTACCCCACGGCCTCCCGATCAGTGGTGTTCAGGTTGGTTTTTAAAAGCGTGCGCGCACCTTGACGGTGCGTAAGCGATTGGAAAAAGCAAACTGAGGCCGAATATATTGCGTCAGATTTTCTGTTTCCATTCACGTTTTTAGGTTTATAGAGCCGAACGTACAAATGATGCGTGAGGCTTTGATTTCCGTCATTCTAGAGAATGATGTACCGCAGGACACAGCAGACGCAATATCAGTAGAACTAATAAAGCAATCGCTAAGCGTCAGGCTTTGTTTTTGGAAGCCCTATCACACGCTGTCCCTCTTTCCACTGAGAGCGTTTTTTTAAAAGATCGACACGTTCAAAACGCTTTAAAACGCTTCGTTTTGCGGTAATAGCACTGGAACCTTTTAGGCTAGGATGTTGACTCATGGGGCACAAAGGATAAGAGAATCTTTTATTTTGGCAATCAAAAAGTAAATTTTTTTGGTGTGTGCTGCCAACGTACTGTTGGTAAACACGGCAAGAACATTCACACACAACTTTCATTTTATTTTTTAAAGATCTCCTTGCTGAATAATTTTAATTTTATTCTAATACATCCTTATGCCTACTCTTTCTATCATCTTCGGACTTTTACTCAACGCCGTGGGCCTGATTGGCTTTTTTGCAACAGGAGCTACTCATTACACAGCTCTCATACCGTGCGGACTTGGACTACTGCTTATTCTCAGCGGCCTTATCGCCAAAAAAGAGACCTTACGCCAGCACGCTATGCACCTTGCTGTTTTAGTAGCACTTGGCGGCTTCTTGGCAACCGCTCCTGCTTTTCAAAAATACTCGATGATGTTTGATCTCGCCACCGATCCTAAAGCTCCTGCAATCATGGCAAAAATTGCCACTTCCCTCCTCTGCGGCATTTTCTTTATTTTGTGCGTACGGTCCTTCGTCAGGGCTCGTTTGATGAGGAAGTATTAGTTTAGAAAACTGATTCTCTCTTCCATCACATTCTCCTTCAGCACGTCAACATTAACACTATGAACGATCTCTCTCTTGCAAACAGTAATAGCATAGAATCACTATCATCATTAGAAGCTTCATCACCTACTACAACAGACAGAGACTTAAGAACACCCTCATCATCATCTGAAGAGGGGCATATACTCTCAAAGGATGGCACAGAAGAACATACTTTCAGCAGAGTTAACAGTGACGAAGAAAGGGCTCTTAGAGAATCAATAACTGACAGACATAGTAATTTTGCTGCATCGAAAAATTTGGGATCACCCACAACAATAGACCAAGGCTCAAGAGTTAGTGTTAACGAAAAAGATTTTCAAGAAAGAGAAGTATCAACAGCACAAGTATCTAGCGCCACTTCTACACCAACAATTCCAACCCCACAATTACTCAACACATTTACCAAAGAACAAAAAGAGGCTCTCTCTAACGGGGAGAGCATTGTCATTAAAACAAAGCCCGAGATTCCAAAAAAGAGCACTTTTTCCAAATTGTTCAGCTCTAGCTCTACCTCTCAATCTTCCATCTATACTGCTTACCAGCTTGTTGATCCAAAGACAGTACCTCTTCAAAAAATTGAAGACACCGTTTGGATTCCTGAGTTTAATAAGGACACCCTCCCTTTTTGCTCTAATGTTGATGACCCTTCATCAGCACTGTATGCCAACTCTCGTACAGCAAAGTACTCTTTCGAAATAAATGTAACAAATCCAATCTCAGCTCAAATAACAGATGCGGTTACGATGCAGAGTGAAAAGAAAGCCGTTGAGCACGGTGGATTTCAAGTCTCCTTTCAACAAGAAGGCGAAGCAAAAAATATAAAAAACCTTACGGGAAGTGTGACAGCAATACCTTACAATGGAGCGACACTTATCGCTTACAAACTAGCTTTTGACCTCAAAGGAACAGCAGCAATAGCTGCTGCTACTGCAAAAGCTGCAGGAATCCCAGTCAAAGAACCAATTGTTGAAAGAATTTTAGATAACGTCATTGAGAAAAGTACATTACCTCCTAAGAAGTAGTCGCTAACGCTCCTCCCCCTGATGCGAAAGCGCTTCTTTCATTGCCTCCGTCGCAAGACGCTCTAATTCTTTGACGTCACTCACCGTTGGCACTGGGTTTTGAGCCGCAATACCTCTGATCGTCTTTAAATTAGCAGTCAATTTCACAACAAGTGCTCTTTGTTTGACCTTGGGATTGAGTGTATTCATCCGCTCAATAAAATAATCCATGACGGGCAACTGAACTAAGACCTTTGCTTTTTCTTGTGTATAGTAATTGGCAGTTACATGAGCTGCTAATTGAAAACCACGTAACCAGCCGCCAAGGCTTATTAAATCAGCCATCTCGCCGTCGTGAAGTTGAATCATGGAGGCCTCCACTTCACTTTGACAACGATTGAGTTCTTCACGAAGTCCCTGCCAATCCTCACGTTCACTGAGCTCAAAAAGACTTTTGCTGCGGTAAACTAATTTTTCTCCCGCTGCGAGCGCATTGGCATTTTTGATAAGAGCCTGACCAATCTGTAGAATCAAGGCCTGCTGGCGGGCAACGGTGGCTACAAAGCCATTGGCTACAAGGGCCCCAAACTGCAGGGCTGTTTGCAGACGACTGGTAAAAGTTGCATTGTTATCAAAAGCTTTGATCTCTTCCATGGGAGGCGGTTGAAAGAGCTCCAGATCATGAAACACCTTTCCTACCAAAGGAGTGGTGATGTCATTGACCCCAAGCTCTTCGAGCATATGATCCCGCGCACTCTCTTCCAATCCGCTCTGCAGGCTGTTAGTAGAAGGAGTTGCAGCGATTATTGCAATAATTCCAAAACAGAAAAAGAGCACGAAAGCCAATGAAAATTTCATCATCAAAAAGTAAAGCCTAAGCTTCTAAAGATAAAAAACAAATTCTTCTTTATTATGGTGCAAAGCATCTTCATTAGTTGTTATTCTGGTTGAGAGCCATGAACCTCACTGCCCAACTACACTCTCTTGGCCAAGCCGCCCGCAAAGCCTCTTCTACTCTGGCTACCAGCAGCACTGAGCAAAAAAATAGAGCCTTGCTCGCCATGGCTGATCAAATGCTGGCCGACGAAAAGAAAATCTTGGAAGCCAATGAGCAGGACACCGAAGCTGCCGCTACAGCTGGGCTCTCTCCTTCCATGATTGATCGGTTGAGGCTCACTCCAGAGCGTATCACAGGAATGGCCGAGGGCATTCGTACAGCAGCAAAGCTTCCTGATCCCGTTGGAAAAGTTTTAAAAGAATGGAGACGTCCCGATGGATTGTTGTTTCAAAAAATAACAGTGCCTATTGGGGTCATTGGTATCATTTATGAATCACGTCCCAACGTCACTGCTGATGCAGCAATACTCTGCCTCAAAGCAGGCAATGTGTGTATCTTACGCGGCGGCTCTGAGGCATTTCACTCTAACAAGGCCATTGCAACCTCTCTGCAAAAGGGATTAGAATCGGCAGGGCTCCCTGCAGCCTCCATTCAGCTTGTTCCTGTAACCGATCGTGAAGCTGTACAAATCCTCTGTGAGATGGATGAATATCTCCATTGCATTATTCCTCGCGGAGGCAAAGGGCTCATCGAAACAGTCACCCGTCACGCTCGCATGCCTGTCATCAAACACAACGATGGCATTTGCAGTGCCTATGTTGATGAAGAGACAGATTTGGCGATGGCTGAAAAAATTCTCCTCAATGCCAAATGCCAACGCCCCAGTGCTTGCAATGCTATTGAAACAGTCCTTCTTCATCGCAGCATTGCTCCCTCTTTTTTAAAAGAACCCGCGCAAGCATTGCTCCAGGCAGGAGTAACGCTGCGCTGTGATGAAGATACCCTCACCCTTCTTCCACCCAAGGTAAGAAGCCGCTTTACAGCTCAGATTGAACCGGCGAGAGAAAAGGATTTTTTCACAGAGTTTCTGGCACTGATCTTAGCTGTAAAAATTGTCGACTCGCTCGAAGAAGCCATTGAGCACATCGAATCCCATGGCTCGCACCATAGCGACCTCATCATTACGGAGAACAAGGAGCACGCAGAACAATTTTTAAAAGATGTTGATAGTGCTACTGTTTATTGGAACGCCTCGACTCGGTTTACCGATGGAGGAGAATTCGGTTTTGGCGCTGAGATTGGTATTAGTACCGAGAAACTTCATGCGCGAGGCCCCATGGGCCTTGAAGAGCTAACCAGCTACAAATATCTTATTCGAGGGACGGGGCAGGTGCGGCCATAAAAAGTTGAAGTTAAAAGTTTTTTCAAATTTGCTTAATGGCAAATAAATTGATTGATGATACTCATTAAACACCCGTGAAGGTTTAACTTTTAGACTCTTACTTCAACTTCAACTTTTCACTTCAACTCTTCATGACTTCCCGCCTCCTTCACTATACAGGAAAAGTTCAAGGTGTTGGCTTTCGAGCCACTGTTTTAGGCATTGCCCGAGGCTATGAGGTACTTGGTTATGTCAAAAACCTTCCCGATGGACGGGTTGAACTTTTCGTCAGTGGAGTGGAAAAAGAGATAGAGGAATTTCTCACTGCACTTAGCGAAAGTTCTTTGAAAGGGCATATTGCATTGGTGCAAGAGGAGGCAGTAGATCCTGCTACCAGACTATCTCTCCGCGGATTTCAAATTCTATGAACTTTTGTGAACTGTGACTGCCGCTATTCAGATTGAGCATCTAACCAAAACTTTTCGCACTCCTTTTTCCAACAAGCTTACAACAGCTCTAGAAGATCTTTCGCTCACAGTTCCTTGTGGAGCAATCATGGCCATTCTCGGCCCCAATGGTTCAGGAAAAAGTACGCTGCTTAAAATCTTACTTGGTCTTCTTTCACCCACCAAGGGAACGGCTACGCTCTTTGGCATCCCAAGTCACAACGTCACCGCTCGAAGGCACATTGGCTTCTTACCTGAACGGCCTTCTTTTGAGCCTTTTCTGACTATTCAAGAAGCACTTCTTTTTTATGGAAGTTTCTCGGGAGCAGGAAAAAAATCTCTTCTCCAAAAAAGCAAAGAACTCTTAGAGCAGTTCCAACTCACTCAGGTGGCCTCCCTCTCGGTGCGTCATGCTTCTCAAGGAACATTGCAGCGGCTCGGACTGGCTCAAGCACTGCTTCCTGATCCCAAGTTATTAATCTTGGATGAACCCACCACGGGCCTTGATCCAGCAGGGATTCGTTTCTTTTCTCACCTACTCTCTCAACTCAAAGCTCAAGGAAAAACAGTGTTACTCACCTCTCACCTGCTCACCCAAATTGAAGAGACCTGCACTCACATAGCGATCCTTAAAAAAGGAAAGTTACTTTATTCAGAAAACAGAATCCCATCAGCAACACCACCAAAAGCAAGCCCCTTGGAAGAAATTTACTTAACGCAAGTTTTTAACTCTAAGGAGATATTGACATACGATTGAAAGAATTAATATGGTTTTATTAAATGGGTAAAAACCAAATTACACTCGTTCTCTCTTTCTTTTTTTTGTTCCTAACAAGAGTTCTTTTAGCCCAAAGCTCCAATCTGTATGTAGGAAGTAATACCCCCAATAATACGACTAATTTTACTTCGGGAACAAATAGTTACGCTAACACTTATATTGGTTACGATGCTAGCTCTACCAACAATAATCTTGGAATTTTTAACTTAGAAACAGTAGTTAATAGCCTAGACTCTCTTTGCGTAGGTGTTCATGGAAGCTATAATAGCCTCATTATTTCCAATGGTGGAACTTTAATTAGTAGAGGAAATGCATTCATTGGTCAAAATAGTGATTCTTCTAACAATCAAGTAATTATTACCGGAATAGGTTCTTTTTGGAATGTTTCTGCTACGAATAATAACGGGAATTTATTCGGGGATTTATTCGTTGGTTGTTATGGAAGCGGTAATAGCATGATTATTTCTAATGGAGGAACTTTAATTAGCAAAGCAAGGTATAATCGGATTGGTCGCTTTGGTTCGAATAATAAGTGTATAATTACAGGAATGGGTTCTTTTTGGAGTAATTCTAGCTCCATTATTTTAGAAGGAACTAATAATGAATTAGTTATTTCTAACCAAGGGAGAGTTATTGCTCAATTTTTATATTTAAGCGGGCGTTTAGATAATTGTCTCATTACAGACAATGATTCTAGTTTGAATGCTATTTTATGTGATATTGGTAGTGGAAATTCTAATACCTTGGTCATTTCTAATGGTGGAAAGCTTATCGATCAGATCGGTTTTATTGCTCGTGGAAATGGAAATACAAATAATAATGTTTTAGTGACAGGAAGTGGTTCTCTTTGGAGTAATACGCAATACTTACAGATCGGTGGGAGGGGTAATAATAGCCTTGTTCTTTCTAATGGAGGTGTTGTTTCTAGCCAGAATGCCTATTTAGGGAGAACAGGTGTTAGCAACACGGCTCTTATTACTGGGTTAGGGTCTCTTTGGAGTAATAGTTCTATGATGACTATCGGAGGCGAGTTTTCGGGAGCAGAAGGTACTTTAACACTTGCGCAAGAGGGTATGTTATACGTTGGAAGCAACCTCATTATTGCTAGTGGAAGTAACACGACAGGAACCCTCAATTTTGGGACTTTCGGAGGGAGTGATGCTGCAGGAGCGCTTTCAACACCTCTTATCACCTTGGGTCCAGGAGCGGCAACTATTAACTATAATCAAACAAACACTCTTTCTATTACTAGTACCATTACAGGGAATGGAACCATTCAACAGCTTGGTTCGGGCATAACGATCATGAGTGGCAATAATACCTACAGTGGCACGACGGTAATTAGTTATGGTATTTTAGAAACAACCAATGATAACGCTTTGGGGGAAAGCAGGGTAGTCTTAGATTCAGGAGCCACCTTGCAAGCTGATGATAACCTTCTTATAAGCCAGACTCTTTCATGGAACTCAGGAGGGATGATAGCGGCAGGTTCTGGAAGTAATAACCTTTCGGTAAATACCATAGATTTTGTTGATGGAACTAATGGTCTTTATAGTGTTGCTCCTCTTATACTCAGTCATGGCTTAATTAAGATTGCCGATTGGACTAACCAAATAGGAACGGTCAACATCAATAATTTCACCACCCCTGACAGCGGGGTTGGTTTGATTCTTTCTAATAATGCTATCTACGCCAGGGTAGAGAGTGGCACTAACTTAGTTGTTGCTTCTAGTACAATGATTACCAATACGCTTTACGTCAATGACACAGTAGTTACTAACACAGGCGGCATGGAGCCTACCGTATTAGATATCACTACTGCTGGCACCTTAATTTCTAGTAATTTCACAACAGCTTACAGTAATACAATCCTGCTTGTTAATGGAACAGAAACAACGCCCATCACTACCATCGAACAAGGAGCAGCTTCAAAAGGAAATGGCACTATCAATGGAAACGTTGCTAATAATGGCACCGTAAGTCCTGGTGATGCGATCACTATTGGAACACTAACAGTTAACGGTAATTATGTTCAAACCATTACAGGAACATTGGGAATTACTATTACAAGCGAAGGATGCAGCCAACTTATAATTAATGGTTTCACAACCCTTGGTGGGAATGTTCGTTTTAATATTTCTGATAATGCAGCGCGTAATTATGGAACAGCTTATCAATTTCTCACCTCTCCAGACCCCATTGATGGCACTTTTGAAACTATTACCTGCAGCAACACTAACATAGATCGTATTCGTCTTGTTTATAATCCCGATCCTAATGTCACAGCATACCTTGCCCCAGCAAGCTACACGCTGGTAGCCCAAAACCAAAACCAAACTAACGTAGCCACGGCACTCAACACCTTCATTCCAGCCACCAGTGGCGATGAGCTGACCGTTTCTACAGCCTTGGATCAGCTAACAACATCGCAATATCCAACGGCTTTTAATCAAATCATGCCGACTCTTTACCAGTCGCTCTCCACCATTGCCTTTAATCAAGCCAACGCTAACAACATGGAACTCATTCAGCGCCTCTGGGGAGCTCGTATTGCGGAGGAGGGTGGTTTTAGTATGGGTGGTTTTGGAGAAAACATGCCCTTGATTCAAGAGCCCAGTCAAAATCAAAACCAAAAGAAAGAGGACATCCTTCGGTCTGAAAACAAGACTCCATGGGGCGTCTTCATCGATGGAAGCGGTATCTTTGCACAAGCTAACAGCGGCAACATGCTTCCCAGCTACAACACGGAGAGCGGCGGAGTCACAACAGGATTGACCTATCGATGGAACGATCACATGGTCAGCGGTATTTATTCAGGATATCAAGGTGATTACACAAAATATAACGGAAGCACATCAGGCAATCTTATTGGTAATACCGTTCGCTTTGGACTCTTTGGAACCTACGGCCAAGAAAAAGAGAAAGGATTCTTCATCGATGGGCTCATTGGGGGTGACTACAGCGGTTATACGATGCAACGGAATATCAATTTTAGCACTATCAACCGCACTGCAACTGGCAACCCAGGAGCTGGTGAGCTAGATTCTATGGTGGCTACTGGGTATGACTTTAAAAAAGGGAACTGGACTTATGGACCTACCATGAATCTTCAATACGCTTATTTTGGGGTTCCTTCCTTTAACGAAACAGGAGCGCAATCGCTCGATTTACAAAATGTTTCTTGGAACACCAGCAGTATGATTTACAGCCTTGGCTCCCATGTCGCTTATCGCTGGGAAGTGAACAAGCAATTAGTGCTCGTGCCACAAATCAATCTCAGTTGGCAGCATGAATTTTTGCAAAATTCCTACGACATTAGCGCCAATCTTGGAGGGATCAATTTTTACAACTCGAGCAGCGCCCCTCTTCGCGACACGCTCTATACGGGCATTGGGTGCTCATTGGAGTTTGCAAAAAAATGGGATACTTCCTTTTTCTATAACGCCGCTGCAGGAAATTCGGATCTCATGAGTCAAAATATCTTCCTGAGTCTGGGGATGCGGTTTTAGAGAATATTGAACCTAAATTCTGTAGCTTTTTTATTTTTTTAGTACGTGTTGCACTTCACTCTTGAATGGTCCCTTTCAAATAGCGTTCTAAAGTGAACTTATCTCCTGCATCTTTTCCCTGATCAGCATAAACCTGGGCCCAGGCAAGCCAATATTCGCTGTACTGTTCCTGCTCTACTTTTTTATCTTCCTTAGAATTGGAACTGAGCGAAGTGAGTTCTTCTGCTGCAAGCTGAGCTAGTCTCGTTGCCATTATTAAATGATCAAGATTGCTTGGACTTTCTGTAGTTCTTAATTTGTAGGCTTCTCTTATCCGCAATTCATAGCGGGCTACTTTCTCATAAGCTTGTGCTGCTCGCTCATTCCCCTTGCCTCTTAATGAGACTGCTTCTTCAAAAGCATCTCCTGCATGAGAACCCGCTTCGACTAAGTTTCTTAAATTCTCAGCATTCTTGAGATTCTCTGTTGTTCCTAATGCAAATTCTTCACCTTCTTGCAAGGAACAATAAGCTGCTTCCTGGTAAGCTAGTGCAGCCTCTTTGTATGCATCCCCATGGGCTTTTAATGTGAGTGCTAGTTGAAGGATCTCGCTTGCATGAGAAGCTGCTTGAGCTGCTTTTTTTAAATTCAAAGCTTTATTTTTATCTCCTGAGGCAAGCGTCTCACTCTCTAGCAAGCAATAATGAGCTTCTTTCTCAGAAGCGAGCATTGTTGGTTCATATTCTTTCCCGCGAGTTTTTAATACCGCTGCCTGTTTAAAGGCATCTCTTGCATGAGAAGCTGCGTTAGCTGCGCTTCTTAAATTTAAAGCTTTCTCTTTATCACCTGACATGAGTGCCTCCCCCTCCTGCAGGTAACAGCGAGCCTCTTGCTCACAAGCTACCGCTTCTTTATTCCGGTGAGGTTTTAAGATGGTTGCCAATTGAAGGGTATCTCCTGCCCCAGAAGCCGCTTTAGCTGCGCTTCTTAAAGTTAAAACCATGTCTTTGTCTCCTGAGACAAGTGCCCTGCTCTCTAGCAAGCAATAGTGGGCTACTTTCTCATAAGCTAACGCGGTTTCTATGTGCCCTTGAGCCTGTGAGGTGATGGCCTTTTGAACAAATTCTTCTGTATCTAAAAGCGCTTCTTCTGCCTCTTCTAAATTCTTTAAATCCACCTGTGTTTGCGGCTCTTTTATTTGTGCTCGATAGTCGCTCAGGAGATTTTGTGCTTGATGTTGTAATCCTTGAAGTCGTTGGCTAAATGGATCGCAATTTATCAGATGCTCCTTAGGTCCTTCCTTTGGCAATAAAGCAAGCTTGCGCTGCCTAAATATTGGCAGGGGAAAGACCAAACTTACTGTTTTCCCCAACCAAGGAAATTTGTTACGCGTTGCAGCCTTATTCTGTATAGGACTTACCACGGCAGCATTGGCTGCCACTCTGTTTTCTTTCTGTTTCTGGGAAAACGATGTTCTTAATTCCATAGGTGGTGTTATGGCTATACTAACTTTAATGCCTCGCTCTAATGCGTCTTTAGCGCATTCACACTAGTAAGAATTCCCGCAATCATCGAATAGGCTACAAGGCCGACAAAAAGAGCCACCAAGAGGATCACCGCTGGTTGAATGAGTGTGGTGAGATTCTGAATTTTATTAGAAAGCTCACGGTCGTAACGCTGCGCGGCTCTGCCTAAAGCTCCTGCAATATCACCGGTCTGTTCTCCTACACCCAAAATATCAATAAGTACTGGAGGAAAGAATCCCACACGTTTCATGGAGCGAGCCAAGCTGCTTCCTTCGCTAACTAAGCCTGAAACCTTATGCAACAAGCGAGCCAAATAGACATTGCCAGTAGCCGCATGAAGGAGATGCAAGGCCGTTAGCATGGTCACTCCGTTGGAAACAAGAGTAGCTAAGGTTTGGAGCGTCTCTGCTAAAAATTTTGTTCTCAAGACAGGGCCAACGACAGGAATATTCAACATTGCACGATGCCACCATTTTTTTCCTGAAGGAGTCTGTATCATGAGCCTTACCCCTGTAATGAGCGCTCCAATCACTGCTATGATGGCCCACCAGTAATGCCCACAAAACTCACTCACATCAATGAGGCATTGAGTAATCATGGGAAGTTTATGCCCGGTTTTTCCTAACAATGTTGAAAGTTGAGGCACTAAAAACGTGAGAAAAATAAACATCAGCACAATAGCCGAAGCAAAGACAATGCTTGGGTAGATGAGTGAGGAGGTTACTTTTCTCTGCAATTCTTGAATCATCTCAAGATGAGCACATTGCTTTTTTAAAATTTGAGGCAAAGCGCCACTCGCCTCACCAGCAGCTACTAGGTTGCAATAAAGAGGGTCAAAAGAGTGCCCACATTCTCGCAATGCGCGGGAAAAGCTTACTCCCTCTCGCACTTGCGCACGCAAAATGGTAGCCGCAGCTTTCACGGATGATTTTTCTTGGCGCTGTTCAATCACTTTGAGCGCTCCTTCAAGCTGCAACCCAGCTTCTAAGAGCTCTGCAAGCTCTTCAGTAAAAAAAAGCAACTGTGGCGTTGTAAGACGGGTTAATGAAAAATCTGTTGGCGTGGTAGCAGCTGTTTTTTTGGGATGCTTTTTATTTTCCTTCGCTGCTCCTCCCTCTCCTTGTAGTGACTTGAGCTGAAGGCCACGCTCCCGCAAAAGTCGATAGGCTTCACCTTGAGAAGTTGCTTCGAGTGAACCGGCTTCGTTAGTACCAGAGAGAGTGAGGGCTTGGTAGTGAAAGAGAGCCACGGCGTTTAATCAGGTAACAGGGCGTAGAAAATTTTACTTTGGCTTGACAAGAGCTCCTACAACCTAAGCCCCTATAATCTAAAACCTATCATCCTGGGTTGGGAGGGACTCGAACCCTCAACCAATGCCTTAAAAGGGCACTGCTCTACCATTGAGCTACCAACCCGAAAGAGCGTGCTACCATAGCGATAGTCTTCTTTAGAGGAAAGGAGTTTTTAAAGAAAAATGGGGGCATGCTTTTTATTAAAGGAGGATTTTGGGGTCAGTTCCGTTATTCGGATAATTTGGTGCCAGTTCAGCTATATCCGAACTGGCACCAAATTATCCGAATAACGGAACTGACCCTGAATCTGAAATTCTACTCATCAAAAAGTGTAGGTCCTTGATCTACTAAGCGCCTTCGCGAACCACGTCGCATCCCCTGCGAAGCCAGCTGAGGTCTACCTTCAGTATTGAGTTCCGCCTTTTCTAAATTTTTCAAAATTTCTTTAGCACGTTCGATAACCACATGAGGAAGGCCAGCTAAACGCGCTACCTGAATGCCATAGCTTCGATCGGCCGCTCCGGGAACGATTTTATGTAAGAAAATAATTTCATCGCTTTGTTCTCTCACAACAACGTTGAGGTTGCGCACACCTGCCCGTGTGCGTGCAAGATCAGGGAGTTCGTGGTAATGGGTTGCAAAGAGAGTGCGTGCTTTGATTTCGTCATGGAGATACTCAGCCACACTCCATGCAAGCGAGAGTCCATCAAAGGTTGCTGTCCCTCGCCCTATTTCATCCAGAAGCACAAGACTCCTTGAGGTTGCATGATGCAAAATGCGAGAGGTCTCATTCATTTCCACCATAAAGGTCGACTGACCTCGAGAAAGATCATCATTGGCCCCCACCCTGGTAAAGAGTCTATCGACAATTCCCACATGAGCGCTCGCTACCGGAAGATAACTGCCCATTTGAGCCATGATGGTTAACAAGGCTACTTGTTTTAAATAAGTAGACTTACCAGCCATGTTAGGCCCAGTAATAATGCCCATTCGGTGAGCATGAGCCTCAAGGTCTGTATCGTTGGGTACAAAAGTTTTTTCGCGCAACTGTTGATCGAGGACCGGGTGACGCCCCTCTTTAATCAACAAAACCGTCGAGTCATCCACACCAGGACACACGTAACCATAAAGGCGCGCTGTTTCTGCTAAAGAGCAAAGCGTATCCAATGTCCCTACCGCTGTGGCCGTAGTTTGAATAGCCACCATCTTTTGCAACACTTCTCTACGCAATTGTTGAAATAGCTCCTGCTCCAAAACCTTGGATCGCTCTTCGGCTCCCAAAATTTTTTGTTCCATCTCTTTGAGTTCTGGAGTCACAAAACGCTCTCCATTCGCCGTGGTCTGCTTACGCACGTAGTCTGCAGGGACATGGGCGAGATTGGCACTAGTCACTTCAATAAAATAACCAAAGACGGCATTAAAGCGTACCTTGAGCGATTTAATTCCTGTGCGAGTAATCTCACGTTCCTGAAGGCTTGCCACCCAGTTTTTTCCTTCTTTGGAAGCCGATCGCAACTCATCCAATGCTGCATCAAAACCTTCACGAATCATTCCTCCTTCTTTGGTCACAGCAGGTGGTTCCTCAACTAAGGCACTGGTTAATATTGCTGTTAACTCTTGGAAATTTTCTATTTTTTCTAAAAGCCCTTGCAACAAAGCATTCTCTTGAGAAGTCGATTTTATCAGCTTTTTAAGACTTTCTTTTAGCTGAGGAATCCGAAGTAGTGAAATATTTAAAGCAGCCAGATCGCGTGCATTGCCTGAATTTTGGCTTAACCGCGAGAGAGAGCGTTCCACATCGCGCATGCCAGAAAGTTTTTCAGACAATTCACCAAAGAGAAAAGGTTGATTTAAAAAGCAAGCCAGCACCTCTTGTCGTGCCTCAATGGCGTTAACATCAATAAGCGGACGCATAATCCAATCTCGTAGCATACGGGCACCCATCGGAGTTTTTGTACGATCAAGTGCAGCAAGAAGGGTCATAGAACGCCCGGCACTCGAGGTAACAAGCTCTAAATGAGACTGCGTGACGGCATCAATGAGCAAATAGTCATGATAGCGATAAGGTCTTAGCTGCTGAAGATGAGAGGCATTGCGCCGCAAATGACGTGTGATGTAATAAAGCAAACCTCCCGCAGCCATGATGCCTACTTCCATTTCCTCTCCTCCAAAACCATCGAGTGATTGTACTTTAAAATGAGCACGCAATACCTCACTCGTCCCTATCAGTTCAAAAAGGTAGTTTTCGAGAAACTCTATTTGCGGAAGTTCCTTTTTAATATCCACCATGAGCAGCTCCAAACTCTTAGGTGCCAGAATCTCTGCAGGTGCCAGACGCATGATTTCATCCAGGAGCGCTTCACGAGTGGCAAGTTCTGTTACAAAAAATTCTCCTGTACTTAAATCTGCATAAGCAAGGCCAAAGGAAATAACGTCAGTAGACTTTTGTTGATGAGCAACAATGGTCGCCGTAAAATTATTTTGCCGCTCTTCTAGACCAACATCATCCAATGTTCCAGGGCTTAAGATCCGAGTAATCTCTCGTCTGACCAATTTCCCAGTCTGCACCTCTCCCACCTGTTCACAAAGAGCAACACGTTTTCCAGCGGCCAGTAGTTTTTCCAAATAGCCTCGCGCTGCATGATAGGGAACGCCGCACATCGGTGTCTCCCCACGCTTAGTCAGCGCTACATTAAGAATGGGAGCCGCTTGGAGAGCATCTTCCAAAAATAATTCATAAAAATCTCCAAGACGAAAAAGTAACAACGTATCCGGTGGCAAATCACGCCGCAGCAAGTGATATTGCTGCATCATGGGGGTGACTGTAGCTGTTTCAGACATTAATTACTCCTCAACAGGAAATTCTTCCATGTAAAGCCCTGTTGCCTCTTTAAGATTATTTTCCATAATGATGGCGAGCTTGTGCAAAAATAATTTTATTTTCTATAACACAATAAACAATGCGATGTTCATGGTTAATACGACGTGACCAAACGTTCTTTCCAAGATAACGCAACGGTTCTGGTTTTCCAATGCCATCAAAAGGATCCCGACGAATCTCCTCTATCAGCTCCATCACCTTCGTAGCCATTTTCTGATTAGTACGTATCCAATAAGTAAGGTCTTCAAGAAAAGTTTTTTCTAGACCAAGCTCTCTCATGATAAAATCTAGTTTAGATTAAGCTTTGCTCGAAGTTCCTCCATAGTGAACGTCTCGTATTCGCCTCGATTAATGCGATCAAGGGCACCAACCAACCGTTGCGCATTTGCAGGAGAACGCAACAAATAAGCCGTCTCTTCAAGACCACGCAACTCTTCCCATGGGAGCAATGCCACTGGTTCCTTACCACGACGGGAAAGCTTAATTGGCTCACGCGTAGAAATTGTTTCGTCCCATATGCCAGCTAAAGACTCACGGGCTTTTGTATAAGAAAGTGTCGTCATACCAAAAAGGTAAACATGTACAGGAAACCAGTCCAGAAGAATTCTCTTTTAACTTACACACACACGCTACACCAACACCCTTGCTTTGCCTTGCAAAGCCTACCTCACAATTCCCCTCTTGCTCGCAGCAATAAAATCGACAAGTTTTTTGATCACGAATGAGTCCGAATATTTTTCCCGAAGAAGTTCGACTGCTTGCGTTGTGTTATATCCTTTGCGGAAAATAAATTTGTAAGCCTCGCGAAGATCACGAATCTCCGAAGCCGAAAAATGAGCCCTCTCCAGACCGACCTGATTAATACCTCGTATGGCAGCAGGATTCCCATCAGCAATCATAAAAGCTGGGACATCTTGAACAATTTTTGTAATGCCACCTATCATGCCATACTCTCCTATCCTACAAAATTGATGAACTCCGCTGAGTCCACCAATGACTACGTGATCCTCTATAAGAACATGACCACCTAATGTTGTGTTGTTAGAAAAAATCACATGGTCGCCAATAACACAATCATGACCAATATGAGTGTAAGCGAGAAAGTTGCCGTGATTGCCGATTTTTGTGATGCCATGAGGAGCGGTGGCTCTGTTGATGGTTACAAACTCACGAAAAGAATTATGGTCTCCTATTTTCAAAAAAGTCGGCTCGGCTGAGTATTTTAAGTCTTGCGAACGCCCTCCAATAGAACCATAGGGATAAAAAATATTGTGATCACCAATTGTTGTAGGGCCAGCAAGGGTCACATGGTTGTGCAAGAAGCACCCTTCTCCCAACACGACCTCAGCACCAATGACGCAATAAGGACCAATCTTTGTTCCAGCACCAATCACAGCTTTGGGATCGATGATGGCGCTCGGATGAATTTCTGTCGTCATACTTTCACTATTGTGCAATCAACCCAAACATTAAGATCCCCTCAGAGACAATGTTTCCATTGACGAGGCATTGGCAATTAGCCTTTCCCATGTTTTTGCGAGCGCGAATTAATTCAACATGAATAAACAGTGTATCTCCTGGAAAAACGGGCTTTCTAAACTTGACCTCATCAGCACTCATAAAGTAACCAATTTTGCCAGCATTTTCTGGCTTACGCATCATGATGATACTGGCAACCTGCGCCATCGCTTCTACTTGTAAAACTCCTGGCATGACGGGATGCCCAGGAAAGTGGCCTTGAAAATAGGGTTCATTAATACTGACGCTCTTAACCCCTATGGCTTTGGACTCACCATCAATTTCCACAATACGATCAACCATTAAAAAGGGATAACGATGAGGAAGTGCTTTCATCACTTCGTTAATATTCATCACCGATGCAGAAGAGGTTATTGGCCGAGGTGCCATTGCCAAAAGCTCTGCATGACGCTTGCTAAGGGCACGTGCTAATTCTGTATTGGGACCATGTCCAGGACGGACCGCCACCACATGCCCTTTTAAAGGGCGTCCGACAAGAGCCAGATCTCCAATAATATCCAAGATTTTATGCCGTACAAACTCATCAACAAAGCGAAGGGGCTCTTTACTTAAGACAGATTCTTCACGCACCACTAAGGCATTTTCTAAACTTCCCCCTTTGATAAGGCCTTTATTCATCAGCTCTTTGACCTCTTCGTAAAAAACAAAAGTCCGCGCAGGCGCAATCTCCTTTTCATAAATTTCGGGGGTGATTTCCACAGAAAGGTATTGGGTAAAGCGGCCTTGAGGACCGACTTGAGTACAAGAGATACGAAAATTGGAATCGGGAAAAAGAGTCATCATGGACCCTGCTTTTGATTCGAAGTGAATGGGCTCTGTTGTTTCAAGAATGGCGCGAGGACTCTCTTGCTCTACAATTCCAGCTCGCTTAATCAACTCCACATAAGGCAAGGCGCTTCCATCCCCAATCGGAGGCTCATTAGCATTCATCTCGATCAAGGCATTATCCACACGCATCCCTGCCAAAGCTGATAAAATGTGCTCTACGGTGTGAATCTTCGCATTTCCCTCAACGAGTGTTGTCGAACGCTCTACCGTTTTTACATAATCAACCTTGGCATCAATAGTTGGCTCATCTGGAAGGTCCCCTCGACGAAATTTGTAACCATGACCAACAGGGGCGGGGTGAAGTGTCAGTGTAACAGAACCTCCCGTATGCAAGGCAACTCCGGAGAGACTGGCTGATTCTGCAAGTGTGCGCTGTTTTTCCATGAAAAAGTAAGTACTAATGATAAACCTTAGCTAAGCAAAAAATATCGGGTGATCTTCTTCTATTTACGATGACTAATCAAGCAGACTTACAGTCAAATTTGGAGTCAGGGTTCGAATATCGACAAAATGAGATTCAAGAAGTTGAAAAACAGTTTATATTTTGTCCATATTCGAACCCTGACTCCAAATTACAAATTGTTGAGGAGATTCCAGATCTGCTTCTCATCGACAAGCCCCCATTTCTCCTGGTCCATCCGACAAAACCGAATGGACCTATCACCCTCTGGCATCGATTAAAAGAGCTTCTCGCTTATGAGAACATCACCGGAGGACAAATCTCTCTCATCAATCGACTCGACCGCGAAACAAGCGGCCTCATACTGATTGCAAAAAATTATCAAGCAGCGCGCACTTGTGCTATGGCAATGGAAGCAGGGGCGATCAAAAAAGAGTATCTTGCTCTGGTTTGGGGATGGTTAGGAAAAGAAGAACAGATCGTCGATGCCCCATTATTGCGGCTTGGGAAGGTAGCTTCTTCTCAAATCTGGCTCAAACAAGCCATCCATCCAGAAGGCTCACCAGCAGTGACAAAAGTGCATGTTGAAAAAAAACTTTCTCATCCAAAAAAAGGTCCCATTACTTTAGTGCGCTGTTTTCCTCAAACAGGACGTACTCACCAAATTAGAGTCCACTTAGCTTCCCTCGGCCATCCCATTATTGGTGATAAAATTTATGGTCCCACTGAAGAGTGCTATCTCAACTTTATTGAAACGGGATGGACTACCGCCTTGGAAGAAAAACTCTGGCTTTCACGGCAAGCACTGCATTCAACCTCCTTAGAACTTTCTTACAATAACCAACAATACCGCTGGAACGCTCCACTAGCAAAAGATTTGGCAGCTATTGTGAATGAGTGCAATTTTGTATAAGCATCCGCAAATTTCTTATAGAAAACTTGATGAGAGAGAACAAGATTGATAGTGGTCATCACACCATGAATTTAAAAAGCAGCAGTCATCAACAATCTCTTCTTTGGGGAATCGATCTAGGTGGAACCAAAATAGAGGGCGTAATTATTGATCAATCTCAACCGAATAAAGCCCTTCATCGATTGCGCCTTCCTACAGAGTCGGCACAGGGAGCTCAGCGTGTTATTAGTCAGTTGCAACTTCTCGTGACGCAGTTGGAGCAAGCTTCGGGAAGCAGGCGAGCTTGCAAAATTGGCATTGGTGCTCCAGGAGTGATCGATCCTTCTACAGGAATTTTTAGGGATTCTAATATTTCGTGCCTTAACGGGCGCTTGCTTCAAAAGGAGCTTTCCGCAGCACTGGAATGCGAAGTATTGCTAGCTAATGATGCCAATTGTTTTGTTCTTGCAGAGGCTTTTTGGGGCGCAGCTCGTGATCATCGTGTAGTGATGGGGCTGATTCTTGGAACTGGCGTGGGAGGAGGTATTGTGATCAATGGTCATTTGATTCCAGGTCTTCATGGCATCGCGGGAGAGTGGGGAAATAACGCCTTGTGCAGTGAGGGAGGCGCTTGTTACGAAAGCAAAAAAGGATGCAATGAAATGGTGCTCTCTGGCCCTGCGTTGGAACAATTTTATCAAAATATCACGGGAGAAAAAGTTGCTTTATCTGAAATTGTGCAGCGTGCTGCTGCCGGCGAAGCAGCTGCACAGCAAACCTTAGAACGCCTCCAAGAAAAATTTGCAGAAGCCATCGCTTCTCCCATTAATATTCTTGATCCTGATGCCATCGTCATTGGCGGAGGTGTTGGCAATATCGATTTGCTTTACGAAGAATCGACACGCAGCAAAATCAGCCGTTATGTTTTTCATGACGATGTAAAAACACAATTCCTCAAACCTATCTTGGGCGATAGTGCTGGCGTTTTTGGAGCGGCAATGCTAGGCGTGGAAGCACTATGAAAAAGCAATAAATAATTTACTTTTATCAGCTTCTCCAGCTAGCCTCACCAAAAGCAGCCTTGATTTGAGTGGAGCTTCAATGCTCTTCAACTTCAACTTGTAACTTCAACCTATTGCGAAGCAATAATCATGACCATGCTGTCTTCTCTAAAAATTGAATCCGCGACACTTGATGACCTTCCTGCCTTGACGGAATTGCTTTTTGATCTCTTTACTCAAGAGGCTGATTTTTTGCCCGATCGCTCTAAACAAATGAAAGGCCTAAAGCTGATTCTAGAGCAGCCCAATCGCGGCCGTATTTTTGTGTTACGTAATGGGAAGAAAATTATAGGGATGATTAATTTGCTCATCACCATTAGCACTGCAGAAGGTGAATTTGTCCTGCTTTTAGAAGATTTGGTGATTCATCATGATCATCGCGGGCAAGGTTATGGAGGGCTATTGCTGGAACATGCCTTGGAGTATGCACGTCAAAAAAAATTCTCACGGATCACCCTCCTCACGGATCATGGAGAGGAACAGGCTCGTAACTTTTATATGAATTATGGGTTTATTGAAAGTAACATGATTCCAATGCGTCTTCGATTGGCGAAATGAGAGGCTTTATTTTAGCAGCCGGCGAAGGAACGCGCTTACGTCCCCTGACAGAAAAAATACCCAAGCCGCTGATTCCTGTTTTTCATAAGCCATTGCTGACTTTTGCGCTTGATCATTTTTTGTCGCTGGGCGTTCGTGAGATTGGCATCAACACCCGTTATCTTTGGAAAAAATTTTATACGGAATTTGCAGTGACCTCCGAAGAGCCCTCTTCCAATGGTGAAAATACTTTTTATGCTAAGGGCAACTATCATGAGCATCCGCTTCATTTTTTCCGAGAGTCTGTTCCTATCGGTACAGGAGGAGCCTTGCGCAATGCTCGGTCATTTTTAGAACAAGGGCCCTTTCTCCTCCACAATGGAGATATTTTCAGCAACATTCCCCTAACCGATCTTATAGAACATCATCGCAAGAGTGGCAGCATTACAACGCTCCTGCTACGCGATGAAGGTGGTCTTAAAAATGTCGGCTATGATGAGAAAAAAAACCAGGTCACTTCCATTCGTGACATCTCACCTAATGCTCAAGAAAACCCCCTTTTTTTCTATCCAGGAATTGCTGTTGTAGAACCTGCACTGCTTGATTGGATCAACCCTACAGGACCAGCCTCCTTGATCGATGCTCTTTTAGCAGCAATGCAAGCCGGTCATACCGTCGCTGCTTTTGTAAGCAACATTGGTTTTGCCAGTGACCTTGGAACACCAGAAGCTTATTTAAAAATTCATCGCACTGTACAAGAGCAGGATTGGAAATTTCCTTTTTCATTACATCATGACCCTTCTTTCCCTTGGCCAACAGCTATTCACCCAACTGCCACGATTGCTCCCTCTGCCAAACTTCATGGCAGTGTTGTTATTGGTCCTGGCGCATGCGTGGGAGAAAATGCCAAATTGACTAATTGTATTCTTCTTCCAAAGGCCTCTGTTGCTGCTGATCAAGAGCTTTCGGAGAGGATTCTATTTTAAAAAAATTCATTTGAGAAAAATATAGTGTATTAAATTGAAAAGGGCATGGTAGAAGTGCAGAAATTTTTTCTTAGGATAAGGCCGAAGAACGAGCGCTATCCTAAGATAATGTGAGATCTGAGAACGCACTCCTAAGGACAAAGAGCCAGCTTATGGCGTGCCCTTTTCAATTTAATACACTATCTATAACCCTGGCAAATGCATGCATGTTTTCGCTTACAATATTTTCAAAGTGATCTTAACGGCAATGATCATTGTTGTTGTTTCTGAAATCGCCAAAGTAAACACGATTTTAGGAGCGATGATTAAGTCGCTACCTTTAATATCTTTATTATCAATTTGTTGGCTTTATATTGAAACAGGCAGTCTAGAAAAAGTAGCGAGCTTTTCGAAGAGCACTTTTTGGTTTGTCTTGCCAACGCTACCCATGTTTCTCATTTTTCCGGCATTATTGCGTTATGGGTTAGGCTGCTGGCTAAGCTTATTATATTCTATTGTTTTGATGCTAATGTGTTATGGCATCACTTTATTGCTGCTTCGTTATTTTCAAGTTCAACTCTAAAGCACAACTTAATGTCACTGTCGCCTAATCAAGTTCTCGAAGAAACC
Source organism: Chthoniobacterales bacterium (assembly GCA_019747735.1). GTDB lineage: Bacteria > Verrucomicrobiota > Verrucomicrobiia > Chthoniobacterales > UBA6821 > CAIWMF01. Next base: position 5,302 of record JAIEQL010000012.1, on the reverse strand, counting down.
AACAAACGCTTTCCTCAGTTTATCGATGCGACGCTCACTCCGATTTATGAGGGAGGCTCTGATCGCCAATTTTATCGCTGTCAAAACAAGGCAGGATCGACTCTTATAGCGATCCACTACAACAACGAGAAAGAAGAAAATAAGCACTACGGAACCTGCGCTCACTTTTTAAAAAGCCAACAGATTGCCGTTCCAGAAATTTTAGGAGAGGATTCTGAGCAACATCTATTATGGCTGCAAGACCTAGGAGAAAAGAACCTCTGGAGCCAGCGTAATCTCCTTTGGAAAAAACGCTCTTCGCTTTATAAAGCCACTTTGGTGGAAGCAGCCAAACTTCACTGCATTACTCCGAAAGCCTTACGGCAAGCTGGCCTGACGCTGCAGCCCCCATTTGATGAACAACTTTATCAGTGGGAGCAAGAATACTTCATAGAGAATGCCCTTAAGGGTCTTTTTCATATCGAAGAAAAAAAACTTACTTCTTTAAAAGAGCTCTTGGCACAACTGCTCAAGGATTTAGCAGTATTGCCGCGTCAATTGATTCATCGCGACTTGCAATCTCAAAATATCATTTTAGTGGAAGACCAACCTTTCTTTATCGATTTTCAAGGAATGCGATGGGGATTGGCCCAATACGACTTGGCTTCCTTGCTCTGCGACCCTTATGTCACCTTCACACCGGAGGAACGAGAAGAGTTGTTGGAGTTTTACCTCGAAGAAATGAGACGGCACAAGATGGTCATTGCTTCTGATTTTAAAAAAGTTTTTTGGCAGTGCGCCACGCAACGCCTTATGCAGGCACTCGGATGCTATGGTTTTTTGAGTCTCCATCGCGGCAAACCAAAATTTAAAAACTATGTCGCTCCTGCCTTAAAAAATTTACGGGAAGCTTTAAGCAATCTTGATCCTGAAGATAGAATGGAGGAGTTGGAAAGCTTACTGAATGCAGTGGAGAGTGAATAACAGGTTGAAAGCGCTATTTACTAAACCTCGATTTTTAAATATATTGCTCCCATGACTACGGTAAATATTACTTTTGATGAGCAATTATTATCTTTCTCAAGGCTAAACAAAGAAGAGTTGCAGCAAGATTTCAAAGAAATACTTGCTGCTAAGCTTTTTGAGTTAGGACGTCTTACATTGGCCCAAGCTGCAGCGCTAGCAGGTCTTCCCTTGCGAACCTTTATGGAGACTCTTTCACGTTTGAAGGTTTCTGTGATGAATTTAACTCCCGAGCAACTTGCCAATGAGCTCGCTCAAGTGTGAAACACTTATTATTTGTGATGCCAGTCCGCTAATTTTATTAGCTAAAATCGACAAGCTTTCACTTCTCAAAGTAATAGCCGAAGAGGTTTGGGTACCAACAGCAGTTTGGGATGAACTTGTAATTGATGCTGAACTGCATGATGAAATTGAAAAGTTCAAAATATTTCTGTCGTGCATTCGCTCGCCAGATCCAACACTTGAACGTGCCTTTCAACTCGAGGTAGATCGAGGAGAAGCAGCGGCTCTTGCTTTGGCTGTTCAAAATCCAAATTCTTGTTTGCTCATAGATGATAGAACAGGGCGTACTATTGCCCAACTTCAAGGAGTCAAAATTATAGGAACTCTGGGGCTGCTTGTTAGAGCTAAACGTCACGGACTTATTTCCGAAATAAAACCACTCTTTGATAACCTCAAAAATCATGGATGGTTTATCTCTTCCAAATTACTCAATGAGGCTCTAAAAGCTGTAGGAGAATAGCTAGGCTTAGCTCAACACAATCTTTCGATGTTTTTTCCGGAGTTTTTGAGAGGATACTCTTTAAAAAACTTCAACTCCAACTTTCTACTTCAACTTCTTGTGAGCGCCCCATTTCCTAGTGTCATTATCGAAGACCTTTCGCCAGCCGTTGATGGTGGGAAGTTCCCTATCAAGCGAGTTCCAGGACAATGGGTTCACGTAGAAGCCACTATCTATAAAGAAGGACATGAGACTCTTCTTGCCATGCTCCAATGGCGGGAAGCAGGAAGCACAAGGTGGCAGGAAACCGCTATGGAGCCGCTTGGCAATTATCGATGGAAGGGTTCCTTTCAAGTCACTACCGTTGGTTGGACGGAATTTACTATAGAAGCATGGGGCGATTCTTTTGAATCATGGCTTGAAGAGATTCAAAAAAAAGAAGCCGATGGAATCACCAATCTTTGCGTTGAAGCTCTCGAAGGAGCTGCCCTCATTCGCTCTGCTGCCAAGCGCTGCAAAAGCTGCAAAAAAAATAGAGAGCTTCTTCTTGAAGTGGCCCAGCAATTGGAAGAGGCATCCAAAAGTTTCGAACAAAGTCTGACCAGACTAACAGCAAGCGAATCTTTTCGTAGCACGATGAGAGCGTATCCGGATCGTTCTTTGGCGACAGCTTATGAACCAGCGCAACGTGTGCGAGTCGATCGTGCGCGTGCCAATCTTACGGCTTGGTACGAATTTTTTCCACGATCCGCTCAAGGAAAAAAAGATACTGGATCCTCGCTACGTGAGACATTGGAACGCATCGATGAGGCCAAAGAGATGGGTTTTGATGTGATTTATTTCCCGCCTATTCACCCCATTGGATTGACTGCTCGTAAAGGTCCTAACAACTCGACCGAGGCATCTCCAAAGGATCCCGGGGTTCCTTACGCCATCGGAAATGCTTTGGGAGGCCATGATGCCATTGAACCAGGGCTAGGAACAATGAAAGATTTTGAATGGCTCATTCAGGAACTTAAAAAAAGAGACATGGAGCTTGCTCTTGATTTTGCACTCAATTGTTCTCCCGATCATCCCTATATTCGAGAGCATCCCGAATGGTTCTTTCACCGTCCTGATGGCTCCATCAAATATGCCGAAAATCCTCCTAAAAAATACGAAGATGTCTTTCCTCTCAATTTTTATAACCCTCATTGGCAAGAACTCTGGCAAGAATTGCGACGCATTCTTCTTTTTTGGGCAGAGCGTGGTGTTCGGACTTTCCGAGTCGATAACCCTCACACCAAGCCCATGGGCTTTTGGGAGTGGGTTATTAAAGAGGTCCAGCAGCTCTTTCCTGACGTCATTTTTTTGAGCGAAGCCTTTACCCATCCCGCCATGATGAAATACCTGGCTAAAATTGGGTTTACCCAAAGTTATAGTTATTTTACGTGGCGTAATAGCAAACAAGAGCTTCAAGAGTATTTTACAGAGCTTACGCAGTCGGAAATGAAAGAATATTTTCGAGCACATCTTTTTACAAATACGCCCGATATTCTTCCTTTTTATTTACAAGAAGGAGGACGTGCCTCTTTCTTGATCCGCTCAACCTTGGCAGCCACCCTCTCTCCCAGTTATGGCATTTATAGTGGTTTTGAGCTTTGTGAAAATAAGGCAATTCCTGGAAAAGAAGAATATGCTGACTCTGAAAAATATCAGTACAAAGAGCGCGACTGGAATGCCCCTGGAAATATCAAACCGTGGATCACACGCCTCAATCAGATTCGCAAAAACCATCGAGCACTCCAAACCATGGCTCCTCTTCAATTTTGTAATAGCGACAATCCTTCTATTCTCGCCTATTTAAAAAGTTCGGAAGATGAAAAAGAGCACCTTTTTATCATCGTTAATCTCAACCCTCATCACCAAGAGTCAGGAATGGTTGAATTTCCTCTACACAAATTTGGATTTTCTCACGAATCGAGTTATATTGTTCACGATCTCCTTACCAACGAATGCTACCACTGGAAAGGAGCTTGGAATTTCATTTTACTAAACCCTTCTACTAATCCTGCTCATATCTTCTTAGTCACAGCATAACTACCAACGAACATTGGTAGAAATACCGCAGCTTCATGACCTCCTTAGAACATTCCCCTCAACAAGAAAAGACACACAAAACACTTTTGTCCGTCTTAGTGACACTCTCTTGTTGTCATTTTTTAACAGACACCAATCAATCTCTTGTACAGGCACTTTATCCCTTATTGAAAAAAACGTTTCATATAACATTTTTTCAAATTGGATTAATCACCTTGACCATGCAATTAACGGGGGGAATTTTTCAGCCCATTATTGGGTTTTATACCGATCGTTACCCCAAACCTTTTGCATTGAGCCTAGGAATGACTTCCTCATTATCTGGACTCATTCTTTTGTCGCTTGCGGGAAGTTATGCTCATGTTCTCTGCGCTGTTGCTCTCATTGGCTTTGGTGCTGCCGTCTTTCATCCTGAAGCCTCTCGCATAGCTCACATGGCCTCTGGAGGAAGGCATGGTCTTGCACAATCAGTTTTTCAAATTGGAGGTAATACAGGAACTGCATTTGGGCCGCTCTTGGCAGCCACCTTGGTTGTCCCTTATGGACGCACTCAGATGTTATGGTTAGGAGCTTTTTTACTACTTGGCATTATTATATTACAAAAAATTGGCATATGGTTTCAAAAAAACACCCATCGCCTTCCCTCTAAATCAGCTGCTCGTGAACACTACCAGTCGCTTTCGCCACGTCGTGTTAAAATGGCGCTAGGTATTTTGATCGTGTTGATTTTTTCAAAATATTTTTATCTCTTCAGCATGATTAGCTATTACACTTTTTTCCTGATGAATAAGTTTCATCTCTCTATTGCTCACGCCCAATATTTTCTTTTCTTTTTTCTTTTTTCCATAGCCCTTGGAACCCTTATTGGAGGGCCTTTAGGAGACCGTTTTGGACGCAAACGGATCATTTGGGTTTCCATTCTTGGAACGGCTCCTTTTTCGATATTGCTTCCCTATGCCTCCCTTGTTTGGATTGGTCTTCTAAGCTGTATCATTGGCCTGATTCTTGCCTCGGCTTTTTCTGCCATCCTTATCTATGCTCAAGAACTCATGCCAGGAAATGTCGGTATGGTCTCAGGTCTTTTCTTCGGGCTTGCTTTTGGTATGGGAGGCTTTGGTTCCGTGCTTTTAGGAGCTCTTGCCGATGTCACTAGCATCAACTTTGTTTTTTATCTCTGCTCCTTTCTTCCTTTGATCGGAATCATCACCGCTTTCTTGCCGAGCATTGAAAAGAAAGCAACTGATTGCCCTATTTCACGTTAAAAACTTCTTCGATGTTTTTAGCGGCAACAAAATTTTCAGCCCATATGGAAAGAGTATCGCTGTCTGCATCATTAATGAGATTGAGATGATGGTTAGTAATATCATTAGGAAAGCGTCGTTTGAGCAGTCTAACAAGTAAAGCGGCTTCTCCTTCTTGGCGTCCTTCAGCAAGACCTTCTTTATACCTGCCACTCAACAAAGTTCTTTCAGAACTCACAGCATCCCAGCTTTTATCATA
>JAIEQL010000003.1 GCA_019747735.1 Chthoniobacterales bacterium | reverse complement strand
TGGACATACTCGAGGACGCGAGCACTGGAGCGACGCCGTAATGCGCAATTTTAGTCTTTTCAAGACACCCTCTAAAAGAACAACCCCCGAAGCAAGCCTACAAGAACCTTCCAGCGACTTATTTTAAGAAAAGGAGTATTAGGATGTTTAGCAATAAGTGCTAATGTTTGTTCTCCCAAAAGCAAAGGAAGGCTTGAGGCATAGCGCAACCGACGATTTTCAAGAGCTCGCACATAGAGTCTTCCTTCTTGCAAATAAGAATAGGCTTGTTTTGCAAGCGCCGAATATTCTGAGGGATCAAAATAAAAACGTCCTTCACATCCGTCAGCAGCAGCATCGCGCAATATATTGACCAGCTGCAATCCCTTTCCATAACTGACTCCCCACGCCATCATTTGCTCTTGTGATTCTTGAGAAAAAGAAGGAAGAACCATCATCCCTAATTTCGTCCAAAAAACACCGACACACCCTGCTACAAGATAAAGATACTCTTCTCGTTGAGAAGGCGTAAAAAGAGTACCTTGTAATTTTAAATCCAAGAGCTGTCCCTCTAAAATGTCATGCCATACAACCCTGATGGCATTAGCCTCCAAAGGATTTCGTTGAGGATCTTCTAATTGTTGCAGCAACTCGGGCAACCTTTCTAAGAGCTCTTTTTCACTGCGTTGTTTCTCAGTATCCAAGTCTTGAAAATTTTTTTTGCAATAGGCTTGGAGCAAAGAAGGAGAGGTTTTATTTGCTCTCAAAACAGACAACAATTTTACTCGTTCCTCACGAGAGGCTACTCCTTCATCCGCTATTGTATCGGAAGCCCGTGCGAGCAAATAAGCAAGTGCTACTGCCTCTTGCAACTCTCTTGGCAAAAAACGAATCGTTAAATAGAACGAGCGCGCCGTTTTTTTAAGCAAGGAAAAAAAGTTATTTTCCACGGTAACTACACCGCGCTGTTGGTGTTTCATGCAGGATGATTTCTGCAAGCCCCGGCAACTGTGGTTTTAATTTTTCCCAAAACCAAAAACACATGTTCTCAATAGTTGGATTTTCAAGCCCTTTGATTTCATTAAGGTAAGCATGATCAAGCTGCTCTAGCAGGGGTTTCATTGCTTTGGTGATCATAGCATGGTCATAGATCCAGCCAGTGTGAGGATCTACAGATCCCTCTGCCGAAATTTCAATTTTAAAACTATGCCCATGCATTTGTGTGCATTTGTGACCCGTAGGCACATGAGGTAAGGTCTGAGCGGCTTCGAAGGTGAATGTTTTAGTGATACGGGCGTTCATGGGAAATTAGGAGATAGGAGATGGAAGATAGGAGATGGAAAAATGTAAATCGAAATCTTTTTTGATAACAAGAATGCTCTTTCAAACTTTCAGCATCATCCCCTATCTTCTATCTTCAAGCTTCCATCTCCTAATTTCCATGTGCGGCATTGCAGGCATCCTTCATCAAACAGCCATTACTTCCGCTTCCATCGAAGCGACGAAAGAAGCGCTCCGCTCTCGTGGCCCTGATGGATCGGGATCGAATTTATTTTCATTTTCAGAAAAAAAGGGATGGCATCATGCCACAGAAGGCCATGCAGCCTTGATTCAGACACGTTTGAGCATTCGAGATACTTCCATCGCCGGCACGCAACCGATGAAAAACGAAGATGGTTCGGTTTGGATTGTTTATAATGGAGAAGTTTATGGATGGGAGCAAGAAGCCCGTTTTTTGCGAGACCGTGGCCATCGCTTCATGAGTCACAGCGATACGGAGTTTATTTTGCACGGTTATGAAGAGTGGGGCGATGCTGTTGTAGAAAGGCTTCGCGGTATGTTTGCTATCGCTATTTTTGATTTGCGGAAACATCGCCTCTTACTTGCCCGCGATCGTTTGGGAGAAAAACCGCTTTTTTACACCACCCAGAATGGTCTTTTTGCATTTGCCAGTACTGCTCGTGCTTTAGCGACTCTCACCTCTCAAACAAGACCACGCTTTGATTCCAGAGCCATTGATGCTTTTTTAGCACACCGCTATATTCCAGCTCCTCTTTCCATTATCGAAGGATTTCAAAAACTCCCTGCAGCACACAGCCTTGTCGTTTCTTTAGAAAAAGCAGAGCCATACCCCTGTGCGCCTCACCAATACTGGGCTCCTGAGTCTGCACAACACCAGGAGATTTCTCAAAAATCAGCATCGGCTCTTTTTGAAGAAGCGATTCGCTTGCGCCTCGTCTCCGATCGTCCCCTGGGACTGTTCTTAAGTGGTGGCATTGATTCGCAAGCAATCGCAGCAAAGATGGCTCATAGTGATAATATGCCTGAGCTCACAGCTTTTACAGCAACCTTTCCTGAGAACAAAGTCTTTGATGAGTCCGCCTCTGCTACCAGCATCGCAGAGCGATTGAGACTCAAGCACTGCAGCTTGCCCATCAAGATGGACTCAAGCGATGCCGTTCAGATTATTCATGACCTGGATGAGCCTTTTGCTGATCCTTCGGCTATTCCAACATGGTACCTCTGCCAGGCTGCCGCAAAAGAAATTGTCGTGGCGCTAGCAGGAGATGGAGGAGATGAGCTCTTTGCAGGCTACAAACGCTATCATGCTCACGAACGCACGGCCCGCCTTCTCTCACGTCACGGGCACCAACCGCAATATTGGAGTTCTTCGAGGTTGTGCCTAAAAACCTCTCTGGGAGGGCGATTGCGACGCTCTTTATTAGAATGCCAACTGGGATGGCAAGAGTCCTACGCTCTTCGTTTTGCGGCCTTGGACCCGCTCTCACGTGCTTTTTTGCAACCAGACATGGCCGTGCAACCTAGCTATTGGCGGCAACCGGACTCTTCACTAGCGCCACGCGAATGGATGCTGGAGTGCGATCGTCTCAATTATCTTCCCGAATATATTTTGAGAAAATCGGACCTCTGCGGCATGGCTCATGGATTGGAGTTGCGAGCTCCTTTGCTCGATCACCTTTTTTTTCAAGCGATCTGCCAGATGCCAGCAGCGAAACGTTTTTCTAAACCTCCCAAACAATTTTTGATCGATCAAATAGGCCCACAGGCACTGCTGGGACCGAAGCGTGGATTCAATCCCCCTTTGTCTGAGTGGCTGCGCCAAAAAAATCTTGCTGCGATTTGTCATACACTGCCGCGCGAGTTAGAGGAATTGACCCAAGGACAACTCCCCGCCAAACGTCTTGCTATCTTGATGCAACAAGCAAGGCAGGATCCTCGTTTAGATGAAATCACTTGGATGCTTGTTGTCTTGATATTTTCATTGCGGGGGTTGCCAAACTGCTAACATGCATTAGCTTTCTTGCTTATTTTATTCCCTAGCATGAAAATCTCCCCTTATATTTATTGCGCTTTTTTAAGCATCGCCCTTCTGAGCTCTCGTGTAGCAGCAAAGCCCCCTACTAATGCGTTAGCTCCCACTGGAACTAAAATGATGGAGATTGGCGATCTCAACAATAACGCTGATGACCTAGGACATGGCACCTGCGATCATTTTTTTAAACTGGGAGCTTATGAGTGGACCGTTCGGGATTGGAAGGAGCAAGTCTTAGATCAAGTAGCAACTCAAGTAGATCCTGTGCTTAGAAAAGCTGACCCCCATGAACTTTGGAATCATGGGATGGAACGCTGGATTACACGTCAAGGGACAGAAACAAGCGGCTATACTTATGCTCTTGTTTTAGAAAAATTTTCGAATCTTCCTATTACTAACGTCAATCTTTTCGATACCCTTCGTGCCTGCAATATCAGGCATAACCTTAAACAGAGAGGCTCCCTTTCTTTGGCTGAAGGAGAAAGTTTTGACACTCTTACAGAAAATGGCGCTTACACCATCACCATTGATAGCAACAAGCAACAGAAGGCCACTAAGGAACCGGGGGCTCTTTACTCTATTCCAACTCAAAATGAATGGATTAAGGCAGCCTATTATAAAGGGGGAAGCACTAATGGTAGCTACTTCCTCTATCCCACACAAAAAGAAGGCGATCTCAATCCAGGTGATCGAGAGGGACCTCAAGCAGATAATAAAGCAAATTACGATCTGTATTCTCTCTGGCCTTGGGCTCCTACTTTAGAACTCTCTGAAGTGAACTACTGCGGCGGATTGGATAATAACGAGAAAGTCATAGGAACGCATAGTTACTATGGTTGTTTTGATATGGCTGGCAATGTCAATGAATGGACCACAACTAGCACTACGTTTCAGGGAGATCGTCCCATAGAAAGTGAAAGTGATACGATCACCAGCCCCAAATACAACGAATTTCACCTTCCTATAGGAGGGGCTTATATTGTCCGAGGGGGGGATTACCAAACAAAAACCACAGACCTTTTAGCAAGAACGGCTCTCCCATGGATTGTTGACGCCAACAAACGAAGTGACCTCATTGGATTCCGCATGGCAGAAACTGCCGCTGATCCTTCTATGACCAGCACTGGTTATGCTGAAGAAGCCTATCAATTTAATTGGACAAAAGATCCTCTCGGCGCTTGGGATCACCTCTCAACGGGAGAACAGGAGGCAACTATTGTTAATACGCTGTTGCTAGGTGGAGATGTTACTCTTGGATTCCAGGCAATCAAAGCAACCGCAAGCCTACTTCGTTTGGGAGGCAACCTGATCTGGGATACACTTTGCTCAATGGGGAGATCGATGATGCGTGGCTTAAACTCAAGCTGGAGATGGACGACAGGAGCAGATAAAACGGCTTTAGAAAATATAGCAAAATTAGATCAGAATGCTTTATTGCAAGTGACATCAAAAAAAGAACTAGAAAGGATGTTAACAACATCAAGCGATCGTGCATCTACCTTACTAGGGAAGAAACAAGCCGAACTAGAGGCTGAAATAAAAAAACTAACAACCGAAATAAACTCTCTAACGGACAAACGAAAAAGTACATACGGTGAACTCCAACAGATAGAAGCAAAAAAAGTAGAAGTGGACTTTCTTGCAGAAGACATTGAAGAGATGAACAAATATCCTAATTGTTCTATTGATGGACGGAAACGTCGATTGCATGGAACTAAGGCTAAATATCTGTTTCTAAAGTTCAAGGGCCTTGAGTCTTTGGAATAACCTGAGAGAACAAAAACAAGCAAACATCGCAGTAACAAGGTCGCAACTAAACATTTTCCTTTGTTCTCCTCTCATTTTGCCTTAGGATAACCGCTTGCTTTTCGGTAAATATTGGAAATCTGACTTATCGTGATAGGGTTGAAGCTCGCTATTATGCGCTTCTGGACTTTTAAAGCCATTCCTCTCGATAGACTATTTTTTCAATTTATGCCAGACCAAAAAGCATTCCTTACTAACGATAAGATGATTTTACCTGTTCTTTGCCAATGGTATTGTTCTTAAAATTCCATCTTCTCATTTCACCCTTACGTAATTTCGTTACGTTACAAACTTACCTTATTCATGTCATCCAAGTATTCTTCTTCACCTCGCGGTCCACGTTCTCAGTCAGGCCGTCGCTCTTATTCCTCTTCTAAAAAACCGAGCTACTCCTCTGCTCGCCCTCCCAAACCCACTAAGAGTAGTTTCTGGAGCAAACTCCTGGGATTTTTAGGCCTAGGGAAACCCTCTTCTTCTCTTCAAAAAAAGAAGCCTTATTCTAAAAAAGAGTCTACTTTCGAAACTAAAGAACGGACTCCTCGCGTTCCTAGGAAACCAGAATATGTTGAGGTGACTGGACCACGACTCTATGTTGGCAATCTTTCTTTTGAGGCCTCTGAAAGTGATCTTTTCGAGCTCTTCAGCGGTGTTGGCCAGGTTCAAAATGTCGAACTTGTTTCCAACAAAGATACCCATCGTTCCAAAGGATTTGGATTTGTCCAAATGACTTCTCTTGAAGAAGCCAAACGTGCCGTCAGCGAATTGCATGACAAGGAATATATGGGGCGCAAACTTGTTGTCAGCGGGGCCAAGGCCCTCCCTGAAAACCGCACGGAACGCCCTGCGCCAGCAGCTGCCGCCAGTGAAGAAGCTCCTTCAGAGGGGGAATGCTGCGGAGGAAACTGTCATTGTGCTGCATCGGAAGAGTAAAAGAGGCTTAAGGAATACAAGTGCAGAGTAAAGGGTGAAGGGTATTATCAGTTCTCAGTTTCAAGCCGCCTTGCCCTGCTCTGAGCTTGCACTCCGAGGCTCTTAAAAATAAACATTTCTTTTTTAACAAGAGTGCCGGAGCCAAAATTTCTGAGACCTACAGCCTATAGCCTACAGCCCACAGCCTCTTCTTTCTGCCTCTGCGGTCCCACAAGTGTTGGCAAATCTGCTCTAGCCCTCCTCTTGGCAAAACGACTAGGTGGCCAGATTGTCGGGGCGGATGCTTTTCAAATTTATGAAGGCCTCCCAATCCTAACAGCCCAGCCGCTACTCCAAGAGCGTCAAGCCATCCGGCATCACCTCATTGGCGTTGTTCCACCAACAGAACCATTTGATGTTTTTCGTTATCGCACCATGGCTCTTGCTGCGATTGAAGAAATTCTTTCTCGAAAAAAGATTCCCTTCATCGTCGGTGGCACAGGGCTTTATTTTCGCGCACTGCTCACTCCTTTTGACCCTCTTCCCCAAGCCGATGAAGCGTTGCGCATGGCGCTAAAAGAACTTTCCTTGGAAGAACTACTCCTACGACTTCACTCACTTGATCCAGAAGCCACAAAGCTTATAGATATTAAAAATCGACGCCGTATTGAGCGAGCCATTGAAATTGTCACCACCACAAAACTCCCACTAGCCAAATCGTGGCATCGTCATCAAGAACCAGCATCATCCAAAACGCCTCCACCAAGAGGCCTCTTGCTCATTCGCGATCGGGCTGAGCTTTTTGAACGGATTGAGAACAATGTGCAGCAGATGTTCGCGGATGGTGTTGTGGAAGAAGTTGCCGCAGTCTTAAAAAATCCTTTGAGCTCCACAGCTTCGATGGCCTTGGGACTTCGTGAGATTAAGCAATTACTTTTAGGCAAACAATCGCTGCAAGAAACCAAAGCAGCCATTATCCTGGCGACCAAACGCTATGCCAAGCGCCAACTAACTTGGTTTCGCTATCAGCACTCTTTTCCTTGCTTGAACCTCTCTCATTTTTCTTCCCTCGATGCGGCGGCTGAAGAAGCTCTAAAATGGCTGTAGTTTTATTTAAAATGCTCTAGTGAAGTTGCGTGAGGTTTTTTTAATATAGTAGAGCTACAACAGCAGCCCCCTCCACAGCCGAGCTTGTTACGTCTCTGCCACCAACGCCAAAGAAAACCGATGACTGTTAGTACGACAAGGGTAAGAGCAATGATGGTTTGGAGAGAAGAAGGGATCTTCAATGTAGATAAGGAATTCAGTGTTGTCATTTTCTCAATAATCCTAAACCTTGACAATGCGTGAGCGATTTGAAAAAGCAAGCTGAGGCTAAGTATATTGAGTCAGATTTTCTGTTTGGATTCACGTTTTAAGGTTTAAGCTTAAAATTCCCGCCATTCACAACTTCAATTTTATTTTTAACAACAGTATTACTAAATAGTTATTTTCAAAAACCGTTCACTTGCGGACAACTTCTATTTATTCTGGGCAGCAGTGAGGCTCTTGAAAACATAAAAACCCATATAAGAACATGCTACACCAGTGCCAATAACAAGACCTAAACATAATGAAATCTGAGGGAGAATGAGATGAGGAAGAATAATCGCCACCGCACCGGAGCCTATACCACAAGCTGCTCCCTCTTTCAATTTATTTATATATGTATATATTTCAGCATTCTTTTTAGCTCGCTGAAGTTCATTTTCACTTTTCATAAAATTTAGAACACTCTCTACTGTAACACCATCATTGGCTCTTTGAAACTCAGCATCAAAACGATCTAAGAATCCAGCTTGTTCTTTTGGAGGTAAGGAACTCTTGATAAGGTGTTTTATTCGTTCTCTACCAGCGGCTTTCTTCTGGTCTTCCCATTTGCCATCAACAGGTTCTCGTATTTTTGAGAACTCTTCTTTAAAAGGGTTAAAGCTCATTGCGTTCTCATCAAATTTTATAACTTTTTTTGGATTCTCACTACGGGCTCTCTCTAATGCTTGCATAACATTCTCTTCGGAAGTATGAGGATTGATAAAATGGCTATTTTGATAGTTATCTTTTTTTGTTATATGCCCATAAAAGTCTTTAATATTAGCGACTGTTAAAGGAATTGAATATGTGTATTGCGTTTCAAATAAATCATCGAACTGTCTGACAGACATACTACCACCAAGAATCATCAGAGCTGATCTAAGGGAGCTCCTAGTATTGAGTAATTCCAAATTTTTTCTTTCCGTACTTTGAACGAATTGTGCTAGCGCCTGTTTTTCAGGCTCAACTAGAACAATTTTGCCATTAATACTTACCACGTTCTTATTATCCGCGTCTTCTGGCAAAGACTCTACACTCTCTAAAAATTCCAAAGGAGTTTTTGCTACCCAATTTTCACGTTTTTCGTCTGTTTCTAAATCTTCAACAATAGCCAAGAGGCTACCTAGCTGCTCAGTCAACTTTGGATCTTTCACCCCACCTTGCAGAGAAAATATTTTCTCGGTAATAGATTTTTTTATCTTAAGTAAAGAACCACATTCTATTTCAATCCATGCTTCATTATTTAAGTTCTCATAAGCACGCGCAGTTTTTTGTAATGCATCGTGAATAATTTCCATTCTCTCTATTTCAGCACTGAGAAGTTGAGCTTGATCAGGATTAGAAAGTTTTTTTAAAGCCTTTTTATCATTTATTATCTTCTTTTTAATATTCTCAGCTTTTTCCGAAAACATTTTTGCCTTTTTCAGAGAATAGTCATAAGCTGCTCGAGGAGAGCTATCTTTAAGTACTTCAGAGTATAAAAAATCAATAAAAGCATCTTTAACACTTCGAATGATATCACCCTCCCCAACTTGGCTAATACTATTTTGTGCCTTAGCCAGCTCAGTCTTAGCACACTCTATGTAAAAAGCAGATTGACACCCGAGATTAAGCACCTGTGCTTTTTGTACAACATCGAGAATCTCGGGAGCTAATTTAATATCAGTTAACGCCTCTTTGGTGCTATCCAACCATTTTTGATTAATAACATCAATAACCTTTTCACCTATCGTTTGAATTTCTCCCAAAGTTGTTATGAGGTCCTGTTGGCCTGGATCTTCACTCTCTTGATCTCCATCACTAGTAATGATTTTTTTTCGCCCTGACAAAACTGAAAGCATTTGTTGGTTCTGTTCTTTATAATTATTTTCGATCTTTTGCCAATACTTAGGCGAAGTATTGTTTATTTTTTGAATTTCTTTTCTTGATCCTGGTTCAATGATTCTTGTTGTTTGATTGTGTGATCCTTCTGGAAGGAACAAATGTGATTCTAAAAAATTACCTTCAATGATTTCTTCGTTGTCTGTTTGATCCTCATCTGAAAGCGATTCCTGTCTTTTTTTTGCTGCTGTCCTAGAAGATTGTCTTACGTAAGGTATTCTAGAAACAGTAAGGCTGTTGTGGTGTCGATCACGTTCATTTTGAGCTAGTTTTCTTACTGTCACTCGGAGAGAGGGCGAGTTAATACCACTTAGGAGTGATAATAATGAAAGATCATCAATCATAGTATTCTCCGCTATCTCTCCTGCTAAATCACTCTTAGTGAGCAATCGTTTTATTTCTTCAACGCCTTCGTTTATTTGCTTAAGTAGCTCAAGTTGTTCAAGTTGTTTAGAATCAGCTACTGAACTACTATTAAGTCGATTGTTGTCATTATTTTCTGCTGTAGGTGGACTACTGGAATTTTGTCTTGGATTGACAGCTGATGAAGAAAAAACCATTTCTGTGGTATCCACATTAGAGAAATTCGGGACAGCATTTTCTAAGTTCTTAACCAACTCTTTTTTACTTTCTCTTGCAACCATTTCATAGCTGCTGCTCCGATTAATAGAGCTATCATCCTTGTTCTCTTCCCCTTCAGGTGTTTCTACTCCTCCTGCCTTTACGGATAAAGGAGCCATAACAAACATACCTAATAATAAAAAAAGGAATGGCTTTTTCATAAGAAATATTTGGGAGTTGGGGAAAACGTTGATAATCCCCTTGAGTGCCTTTTATCTTATATGCTGCCCACCTGATTAATCTCAATATTTCATCACTCTCTACTACAAAGATCAGGGTAGCCCAAGTTCCGCAGTTGAGGTGGATAATCCTAAAAACGTGAATGGAAACAGAAAATCTGACGCAATATACTCGAGCTTAAAAAAGTTTTCTCAATCGGCAAGCTATAGCTTAAAAGGTACTCCTGACCGATTTAAAACCTTTTTTAGATCAAGTTGTTACGCCATATTTCCCATTTTCATTCACGTTTTTAGGATCAACGGCATATTTGGCAGTCATAGAAAATAAGACTAAATACTATCTTGAAGGAGAGATCTATTTTTAGGGCATTAGGTATGAACCACCTAAACCAGGTGTACTCATAGGAGATTCTGTTGAATTTGCTAGTGAGGAAATGGGTGCAAAAGTTGAGACTCCCTCATTTTTAGTGACCAAATCAGCCTCTTCTTCTATTCCTGCCCTGGAGAAGAAAGAATTAAAAAACTGAGCGACATAATCCGAAACTTGCGTGGCAACAGCATCAATAGCTTCTCCCACTTGACCACCAAAATTTATAGCATTAGCAAGAACTTCAGAGGTAATCTCCCCAGTGGCAATTCCAGCTCCAATAGCAGCTCCAGCAAAGGCGGCTACCGGCAGGATAATCATAGATCCTTGCTGGCCTGTTGTAAAACTTGACAAACCAGTGGAGCGTTCTGTTTCGGCAAATCCTTTTCCAGCGGGCTTGTCCTGATCTACGACGGCTGCCATCCGGAATCCAATCCGATAGTTTCTTGTATTAGGATCAAAAATCTCTGGGGAACAAGTTCTCATAAGGTAATTATCCACTCCTGGTTCTATACAATATTCTGATTCAAAGTCACCTCCCCTGACAGGATAGAAATAATTGCCATGTTCATCTCCAGAAGTGATCATACCATCATTCATTTCGGTGCGATAATTGTCCCTCGGGTCTGATTTTACTCTTGTGGTGGTCCACTCATTGACATTTCCTGCCATGTCAACACATCCATAAAAACTATGTGTTCCTGTAACTGATATCGTTCCATTGTCATCAATAGTATATTGACCACAATGGTTCACCTCGGAGAGCTCTAAAGCAGGTGCAAAAAAAAGTAAAGGATACACACTGTAGTTAGCTCTGTTGTCTTCAATATAGCCTTCTCTGTCTCCAGGGTTAGGCGAGTCATGCTGAGTTGGGTAAAGGTAGTAACCAGGAGCATTTGTCCCCCCCCCTTTATGAGGGGTGTAGTAGGCTGCCTTGATCCACTCATTTTGAGTAGGGATGTAGAAGCAATAATCTACCGCTCGGTAGGCCTCCTGCTTTTTCTTGCCCTCAGGGGTGATGGTAGTGGTGATAAAATAGGCGCCACCACCCTCAGTCACCTCATCAAAGCTCTCTCCCTCTTCTAAACCAAGAGAAGGTCCGTATTCTTTGACCCGCTGCATGATGTTGCAGGCACGAAAGGTGTCAAAAAGGTTGACGTAGGTAATAGGGAGATCTGCCCCTTTAACAATAGAATAAACGTAGCCTTCTTTCTCTGTGCCTTTGCGAGTAATCCAAGTCCTCATTCCTCTATTCCAAAGCCCATGCGGATCTGCTATTCGCAGAGCAGGGTCATTGTTATTGACATCAACCTTGCAGGCTACGAGATCGAGGACTTTCTCTTTCCAATCCCGAACGGTCCACTCATAAGATCCTAGGTAGAAATTTTTGGAGCAAAAACCATGACCCCATTCATCAGCTCGATTCCAAGCATCGCCGATCAAGACCATCTGGGTTCCGGAAGGGGAGAGTTTGGAAGGAGGTTTCTTACTGGGTGATTCAATAGCGAAGGCATTCACACAAAAGAGACTTACAACAGCAGCACAAAAAAAGTTAATAGTCCTCATATTTTTTGGTTTTAAGATGGTTTGAAGGAATAAGAAGGCTTCTAAAATTAAAAAATTTACATAGACGTTACTTTACAGGCTTAGTAGTGAAAAATCAACTAGGATACTTCATCCGAGTTAAAGACAAAAAAAAGGACACCAGTAGCACGAGGAGTGCTAGATGCCCAAGCTTGGTATATGGTATATAAAAAAGATTTGAACATAACTAAAACTACATTCAATGCTTTCAACGCTATCAAAGTACACTCTTAACTTATTTTTTGTCTAGCACTTCTTTTTATTTTATTGATAAGGGGGGAGGTTTTTAAGGTTAAAAGATTGTGCTCTCTATGAGTAAAAATATAACATTCTCTTTCCTTAATTTATTCAATAGAATCCGCTAGAATCGGCCTCTGATTCAATAGTCAAGGATACAGTTTTTAATGAAAAAACCTTTTCTCCTCTTGCTACTAAGTACGTTTCTATTCTCTCCATCAAAAGCAAGCGCTGTTGGAGGAGAAGCGAAGATGGAAGAGTCGGACAAGAAGAATGCTCGGCTCAATGCAGCAGAGACAATAGAAAAAAATAGCAAAGAGGAAATAATAAGAGAATGCAAAGACGCTCCCAACTTCCCCGGTTTTGACAATACCTCAGAACGGATAACAATTGGGGCCGAGCCAGTAAAAAAAGAGCTACCTCAAGAGATTCCTAAAAACAATACATCCAAACCTAGCGACGCTCGTACTTCGGTAAAGAAGGATCAACTTCCTTCTAAACACTTTTTAGAATTAGGATATCTCCCTCTTCATGTGAAGGACCTTAAGACTATTGCTGGAGACTCACGAGGTATTTGGAGCAGCACCTACAATCGGCTAATAGCGGCTCTTGAGGCCTATGAAAATCTTCCAGGGACTGCAACTATGGAAGAAAAATTGCTTTACTTAAGCCAACTTCAAGGAATAACAAAAGAATATCTCAGAATAAAGGAAGAGTCCTTTTTCAAAGAAGGTATCAATGCCCGCTACTCATCAGAAAACATAAAACGAGCGAGCGCTCGCATTGAAGCCTGCTCTCTGTTGCTCAATGGAATTGAACTAGAACGTGGTAATTTAGAAAGTGGCGAAAATAACGATCAACCTAGACAAGGCATTCGTTTGGATCGAACCGATAAGCTAATTCATTACCAAAAGGACTTTGCTTCTGGAAACCTTTCTTCATTGGGATATATCTCCGTGGATGGAAAGGTGTATCTTTTTAAGCAGCTCACTAATAAACTGCTTCCAGAATTGACTGCAGAACAATTAGGTTTTTCTGAACAACTTATTAACAATGGTGGAGTTTCAGAAATAACAGCGAATCTTTCCGGAAGAGAATTAGCTACCTATCAAATTGCCAAAGAACTTTCTAAGTCTACAGGACTAAAACTAGTGCCTAAGGTCTTTCCTGCTGCCCTTGGCGAAAAACCCAATCAAATTATTGGAAATGCCATAGAGTTTATCGAGGGAGAACAGCTCTTTAAGGAACGTATTGTGAAGGTGCCAAAAGAGGAAATAAACAGTTTATTTAGCAGTGAGAATCTTAATAATCCCAGTGGAAAAAATGACCGTATAATAGAGTACATGGCAGAAGTTGCTCTGGGGGAAAGCGCACTTCCTAGTGAATGGAAATTTCGGTTTCCTCATGACCTCTTAGAACAAGTGAGTAGTGAACAACCCCTTCATGAAGGAGGAAGACCAATTAGCTTCGAAAGGGCTTATCAACTAGCTGAACAGGGAGCCTTCTCTTTTGAAAAAAGGGAGATTTTCTCAGTAAACCAAGATATCAATTTTAGAGAACCTTTACTTCAAAAGACACTCAACCAGCTTCAACTTGTTCTTCTTCTTGCCTTAGGATTAGATGACAACGAAACCAACTTCATTTTTTTTCAAGACCCAGATAATAACTGGAGGGTTATAAGTATCGATCATGATTTATCTTGGCCTTCTAATATTACAAAAGTCAGTGACGAGATTATAGATAAGTTAAAGCATGAAAAAGAAGCAAAGCATATGTTGCTCATGCCGCTGCTTGTTGATCAAGCAATGGGAGAAGCTCTTCTTAAGCTAACTCCAGAGATACTAGAACAGTTATTTAATAATACAAAATTCACAACAGCACAAATTGAAGCGGCTAAAAGTCGCTTGGAAAGCTTGCAGGAATATATTAGAGAAGCAAAAAGTAACGGCCGCTATGTTTTTGATAAAGAATGTGCTGAAGCTGAAGAAGTAGACAAGCAGCCAAAAGAAAAACTTCTTACTTGGGGAGAAGAAACTTATGAGCTGCAAAAAGAGGATCCCAATAGGAGTTATATTGGGAAGCTCTTAAAAACTAGAGAATACCTAACACAAAAATTAGAAAGCACCCTACGTGTTAAAATAGCGCTACAACGAGAGAAACTTGAAGAAGAAACTAAAAAATTACATGACCTTCTTTCTGCATTGGACCAAGTCCGCGATCAACAAAAAACAGAGCCAAAGGATAAGGGGCCCTCTCTTAATACAATTGTTCCATCCCGATCGGATTCCATCTCCAGTATAGAAACGGGTCACACTATCTTAACATCATTAGTGCCTTCTCTATCTCCTCTAGCACATGTAACAACAAGCATTCTCTACAACAATTATTTAACGTTGCAAAAGGAACTTCGAAAAAGAGGGATCACGATCTCTTCAACATTTGTTGAGCAATTGTTCAAAAAACGTTTACTGCTTGAAGATGAGGAGCAGCAAAAAGCCATCTTTAAAACAAACCAACTTCTTCAAGAAGCTGAAGAAAGTCAAAAAGCAGCAGAAGATACTTTCAAAAAACTGATTGAAGAAATATCTTCCGATCTCAACGATTCTCAATCTCAATGGATACAATGCATTGAGCAATTTAATAGAGCTGAAAACGCTCTGAGTTTTGCTATCACTAGTTTTGAAGATGAAGAGAAAGTGCTTCCCAAGCATTTGGTTGAAACTCGAAGACCATACCAAAAAGAAGCTCAACATAACAAAGAACAGGCTCTGGCAAGTATTGTTTGGGGACAAATTTATAGAACAGAGAAAGCAGCTTCTATTGCCTTTAAAAAAGAGGGACGTTACTCAGAAGAAGTTCTTCACAATTTATTAGAAGCACAGCAGGCTTGGAGAATTCTTTTTTCTAATATATCACCTTCCTTTCCAGAAGGATGGAAAAGTCATTTTACAATAGCAGAATCTCTCAAAGATCACTTCACCTCTTTCTTTCCTCATTGGTTAGAAGCTGCAAATACCCGCTATCAAGCGAAGACTGCTTCCTCCAATATTGAGCTAAGTATAAAAAATAGCACGGAACAGAAACACTGGGAAAAGCTGAATCAACTAGCTCAGGATAGCATAGGAACTCCAAAAGGCGAAATGGAAAGAGGACTATGGAAGCGAATTATTCAAGAAATAGACTTTCAAAAAATATATGCATTAGCCCAGGAAAAACTAATTCATGTTGATGATCTTAAACAAACAATTACCAATCTATCTATGGGAGAGCTTGTCCATACCGAAGCTCACCTACTGAAAAATGGCAACATGCTATTTTCTCCTCTCCACTTAGAAGATGTTACTGGGGGCAATACTGAAAAATTACAAGAGCTTTGTAATTTTTGGCATCAATACAAAGAGCGTGTATCCTCCAAGAAGAAAGCCTGGCGTGCAGTCATAGAGTATGCAAGTGAGAAGCTTCCTAAGTTAAGTCATCTTACACAAGAGAAGCCACTAGAAGAGCAGAATAACGAAACATTAGAAGCATCATTTTTATTTAATGCAAATAATGCCTTGGACTTAGTAAAATCAGCTGAGGGAGAATTCTCAAAAATAGAAAATAATTCAGCCCCCCTTTTAATTTCTCATCGACTTGATCATGCTATTCACATCAATGATTTCAAACATGCTTATCTTCAATTATGCAAAGCTAGAGAAAAAATCAATCACGCTCTCTATCTTAGTAAATCTTACGAAACAACCATGTGGAAGCCCTCCTTCCCGATGAAAAAATTAGAACGACTTGAAGAGATCAATGATCATTCTCATCGGCATAATCAGGAAGGTTTGCAAGAGAAAAACCACGAACAAGAAAATGCTAATTATGTGATTGTTAATGTCTTTGAAGAAGAAGTGATGAAGTCCTTCTTAAACCAAATTGACCAATTTCCAAATTCTTCGCAATTTAAGGCCTCTCTAAGCGAAATGGTTCATGGTGAACCTGATTTCATAGCCTCATTGATTGAGAGTCTTAACAAGTTCAGAAACTCCATTAATGCAAAATTAGAACAAATGGAGGATTAAGAGGGTTTCTTGAAAATGAATAAAATTGATGCAGTACCAGAAGCGAAGCGCACAGACCCGCAGTGTATATGGACATACTCGAGGACGCGAGCACTGGAGCGACGCCGTAATGCGCAATTTTAGTCTTTTCAAGACATCCTCTAACTATAAGAGATGGTACAACCCATTGAGTGCTATACCAAAACCAGCCATAGCATTCTCAATATCTTTTCCGTAGTAAGCACAAACAAGGCCTCCTACAATTAATCCGCCAGGGATAAGAATATCAAGAGGAGGTGGCAATAGTAGAGCAGCTTCAGCAGTAGCTTCGGTAGCAGCAGCTCCTTCCTCCACGACGGCTTCTACTGCTGAGGAAGCTGTGGTTGGCGTTGCCCTCACACCAATCCACGTTTTTAGGTATCGTTGTATAGCCTCCGGAATGATAAGACCAAAAGTCCAATTTAAGATATTCATACTGGCAGTACTTGCATTCTGAATAAAATAGGATGGTGACAAATCATTCCAAGTTTGCTTAAGGCCATCCCAAAAACGAGCACCTAGTCTTAGCACTCCATAATCTACCTTATGAGCAGGTGATTCTGTTGGTGAAACATTGTAGACCAAACGGAATCCAATGGTATTCGTTGCAATCAAAAGGCTAGAAACTCTTCGCATGGAAGTAACGCCTAACTCCCCAGTATCAACATTGAGTGCACCATTAAGTAATATGGGCATGCAGTTATTAGTCGATTTCCAAGAGCCACCTCGTAGACTAAAGGCCCATTTTTGAGTGCCATCATCCCGAAAGCCAGCATTAAATAAGACCCATTGGTCAACATTTCCCGACATATCATACAGTCCAAAAGGGCTCTTTGTTTTTTTAAAAAATCCTACGGGGGTTATGTGAGGGACTTCTGTTTGAGTATAATGTAAGTCATTAGCAGCATCTACCAAACAAAAATTGGCAGCGTTGTGACTGCTTTGTGCCACTTCTATGCTATTATTTGGGCAAGTGCTATCTCCTGTTCCATAGAGATAATACAATGGAGGATGTTTTCTATCTGCAAAACCATCCATCCCCACTGGTGCCTTTTTATAATAAGCAGCTTTGTACCATTGATCTTCTGTAGGAAGAGACCATCGTGCATTTGTATTTGCTAGGACACTTAGATAGACATCTGTTCCTGTTATAGTTGTGCTTATGCTTCCAGGAGTAGTAGTCCCATTAAAATTCTTGGTAGGAGGAGTAATAATATTTTTATAAACATAATTAGTAGTATAAGTAATATCAAAGGCTCCTTTGAGCACGCTCTCTTCTCCTTCAATGGGTTTGTTATTTTCTATATTTTCCATCCAGTTACAAAAGGCAGCAGCCCTCCCTGCTGAAATATAGGTAATAGGAAACTTTTCTCGCCCTGGAATAACTTGATAATCATAAGAACCACTCTCCCCACTACGAGTAATACAGGCAATATTACTATCAGAGCCCATATTAGTATCATAAAGTTCATAATAGTCATTATTAGTAGCTACTGCTTTTAAAAAAGTACAATATTGTTCAGCAGTAATGTCCGTTTCACCAATTTGAAAAATATTAGAAACAGCACCCCAACCTCCTTGCTCAACTGAACTAGGTTCGTTACCAGGATCATCGATAACGATCAGCTTGATTTTAATGGGACATAGGTTAGCAGTGATTGCTATTGGAGAAATAGTAGTACCAGCAGTTTTGGAAGCTGTAGAAGAACCTTCCTTAGTTGAGCTCTCTATTAGAGGACTGCCTAGTAAAGGAACATTAGGAGTATTATTCTCTAAGCCTTTTTCCAAACAGAGCACATCCGCCCCCAAGCAAGAATCATTCTTATCATCAGGGGAGATACTACGATCGGCCTTACACTCCATTACAAAACCATCTCCACTACCTAATCCCAGCATGGGATCAACATTATTGAATTTAGCATCAAGGCGATAATGAGCATTAGGCTCGGGCAAAAAAAGGAACCCAAGAGCATCAGCTCCATTAGTCAGTGAAGTGAGATCATAAACACCCGTTTCTGTACTATGAGGCTTCTCTCCATTTTCTTTCCAATTACAAAACCGAGCCTGCGATAACCTATTAACATAACTAATAGTAATATCACCTATGAACTGAGAACATTCATAATCATACTTGCCGGGACGTCCATGGCGTTTGATCATAGCAGGAGCATGCTCCATTTTGGGATCATAGAGGTGATAACAGTCAGTAGCAGCTACGCAATTAAGAAAGCGACAATACTCAGCAACGGTCACTGATCTTGAAATATACTGACCCCTCTGCTGGGCAAACAGACTCTGATGCAACATCACCAGAAAAAGAACAAACCAAAAAATGAAATTTTTAAAAAATGAAGCCACTTATCTGAAGTAAAGGAGAAAAATGGATAGAAACAATGGTAACCGGTAGGGTGCCATTGAGTCTTAAGAGATAGAGAATGAATAATCTATGTCGCATCAAGCATCACCGAAATCCTAATAATTTTCCGCCTTGATAGAGCAATAAACAGACAACGTAAGCCGTTCCTGTCATATAAAAAAATTGGAAAAGAGGCCAGCGCCAGCCATTGGTTTCGCGGTAGACGACCGCAAGCGTACTGATGCATTGCATTGAGAGAGCAAAGAACACGAGAATAGAAAGACAGGTCAATGGCGTGTAGACAAAGGTTCCATTAGGGTGCTTTTCTTGAAGAAGTGTTTTGCTTAAAGCCATCCTATTCTCCTTAGTTTCATACTCCTCTCCTTCCACATGATAAATAATGGAGAGCGTGCTCACAAAAACCTCCCTCGCTGCCTGAGCAGCCACCAAACCAATACCTATTTTCCAGTCAAAGCCAAGTGGTGCAATGGCAGGTTCTATAAGGTGCCCCAGGCGGCCAGCGTAACTCTGTTCCAGTTGATCTCCTTTGCTTAACGAAATCTCCACCTTCTTTTTTGGAAAACTAGCCAAGAACCAGAGCAAAATAGAAATCCCTAAAATAACGGTTCCTGCTCGTTTTAAAAAGAGGTTGGAACGGTGAAACATCTGGAAGGCAATCTGCTTTAAGGCAGGTCGGCGATAAGGTGGCAGCTCCATGAGAAAGATAGGAGTCTCCCCACGCAGTAACGTTTTTTTAAAAAACCATGCAAAAAAGAGAGCCATGATTGTTCCCAAAAGATAAAGGCTCATCATGAGGGCTCCCTTGGTCCAAATGGACCCGCCTGGAAAAAGAGCCTCAATCATAAGTGCATAGACAGGTAGCCTCGCAGAGCAAGTCATCAAGGGAGCTACGAGAATAGTAACCAAGCGGTCTTTGGTATTTTCAATCGTCCTGGTTGCCATAATGCCTGGAATAGCACAGGCATAAGAACTTAAGAGTGGAATAAATGATTTTCCGTGCAAACCAACTTTACTCATAACGCGATCCATTAAAAAAGCTGCACGAGCCATGTAACCTGTATCTTCAAGCAGTCCGATAAAAAAGAAGAGGATCAAAATTTGTGGTAAAAAAACCACCACCCCGCCAATGCCCGCCAAAACCCCATTAGAGAGCAAGTCGCTCAAATCTCCTGGAGGCAAGACCATGGTAACAAGAGTGCTGAGTAGATTAAATCCCTTCTCAATCCACTCCATGGGATAAGCTGCGATGACAAAAATAGAAACAAACATCAAGCCCATCATGCCAAGAAAACCAAGCCACCCCCAAAAAGGGTGCGTTAAGAAATCATCAAGGCGCTGTGTGAACTGGTCACTTACCATGCTGCTACGGCCTTGGGCCGCTTGGCAAAGTTCATTGATCCGCTGATAACGCTCAGAAACAAGCACTTCACGCCATGAAGGTAATTCACGATCAAGCATGGTGCGTTGTGCTAAAGCCACTCCAAGCGCTCGCCCTGCTTTCATTTCCATGGAGAGCAATTCTAATTCCGTCTCAGGAGCGGCGAGTAAAAGCATCGATTTGGTGCGCACGAGAGGATCAAACTGCACGAGTCTCCCTTCTTCTTGTTCAGCCCAAAGGGCAGCAACTCCATCAATAGCCCGCCCCCAAACAGAAGGAAGTTTTGGAGACCAAGTGCTACGGCCAATTTCTGCACGACTGAGTGCCAAACGAAGTGGCAAAAGACTTTCGCTGTGATTAGCCTGAGTGGCAATAACAGGAACCCCAAGCTCTTGGGAAAGCTTAGCAGCATCAATGGCAATACCGTGACCTTTGGCCAGATCAATCATATTGAGTGCAATGATGGTAGGAAGACCGAGCTCGAGAACCTGGGTGATGAAATAGAGATTGCGTTCCAAATGCGACGCATCTACCACGCAGAGGAGCCGTTCAGGTCGCGGAGTGTCCGTCCGTAACCCTAGCAACACATCACGGGTCACGCGCTCATCGGGTGCATGAGCGCTGAGACTGTAGCTTCCAGGCAGATCAAGAAGTTCTATTTTTTCACCATGCTGCCCAATAAAGTGTCCCAGTTTTTTTTCAACAGTCACTCCTGGATAATTACCAACTTTTTGCCGCAATCCAGTGAGGCTGTTAAAAAGAGTGGTTTTGCCGCTGTTGGGATTTCCCACAACGGCATAATATTTTGGGCAATTCATAAGCTGGTTAATAAAAGAAAGTAAGACTACCTTAAAAACAAAGAGAAGAGAAAAATAGATTTTGAATTTCTCTCATCAAGAGAAGAATCACTTTCTTGACAAAAAAAAAAGTGATGGTATGCTCCGATGGTATGTCAACACTTGCCTATACCTACAGAACTACTTTTTCCTTTGACCAGGGAACGGTACAGCGCCTCAAGCATCTTGCAACACGGTGGGGCATTTCGCAAGCTGCAGTAATTCGTCGAGCCTTAATGCATGCGGAAGAAAGTGCTTCACTCCTTCAACCAGATCCCATTGAAACATTGAAATTATTACATCAATCAGGTCATGGGCTCTCTCAAAAAGCCGCTGATACCTACCTTAAGGAAGTTGACAAAAATAGAAAAAAATGGCGCTCTCAGAGGATGTCTTGAAAATGAATAAAATTGATGGAGTACCAGGAGCAAAGCGCACAGACCCGCAGTGTATATGGAAATACTCGAGGACGCGAGCACTGGAGCGACGCCGTAATGCCGGATTTTAGGCTTTTCAAGACATTCTCTCAATGATCATTTGCCTTGATACAAACTATCTCATTTGCAGCCTTATTTCTGGATCTCAAGAAGCTGAAGCCATGATGAGATGGTATCAATCTGGCAAGAAGATGATCACCTCTGCTGTTGCTTGGTATGAGTTTTTGTGCGGACCTGTTTCCAAAGAACAAATACAAACGGTAACACTCTTTTTAACAGGGGGCATTGTTCCTTTTAATGACATGCATGCCAGAGAGTCAGCACGTCTGTTTAATGATGTGGGACGCACACGTCGATTGCGTGTCGATGCTATGATCGCTGCGACATGTATTGTTGAGAAAACGCCCTTGGCAACTGGCAATCATCTCGATTTTCAAGCATTTGTTCCACTGGGGTTGAAGCTGGTTAAGCCTCCCTCTTAGGCTTTTTTTCCACAAAAATCTCCTTTGCTTCCACTGCCCGCAAACTGAGATGATAGCCGCGAAGCCTGATTTCAAGAGGGTCTCCAAGAGGTGCTCTACGAATGAAGGTAATCTCTGTACCAGGCAGGAGCCCCATTTCACGCAAGCGATTGGCACTCTGCTCGGCTAATGGAAGTTCTAAAACAGTAGCTTGATCACCTGGCTGAAGTTCTGAAAGAGGTTGTTTCATGTATTTTTGGAAAATAAATAAAGTCTGATCTTTGATGCTTCAACTTTCAACTTCAACTGCGCTAGAAGTAACCCAGATTTTCTTTGCCAGCTGACGGCTTAAGGCCAATCGCGTGCCACAAACATTACAGATCATTTGTCCACCACGGCTAAGGAGGCGAATTTCTGCTTTTTCACAAAAGCCGACCTCGCGCAAGCGGCGGCAAACGCTTTCACTCCCTTCGAGACGCTCTACACAAAGAACAGGACCAGCTTTTGCTTCTGAAAGGGGCGTACTTGAAAAGGGGCGTGGCATAAAAAGCTCATGATACTCCACCATGATTAAATAATCAACAACCTGACTCTTGTTGTCGTTTTACGGATCATCAGAGGCTTAGGGACCTTAGGGGTCGGTCCGTCATATTATCACATTTGGACTTAGGGTTTTTTTTGCATGGTCCCAAATGTGATAATATGACGGACCGACCCCTAAGGTCTCTAAGGTCTACAGCTGCCGATGTTCTTTTGTGTTCTTTGGGTAATCTCTGTGTTCTTTGTGCTGAATTTCTTCTCTGTGAATTCTTGTTTTGAAGAATACGTTGCTAATCACCTCAGTTCTTAGTTCTCGGTTATCAGAAATCTTGGTAACTTTCCCTATAGTTTTTAAACCTGCACTGTAAAATAACTCTTCATTCATTGACCATGCCATCAGATACTCTTCAGCCTATCCCCCTTTTCACCCTCTCTCGCCAAAGCGCTCAACTCACCGCTGCTATCAAAGAAGCAGTGAATCGTGTTTTGGAACATCAAGAGTTTATTCTTGGAAAAGAAACTGCTGCTTTTGAAAAAAAGATAGAAACCGCTTGCCTTGGAGGAGCTGCCCATGCCATTGGGATGTCTTCGGGAACCGATGCTCTAATGGCTTTGTTCATGGCCAAAAACATTGGCCCAGGTGATGCTGTGATCACAACTCCTTATACTTTTTTTGCAACAGCAGGATGTATTCATCGCGTTGGAGCTGAAATTGTTTTTTGCGACATCGAACCACTCACTTACATGATGGATCCAGAAAAGCTGCGAGAGCTTCTGGTCTCTTTTCAACGTGATGCCTCTGGAAGCCTTATCACACTTAGCGGCAATCGCGTCCGTATTATCATGCCCATTCATCTTTTTGGAACCTGCTGTGATATGGATGCCATCATGAGACTGGCAAAAGAATACAATTTAATGGTCATTGAAGATGCTGCACAAGCCATCGGCGCTGATTATCCCAGCGCTCAAGGCCCTCAAAAAGCCGGCACCATTGCAGAGATGTCCTACTTTAGTTTTTATCCTAGCAAAAACCTGGGAGCAGCTGGCGACGCTGGAATGGCTGTTTGTCGTGATGAGAAGCTAGCGGAAGAACTTCGTTCGATTCGCAACCATGGGATGAAGGAGCGCTATTATCACAACATCGTCGGGGGTAACTTTCGCCTTGATGCATTGCAAGCTGCTATCTTGCGCGCCAAGCTTCCTTTTCTCGAGCAGTGGAGCGCTCAACGCCGTGCGAATGCGGCTATTTATCGCTCCGCCTTTGAAGCTGCTTCTTTGCTTGATCGGGTAAGCTTGCCTTATGAATACTTTGTTGCCTCAGGATTGAACAATCATCATATTTATCACCAATATGTCATCCGTATCCTTGGAAGTGCCCAAAGCGGCCTTCGTGAAAGAGTCATTGCCCATTTGACTAAGAAGAACATTGGTTACGCTATCTACTATCCAGTGCCACTTCATTTGCAAAAATGCTTTGCTTATTTGAACCATGTCCAAGGCGCTTATCCCCAAGCGGAGCGGGCCGCCAAAGAGACGTTGGCCCTTCCCATTTTTCCAGAGTTGCGCGAAGAGGAGATTCGTGCTGTTGTTGGGGCCATTGCAGAAGCAGTAATATAAACACTGCTTCAACAGCAATAAAAACTGACTTAAAGCCGTGAATAGTTTGCCTAAAAAAATAGAGAGTTCTGGGAGTGCTTTTCAGCAACCTTCCCTCCAACACAGCACTAACAACGGAAAAACAAAAAAACCTTCTTCCGCCTCTGTTAATGGCCACACTGTCGAAAATCTTCCTGAGCCTCACTTGCCAAAGGCGATTTCTACCACTTCTCTCCGCTCTGGGGCTAGTACAACAGTAGAAGACCTAACACCCCAAAATCTCTCCTCTCATAAGATTCAGCAGAGTGACTCTTCCGTTAGCCTTCAAGAAACCAATTCGAATTCGAGGAGCACCTTTTCTTCTGCAAGTGAGAAACCAATAGATGATGTTGTTGAGGAAAAAATAGAATCAGAACTTTTTTCAGGAGCACAACTTCCTGTAGTAAAAGCAACACCTATTCCTGGAGAATCAGCTGTTCATCGAGGCCTCAGAATTTTTCTTCGTGAGGAGATGGATTTGATTTTAACATGTCGTTTTGAAATGCAAAAAGCGCAAGCGACTTGCCATCATTTTATAGAGCAATGGGAGGAAGAGCATGGCCATGCACCAACACCTTTGAAAGATTCTTTGCTCCATCAAGCTTCTCGTGTGGAGGAACTTCAGGCAGAGATGATTCGAGAGACGGATTCTTTTGTTAATTTAGATATAAAAAGCTCTCTAAATCAGGCCATCAATTTGCCTGTTCCGAATCGGCAGCCAAAAATGCTCGACTATTTAAAACATTTAACAGAATGCGCCACTGATCTTAATAAGCAGCTTGAGGCAAGCAAGGAAGCTATTCACGCAATAGATCAAACAAATGATCCAACAATACGAAGGGACCTCACAAAAGCTGCAAAGCTCACCATAAAAGCACTCGAATATCGCTTGATAGCCTTCACTGCTATTCTAAATAAAGAAAACCAAACAATTATTGATCAGAATAAAAAAAGTGCAAAATATGCTGACTATGCCACTCAATGTTCGACTGATGCAGCAAAGATACCAGAAGTAAAAGCTCAGTATCTTCAACAAGCTACCGAAAACCTCAATATTCAAGCACCTCATCCTACGGTAGAGAGCATTTTAGAAGTGATGACGTTAGCTCATCATTCGTTGCAGAAAGCAATAACGGCTTATGAGCGTGCTATGCTTGCTGCTTCTTCTGTTGAGGAAACGATTCGCCAACAAGAAGAAAATTATAATGAGATAGCCCTTAACCATGATAATGCTTTTGGACGATTTCAAGATGCTGCAGCCTTTTTTGCTATCGGGGATAATGAGGTCGCCGATTTATTAAAACAAGAAGCCCTGACAAGCTCTAAGGCTGCTAAGTATCAAGGGTTCGCTTGTGCTTTAGAACTATCAGAAGACTTTGCTCAATATCAGGAAAGAGCTACTACTTTTAGAGAGATCGCCGCTCTTTATAAAGATGCAAGCAACCTTTTTTTTGAGGCTATCGGCAAAATAAACCTTGCGAGTGAAGCCGAAAACGATGGCGTTGTTAACGCACTGCTTCAAGAAGCACAAGAATTACACAGTAAGGCAATAAATATAGCTAATGAGGCATTTCAAGAGCAGGAAGCTTTAGAAGCTACTTTTCCTGCCAATATACTAGCCCAACTGATGCTGCACTAGAGCATTTTTAGAGGATCATTAAAAAAGAGGGCTTCACGGTCATGAAATATCACGTTTCTCAGGAGCAGGCAGAGTTTAGTTTTACGATGAAGCCACTGGTCACAAAGAAACGCTCCAGGGCCAAAATTACTCCTACTAAAAAAGAATTTTTTGCCGAAAGAGAAACCGTCCCCCTTTCAGAGCAGCTTCCATCCGAAGACTCAGCGACCTTGGAAGCCACCTCCCCGAGGATCATGAGCGTAACGGAGGTGACACGACGCGTGAAAGACCTGCTGGAAAAAAATATTGGGGAAGTTTGGATTGAGGGAGAGATTTCCAATTATCGCAAGCAATCCTCCGGACATCATTATTTCACATTAAAAGACGCTGAGTCACAAATAGCCTGCGTCCTCTTTGCCCGCTCGGCAGCCACATTGCAAGGCGTCGTCCTAAAAGAAGGAATGGCAGTACAGCTTTTTGGAGAAGTGACCGTTTACCAGGCACGAGGTCAATACCAGCTCATTGTCCACTTGGTCCAACCCAAGGGGCACGGGCTACTACAGGCAAAATTAGAAGCGCTCAAACAAAAGTTGGCTACCGAAGGATTATTTGATGCTAATCGAAAACGCGCTTTACCACGGCTTCCCAAACGGATTGGTATAGTAACCTCGCCAACAGGAGCAGCCCTTGCTGATTTTTTAAAAGTACTGCATCGACGTCATCCTGGACTGCAAGTGGTGATTCATCCTGTGCGTGTGCAAGGTCAAGGAGCTGCTCAAGAAATTGCCGCTGCCATTACTTCCTTTGCTAGCGAAGAAAAAACGATTGGCCCAGTAGATCTCATTGTGATCTCCCGTGGTGGCGGCAGCCTGGAAGATCTTTGGGAGTTTAATGAGGAAGTTGTTGTGCGCGCCATCGTTGCCAGCGCCGTTCCTGTAGTGAGTGCCATTGGGCATGAGATTGATTTTACGCTAGCTGATTTTGCAGCTGATCTTCGCGCACCGACTCCCAGCGCCGCCGCAGAGCTGATCGCAGCAGATAGTGTTGCTCTTTTAGAAAAAGGGATTTCCTTTGTTGCTCACTTAGCACGGGCTTCCATAACAGCACTAGAGCAGCTGAAAACACATTTTTTCTATTTAGAGAGCGGCCCTCTGTTTCGAGCGCCAGAGCGTTTGCTTACAGAACTGCAGCAGCGCAAAGATGACGTCGAAGAAACACTTTCCGAGCTGGTCACTTATCGCTGTGAAAAACTCTCTTCTGTCATAACGACAATGGAGGCCTCTCTGCGATCACTGCATCCTCAGTTTCAACTTACCGAAGCCCAACAACGCTGGAACACCTATCAGCAACGACTCACAACTTATATAAAACATCATCAAATATTACTCTCCGCACGCATCGAAAACCTGCGCTCTTCCATGGCCGCGCTCAATCCTGATGCCACCTTGGCTCGTGGGTTTACCATTACACGCGATGCAGAAGGAAAGGTGATGACTTCTGCGAAAAATAGGAGTGTGGGAGAAAAAATAAGCACACAATTTGTCGATGGAGTGATGACTTCTGCTGTTTGCTTTATTGAAAAATAGAGTGGGTATTTCAACACCAACAATCGCTAAATCTTAAAAATGCACATTGCTTTTTTTTGACGATGTTAAAGATGACTCAATTGATGACCCTACCTTAATATCATCCCTTCCATCCCTGTTAATCCCTCTCGTGTATCCCGACCAATTAAAATTTGATAGGTGATTTTTTCAAAGTTTGTGGAAATTGCTCAAGCCTTATTGGGTTTCTGAAGAAAAGGGCGTAGCGTGGCTTTTATTGGCACTACTAACGGTGTGCCTCCTCTGCGAAGTAGCTGTAGGCATTGGTGTTAATTATTTTTATAAATTTTTCTATGACGAGCTTCAGGCCTCCGATACCCACAAAATGATTAATTCTTTCTATTATTTTGTAGCGGTGCGTGCCTTATTTACGGCGGCAGTAACAGCTAGTGCGTACATTAATGGAACCTTGAGCATTCGTTGGCAGCGATGGTTGACAAAGCACTACCTCAATAGATGACTCGAGGGGCATACTCATTATCGATTGCAGTTTTTAGATGAAAAGATCGATAACCCAGACCAGCGGATCACCGAAGATTTACAAAAATTTACAGACCTGACACTGCAGCTCTTGTTTGGACCTTATATGGTTCTCCAGCAAGTGCTCTATTTGGTTTTCTAGATTTTTGTATTAATATCTTCCTACCCCCTATGCTATTCTCTATTCCCTATCTTCCTTGCCATGGAAATTGTTAAAAAACCTGAAGTGGTTGAAACTCAAGCCGCATTATCTTCTCGAAATCGAGGTTGGACTGAAGATTTGACCACTCAAGAAATTCAGAACCAAGAAAAACAAAGAGGTTCTTTAGCGGGACATGGTATTGCTGAAGAACGCAAACTTCCTTCTCGAAATGATATTAAGACAATTGGAAATTCTGTTGAAGCGTTCAAGGAGTGGGAGAAAGGCTTTCAGCAGTGGCCAGCGGCGCCAACGAGGCGATTAAATTTCAATAACACTACACTTCTGGAAGAGAAATTGCCTCCCATCACAGCAAAAGTGGAGTTGGAAGCAAACAATAATAATCCTATAACAAGCTCTTCCAGGGAAGTGCTGAATGAACAACAGCATCAGCTCTGGCCTTCCACTCATCTTAATATTTTAACTTCCCCCTCATCGACTCATGAGCAATCTTCTCCTGTCAATCCTCAGTTTTTATCGGATCGCGAAGCTTCGCTTAGGATGTCTGACGTAGCCCTTAGGGCTGCTATTACGACAGAGGCTACAACGCCTCATCCTTCCAATCATGTAGAAATTCTCGCTTATCCCTCACTACCAGATCTAAAAACTTGGACACGGCCACAACAACTCGACCTCACCTTGGAAGAAGCCTTGCCACAGGCATATGCTCCAAAGATAGCACCTGCACCACAACGAGTTTTTATTAATCCCTGTGAGGCTCTTGCAAAGGATCTGATCCCTATCAAAGCAAAAATCCGAAAAATTGATCAACGCCAGACAGACTATCCAAAGAAAACGCCCTATAGCGAGATTGTTACTGAGCTTGAAAAACAGTTTCAAAATCCTGCTTTCTCTTCCAAGGTAGATGAAGCATCCGTGAACCATATTAGCCGACTCCTCAGACAAGCAGATGATTGGCTATTAAAAGCTGCGCAGCAACAAGGCGGCAATGGTTTTCTTGAAAACGCTGCCAGAGCAATTCTAAGAGCCACAGCTCGCATAGCACAAATTGCCCCTGCAAACTGTTCGAACATCAAAGAAGACAAGTCTAACTCTGCAATAGCAAGCCAGGAGGCTGCTCACTATTTTTTATTGGCAGACACGCGTAATTCCGAGTTTTCTCAAAAATTTGGTAGATTCCAACAAGAAATTTTTCATCATCTTGCCGAGCTTTTAGCCTATAAAGCCAATCTCTTAAACGTAAGAGCAGAGTTGTCAGCAGCATTATTAACCCCCTCACTTCTCAACCAACGAGCAAATCTCATAAAACAATCCCGGCAAGCAGAAAAAGATATCAAAATAACGCACGAGGCTATTCTTGATTTTCAGAAGATCAATACAGCAACAAATAGAATGAGTGCTGATTGCTTGTCCAAAATGGGCGCTTTACGTCGCAAAGTCAGAGATGAACATCATAAAGAAGGCTTTAATGACAAGACGAATGCGGCACTCCAAGCTATCTCCCACTTTGAGCAAGCTGTTAGCCTTTTTGAAAAATATGGAGAATCCTACGTACAGGCTCAATGTTACTATGAACTAGGCTTGCTCTCAGAAATGATTCATGGGGTAGAAACGAAGTTACCTCCGCCAACCCTTGCTTCTCTCAAAAAAGAGGCACAACAAATTCAAAATATATTAACGGCCATCGAGCAAAAAAATATTACCGCTAACTTTACCCTCTCGAAACGAGATCAATATTTTGATGCTCTAAGAAAAACTACAGAGTTATGTAATATCATCCTGAACGAACAGTGTGCACTGGCAGAGGCTAAAAAGGGTCGTGATGTTCTCACCCAAAATAAAATAGATTTCTTTGTCAAGTGCGATACCACAGCTCTCCAATATCTAAAAAAAGCCTTTCTCGCTGATAACGAATCAGAATTTAATCGATTAAAAGAAATTGGCTTCTCTTGCTGCAATGAAGATTTTCTAACACCAACAGAGGAAATTCCCAGTACAGACTTCCTCTTGAAAAAAACAACTGAACGCCTTAGAAATGCCATTCAAACCAATGACCAAGAGCTCCTCAACCTCGGCATTTTCTCTTATGATTCTTTGCAATTATTCCATAATGCACAGCCACTCCATGAGCAGCAGCTCAAAATAGCAAATTTTTTCAAAAGCTACGCACAAGAACTTCTCAACGCAAAAATCAGCAAGAATACCACGATTGAAGACAAGCTACTCGAGTTTCGCCAACATCTTCCTAGAAGTATCAATGATGAGCTCTTTCTTCCTCAAGCAAAACTACTTTTATATCAAGCCTCTCTTGCTCTTACAGCTGAGGACCCGCTATCAAGTACTGTTTTTTTGAATATTGCTCAGCAACTTGATTCTTCTATCGCCGATTCTTCTCATCTAATATCAGTAAATAATAATATTTCCACAGTCATACGCTTGCATACGTTAGCGTTGCCCCTCCTTCAGCAAATGAAGGACCCTGAACTTATCCATCATTTTTGTAATTTGCTGGAGACTCCCTTGGCAGATTATCGGGATGAGCTTAATTATTGCCCTAGTCAGGTTAATATGCTCTTCCAGCAATCCTCTACCTTTCTTCAAAGGTCGATGAGTGGAAATGACCCTGCTCCCTTCCAAACAGGGAAAGCCTTCTTTGAAGTGGGAAAAACTTTACAAGACAATTTTCGTTACTACGAAATTCCTAGTCTCCAAGAAAATCACTTTTGGCATTCTATCGCCTCTCTTTATCATACGGGAACTCCTCTAGATGCCCCTAATCAAGCCATTGCTTATTTTTTGAAGTCCAATATTGATCGTCCTAAAGTCGATACCCTTAATCAATGCTCCCTCGCTGTATTGAGGAACTTATTGATTCAACCAGAGACTCAAAAATTAGAAGCCCTTCTTCTTTTACAGCAAACCTCTCGAGAAGCCGCCGCTAAAATAAAGTATGCTCCAGAGTCTCAGCCTCTTTGCGATTTACTAACGTGTGTCCTTTCCTCTGAAACCAAGATCGACTCTTCTTCTGCACCTGATCCCTCCACTCTTAAGGAAGCTCATTTAATGTCATGTTACCAAGAGGCTGCTCGCTTTTTTCAACAAGGAGTAGAACAACAAGATCCTTTATTGTTTCAAGCCGGCTTATCATTATTGGAGTTTGCCGAACAAAAAATAGAGGATCATCTCCCCACCCTAGAAAATTCTTCAACTCCTGATCGTCTCTATTGGAAAAATCTTATGGATCTTTACAAAAGGTATGGAGATGTTGATGAAGCTATTTTCATAGCTGAAAAAAAAGGCAATCGAAATCAATTGGAGGCCCTAAAAAAGGAGCAAACTTACCTTGAAAGGGCCCTCCGTGCGAATCACCAAATAGTTGATCCCAACAAAATGGCATCACAAGAAGAAAATGCAGATTTATTTCGTGAGGTGAAAGAAAATACAGCTATTGCTAATTCCTATCGTGACCAAGCTCAAAAATATTTGATGGGAGAGAAATAAAAAGTCACCTCAATCACTCTTCTTCCAAAGCAAGAAACTGTTCCGTTGCCTCTCCTTCTAATGCTTTAGCTTTATCATACTCTCCAAAAAAACTTGCTCTTGCAGCTTCTTCAAAAAGATCCGTTATCTTAAGATAGTCATCTTGCTTGGCGAGTGCACTCTCGAGAGCTTCATTGTTATGGTCATCGAGGGATTGGAAGACCTTTTTGCTAAATTGCAGTAATACTTCCCTAGCCTTATTCAACCCTCTTGCCTGATTGTTATTTTCAAATGTTTTAGCTTCGAGGATCCTTGATGTCAGAGAAGAGAGGCGTGTTTTAATAATATCTAAAGAGGAAGAAACAGCAGAAGAAGTTGTTGGATTCGGCTCTGTTATTCGAAGTTGGAGATAAATTCCTTGGAGTTCTTGTAGTAATGAAGGAATTTTTTCAAGAATTTCTTTTTGTTGTTTGATGAGAGAGGGATCTACAGAATAGGTGTAGGTTGACCGTTGTTTATTCTTGATCCAACATTCGAACGTGGATTTATGTACATACTCATAATCTTTTTGGGGGCGAGATTTACCTACTGGCCCACGGGATTCTATGTTGGAGAAGGTGAACAAGCTATTTAACGTCTCCATGATTGAATTCAGAGAACTAAGAAGATCAGCATCAATAGCGAAACCTTCTCCTAGAGCCGTGTTAATTGGTCTATCTAATGTTGCTATTTTTTCTAACACGGAAGCCATTTCGAGCAATTCCTCTTTATACTCTAATGGACGATCCGTTATATTCACTTCCAAACTTTCTTCTACTTTGTTGACCAGCTGAGTAGCAATCCTGAGGCAGGAAGGAGCAACTTGATACCTGTAGCCAGCATTCTCCGTATTCTCAACATTTGCTTGAGCTGCATGTAAAGATGCTATTTGTTCTTCTACCTGTCCCCTCTCGAGAAAATCATTTTTTTCATTTTTAGAAAAAGCGGTCCTTTCCCACTTCCAATTGACTGGCTCCGATTCTCCTCTTTTTTGCAAGGTTAATTTTTGTTGAAATCCAGCTGCACGCTCTTGAAGATTAGCGGCGTTTTTCAAGGCTTCTAACTGAGATAATTGTTGAGAGAGTTGGCGTTGACCTTCTTTTGTCGAAAAATAAACCTCCTCCACTTGAGCTAAGTATTCATATTTTTTTCTAGCTTGGCTCCATAAAGCTTGAATAGATTTGGCTTGGGGATGAGAAGCATATTCAGGGGAGAGGCACCGCACTTCTCCGGAGAGAGAGACGAGCAATCCTTTTTGAAATTCAATCTTTTTTTCTAACTTCTTAAAAAGGTCGCTCTTCACGTCTAAACTTACTGCCTTTTCATGATCTTGAGCTAACTCATAATAAGCATGTGCTTGTTTTCCATAAAGAGTCATGAGTTGTGGATGATCATTTTCATGAAAAGCAGCCAAAGAGAGCAAAGCTGCTTTCGCATTCTGATAGGCCTGAATGGATTTCTGAAAGAAGGAGATATTGTGGTTTAAGTTGCTTATCTCCTCACCAAGAGGTTTCAATTCTTCCCTAACTTGTTTAAGCTTATTTTCAATGGCATTAATTTGGTCGAGGATACTGTTGCCCCCCTCCTTTGCTTTACTGATAAGGGCCTGGCGTTCCTTTTGTATTTTGGATGGATTTCCATCTTGAATGCCTCGTCTTTTCCAAAATAGACCTTCTTCCTTTAAAATAGAATCCTCTGTCGTTTTTATTGGAGAAATTTGAGCAGTAAGATCGCCATGTTTCTGTTGAGCTGATTTTATTTGGCTTTGAAGACTTGCTATCTTCTCCTCCATCGTACTGACATTAACTTTTTCTTCGCCAAAGGCACCTTTTGAAAGAATAAAGAGAGGCTGAGATAAAATAGCTATAGAGGGCTTTCCCTTCAGTGCAATAGGCCCTGACGAAATGGAATCAATTTTTTTTTGTGCTCTCTGACTCTGAGATGCAACGGAAATAGATTCTCCGAAAAATTTGTAATTTTGAGGAGGAGCACTGGGAAGGCTTTCATGATCGCTCTTCACTCCAGGCTGAAATTCAGGAGATGTTGGAGGTATAACGTTATTTAACCGTCCCATATTATTCTTGAGGCTGTACCAGATAACACAATAAAGTGATATCAATACAGCATGAGAAAAAGTAGATTAAAAGACGAGAAGCAAAAGAAATTAATAGAGCATTTCGTAGCTGGCACGACAGCTCGATGCGGTGTTCTTTGTGGTGAATTCCTTCCTACTTCGACTAGGTTGGTAGTTCCCTTTTGATTGATCCAATCCCAGTTGAAGTTAAAAGTTGAAGTTGGAGTAACATTGTTTGTATCTTATCCCAACGCACTCTATTCACATCCCATGACGACATTCTCTATTACTCGGCCTTTTTTAATAGCACTCTTAACAAGTTGCTTTTTCTTCTCTTCATTTTTAAAAGGAGCGTCAACCTCTGCTGCTCCTGCATCCTCAACAATACAATCCAAAGAAAATCCTGGTTCATTACCCATTCTCTTGGGATTAGACCATGTAGCAAAAGACCTTCATTTGACATCGCTGCAGAAGACAGTCATTGGCGGGCTGCGAAGCGACTATCGCGCGGCTGCTCTTAAAATCACCCAAGCAGGGCATGCTACTTCTGCAGAAACAGCTATTTTACAACTAAAATTAGATCGTCTTGCTGATGACTACAACGACCGTGCTACAGCTGCGCTCAATCATTCTCAAAAGCATCGTTTGAGAGAAATCGAACGCCAAATACTCGGAGGAACACTGCTGACCTCCCCTTCAGAACAGCAGTTTTTAGGAATGAGTGATCAACAGAAAAAAAAGATTGCCCGCCTCCATCAAGAATCAGAACAAAAAGCTTCTGTGATCCAGCATCAAGCAGTTCAAGGCAAGTTGAACTATCATCAGCAAATTATGGCGTTGAGAAAAAATCGCCAACATTATGCAACTGCCATGCTCAAGGTTCTTAACCCAACCCAGCTGCAACAGTGGAGAGCAGCTCAAGGACCAAAGTTGGTTTTTTAATCATCACGTTGGGATAATGTTCGTTATTGGCGAAGCCACAAAGCCTCATGAAAGGCCTTGTTAGAAGCAACTGCCAAATACCGTGTTATTTTTTTCTGCAGAAAAAGACTCGTTCCACAAACAAGTAGCACTATCGTAAGAACTGCAAGAAAGCGCGTTGTGAGTTTTGTTAAAATCACGTTTTTAGGTTGAAAGCTTCTTCACCAAAATATCCCCCACTAGCGCAGGATTAGCTTTTCCCTTAGAAAGCTTCATGACTTGACCTTTTAAAAAATTAAGCGCTGATTCTTTTCCTGCTTTGAAATCAGCAACCACTGTCGGATGAGCCTCGATAGCGGCTTGGCAAAAGACTTTTAGCGCCCCAGTGTCACTCACTTGCTGCATTCCTTTTTCTTGAATAATCGCCGAAGGCATCTTTTGCGTGGCCATCATCTCAGCAAAGACTTCTTTTGCCTGACGTCCGCTGATGGTTCCTTCTTCAATGAAGCCTGTCAAGGAGGCCAGTGCTACTGGAGTGACGGGTGATTCTGTAACGCCCAATGAAGCGGCTCCTAGAGCGCTTAAGAGCTCATTGACCACCCAATTGGCAATGATTTTCGGGCGTCCTTTTTTTCCTTCTGCTTTCACGGCTTCTTCAAAATAAGTAGCCAACAAAAAATCTTCAGTGAGTACAGCCGCATCGTAATGACTTAGCTCATACTCTTTCATAAAACGATCGCGCTTAGCCTGAGGAAGCTCTGGCAATCTAGCTTGGGCGATCTTGAGAAGTTCTTCTGTATGGACTGGGAGCAAATCAGGATCTGTAAAATAACGATAGTCGTGCGCTGATTCTTTAATGCGCATCGTAGTTGTCTGTCCAAGAACATCGTCCCAACGTCGTGTCTCTTGCACCATTTTTCCTCCAGCAGAGAGGACTTCAACCTGCCTTTGAATCTCAAAAGCCAATGCTCGGCGCACTCCACTAATGCTATTGAGATTTTTCAGTTCGACCTTGGTGCCGTATTCTGTCTGGCTTTGCGGACGAATAGAGACATTGACATCGCACCGCATCTGTCCTTTTTCCATATCGGCATCGCTAATATTTCCATAGATGAGAATTTGTCGCAAGGCTGTGAGGTAGGCAAAAGCTTCCTCTGGAGAGGCAATATCAGGCTCAGAGACAATCTCTATCAACGGTGTCCCCGCACGGTTAAAATCAATTCCAGTGGTCGTTTCCAAGTGAAAACTTTTTGCGACATCCTCTTCAAGATGGATACGAGTGAGTCGTATTTTTTTCTCTACAGCTGCTGAGGTTTTTTGAACTTCTTTGGGATAGGCCCGTTCATGCAGGGGAACAGCTCCTCCCAGGCAAAGCGGCTGATCAAATTGAGAAATCTGATAGTTCTTGGGCATGTCCGGATAGAAATAATTTTTTCTATCAAACTTGGAGATTGCTGGCGTCTGGCATTCGAGCATGAGCCCGGCCAGGACTGTTAAATAAAGAGCCTCGCGATTGATCACTGGAAGCGCTCCTGGATAGCCAAGGCAAACGGGACAAGTGTGGGTGTTGGGCTCTGCACCAAATTCGGCAACACAACCACAGAACATCTTGGTTTTTGTTTTTAACTGAGCATGAACTTCCAAACCAATGGTAACGATATAATCAGAAGGCATGTGGTAATAAGGTTAAGAAGCATTAAGGCTTAGCCTTAATGGCGTCGTTTCTTTTTAGCCCGAGGCACAGCCACTTCCAATTTGGGAAGTGGGCTATTACGGGTCACATAAAGCTGTGCGATAGAAAAAAGATTTTGTGTCGTCCAATAAAGAGCCAACGCAGAGGCAAAGTTATAACAAAAACAAAGAAAAATGACCGGCATAAAATACATCATGCGTTGTTGTGCTGGATCACCTCCTTTGGGAGAAAGGGCCATTTGCCACAGCATTGTGCCTGCCATAATAATGGGCAAAAGATTGACGGGATAATGAAGGAGATGAGCAATAGTATCTGGCTGGGAAAGGTCGTGGATCCAGAGAAAATGGCTGTTGCGAAGTTCAATGGCTGTCCCCAACATGGAATAGAATCCAAAGAAAACAGGAATCTGAATGAGCATCGGAAGACATCCCCCAAAAGGATTTACTCCATACTGCTTGTAGAGCTTCATGAGCTCTTCATTCATTTTAGTGGGATTATCTTTATATTTTTCACGAAGCTCCGTCATGCGCGGGGAAAGAAGTTGCATTCGCTTCATCGAGCTAGTGGCTTTATTCTGAATCGGCCAAAGAACTGTTTTAATCAGTAGTGTCAGAATAATAATCGCAGCAGCGTAGTTGCCTAATATTTTCTTGAGACTGTTCATCGCCCATAACAAAAATTCGGAGACAAGATGGAAGGTGCCAAAATTCATCACGCTTTGCTGTCCATTACCCAATTTTTCTAAGGCTGAAAAATCTTTAGGTCCTGCAAAAATAGTGTAGTGCTGCGAAACAGCTTCTCCCGCAGCGAGGTGCAGCGGGGCTAAGACAACTCCTCCTTGCATGCCGTAGAGAGGACGATTGTTAGGTTGCTCGCTTGCTGGCGCCGCTTCAAATCGAGAGGCCCAAACTGAAGACAGGTCTGCTGTTTGTGCTGTGAGGATCGTGCAGAAATATTGACTTGTCACCGCTGTCCAACTAATCGCCGGATTGTTCATTTCATAAAGAGCACGGGCAGCATGTGTCTGAATACCAACAAAGGGAATCATCCCAGCAGAAAACCAATTGACGTCAATAGAGGTCATCCTTCCTTTGCTAAACCAATCAAAGCGCGTGTAGGTAGGAGCATCTGTCGTATGAATAGGACTTGCTCCACCACAAGAAAGAAAATAGGCAGGAACATCGAGAGGTGCTGTGCTGTTATTTTTAAAGGTGAGGTCAAGACCAACGAGGTACTCTTCTGGAGAACCAGTGGTCTGTGGAAGCACAAAATTTTTGGTAATATTCAATCCATTGGGAGCTTGGTAATCGAAGACTACTTTTCCAGTGGCCTTATCACTTTTCATCGAAAAGTTTGCAAGCAATGCCCCAGAGGGCTCTTGTAATGAACCAATCGGGGTAGGTGAAAAAGTGTTGAGTTGTAAACTATGAGCTTGCTCACCTAAATGAATGAAGAGTGTGACAGCTTCAATCCCAGCTGCATTCTCCTGAAAAAGATATTCTGCTTTTGCCGTATCAACGACCTCACGTCGTGCCTTTAGCTGTGGAAGCACCTTGCTAGCTGGAAGAGCAACTGATGGTTCAGGTTGACTTGCGGGAGTAGAGACAGTTGTTACTGCTGCTTGAGAGGGTGG
The DNA here is from genome assembly GCA_019747735.1 of Chthoniobacterales bacterium. Classification (GTDB taxonomy): domain Bacteria; phylum Verrucomicrobiota; class Verrucomicrobiia; order Chthoniobacterales; family UBA6821; genus CAIWMF01. The sequence continues at coordinate 1,310 of JAIEQL010000003.1, read as the reverse complement.
TGGCGGAAGAACGGGATGAGGATAATGATTGGTATAATAGGATTGCCAGGCGATGAGGCCTACAATCGAGAGAGCAAGAGCAATCCAAGTGGTACGGTCGAACATGAGAGAGTTTGAGTTTAAAGTTTGAGTTTGAGTGCCGGATAGATGCTTGAGAAAGTTTGAGTTGAAGTTTCGTCGTTGCTGCGCAGCGCTTTTAGTAAAATGCGTAAAGCGCCTACTTGATACTCAAACTTTAAACTCAAACTTTTTTATTGGGAACAGGATCGCATCCACCAGGATTCCATGGATGGCAACGAGCAAGGCGAGAAAGACTAAGGCGTAAGCCATGGTATGGTCCATGTTTTTTTAATGATTCTATCCAATAACGAGAACAACTTGGGGCAAAGCGACAGCCACACCCAGGCCCGCAAAGCGCATGAACACAAGGGGAGAGAATCCAGCGATACAAATAAGCAGGAAGTTGAAGCAAAAAAATAGTCATAATTTTTTTTGAAAAATAGAAAGAACCTTTCCTAATCGAAACCACTCCACTCTTAGCTCCGCCATCGAAGCGGTCGCTGCTGCCGAAGAGGCAATGATGACAATCCAAATACCTGGGATCAATGTGGCTTGTTCATGACGGTAGAGTTCACGAAAGCGACGTTTTATCTTGTTGCGCACAACAGCTCCTCCGACACGGCGAGAAACGACGATGCCGCACTTGGTTATTTTTTGCGAAGAAGAAAGAGAGGAAAGGCGAAATAAAGAGCCCCTCTTACTTCTTCCTTGAGCCCTCATAAGCTCGTATTGATAGGTCTTACAAATTCGATTAGCTCGAGAAAACTTGAGCCTCAATGAAGTCATTCTTTTTACCTATTTGATAGCAATGACGATAACAACACCACTGCTATCTATCATCCCAAAGCGATGATAAAAAACTAAGCTTCCGTATGGCGCTTGAAGTGAATCTCAACACCCTTTGGCAAAAGACGCACACGTCCATGACGACGACGACGACTTAAAATAGCACGCCCATTTTTGGTAGCCATGCGAGCACGAAAGCCAAATTGCTGTTTTCGAGTACGCTTAGATGGTTGGTAGGTGCGCTTCATGTAGGAAAAAGTTGGACGTGGAGAATGTCGCTAAAGAGAAAACTTGTCAATGTAAAATATGAAGAAACTATTAAAAAGTAGAGTTGGTAGTTGCAGTCTTTCCATTTTCTTCTTAGTTTCTCTGTTCTTCTGTTCTTTCTAAGGGGTCATAGCTCAGTTGGTAGAGCGCCTCAATGGCATTGAGGAGGTCTGGGGTTCGAATCCCCATGGCTCCAC
>JAIEQL010000010.1 GCA_019747735.1 Chthoniobacterales bacterium | reverse complement strand
AGGGACATACTCGAGGACGCGAGCACTGGAGCGACGCCGTAATGCGCAATTTTAGTCTTTTCAAGACACCCTCTAACGCCGTATTTCCCATTTCCATTCACGTTTTTAGGATGATAAAATTAGCCTTAGCCTTGCCTGCCACCCCGAGGCATCACTATCCGATTTTGATTGGAACTGAGATGATCTCGGCAATAGAAATATTCCTAGAAGGCTCTTGTTATCAGCAACGGAAGCTTATCATTATTACCGATCAACATGTTCGTAAACTCTATGGGGAAGCGCTCCAGCAAACTTTGAGGCAACGTGGTTATGAAGTGTTGTTGTTTTCATTTCGCAATGGAGAAAGATGGAAAACAGCAAAAACAAAAGAATATTTGGAAGGGGAGTTGTTGAAACATCATTGTGGACGGGAGACCTTGATAATGGCTTTGGGAGGTGGTGTTGTGGGCGATGTTGCTGGATTTGTTGCTGCTACTTACCTGCGTGGCATCGCGTATATTCAGCTTCCCACGACGTTGCTAGCGATGGTCGATAGCGGCGTTGGTGGAAAAACAGGAGTCAATAATGCTTACGGGAAAAATCTCATAGGAGCTTTTTGGCAGCCACTGGCCGTGATTGCTGATCTCAACTGTTTGAAAACGCTTCCCAAAAAAGAGATCGCTCATGGTCTTGTGGAGGCTGCAAAAATGTTCTTAACCAGTGATGCTAATTCTTTTTATTCCACTCAAGAATCTCTTCCCCGATTGGTTGCAGGGAATGTGATACTCCTTGAAAAGCTGGTTGCCACAGCTGTCGCCATCAAAATCGACTTAGTGCAACGAGATGAACAAGAGCATGGCGAGCGGATGATCCTCAATTTTGGTCATACCATCGGTCATGCTTTAGAAAAAATTTCTCATTACCAAATTTCTCATGCTGCCGCTGTGGCAGTAGGTATTTTGGTGGAATCAAAAATAAGCCAACTACTTGGAATCCTTTCTGCGAGTGACTTTGAGGCTATCAACTCTTTTTTTAATCAACTGAAAATAAAACTTTCTCTGTTGAAAAAAATTTCTTTCCCTAATTTGTTGAGCGCCACAAGACACGATAAAAAAACACGCCACAATCAATCTCAATACGTTCTGCTGCGTCGGATTGGTGAGGTGCACAGAGCTGGTGACCAGGTGGCTCATCCTGTGAAAGATGAAATTGTCATGCAGGCGCTGAATCATTTCAATCATCACTCAAGCGATGAGGAGTGAAGTTGCCCCTTTACTAACGAATGCTTCAACTTTTAACTTCAACTTGTTTCTTTAATGAGCAACACCTTTGGCCAACTATTTAAAGTGACTACTTGTGGCGAATCCCATGGAGGAGCCGTTGCCGTCATTGTGGATGGCTGTCCGCCAGGCCTGGAAATAACTGCCTCCGAGATTCAAGAGGAACTTGACCGAAGAAGACCTGGTCAAAGTGACATTACTTCTTTGCGTCGAGAGCGAGATCAAATTCATCTTCTCTCTGGCATCTTTGAAGGAAAAACAACAGGGACTCCCATCTTGCTCTTGGCTTATAATGAGGATGCACGACCCGAAGAATACGAGGCTTTGAAACATCTTTATCGCCCTTCCCATGCTGACCTTGTCTATCAGCAAAAATATGGGCATCGTGATTTTCGTGGTGGAGGGCGCGCAAGTGCTCGTGAGACCTTGGCTCGTGTGGCTGCCGGAGCAATTGCTAAAAAATATCTACGACATTATTTGTCCATTGAAATTGTGAGTTACGTCGAGCAAGTCGGAAATATTCGGACTTCGATAATTCCTAATACCGTTTTTCGTGAAGCCATTGAAGCTAATGCCATTCGTTGCCCCGATCCTCTTGCGGCTGAAAAAATGATCCAACTCATTCATCAGGTTCAACAAGAAGGGGACTCTGTAGGGGGCGTCATTCAAGGAAGTCTCCGTCACGTTCCCATTGGTTTAGGAGCTCCTGTCTTTGATAAGCTCTCGGCCGATTTAGGTAAAGCGATGTTAAGCATTAATGCGGTCAAAGGTTTTGAAATAGGCTCGGGATTTGCTGGAGCAGCGATGCGGGGCAGCCAACATAATGATCCGCTCAACATGCATGATGGAAAAATTTGTTATGAAAAAAATCATGCAGGAGGAATTTTAGGCGGTATTTCTACCGGAGAAGATATTGAGTTTCGCGTCGCCTTTAAGCCAGTCTCCACGATTGCTCAAGAGCAAGAAACACTCAACCATGCTCAAGAAAAGGTCTCTTTCTCTCATTCGGGACGTCATGACCCATGTGTCCTGGCCCGCGCTGTTCCCATTGTCGATGCCATGGCGGCCTTAGTGCTGATGGATCATTATTTGAGGCATCAGGCTGTGAGAGTCTGTTGAAAATTCTACTGATGCAGCGAAGAACTGTGTCGCGTCGGTGCTCGCTCCATCGAGTATTGGCTATACACTCCCTCGCTGTGTGCCTCAGCTCCTGGCACTGCATCGACTACAAAAATTTTTAATGATGCTCTAAAATGGCTGTAGCTTTATTTAAAATGCTCTAGATTTTGATCGCTGTAGAAGTGCCCCAAAAGCGATAGGCCATAGACTGAAAGAATCTTTTGGAGTACATTAAGAGGATCTTTTTTATGAGCTATCGTGTCTTTGCTAGAAAATATCGTCCTCAGCAATTTTCAGAAATTGTGGGGCAGGGACCTATTGTCCAAACACTCCAAAATGCTATTACCACAGGAAAGTTAGCCCAAGCTTATCTTTTTGTCGGACCTCGTGGTATTGGGAAAACCTCCACAGCCCGCATCTTTGCCAAGGCTCTTAATTGCCATCAGGGTCCTACTATTCACCCTTGTGATGTCTGTGCAGCCTGCTTGGAAATCGCAGAAGGACGAAATTTGGATGTGCTCGAAATTGATGGAGCCAGTAACAACAGCGTCGAGAATATTCGTACCCTTCGAGAAAATGCGGCTTTTGCGCCAGTTCGTGGGCCCTATAAAATTTATCTCATTGATGAAGTTCATATGCTCACCACAGCGGCTTTTAATGCCCTTCTCAAGACCTTAGAGGAGCCGCCGCCTCATGTTAAATTTCTTTTTGCAACGACAGAATCACAAAAACTTCCTGCAACTATTACCAGTCGCTGCCAACGTTTTGAGCTGCGGCGCCTCTCTGAAAAAGACATTGCCAATCACCTTCTCTCTATCGCAGAAAAAGAAAAAATTGTTCTTCAACCCGAAGCCTCTCAAATACTGGCTCACGGAGCTGATGGGGCTTTGCGCGATGCTGAGTCGATGCTTGATCAAATGGTGGCGTTTTGTGGGGAGACCGTCACTGCTGCCGAAGTGCAGCATGTTTTTGGATTCACTTCACGGGATATCATCGAACAGCTTGGAAAGGCGCTTCTAGAGAGAGATATTCCCACAGCTCTTGCTCTCATTGCAGAGCAAGAAGAAGCTGGAAAAGATCTTGCTAGACTGCTTAGCGGTCTGATCGCTTTTTTTAGAGATGTTCTTATTGCAACGGCACACCCGAGTCCTCTAACAGCATCCCTTGCAGCAGTTGCCCAAGAGATCTCTTGGGAAAAACTATTACTGCTTTTAGAAGAGCTAGAAAAAATCGAAGGACAATTCCGCTGGGCGAGTAACAAAAAGCTGAAGCTCGATGTGGGGATTATTAGAGCAGCTCATTTGCTCGAAGAGGTAAGCCTCACTGAGGTCATCGAGGCTCTGACAGCACTTCGCGGAGGAGTTTCGCTGCCTGCGCACGATTTTAAAAATCACTTTGAAACCAAGTCCTCACAAAATCTCATTCATTCCAATAGCGAAAGTCGGGCTAGCACCAGCGAATTTGCAAATGTGAGCAAAGGGGTCAGTACTAGTCATGCAGATGTGAGCAATGGGGCCGGTACCAGTCAATTTGCAGACGCAGTCGCAAATTGCGGGACTGACCCGCTTGCTCACCATGACCCACTTGCTCAACACAATCCTTCGATGTCTCCCGGACTTCTTGAGATACCACCCAGGGAGGAACCATTACCTTCCACCGCTGCCACTGTTGAGCAATCTCAAGCAGAAAAAGAAACTCCTTTTTTTTCTGTAACCTGCAACCTGCAACCTGATGTTGATCCCTGGACTCCTGTTGCCACCATGCTTGCAGCCGAATCACCGCTCAAGTTTGGATGGATGGCTTTTGGGAAATTTCAAGAGCAACGCGATCACACCGTTGTGGTAGAATTTCCTCCTTCCTGTGAAATGCACACAGAGACTTTGTTTTGGTCCCAGGCTCGGAAAAAAATCCAAGAGGCTCTTGCTGCGACCATCGGAGAAAAAGTGGAACTTGTCTGTTCTTTTACCGGCGCAGAACTTCCTGAGGAGCCTCTTGCTGAGCCAATGATCAAAGAAGAGCTCGCTGTAGAGCGAATTAAGGCAGTTAAAAAAGCCCCTTCTCAGCCAGCGAAGCAGAAAAAAGAAACTCCTCCAGAAACAACTCCCGCCTTAACGGTTGAAGAACTAGAGGAGTTTAGAAATGATCCGCTGATTAAAAAGGCGCTGGAGATTTTTCAGGGGGAATTGGTTTAAGCCTAGAAATCGCTCCAGAGATTTTTTGGACAGTTAACTTCCAAGCTATCACCATTTGCTACATTCTCATACTCACTCATTTGTGGTGGAGGCAGGTTTTTGACAAAACTCTTACTAAGCCCAATAAGATGATGTGTAGGATCAGAAGAGTCTACTGACTGTAATGACTGCTGTAGCTCCTGGAAGTTGTGGAGAGCTCCTGAATCAAGAACTCTAATTTTTTTAGAAATTGATTGAAATGGAGGAGCGCTGTTAAAGAAGCAAATTTTTCGAATAGGATTATCTTTATCAACGTTTGTGGTTTTAAGAAGAAAATCGTAATGGACATCAGCTTCTCCAGTCTGAACAAATTCAGCACTTTCTGTAACACTCTCTAAATCGCTCAATGATCTTTCAATAAGATCAAAGCCTGAGGTTGCTGCCCATATGATGATAGGATTAACAGCTGAAGGACCACCTACATGCCCCACAAGCTCAACCAAAACCTCTGCATTCACAGGCACATCATAAACTCCCTCTGCATCAGGCTTGATATCGTCATCTAATCGATAGATGGTCCCGAAGGAGGAAGGGGCAAAGAAGCCAAATAGGATAAGGGAGAATGTTAATAAGGAGAAGGAAGAATTTTTCGTTTTCATAGAAGCGATCATTTATCTTTATTTTTTTTCCAAAAGCAAGAATCAAACTGATTGTTATTGGGACGTGCCACCAATTGAGCCATCACGAGCGTCACCAAAAGGCAATGTGTATTTTCAAAATTGGACATCGCTACTCCCTTAACCGTCATTCCAGCGGACGCTGGAATCCAGGCGAAGGTCAATTCTGATGAAAGCAGGAGCGTCCAAAAATTCTAAATGAAAATGCACATCGACGGAGGGATAATTCCATGAATATTTGTAGCAGCTCCTCGCGAAGGCGAGGACCCAGAATATCACAAAACCATCTTCCGATGGAATGACGTTAATGTGTAATTGTAGCTAGAATGTAGCTAGCAAAGTCTCTTCTTCTGTTGATGGGATTTATTTTGGACAAGAGTGATTTAAAATTAAAAAATCATTTTGGACAGTACTAACTTCAGCCTTTAGCCTCTTACTCATGCCTGAAAAAACAATTCTCGTTGGCCTCGAACAAGCTGATACTGCCCATTGGCAGCTGCTCGATTCTTTAGAAGAGCTTGGCCAGCTAGCTAAGACAGCAGGAGCGGAAGTGGTGGAAGTCCTGACTCAAAAACTGGAGCGCCCCACGGCTCCTTATTACATCGGCAAAGGAAAGGCAGAAGAGCTGGCTCAACTCTGTAAGCAATATCAGGCGACCTCTGTTATTTTTGATGATGAGCTTACTCCTGCTCAGGGACGCAATCTCGAGCAGCTGGTGACGCGCAAGGTCATCGATCGTACCCAACTCATCCTCGATATTTTTGCAGCTCGCGCACGTTCGCGCGAAGGGCGTTTGCAGGTAGAGCTGGCCCAATTGCAATATTTATTACCCCGCCTCACGCGTATGTGGGGACATCTCTCTCGCCAAAGTGGAGGTATCGGAACCCGAGGCCCTGGAGAAACGCAGCTGGAAGTTGATCGTCGCCGTGTTCAAGAAAAAATTGCTCGATTGAAAGAAGAGCTCCGTGGTGTGCGCCAAATCCGCTCTACGCAACGCGAAGGCCGGTTGCGTCGTCATTGGCCGTTAGCCTCGCTTGTCGGCTACACCAATGCTGGCAAATCCTCGCTCCTCAATGCACTGACAGGAGCTGATGCTTTGGCCGAAAATAAACTCTTCGCCACCCTTGATCCTACCACGCGTCACTGCTTGCTTCCCAATCATCAAAAGATCTTACTCACCGATACGGTCGGCTTCATCCGCAAATTGCCTCACACACTGGTGGAGTCGTTTAAAGCAACATTGGAAGAGGTGGAGCTAGCAGAGGTACTCCTGCATGTGGTCGATCTAAGCCATCCTCAGTACGAGGAGCAAATAGAAGCTGTTACCAAAATTTTAAAAGAGCTTCATGTAGATCAAAAACCGATGCTGCTTATTTTTAATAAAATCGACCAACTGAGGCATTCGGCTTTTGTGGAAGCACAGCTGGCACGATTTTCAGGAAGCGTTGCCATTTCTGCCACGTCAGGCGTTGGATTGGAGCAGCTGAGAGAAGCGCTACAGCAGCTTTTGAGTCAAAGGCGCGTCACGCGCTGCTACCAACTTCCTCTGGAAAAAAGTGCGGTGCTCGCTGAAATCCATGCTTGCGGTCATGTCAAGAGCCTCTCCTACCTGGAGGATCACGTTCTAGTCACCGCAGAGGTTCCTGCGGAGTTTGCTAAAAAGTGGGAGGCTTATGAAATCAGACAATGACTGTAACAATACAGCTCAAGCAGAAAGAAATTCACCATAAAGATCACAAAGCCGCAAGCGGCATGCAAAGAACACAAAATAAAATTTTTTATCAAAAATTTTAAAGCAGAGAAGTTGGGATTGCAGAAAAATTGGAATAAAAATTCCATCATTTTTTTAAGCTCTTAGAATTTTTTTTTGAAATGAAATGACGTTGGTAGTCACGCAAAATGTGAAAACTGCAACCTTCACCTTTAACTCCCTTATCTCCTGGATCGCAGGAACCATGGCCCTTGCGATTGCCTGCCTTGTTGGTCTTTTCCATATTCATAACTCCGATGTCTGGTGGCATATCGCTTGGGGCGATGAGATGCTCCAGCTAAAGACCCTCTTTCCAAGTGCAGAGAATTTTTATTTTACTCCCATCGACCCCGCTTACCTCAAGCAGCTCTCCAATACTTTTCTAGGAGACATTGGGCTTGCCTTTCTCTATCGCCTTGCCGGCGTTCCAGGGTTGCAGCTGCTAGTGTTGCTCTCGCTTATCTTGGCCGGAGCGGCTGTTATTTTTTTTCCGCTGCGATCGCTCTTGCAGCTAGAAAAAAACTGGTACTGGGGAGCTCTGCTTCTTTTTTTCTTGCTTGCTCTTGGTACTTGTCAGCTCCAAATGGTGCGCAATGCTCTTTTTTCATTAGTTTTTTTCCCTTTGACGTTGGCTCTTTTTTATTGGCATACGCATGACAGCAAAGGTTGGAAGGTCCTTTTTTTTTACCCCCTGCTCTTTCTTGTTTGGTCGGCCACTCATTCTTCTTATGCCTTAGGAGTCATTGCTCTTTTTTTACTCTACGCTGGGTTGCTTGCGGATCGCCTCTCCCATCGTCCTTGCCTTCTCTCAACAGGCCCTATCGTTGTGATGCTGATAGCTCCCTGTTTGCTGCTTTTTCTTTCCTTAATTTATAGTCACCAAATACGCGTTTTGTTAGCAGGGTATTTTTTTCACGGAATCACGCTCCTCTTTCAAGCTCTTCATCTAGAGGCTTCCCCAGCTTCTTCTTTTCTCATCGAAAACAACCTGCGTCCTTCTTGGGAGAACAACGGAATACCACTGAGTGGTGATTTTTTTTCTACCTGGAAAGTAATCTCTCATCCTGCGGCATGGTCTTCTTTGCTGCTCTCGCTGGTAGCCTTCTTGCTCTTAATCGTTCATCGGCCTCGCAACAAATTTGGAATGATGGCGCTGTTGAGCTTGACGACTTATTTTGGAGTGAGTTACTTCCGAGGGACAGGATATGCCGCAATCACCGCCCTCTTTGTTATCACTTCGATCCTTGCAGAAGCTGATAGGATAAGAGGAAAGAAAATTGTTTTATTTTTTTGCGCGCTTGCTTGTGTGATCGGGTTTGTTGGGATGATCGCCGTGGTGAGTTTAAAAAAGAGCGAACTTTTTTTTCGAGAGAAAGAAAGAGTGTTTGGTTTTGGGAAGGCTGCTGCTTTTGAGGATGCTCCTTATGCTTTTGTGAAGACTCATTTTTTGGAGGAGCCTTGTTTCACAACTATTGTCACGGGAAGCTATGCTTCCTTCGTTTGGAAATCTCAAAAAAAAGTTTTCATCGATGGCTTTTTTGCTCCTCATCCCACATCCCTTTGGGAGGAATATCGCGCTGCTAATGCACTAGAAGAGCTCAGCTTTCTTGATTCTTACGGCATTCAAGTCGCCATTATCGAAAATAATCGTAGTGACTGGCAGTATGCTTTTTTGTCTGATCCGGCTTGGAGAGCTCTTGCCATTGGGATTGGGAGCACTGTTTATGCAAAAATGAATTTGGTAGGTGATGCCCCAGTAACTATTCTTTTTACCTTAGAAGAGGTGGCTCACTTGGCTTCTCCCACTTCCCAAAGAGCTGTTGCCGTTGCTTATTATAACTCCCTTCTGGGCTTAGCCTCCCGAGGAATGCAACCAACAGCAGACCTTCTCATCAATCAACCCGAAGAGTTGTTTGAAACCTTAGCCCGTTATCTAGAACCTTCGGAACAAGAGAATATCCGTCAACAACCTAGGAGTATGAAGCCGATTTTGCTGAGTCCGTAAACTAGAGGGTGTCTTGAAAAGACTAAAATTGCGCATTACGACGTCGCTCCAGTGCTCGCGTCCTCGAGTATGTCCATATACACTGCGGGTCTGTGCGCTTCGCTCCTGGTACTGCATCAATTTTATTCATTTTCAAGACACCCTCTAGAGCATATTAAAAAATTCTGTAGCCGCTCGTTGCGTCGTCGCTTCGGTGCTCGCTCCATCGAGTATTGGCTATACACTCCCTCGCTGTGCGCCTCAGCTCCTGGCACTGCATCGACTACAAAAATTCTTAATGATGCTCTAAAATGGCTGTAGTTTTATTTAAAATGCTCTAGTAGTCAGGCTAATTAAGCGAATAGCTCTTCCCCAAGAATCTCGCGATCGATAACCTGAATTTTACCAGCAGCAATTTCAGAGAGCGCAATATCAGCAAGCCCCTTACGAAAAGAATCTTCAATTAAAGGCCGGCTTCCTGCCATGAGCTGGCGAACACGCTTGCTAACAGCATTAATGAGCACCTGTTTGTTGGGGATGATGGCGGCTGCTTGCTCGATGAGAAGAGGATTCATAAAAATTTTGGTAAACGAAGGGGATACTTTTTAGGGAAAAATGCCTTTGAACGCAAGGATTCTTTCGACAATGGCTTCTGCTGTTAATCCATATTTTTTGCGCAAGATAGAAACAGAGCCATGCTCGATGAAGTGATCAGGCCAGCCAATGCGCAGCAAAGGAGTGGTGATGTGTGCATCGCTGAGATGCTCTGCAACAGTTGTTCCAAAACCATTGGCAAGCGCATGATCTTCTAAAGTCACCATGAGTTTTACTTTTTGGGCAAACTCTTGAATTGTTTTTGTATCCAGTGGTTTGATCCAGCGAGGGTTAATCACAGCGGCACCGATTCCTTGCTCTGCAAGGAGAGAAGCCACTTCTAAGGCCACACTACAAAAATTACCGAGCCCAAAAAGAGCGATCTCCTTTCCCTCGCGTACTATTTCTGACTGACCGATGGAAAGAAGGGTGGGTGTTTTTTTGGGTATGGCACCCGTTCCTGCGCCGCGAGGATAGCGAATCGCAATCGGGCCCTGGTGGTAATGAGTCATTGTCCAGAGCATGTCGACGAACTCTTCCTCATCCTTAGGTTGCATGTGAAGGATATTGGGAATGCCCCTCAAGTAGGCAATATCAAAGAGTCCATGATGGGTGGGTCCATCATCACCAGAAAGTCCTGCGCGGTCCATGCAGAGTTTGACATTGAGATTTTGGAGTGCAATGTCATGCACAATCATATCAAAAGCCCGCTGCATAAAGGTGGAGTAGATGACCAGAAAAGGTTTCATTCCTTGTGTGGCCATGCCTGCGGCAAAGAGAGCTGCATGTTCTTCAGCAATGCCGACATCATAAAATCGCTGTGGGTGCTCTTGTGCAAAGGAGATCAGTCCTGTTCCTGTGGGCATAGCAGCAGTGATAGCAACCATCGAAGGATCAGCTTCTGCAAAGCTTGAGAGGGTTTTTCCTATAATTTCTGAGTAGGTTGGGCTCGTAGAAAGATCAGTTTCTCCAGTATCAGGCTGGTATTTGCCAAGGCCATGGAATTTGTCTGGCTTTGCTAAGGCGGGAGCATAACCCTTTCCTTTTTCTGTCAGGATATGGAGGATGACTGGCTCTTGTTGCGTTTTGAGAAATTCAAAAGTGCGTATAAGGAGCGCTGTGTCATGCCCATCAATAGGGCCATAATAGCGTAGCCCAAGGTTATCGAAGATGACCCCTGGTAATAAAATTTGCTTCACTCCCGTTTCGATTTTATGAGCCAGATCGCGTGCTTTTTTTCCTCCGATCCATTCCACAAATTTGGCTGCTTGCTCGTGCAAATGAGCATAAGCCGGACTTGTTGTAATCCGGTTGAAATGCTGGGCGATGGCACCGGTATTTTTAGCAATCGACCATTTATTATCGTTGAGAATGACAATAAAACGCTTTGTCGTGGCAGCGACATTGTTAAGGGCTTCGTAACTGGTGCCACAAGTGAAGGCAGCATCTCCAGCAACCACCACCACATGCTCTTTTCCTCCCTGTTGGTCTCTCGCAGCTGCTATTCCCAACCCTGCTGAAAGGGAAGTGCCAGCATGACCTGCACCATAACAATCGTGTTCGCTTTCGCTTGGCAATAAAAACCCATTGAGGCCCCCATGCTGGCGAATTGTCTGTAAGCGGTCCGCACGACCGGTGAGCATTTTATGGACATAACCTTGATGGCTGACATCAAAGAGAAATTTGTCTTCGGGGGTATTAAAAACCCGGTGAAGCGCAATGGTCAGCTCCACCACTCCTAAATTAGGACCTAAGTGACCTCCTGTTTGAGAAAGTGTTTTGATCAGCTCTGCTCGGATTTCTTCCGCTAAAAGGGGCAATTCTGTTTCTGAAAGCTTCTTGAGATCTTCTGGAGAATGAAGAGTGGGAAGAAGTGTCTGATAGCTCACTTTATTAGGTGGTGATTGAATGTGAGCTAATCTTGGTGAAGTTGTTGCAATACTGCTTCTCCACGTGCATTGCGCGTGATGATCTCAATGCGTTGCTCTGCAGCAGTCAATTTTTCTTGGCATATTTTTAAAAGCTTCACCCCTTCTTCATAGCGTTCAATCAAGGTTTCCAGAGGAGGAGGTGTTTTTTCAATGCTCGCAACAATATTTTCTAAACGCGTTAATGCTCCCTCGATCGAGTTGATAGAGGCTGTTGTGGAATAAGGTTTTTTTTCTGACATAAATAAAAAGTAAGTAGGTGAGGAGCGAGTTTGCAGAATCTTAACCGCGAAATAGGACGTGTCATCAATTTAAAATGCTCTCAATGAGAACCAATTGATGTCTCTTCTTCATTCGTGATACTGCATCAGTTTTATTCGTTTTCAAGATACTCCCTACGAGGTATAGTCTTCTGCTTGTTATGATAAAAGCAGCAATCTTTTCTTTTTTTGTATTACTATTGGGTGTCTTTCCTTCTCTAAGTACAGCCCAGGAAAACGCCTCAACACCTGCTCCAGCCCCCACTGTTCCAGCCTCACCACCTGTGACTGTTTCGCCAGCAGCGATGCCAGAAGTTTCTTCTCAAAATAGTGCTTCTCAGAAGCCAGCGGTAAACTCGGCTTCTTCTGTTGTTCCTTGTCGCAAATATTGCTCAATCCCCGTGGATGGTCCTTACCTTGCTCTTGCCTTTGATGATGGGCCAAGCGCGACCCTTACGCTCAAACTCTTAGATCTTCTCAAAGCAAAAGGGGTGAAAGTAACTTTTTTTGTCATTGGAGAAAATGCAGCTTCTCATCCTGAAATCCTTGCTCGTGCGGTTGCAGAAGGGCATGAGATTGGCAATCACACATGGGATCATCCTCAGTTAACCAAGCTTTCTGATGTACGAATTCAAGAAGAAGTTAACAAAACATCTGAAGTCATTTTGCAAGCAACAGGAAAAAAACCGCTTCTCTTGCGTCCTCCCTATGGAGCTATTAATGCTCGGGTGAGCCATCTCGTCGTTGATGAAGATGGAATGAAAATGGTGCTTTGGTCTGTTGATCCCATGGATTGGAAACGTCCTGGATCAGCTGTAGTAGCTCAACGACTCATCGCTGGAGCAAAGCCAGGAGCTATCATGCTCGCCCACGATATTCATCCTGGAACCATTGAAGCAATACCCACAGTGATCGATGCGTTGCTAGCAAAAGGATACCACTTTGTCACCGTTTCAGAATTGATCGCCATGGAGAGCCAAGCTCCTCAGCCCGCTGTAGCTCCAACGACGGCTTCGGGAGGGGCTCCTACGCCTGTGGTGCATAAGAAACATCGGAAGAAGAGTTTGTAATTCGTAGAAGCTTTTCAATTCGAGAAGTTGTTTCAAAATGTTTGTTTTCTTCGGGAACTCTACGAGCTTGTTTTGACCTATCGCCTACAGCCTTTTTCTGAAATGACCGAAACCGAAGCTTGTGTTCTTTTCAACCTGCTTCCTCGTGTGGGGCCTGTTCGTTTTGCAAGATTAAAAAAACACTTTGGTTCCGCTGTTGCTGTTTTAAGAGCCTCGCGGCAAGAGCTATGTCATGTCGAAGGGGTTGGAGGAGAGGTTGCTGCCTCGATTAAAAATTGGGAACAGCAGATTGATCTTGCTGCTGAGATGAAGCGTATTGCTGTTGCAGGAGCCAGCGTGATTATTGCTTCCGATGCCCAGTATCCCTCTCTCTTGCGTGAAATCTACGATCCCCCGGTTGTTCTTTATCTTTTTGGAAAATTGGAAGAGCACGATCAACGCCATGGCATCGCCATTGTTGGGACGCGCAATCCAAGTCATTATGCCATGGAAGTCACCAAGAAATTGAGCTACCAACTGGCCTATGCCGGGCTCACTATTTACAGCGGTTTGGCTCGTGGTGTTGACACACTGGCTCATCAAGGAGCCTTAGCAGCACAGGGAAGGACTATCGCTGTCCTTGGGAGCGGGCTTGGGGAACTTTACCCTCCCGAAAATGAATTGCTTGCTGAAAAAATCGCAACAGCAGGAGCAGTGATAACAGAGCTACCGATGCAGGCAAAGCCATCACCCCAGAGCTTTCCCAGACGCAATCGCATTATTAGTGGCTGCTCCTTTGGAGTTCTTGTGGTTGAGGCACGCCTCAAAAGTGGAGCGCTCATTACTGCTCACCAAGCCGTTGAACAGGGACGCTCCCTCTATGCAATTCCAGGAAAAATTGATCAGCCAACAGCACTAGGAACCAATCGCCTCATTCAACAAGGGGCCAAGCTTGTCATCGACGCCCAAGATATTCTTCAAGATCTTTCGATGGTTTTTTCTCAAGTCCCAGAACTTTCGCAGAGCCAAGCAAAGGTTGTCCTGCAGGGAGAAGATCTTGCAATTTATCAAGCCATTGGGGAGGAAGGGAGCTTGATTGATGCGATTATTGAAAAATCGTGTTTGCCTCCAGCGACAGTCTCTTCTAGGTTGCTGGCTCTTGAGTTAGGGAACCATGTGCGTTCTCTCGCAGGAAATCGTTTTGTAAAACTTCTTTGAAGGGCTGTAGGCTGTAGGCTGTAGGCTGTAGGCTGTAGGCTGTAGGCTGTAGGCTGTAGGCTGTAGGCTGTAGGCTGTAGGCTTAGGATTCAAAGATCATGTGGTAGCAAAAGATCAAACCAATAACTTATAGAAAAATTTTTAATCTCTATGCGTGATCATACTAAATTGCGGGCATTTAAATTGGTTGATGAAGTCGCCATTTTAATTTATCAAGCAACTCGTAATTTTCCCAAAGATGAGTTGTATGGATTAACTTCTCAAATCCGCAGAGCGGCTGTTTCAGCAGCTTCTAATATAGTAGAAGGTTCTGCGCGTGAAAGTGAAGTTGAGTATGTTCGCTTTCTAGAAATTGCCTATGCCTCTCTAAAGGAAGCTGGCTATCAACTGGGTTTAGCTCAGCGTCTAGGTTATTTAGAGGAGAAAATTTTCTTACCTTGTTATGCAGCCGTGATGGAAGCTGAAAAAGTTCTTTGTGCCCTTATCAAATCTATGCGTTCGAAATCAACATTCCTACAGCCTACAGCCCACAGCCTATAGCCTCCTGACTATGTCCAAAACCCTTGTTATTGCAGAAAAGCCAAGCGTTGCCGCTGATTTGGCCAGAGCTTTGGGAGGAAAGGTCAAAGCCGGAAAAATAGAATTTTTTGAAGTCGGAGATTACTTGATTACTTCTGCTGTGGGTCATCTTGTGGAGCTCTCGCTGCCCAGCAGCATGACCAAAGGAAAAAAGGGGATTCCGTGGGGACTGGCTTCCCTACCCATCTTGCCTCAGGAATTTGACCTAAAGCCCATTGTCCGTTCTGCAGAGCGTCTGACGTTGGTTAAAAAACTCCTCAAACGTCCCGAGGTGACCTCCGTCATCAATGCGTGCGATGCGGGGCGCGAAGGAGAATTAATTTTTCATAATATCATACAGTTGTCTCACGTTGACAAGCCAGTGGAGCGACTCTGGCTTCAGTCAATGACTCCGGAGGCCATTCGAGAAGGGTTTGCTCATCTGCGTCCCTCGAGAGAGATGAAACCCTTAGCCGATGCTGCCCTCTGCCGTGCAGAGAGTGATTGGTTGGTTGGGATCAACAGCACCCGTGCTCTCACAGCGTTAAATTCTGGTGGAGGAGGCTTCCAGTTGACTCCTGTAGGGCGGGTGCAGACGCCGACTTTGGCTATTCTTGCAGAGCGCGAGGAGCAAATCCGCAATTTTCAACCCAAGACTTATTTTGAAATTCATGCCACTTTTGAGGTTGCTGCTGGACAGTACGAAGGACGTTGGTTTCAGCCTGATTTTAAAAAAGAGAATGAAGATGGAAAGCCGGAGCGCCTTTGGAAACGAGAAGAGGCTGAGGCCCTTGTTGCTAAATGCCAAGGTCAAGTAGGGACTATCGAAGAGCAAAAAAAAGCGACAACCCAAGCCTCTCCTTTGCTGTACGATTTGACAACCCTGCAGCGCGAGGCTAACAGCCGTTTTGGACTGAGTGCCAAAAGGACCCTGCAGCTTGCTCAGCGGCTCTATGAGCATCATAAAGTACTGACTTATCCCCGTACCGATTCGCGCTATCTTCCCGAAGATACTCTTCCTTCGGTAAGAAAAGCCTTAGGGCAGTTAGAAGAACCAACGCTCCAGAAACATGCAGCTCTGCTTTTAGAAAAAGGATGGTTGGTCAAAACAGGCCGTGTTTTTAATAACAAAAAAGTTTCTGATCACCATGCCATCATTCCTACAGGGGCCTCGACTGCCAAACTCGATGAGATGGAAGCCAAACTCTACCAGATGGTCGCACAGCGGTTAGTGGCTGTCTTTTATCCAGTGGCTCGTTTTGATGTGACCACACGCATCACCACCGTGGCTCAAGAACAGTTTAAGAGCGAAGGGAAAATCTTAACAGATCCAGGTTGGTTAGCTGTTTATGGGAAGAAAGTAGTTGCTGAAGATGAGGAAAACGACAAAGCCCTTGTTCCGGTTGCCACTCTCCATGGCAAACTAGAGCAGGCTACCACAATCGAGGTGCTCCTTCAAGAATCCCAGACGCGCCCTCCAGCTCGTTTTACAGAAGCCACCTTATTGAGCGCCATGGAGAGTGCTGGTAAATTGGTAGAAGATGAAGAGCTTCGTGACGCCATGAGCCAACGTGGCCTAGGCACTCCTGCAACACGCGCTGCTATTATTGAGGGCTTATTGCTCGATGCCTATCTGCTGCGCCAAGGACGAGAGCTGGCCGTGACCAGCAAGGGAATGGCATTGGTTCATTTGTTGCGACATATGGGGATTGCTGCGTTGACCTCTCCCGAGATGACCGGGGAATGGGAGTTTAAACTCAAAGCCATGGAGGCAGGAACGATCCAACGTGCCTCGTTTATGAAAGAGATTCGCGACTTTACCTGTGAGATTATTGAAAAAGCGAAAGGATTTCATGATGAGGCGGAGACAAGCGCTTTTCCTGATTTGGAGGTTGTTTGCCCTAAGTGTGGCCATGGTCCTTTTAAAGAAAATATTCGCTTCTTCCAATGCCGTCACTGTGGGTTAAACCTTTGGAAATCATTAGCAGGGCGTCCCTTCGAACGTGCTGAGATAGGAGAATTGCTTGAGAAAAAAAAGATTGGGCCCTTAGAGGGCTTTCGAAGCCGCTTTGGCAAAGCGTTTGCAGCTATGGTGCTCTTGGATGAGGAGGGCAAAACGAAATTTTCTTTTGGAGAACAAGAGGGAGATGCCTCTTCCCAAGAGGCTCTTCGCAATGCAGAGCCAGTGGGACTTTGTCCTCTTTGTAAAACAGGAACAGTGCGCAGCGGCCTCAATGCTTATCTCTGCGACCGCTCTCTTGAAAAAGAAAATCACTGTAGCTTTCGCGTTGGAAAAATAATTTTGCAACGAGAACTTCCCGCCGAACAAATTGCAAAATTAATTGGGCAAGGAAAAACAGATCTTCTTGCTGGCTTTGTTTCTAAAAAAGGGAGAAAATTTGCGGCCTACCTCAAGTTGGACGGCAAAAAAATTGCTTTTGAATTTGAGCCACGGAAAGAAAAAGTAAAAACAAAAAAATTTACAGGGATGGAAGCGATGGAAGGGATGGCAGAAAGAAAAGGAACAGAACCAAAAAGCACAACAATTCCCAGGAAAGCAAAGAAGATAAAAAAATAAAAAAGACTACAATTTTTAGCTTTCTATTTTATTCCTTCCATCGCTTCTATCCCTGCGAATTTTATTGCTTTCACCTATTATGATTGAAAAACCAACTCACAAAAAAATCTCTCTCTTTAGTGCAACGGCTCTAAGCGCCACCTCCATGGTTGGCTCAGGCTGGCTCTTTAGCGCTCAACTCAATGCCAAACTCTCGGGCAACTATTCTTTTCTTGCATGGCTCCTGGCGGCTCTTTTGGTCATGGCTGTGGGCCTTTGTTTGGCTCAAGTGGTAGCGATTTTTCCCGTGCGCGGAGCCACAAGCCGCTCGAGCGCTCTTTCTCACAATTCTGTTTTTGGAATGCCCTTCGCCTTTGCCAATTGGTTCGGCATTATGATCTGTGTGGCGACCGAGGCTCAGGCAACGACACAATATTTATCGGCGGCCCTGAAAAACACAGACCTCATGGACAACCAAGGATTGACTTTTTATGGAAAATTATTCGCTTTGGGGATTTTATTTTTGTATTTGGTGGTCAATTTTTATGGCATCAAATTCCTTGCCAGAGTCAACAATGTCGTAACAGCCTTAAAAATTTTTACGCCACTTTTTACCATAGCACTTTTTTTCTTAGCGCGATTTGACAAAAGTAATTTTGATTTACCCTCCAACGCTCTTTTTACTACTGGATCGGCTTTGGGAGCTATTGTTGGAGCTGGTCTCATCTATTCTTACAATGGATTTCAGCTGGCCGTGGCTTTTGCAAGTGAGATTGATAATCCTAAAAAAAATGTCCCTCTGGCCATTATTTTTTCCATTGGATTAGTCATGCTCGTTTACATGGCACTGCAGTTTGCTTTTATGGGAGCTGTGCCTCATGACTTATTGCAGAGTGGGTGGGCTTCTCTTAATTTTCACTCTCCATTAGTCAATTTAGCGATGCTCTTAGGACTCAACTTTCTGGTTATTTTATTAATGGCAGATAGTATCATTAGCCCCTCGGGGACTGGATATGCCTATCTTGGCGGATCGGCACGGATGTTTTATGCTATGGCTGCGGAAGGACAGATGCCTTCCTGGACGATCGGAAAGCTCAATCCAATTTATAATTTATGCCGACGTTCGCTACTCATTAATTGGTTCTTGGTGGCCATTGTCTTGTGGAATGCTGATAGCTGGGCAGGGCTCATGGTGATTGTTTCTGGATACAATCTCCTGGGTTATATGGCTGCTCCCATTAGCATGGGAGCCATCAAGCCTCACACGCGTCTTTGGGGTGGGGGTGTTTTTGCCATTCTGGGGATCGTGATGACGACGATTCCTGCGCACGATCTGCTCATGATGAATTTATCACTGGTTGCTTTGATGGCTATTTATGGAGCTATCCAATTAACTAAGAAAATGAATCTTAATGTCCTCCTGGGCCTCATCACCCCTTTTGTAGCCTACTTGTGGCTCATTTATGTCTACCAACATCCAGTTTATATTGTGTTGGTCTCTTTTTCTTTTTATTGGCTCATCACAAGTCCCAACTTTGTCCAATTTTGTAAGAAATATAAGACGGAGGGGCTTTCTTACGCAGAGGAAATTCTGCATTAGAGGGTGTCTTGAAAAGACTAAAATTGCGCATTGCGGCGTCGCTCCAGTGCTCGCGTCCTCGAGTATGTCCATATACACTGCGGGTCTGTGCGCTTCGCTCCTGATACTGCATCAATTTTATTCATTTTCAAGACACCCTCTTAAAGGGGGGCTGCTTTTTTCAAAATGAGAAATAGCCACAAAAGAACACAAGGAGCGCAAAGAAAAATTACTGCCATAAAGTTTAATTTTTTTGTTTAGAGTTTTTTGCGTTTCTTTGTGTTCTTTTGCGGCTATTCATTTTTTCAGTTATTGTTTTGTTTTGGATAGCAGGGTGGTAGCGCGTTTATAAAAAATAGCGTCGACTCGCAGCCCCTTTTCCACTATCAAAGAGCGCTTATGAATTCAACCAACCTCTCTCTATTTTTTGCACAAGCTGCACCTGCTGCTGGTACAACCCCAGCTCCTTGGATGCAATATGCTCCTCTCCTTTTTATTGGAGTCATTTTTTACTTTTTGCTGATTCGTCCTCAGCAAAAACAACGCAAGGAACACCAAGCTTTAATAAACTCTTTAAAAACGGGAGACAAGGTCGTTACCAGTAGCGGTATTCATGGAATGATTGCCAACGTCAAAGAAAATACCTTTATCGTGAAGGTTGCTGATAATGTGAAACTCGAAATCGATAAGGCTGCTGTGACTGGATTGGATAAGGGTGGGGAGGAGAAGGCAGCTGCTTAGGACGCTATTATTAATTGAGACAACTCATCAATCTCTATTAAAATAACGGTGCGCTTTTAGAGTTAGTAATAGCTACATTCCAAACGTCGTTCCTGCGAACGCAGGAATCCAGGAGGCTGTTGATCTTTATTTCTGCTTTCGTAAGAATATTTTTCACCGTCAATGTTCAATGGAATTTAGGATCTTTAACGCTCTACCACAATTAGAATTGACCATTGTTGGAATGGGTCCCCGCCTCCGCGGGGATGACGTACCAGTGTTCGCTGGAATGACGGTTAGAGAGATGGTGGCATCAATTCTGAAATTACCCATTGTTGTTTTCGATAATGCTAAAGATGAATCAATTGATGACAGGCCTTAGCTTTCTTAAAAAACGATCGAAAATTACTGACAACCGACAACCAAAAACTGACAACTTAATCCCATGACCCCACTGCTCACCTTTATCACTGGTCTTTTCATGTTAGGCCTGTTTGCTTGGTACTTTGTCACTGAGCTTGATGTTCGCAAGCGTTGGATTGGATTAGCCCTCACTTTTTTTCTTATTCTTTTTTGCTTGGAAGCCACCATGCCTCCTTCGCAAAAAATTCGCTTAGGACTTGATTTGCGTGGGGGAACTTCTTTTTTACTTCGGTTGGTACCACAGCCAGGGGAAAAAATGACAAGCGATATGCTTCAGCAAGCTGTGGAGGTTATTCGCAAAAGGGTTGATCAATTTGGAGTGGGAGAGCCTGTCATTGCCCCGCAAGGGAGTGAACACATTTTGGTGCAGATTCCAGGGCTTGATCCTGCGCAGATCCAGAAGACCAAAGAGACATTACAACGGGTTGCGAAGCTAGAATTTTCTCAGGTCTATCCTGGTGGAGAAGAGTTGATCGAGCAGATCGAAAAAGGAGAAGCGATGATGCCTCCCGGTTATGAAATCAAAACATATATTGTTCCAGAGCCTCCCAAAGGAGCTGCCGCTGCAGCCTCTCCAGCGCCTCGTTTGCTCGTGAAAAAAGAAGTCGATCTTACAGGCGATCATTTGACAAAGGCTTTTGTTTTCTTCGATCAAGGGGGATATGGTGTTTCGCTTTCCCTTGATGGCGTTGGTGCCAAAACATTTTATGAGGTAACAGAGGCGCTAGCTCCTCATCGCGGGCGTCTTGCCATTTTGTTGGATGGAAAGATCCAGAGTGCTCCCGAAGTCCGCTCTGCTATTGCTGGTGGACAAGCTCAGATCACGGGGCATTTTAGTGAAAAAGAGGCCCGTGATTTAGCGAGTGTTTTAGAGAATCCACTTCGCACTCCCGTGGAGATTGAAGAGACGCGCAGCGTTTCTCCCACCTTAGGGGCTGACTCCATTCGAGCTGGTGTTCTTTCTGGCTTAGCGGGTCTTGCTCTAGTCATGCTCTTCGTTCTTTTTTACTACCGCCTGGCTGGGTTCATTGCTCTCTTTGGATTGGTCGTCAATATCATTTTGCTTTTTGGCATGATGACTCTTTTTCATTTTGTGCTCACGCTTCCCGGTATTGCTGGAATCATTCTCACCATTGGGTTAGCGGTCGATTCTAACGTGCTGCTTTATGAGCGACTTCGAGAAGAATTAGCCGCTGGGAAGTCCTTGGCATCAGCCATACAGGGCGCTTATCAAAAAGCCTTTAGTGCTATTTTTGATGCCAATGTCACAACGCTGATCACAGCAGGGATTCTCTTCTGGCAAGCTACAGGACCAGTACGCGGTTTTTCTATTACGTTAGTACTTGGGGTGATTGCTTCGATGTTTTCTGCGATTCTTTTCACTCGGACGATGTTTCGATGGATGATTGCCAAAGGAGGCTTAAAGCGGCTTACCATGGCCCATCTCGCGCCAAAGACTCAATTTAATTTTTTAGGGCACCGCATCTTGGCCATCATCATTTCCCTTTCTTTTATCGTGGGCTCCTTTGCTATTTTTGCAAAACGAGGAGCTGCTAATTTTGGAATCGATTTTCGTGGAGGAGATCTTTTAGTCCTCGATACACAGCCTGCACTCACCGTTGCCGAAGTAAGACAGGGAGTCGCTCCCTTGGGGTTAAGCGAACTGACCATTCAACGAGAGCAAGCTGGCACGACTCAAGTCCTCTCGATTCGTAGCGCTGAAGAGACTTCTGGTAAAATTCTCCAAGTCTTGCATTCACAGTTTCCTAACAACACCATCACAGTGGTGCAGCAAGATAAAGTGGGAGCCCAAATTGGACGTACCTTTGCGAAAAAAGCTCTAATGGCTTTGGGTTTTGGGATGATTGGTATTTTGCTTTATGTTTCTTGTCGCTTTGGTCTTTCTTTTGCTATTGGAGCCTTAGTAGCTCTGTTGCATGACGTCATTATTACCATTGGTCTTTTTTCGTTGCTGGGAGGAGAGCTCTCGTTAGTCATGGTGGGAGCTATTCTCACCATTGCTGGTTATTCCATCAATGATACGATCGTCGTTTATGATCGTATTCGTGAAGGATTACATCGCTCCTCTGGGGGCACGGTGGAGGAGCTAATGGATCGGAGTATTAATGAAACGTTGGGAAGAACCATCCTGACAGGAGGATTGACTCTGCTTTCTGTCTCGGCGCTTTTCTTTTTCGGAGGGGCAGTGTTGAAAGACTTTGCCTTCGCCATTCTTCTTGGAATTTTAGTGGGCACCTACTCTTCTGTCTTTGTGGCTTCCCCTATTGTCCTCTGGTGGTCCCAGTGGAGTGGAAAATCGCTTCGTGATAGGTGAAGAAAATTAACAAGGATAGAAGAAGATTAAAGAATTTTATTAACAGGAATAGAAGCGATGAAAAGGATGACAGAAAATAAAAATACAAAAAAAGTTTTTACTTAAGCCATACGATGAATTGTAAAACCTACCAACTTCTGCCATCCCTTTCATCGCTTCTATCCGTGTTAATTCTCTGTCTTTTCCATGTCTGTAAAATGATGTTATGAATGCATCGATATTAATTACCGGAGGAGCAGGCTTTATTGGAAGCGCTCTTTTGCATGCACTCAATGCGAGGGGAGAGAAAAATATCCTTATTACCGATCTCGAGTTTGACCCAGAGAAAGAGCGGCATTTAGCTCCTTTGCATTATCAGGAGCGAATGAGTGCCCGAGAGCTTCTGCTGGCGCTTTCCCAGAATGATGTGAGATTGAGTGCGCTCAAAACAATTTTCCATCTAGGAGCTTGTTCTTCAACGACGGAAACCAATCGTGATTTTCTCATGAGTAATAATTTTGAGTACACTCGAACCCTTGCTGCATGGGCCTTGCAGAGAGGTGTGCGTTTTGTTTATGCCAGCTCTGCAGCAACGTATGGAGATGGTTCGCGCGGCATGCAAGATGGAATTGAGGGGCTCGATCAATTGCGCCCTTTGAATTTGTATGGAGAGTCAAAGCAGCTTTTTGATCTCTATGCTCGTGACCAAGGTTGGTTGGATCGTATTGTCGGTCTCAAATATTTTAATGTCTTTGGTCCCAATGAGAGTCACAAAAAAGAGATGCGCAGCCTCGTTTGCAAGGCTTATGAGCAGATTCAAGAGACAGGAAAGATGCGCCTCTTTAAAAGCTACCGTCCTGAATACAGAGATGGGGAGCAGAAGCGCGATTTTATTTATGTCAAAGATGCTGTAGCCATGACCTTGCACCTGGCGGAGACAAAGAGTGCCTCAGGCCTTTTTAATATTGGGGCTGGTGTGGCAAGTACATGGCTTGACCTGGCCAAGGCTCTCTTTGTGGCGCTGGAGCGAGAGCCGGTAATTGAATTTATTGAGATGCCCTCAGAAATTCGCGAGCAGTATCAATATTACACCTGTGCTGATATCACGCGTTTGAGAGCCACAGGATATGTAAAAGAGATTACCCTACTCGAAGAGGCTGTTAGGGACTACGTTTGCGGTTATCTTATGCCAGGAAAAAATCTCGGAGAAAAATAAATATGTTTTTTGCAGCTCGCCGTATTGGAAAAATGTTAGGCATTACTCCTTCTAAGAGTAATCAGGACCCTCCTTCCAATAATAGAATTACTCACCTTCCAGATGGAGGCAAAATGGAAGTTGTTATAGGTAGGGCCCCCTTAGAAGGCTCTCTTCAGTTCCACTCAGAATTTAAGAACCCTGCTTCTAACATCAAAGATCCCACAAGCCCAAACACCATTAAAAGTGCACTCAAGGGAAGTAATCAAACCATTGAGTTCGATCCAAGCACTTCGCCCAGTACCACAGTACCTTCGAGCCCTGGTGAGTTATCAAACAAGGAAGAGGGGAACACTATTTTTCGCGATGTTGAAGGTGCTCCAGTACCTATTACGGCGCCAAGAAATTTTGTGGGAAAGGTGGCTATCACACCAAAAGAGTTACAAAAAACCTTGGAAATTATGAAAACGAATAAGCTCGCAAAGGAAGGTGCTTATCCAAGCGTGCAGGAATTATGGGCCTCTGAAAAAGTAGCTGCAGTGAAAGAAGATCTAGAAAAAGCTACCTTGGGTTTGGCATGGGCCCAGAAAAATACCGACTTTAACTTGAGCCTGCTTTCTCCGTGGGGTGATCTTGCTCAGCAACGCTACCACGAAGCAGTTAATTTTAGTGTTTCTCTTTCCAGCGGCGGCTCTAAGTCGGATCTTTACGATCCCGCTAACTCTCCAAAAGAACGGGCTCCTAGCTGGTCTAAGCCGCTTCTTATTAACGCAGCCAATATTAAGCAAGTTGTCGATAGCTGTGCTCAGGCGGCCAAAGCAGAAGAGAAGGCAATGGCCTTGGATCAACAGTTAAAAAAGTTGCGTCAATCTATCGACTATAGTGAAGATAGTGAAAAAGTCCTCTCATTAGAAAAAGCATATAGAGAGGCTGATGATCAAAAAAGAGCCTCTGCCTATCAGGCTCATTCGCTTTACAAGGCCATCTTTCCAAATCAATGAATCTTTTACGTCACACTAATGATGTTTCTCCCAATAAGAATACTAGCAATACTAGTTGGTTTAATCCTCTGGCTTGCTGTTCCGACGTGAAAGACGACTCTTCTCACGAAAGCGAAGGGAGAAATCGAGTTGGTTCTTTTCATGAGCATCAAGTAAGAGAAGTAGAGCCTCAGTACGGTAGGGAAGAGAATAAATCTGTGGGTTCCTTGTTCGAACATAAAACAACGAAAGAAGAAAGTGACAGACACTATAAAGTTCTGTTAGCAGCTAGGGATGTTCTACACGAAGCTCACGGCTTGTTTAAAAGCAAACTTGAAGAGATTAAAAATATTAAAGAAGAACTTGATAATACTTCCGAAAACGATAGAAGAGCTAAATTAGAAAATTTGTTACAATTAACTTGTACGCAAGTTAGCAAAATTGGCAGCTATAGAGACTGGGCAAAAAGAAGATACAATTGGTTATTAGCAAAAGATGTAATAACTCAAGATGCACTAAAGGATGCAAAACCATATGAGAGCCGTCAGTGGAGTCTTCAAGAAATAAAAGATGACTGGGAAGTAACCAAAGAAGATTTGCTGAAACAGAATGATAATGCTCTTTCTCCACAAGTGAAACCTGTTGCTTATACTGAGAGCAAATCTAAGAAAAAGCTGACTTTTTCTTCGCTAAAACAAGTGAACTATTTTGACCAAAAAGAGGCTGATTTTAAAATAAATACTGAAGAGGTTGAAGTGGTTGATATGGATGAATACTTTAGAGATGTTCCTTCTCTACCATTTTCTCCTACCAACACTCCTTCTGAAAATAACGACTAAAAACGCCCTAGCTTCCCAACCCCACCGCCCGTTGACGGTCGAGTTTTAAAATTCCTTCGCAGTGAGGTGAGAAGATTTTTTTGACATCAGTCACTTTTTCTCCAGCCCATGTGACACTCC
The DNA here is from genome assembly GCA_019747735.1 of Chthoniobacterales bacterium. GTDB lineage: Bacteria > Verrucomicrobiota > Verrucomicrobiia > Chthoniobacterales > UBA6821 > CAIWMF01. Next base: position 13,130 of record JAIEQL010000010.1, on the reverse strand, counting down.
CTCCCTCGATGAGGCGCCGCATTTCTCCGCGGGATTTGGTGATGCCAAAGCACGTTTGAAAAAGTGTCACTCCCAGAGAAACAAGATCTTGAGGCTCTTCCAGCACATAATGAGGAAGGTTCACCGCACTCAAATCGCGTTTGGAAAAACGGAGTTCAAACTCACTGCGTGCTTCTTGAGCCGCTTGGGCAGTGTGATAGCGGGCTACGATCCGCTGGGACAATAATTTTTTAGCCTCCATTGGGTGCAGTGATAGATCGCCTTTTTCTGATAACAAAAGCTGATAGTAATTTTCCATAAGCTCATCGGAAATGCTCATCAGCTTCCCAAACATTGTCTCAGGGGGCTCGGAGACGCCTACAAAATTGCCGAGGCTTTTGCTCATTTTCTGCACGCCATCTAGTCCTACCAAGAGCGGCATGGTCATCACAATCTGTGGCGCTTGTTTTTCTTCCTGTTGCAGGTCGCGTCCGACAAGCAGATTAAAAAGCTGATCAGTACCTCCGAGCTCCACATCCGCTTGAACCATCACCGAGTCCCATCCTTGCATGACTGGATATTGAATTTCATGAAGATGAATGGGATGGCCTTGGTCGAGGCGATTGCGAAAATCTTCTCGTTGCAAAAGCTGCTGCAAGGTAACTTGGGCGTTGAGCTTGATGACATCGGCAAAGCGCATGGGAGCGAGCCACTCACTATTAAAACGAACCTCTGTTTTTTCGCGCAGAAGAACTTTGAAAGCCTGTTCTTGATAACTCTTAGCATGCTCCAACACTTGCTCCAGCGAGAGGTGGGGGCGTGTCGCTGAACGCCCGCTGGGATCCCCAATCATCGCCGTGTAATCGCCAATAATGAGGAGAGCGTGATGACCTAGCTCTTGAAACTGCCGCAACTTTTCTAACACCACCGTATGGCCTAAATGGATATCAGAAGAGGTCGGATCGACTCCTAGTTTCACTCTCAGGGGCTTTCCAAGAGAAAGTTTTTTTTGTAACTCCGCTTTGCTATGCACTTGAACGCAGCCGGAAATGAGTTGCTCTAGTTGATCAGTAAAAGGAGCCATAGGGGGGATTATATTATACGATCACTTTTTACAAAGCCACTTCATATGATGAGTTTTCTTAATCAAGGCCAGGAGAGCTCGAACCATAAAAAAACTCTTGCTCTTTCTTTTCTCGTTTACGAATTATTGCTGGCGAACGACGAGCATCCAAGATGGCACTCACATAGACCACTGAGTCTACAATCGCATAATCCTAAAAAAGTGAATGGATCATGGCAATCTTTTGCAATATACTTGGCCCCAATAAATTTTTTCCTAACACTTTACAATTTTTCAACTCCTCCTCTCGTTCTTTCAAAACACCCTAATGCCATGCTGGCGGCTCTTCGACAAGAGGATCATTCTCGTCCAACTCTTCCAATTCGAGATAAGAACGCTGAATCACTTTGTTTTCTTTTTTAGAAAGAGATTTTGTTTTTCTTGCAGTAGAGTGGTCATCGGTTGCTTCTAGCATTTGTCATCTATTACAGTCAGATTCCTAACGAGTATCTTTGACAAAAATTTCGAGTAATCTTGCATCTTCCTTTAGCAAGTGCTATCTATCACCGGATGATCTCTTCTTCCTTATTTTTACCCGCTCTCTTTTTAGCCTTTGGCATGCCAAGCGGACCTGATCTCTTTATTTTACTGATCATCGTACTGGTTCTTTTTGGAGCTAAGCGTCTTCCTGAAATCGCTCGTAGTCTTGGGCAGAGTGTTAATGAGTTTAAAAAAGCAAAACAGGAGTTTGAGGAAGCAGCTTCTACGCCGGTGACGCCACCACCAGCCATTCCTCCTGTAGTACCCTCTCAAGAAGGGACGGCTTCTTCGCAAGGTTCAAGTCAGCATCCTTCTTCGTAAATGAGATGCTGGGTCCTGCTCAGTGTTTTATTTCTTAGTGCGTTACAGGCTCAGACCACACCGATAGTAGAAAAGCCGCCAGAGCCGGTGGTGATTGCTTCTTACAATGTTAATAGCTACCTGAGCATGTCCCGATGGATCGATGGTATTTATAAGACTAGGGCAGGCAAACCTCTGAGTGAAAAGAAAGCGCTGGCCAATGTTCTAGCTGCCATTCATCCCAAGATTCTTGGTCTTTCAGAAATCGGAAAGCCTTGTGATCTTACTGACCTCCAGCAGCAACTTCACGGCGTCGGGCTTGATTATTCCTATTCAGAGTATGTCCAAGGTTCTGATTCCCAGCGTCACTTGGCTCTCTTAAGTTGCTTTCCCATTACGGAGCGCCATTCACAGGGACTCATTCCGCTGAAGGTGAATGGGGCGACGCTTTACAGTCCGCGCGGCATTCTGGATGTGACCTTGGCCTTGCGGCCTGATTATCAACTGCGCCTTATTTGCGTTCATTTAAAAGCGAAAGTTTCGGTTCCATCATACAGTCAATCAGCACTCCGTGAGGCAGAAGCTACCTTCCTTCATGATTATCTCCACACGATCTTAACGGCTAATCCTAAGATGCCTCTTTTAGTCATGGGAGATTTTAATGATACCAAAAATTCTAAGGCTCTTCTCACAATTTTAGGCACTCCTAATTTACCTGATTCTTTTCAAGCCCTGAGGTTAAGTGACGATCATGGTGAGTATTGGACTGAATATTGGAAAGAAGCCGATGTTTACTCGCGCATTGACTATATTTTGTTTAATCAGGCCGCAGCAGCAGCCATCACGCAGGCTCACTCAGGTATTGCCCGGCCCTCTTTCTGGCAGGAGGCAAGCGATCATTGTGCTCTTTTTACGGAGCTTATTCCTAAAAAAGAGTCAGTCCTGAATGGTGCGAAGTGAAGATAATTACTAACGTAGCCAAGGCAGGAAGAAATTCACCAAAAAAGGGGTCAGTCCCGGGATCCCGGGATCCCGGGACTGACCCCTTTTTTTGAGAGAGAAATAATTTCTATCTCTTTTTTTGTGGCGTGCCCCAATCCAAGCGCTTCTGCGCTTGTAATGTGGCTTGTAAGAGCACCAACTTCAGGAAGCTGATGGGTGTGACGTTCCTCATTAATAAGGTTGAGGCCTATGGCATCGATTGCTACCGGATCATACGATGCTAGAAGAGTCCCATAAGGAACAGCATGGGCAGGAGAGGCAGAAGGACCGCCCACATATTGCAAAGCCAATGCGTCCATGATCGTCAGGACCACTTTGTTTTTAATCTGCTCTGTTGCATAGAGCGTGGGAATATAGGGGGCCCCGTAGTAGGGCGCCTTAATAAAACGTCGCCAATTATCAACAACACCAAGGGTCATGCTTGCCAAAGCCCCATTAATACCGCAGTAGCAGCTATCACATAACGAAGGAACATTGATCACCTTGTCCAGGCGCTGCGTGAGAAGCCAAGCGTAATGACTCTCGTTGCTCAATTGATTTTGGGTGTGCCCCAGCCATTCTTCCAACGAATGAGGTGTTTTTTGAACCCGAGTTTCACAGTTAGGATGGATGAGATTTTTTAAGGACTTGGTCTCAAAATTATTTTTAAAATCACGTGGTGTATGTCTCATATATGAGTGGTTTGGAAAATCATTTTGAGGCTGAGTATATTGCGAAATATCGCCATTCCTAACTATGGAACTCGGGTTAAAACCATAATCTCCATAAACGAGTTGCCCCATGAGTGGAGAGGAGAAAAATTGTTTGGGGTCGTAGCCACTTCCTTCTTCAATCCATTGAAGCTGCAATCCTGATTCTAAGCCGTATCCAGCCGACAAGAGGTCTTGGTGACGACGATCCCAAACAATAATTTTTTCTCGAACTACGCCTGCTGCTAGTAGCTCCTGGATTAAGGCTTTGATTAATTCTCGATGCGTGCCACTTAAAGGGCCTGGCTCAGTAGTCACTTTAATCCCAATGACATCGCCGTGAGCTCCTGTTTTTACTAGTGACTGCCAGGCTGCTGAGGTGGTTTTTTTATTCGTAATGGCACAAACTAATCTCGAAAGCATGGTGCTAACAACATCTCGATGGACGGCATAGTTTTTGCTGATGGCTTGATCATCAGTAATAAGAAAAACGTTAGAACGTCTCAATAACGGTACGGTAAAAGAAGAGGCCTGCTTTTTGTCGAGAGCCACTGGAGGGCTTGGTGAAGCCGATGCAAGCTGGTCCATAGAAGCCCTCATCTTGGGCAAAGCACCTGTTGCTTCCGAATCAGCATAGGAACTACAAGAGAGCGCTATGAGAACAAAAAAAGATCCGATAAAAAAACGGAGAACATTTTTATTCGGACGAAGAAGTAGCGCTATACTCATCACGAATGAAAATTAGGTTTTTTTTACGCTGAAATTATTGTCTCTAGTAAGGCGGAAGAGTGCAGTGCTATGTGAACATAACGCCAGCTCTGACAACGCAGTTAGAGGCAATAAGAGCAAGTAAAAATTCCTAAGTTTCATTCGTGATGAGTATTAATAATATTTCTGACCAAGCTTAATTTTTTCACGACTATTTTTAACTCTCCAAGCATTGGTATCGCGTAATGAATAAATACAACCACAATACTCTTGTTGATAAAATTGTTCCCGTTTTGAAATCTCTAACATGCGTGCTGAGCCACCACCTTTGCGCCAATTAAAAGTCCAGTAGTCTAGTCCCTCATAGCGAGCAGCAGCGCGCATGCCGGCAGCATTGATTTGCTCCATGTCTTTCCATCGTGAGATACCAAGGCAACTTGTCATGATTGGAAAACCATGCTCATGCGCGTAGAGAGCTGTTCTTTCAAAACGCATATCAAAACAAGCTGTGCAGCGAATGCCACGCTCAGGTTCGTGCTCCATTCCTTTGGTGCGAAGAAACCATTGATCGGTATCATAATCAGCATCGGTAAAAGGAATGTTCAACTTTTCAGCAAATCGAATATTCTCCTCCTTGCGTAATTCGTATTCTTTTTTGGGATGGATATTGGGATTGTAAAAGAAAATTTCTATTTCTAATCCTGAGGTCACCATCGCTTCAATAACTTCCCCTGAACAAGGGGCACAACAAGAGTGGAGCAAGACTCGTTTTTCTCCATTGGGAGGAAGGCAAGGAATACGGGGAGGGGTCATGTTATTTTATTGATGAGTATTTTTTCTAAAAGAGTTCATTAATGCTGAAGCGACCATTGATAAGTACTCCCTACCGTAACACCGACCGATACTTCCATAAATAAACTCCTCCAGAAAAAAGAGTCATCACAAGCGCCACTGCGATCAAGCAGGGTCCGATCGTTTGCCAAGCCCATGTTATCCAGGGGGTCTTTAAGAACTCATGGGCGGCTAAAAGAAAAAGATAAAATAAAATAGCAATGAGTTGCCATACTGTTTTCTGTTTCCCTAATGGGTCCGCTTCCAAAAGAATACCTTGATCCATGGCGAGCAAGCGGAATCCTGTAACCAGAAATTCACGCCCAATAATGAGAATCACTACCCATGGGGGAAAAGCATGAAAAGGAATAAGTGCAATCAGTGCAGAAGCGACTAAAATTTTATCTGCAAGAGGATCCATCAAGCGGCCAAAATTAGTGCACATGGCATAGCGCCGTGCTACATATCCATCAAGCCAATCAGTAACAGCAGCTAACGCAAAAGTTCCCAAGGCAATGAGGTGAGACCAAGGGAAAAAAATAGAAAGTGCCATCACAAAAACAATGGTTAATACCAGCCGCAAGAGAGTAAGCGCGTTGGAGAGGTTCATTTGATCAATCTAAAGATGAAAAGCTGAAGGCTAAAGGAAAAAGCTTCCTGCCTAGGGCAAAAATTACATTGTGAAGATGCATCTATTCCTTTTTACTCGCATCGTTTCTCTTTTTCGCATGGTCCGCTTTTTGCCTTTTCGTTTTTTATTTTTGTTGCTGTTACTAACGCTAACAGAAGTGACCTGTGCCCTGCCTTCGCTCTCTGAGATTAAAGAAAAACTCAAAGGATCAGACACCTATAATGAAAAAGAGTTTGAAGCCATGGCGCTCAAATTACGTCAGCAAGCTATTGAGTCGACACGCTATCCGCGAGTAGAGACTCATCCATCGCTGATAACGGGGCAGGGATTTAATCGTTATCCTTGGAAATACAATATCTTTACTACCGTTTTTTGGATTGGAGAAAGGCCTACAGCGCACAACCCTGTTCCTAACAATATCAGTGCGTTTGATGCTCACTGGTTTTCCCATTTTGGAGGATATGACAACCCCAATCCTTTAGCCCGGCGCAATTTTATTCCTAAGGGTTTTATTCCCAAACAAAATCCTTTTTACTGCGCCCTTCCTTATAACGACATCTCTCATGGTCATACCAAGCCCGAGGTAAAGTCAGTCATTCCTTGGTTTAAAGACGCCTTTATAAAATCTGGACAGTCTATTTTAAAAGGGCGTTGGATTGCTATTCATCATGCAGGGCGCACTTGTTTTGCTCAATGGGAAGACTGTGGCCCCTTTCGTACAGACCACGCAGGTTATGTTTTTGGAAACGAGCGTCCTCGTCCTAACTTGAACCATGGCGCAGGACTTGATGTCTCTCCCGCTGTGCGTGATTACCTTGGAATGCAAAAAAATGAATTTTGTGATTGGAAATTTGTCGATGCCTCTGCGGTTCCCGATGGTCCTTGGAGACTCTATGGCAACAACAATACTTTTTGGTTGCTACGCTCCGGAAAGGATCTCAAAACAATGGACCCTAACAATGCTCGCCGTGCGCCTTCTCCTTCCCTTGGAGCTGCTGCTATTAAGCCGAGTACGACCACGACGGTATTGAAAAACAATCCGGTTGGCGCTCGCATTACACCAAGCTTGAGAGAAAATTAACTTTGTTTTTCTCTTGCAGTTATCATTTTCTCAAGCTAGCTTCTTACCCCCATGGCGCGGGGTGGAGCAGCCCGGTAGCTCGTCAGGCTCATAACCTGAAGGTCGTAGGTTCAAATCCTACCCCCGCAACCAATGAGGTTCTAATAACTAAGAGAGCATCAAAGATCTCTCTCCTAGCCCGATAGAGTCGTGAACAATGCGTCTGTGATTTTGAAATTGCTCGCAAGACAAGATAGAGGCTTCCCCTGTTTTCTATAGCATTTGTTCATGAGTACACCGCGGCGCTTTTTATTAAAACTCTATGCTCCCGATCGTCTTGGGTTACTTGCTGCGATCACGACGCTTTTGGCTCAGCAGCAAGGAAATTTTCTGGATGTACAACAATACACAGACCCTCTCAACAAAGCTTTTTTTACACGTTTAGCTTTTGAATTTCCTGCCTCTTTAGAAATAGAAAAACTCAAAAAATCGATTGCTCTTCTTGCTAGAAAAATAGGAGCTCGCTGGACATTGAGAGAACAATCTGTGCCATTAAAAACAGTTTTGCTAGTCAGTAAAACGAACCATTGCCTTGCGGAGGTACTCTGGCGCTGGCGCTCCAAGGAGATTAACATTGAGATTGCTGCAGTCATTTCCAATCATGAAGTGTTGCGCGCAGAAGTGGAGCGTGAGAGGATCCCTTTTCACTTTTTTCCGATCTCTAAAGAAGCACCACGAAAAGAAAAGGCCTTTCAAAAAATGGCCGCACTGTTGAGAGCAATCCATCCGGAGCTAATGGTGATGTGCCGCTATATGCAGGTATTGCCAGCATGGTTATGTAATGAATATGAGTGCCGCATCATCAATATTCACCATTCACTTTTACCCGCTTTTATAGGAGCTGATCCTTACCGACAGGCGTACAACCGAGGCGTTAAGCTCATTGGAGCAACCTGTCATTATGCTACTGAAGAACTAGATCAAGGCCCCATCATCGATCAAGAGGTGATGCGTGTGCAACATTTTCATTCTCCTGAAGATTTGCAGCGTCTCGGTCGTGACTGTGAAAAATTGGCCCTCGCACGGGGGATCCGTCTTCACGCCGATGATCGTATTTTAGTACACAATGGACGATCGATTGTTTTTGGAGATTAAAATAAGGGCGTCAAACTCCCCGATTTCCTTCTTGCTATTGGCAAGAGATTCGTGCATCGTTGCGGACTAATTTTTCCTGACTATGACTATTATTGAGACTATTGAAGCAGAGCAGATGAAATCCGAGCTCACTCCTTTTAAAGTAGGGGATAGCATCCGTGTTCATACCCGCGTTATTGAAGGTGAAAAGGAACGTGTCCAAATTTACGCTGGGATTGTCATTGGTCGCAAAGGAACAGGTATTAATGCTAACTTTACCGTGCGTCGTGTTTCTTATGGAGAAGGCGTGGAGCGGGTATTTCCTCTTCATTCCTCTCGTGTTGCCAAAATTGAAGTAGAAAAACGAGGCTCCGTCCGACGTGCTAAACTCAATTACCTCCGTAGTCGTAAAGGTAAATCAGCAACGACAGTTAAAGAGAAAGCTGCTGAGAAAAAATAACTTTTTTAAATTACTGTGAGCACCTTCGTGACAACGAAAGCTGTTCTCAAGAAAAAGAGTCGTCCTACTTTCGATTCAGAAAAAATCTTATGGGATCAAGGGATTAGTCCGATTGCAGGGATTGACGAAGCGGGGCGTGGACCCTTGGCGGGACCTGTGATTGCCGCTGCTGTTATCTTTCCAAAAGATCAAATATCGGGGCTGGGCGACTTGTTAAAACAGCTCGATGATTCTAAAAAGATCCGACCACGCCTCCGTGAGGAGCTGTTTCAAATTTTAACCACACACCCTGCGATTTTCTGGGCAGTAGGAGAGGCGAGTGTGGAAGAAATTGGGACACTCAATATTCTTCGTGCTACGCACCTTGCTATGGAACGTGCTTTTCTGGAGCTTACGGTAAGGCCAGCCCATGTACTCATCGATGGGTTGCCTGTGAAGGGTTTTCCGCTTCCTCAAACAGCCCTTGTCAAAGGAGATTCGCTGTCACTTAGCATTGCTGCTGCCAGTGTGATTGCAAAAGTCACACGTGATCGCATCATGGACCAACTTGATTTAGAATTTCCACACTATGGATTTGCCCTCCATCGTGGTTACGGAACGGCAGCACATCTTGCTCAACTCCTTCATTATGGACCTTGCCTGCATCATCGCCGCGGTTTTGCCCCTGTCGACCAAGCCGCCTTCTCCTTCTAAAGGGCCATTAGTCCTGGGTCTTTGGGGAGAGCGTGTGGCTGCCAATTATCTTCGTCGCTCCGGTTGCAAGATCCTTTATCGCAATTACCGCGCTGTGCAAGGAGGCGAAGTCGATCTGGTCTGTCGCGATCAAGAGACCTTGATTTTTGTGGAAGTCAAAACACGTCGCTCAGAACACTATTCTCGTCCTCTCGATGCCGTAGACAAAAAAAAGAGAAAGTTAATTCAGCGTGGAGCTTTATCCTGGCTTCGTTTGCTTAAGAATCCCGAGCTGACTTTTCGCTTCGATGTGATCGAAGTCATCGCCAGCGAGCCACTAGAGACACGCTGGATTAAAAACGTTTTCCAACTGCCGGAGCCGTTGCGGTATTAACCTGTTGCTACAGGGTTTTATGCCCCTTTCGTTTCTTCGCTACGATTCTTGGCATACAGGTTTTGCAAGTCTACATTGTCTTTATGCATCTTTGCATCTTTGTTGTCTGCCTTTAATGAGTCGATTGTATTAGCAGAAGCGTCATTTCTTTTTTGTGCTATTTTTTGAGCTTCTTTATTATCACCTCTGGTGGCCTGTGGCTTCTGTTGAGAAGGAGTTGATGACGTTGTGGAATTGAAACCATCGGTCGATGTTTGTGGTTGAATCAAACCAGTATTAACCAGCTGAGTAATTACTCGTGCAAGAGTAGCGGAAAGGGCTGCCGCCTTCGCTGCATTGCGATCAAACTGCTTAGTGATATTTTCTCGGTCTTGTGGCTTTTGGCTAATTTGATTGAGTGTTATATCAACTCCAATGTCCTCTAAGGCTTTTTCAACCGATGCAATATCCTTATCAAGCTGTTGTAGCTGTTGAGCAGATAGTTTACCCCGGTCAATATTCTTCAATTGAGCGAGTTGTTGTTGCAGCTTTGCTTCCGTGGGAGCAGCCTTAATAAATTGTTCCTGTAATGCTCTTTTTCCTTGTAGTACTGCTTTGAAGTTTATGAAGAACTGCACAGATTCTTTATCCAGTGTTACATTATGGCCATTAAGCTCGAAACTCACTGCTTCTTGACCTGAATGGGTGACTTTAACAGAATTAGAATTGAAGTCACTACCAACTGTAGGACGAGTTGTTGCAGATATAGAAGCTCCCATAATTTTTTGAAGTGAAGGTTGTTTTTTAAGGTTTAAAGTCTGTTTTTTTTAAAAAAACTAACTAAATAAGCGTTGATGACCATAACAAAAAACCAAAAAGCCGTCTAAGTTTTTTTAGCTATTTGTAAACCAGTATTGGCCTATTCTCTTTTTTAAGTTATGATCATAAGCTCTTATGCGCATTCTTTCAGGTATTCAGCCTTCTGGTTCTGGTCTTCTTCATCTGGGCAACTATTTTGGATTCATGCGTCCTGCTATTGAGCTCCAAGAAAAAGGAGAGGCGTTTTATTTTATTGCCGACCTTCATGCCTTGACGACACTCCATGATGCTACGGCCTTGAAAAAAAACGTGCGTGAAGTAGCGATCGATTTTTTGGCAGCAGGGTTGGATCCAGAAAAAGCGGCTTTTTTTCGTCAAAGCGATGTTCCTTGTGTGACCGAGTTGATGTGGATTCTCTCCACGGTAGCCCCGATGGGACTTCTCGAGCGAGCTCATGCTTATAAAGATAAAGTTGCCAAAGGTCTCTCTCCTTCAGTGGGACTTTTTACTTATCCTATCCTCATGGCAGCTGACATCTTGGCTTATGAGAGTGATCTTGTTCCGGTGGGACGTGATCAAAAACAGCATGTGGAAATGGCTCGTGACCTTGCTCTTAAAATGAATCAAACCTATGGTCCTATTTTTAAATTACCGGAACCAAGCATTCGTGAAGAGACCGCAACCATTCCAGGCATTGATGGCGCTAAGATGAGTAAGAGTTATGGAAACACCATAGAGCTTTTTCTTGAGGAGGCAGCCTTACGCAAGAAGGTGATGTCCATTAAAACAGACTCTACACCCCTAGATCAGCCAAAAAAAACGGAAGGTTCGGTTGTTTTAGAACTCTACTCTCACGTTGCTTCTGCTAGCGATTATGAGGCCATGAAGAATGCCTTCCAAGCGGGTGGTGTCGGTTATGGAACCTTTAAAAAGCAACTCTTTGAGGCAATCTGGGACTACTTTGGGCCACTGCGCGCACGACGTGCAGTAATTCTACAAGATCCGGGGTATATCGATGCTGTTTTGAAAGAGGGTGCCCAAAAAGCAACCGCCGTTGCAGAGCCTTTTGTGAAGAGGATTCGGGAAGCAGTAGGGTTGGGAGCTTGAGTGGGGGGGTGAGTAGAAAAGAAATTAACAGGGATGGAAGCGATGGAAGGGATGAAGAAAAAAAACAAATGACTGAAAAGCCATTTGTTAGGCAATATTCTGCTTCAACTTTTCACTTCAACTAATGCGAAGCATTTTATCCCTTCCATCCCTGTTAATAATTGTTCTGTTTTTTCTTTAGGAGATGAACTGATGTTAGCAGTCCTTTTTCGCAAAAAAAAAAGCGGCGCCGGAATGAACCAGCGCCGCTTTTGTAAAGGACGTTAAGATCTTTTTAGAATGCAAAGGAAAGACCAACACGAGGAAGTGCCATGCTGAGGCTGCTTCCACCGTAGAGCCAACGGCAATCAGCAAAGAGACCGATGTTACGAGTAAAACGATACTCAGCACCAGCTCCTACGTTGCCATCACCTTGAGTTCCACCACCCCAGTTAGCACCACCACCAAGCATGCCGTAGAAAGCAAGATTCCAAGAGCAAATTGGGTAACGGAGGAGCAAGTCAGCTTGAAGGCTGTCTGTTCCTTGAGCACCAGAGCCAGAGCCGTTTGGTTTGTAACCGCCAACGGAGTTGTCAACACCGATACCAAGATAACGGGTGAAGTAGTAGTCTAGACCTAGGTTGCCGCCAAGGCCCATACCATTATTGCCATTATAGACACCACCAGCACCAACAACGGAAGCATCAATCTTCCATTCGTTAGCGCGGAAGCGACAGTCTTCGTTAGTAACAACTGCTTTGGAGGCTTGACCAGCAAACGATGTTGCAGTGGTTGCAGCGGTTGCAAGCACAATAGCCAATAAGGATAATGTTTTTTTCATGTGTTAATTGATATGATTTAGATTTTAGAATGTACTGCGGAGCTCCTTGATTAACGGATGAAGCCTAGTTGAGTCAATAATTAAAATAAATATTTTTTACTCCACAGACAAAGCTTCTTGGTCAATTGCCAAAACCTCATGAGAAGCAGCTTTGGGAAGCGGTAAATAACGAAGTTCAGTAGCATTGGGAAGCTCTTCCAAACTACGTAATCCAAAGTGATCTAAAAAAAAGTTACTAGTAGCATAAAGCAACGGTCTCCCTGGAAGCTCAGAGCGTCCTGCAATAGTGATGAGTCCTCGTTCTAGAAGTGTTTGGACAACACCATCGACAGCGACCCCCCGAACAGCCTCCATATCAGCCCGAGTAATTGGCTGCCGGTAGGCGATGATGGCTAATGTTTCTAAGGCTGGTGGACTCAATCGTGAAGGACGTGCCTCCGGAAAAAGCTGGCGAAGCCATGGTGCAAAAAAAGACCGAGTCACTAATTGCCATCCTGAACTAGTTTCGCGGAGTTGATAAGAACGCTCTGTAGCGACTAACTCGTTGCGTAATTCATGGAGTGCACTGAGTAGATCGGTTTCTTGTACATTACAAAATGCCTCTGCAGGACCATTGGGAGCGGCTTGAGCAGCAGTTTTGAAAAAGGTTAGTAATTCTTTTGTGGAAATCCCTTTTTGAGAGGCAAACAAAAGTGCTTCTAAGATTTTTGGAAGCAAATTTCCTGATGTTGACTCAGTCAGCTCAGGAGAAATAGGTTCGTTATTGGTTGGGGCAATAGCTAGAGGATCATTCATAGAATTTGGAGACAAAGCGTCGCAAAATAAGTAAAATAATAAAACAAGGAAAAATTTTTATATAAAAACCCAAAAGGGGTTAGTCCCGAATGGCGCTAAGTTAAGAAAATTACTAACGTAGCCAACGCAGGAAGAAATTAGCCACAA